>CAZUIT010000032.1:0-38908 GCA_964620355.1 uncultured Burkholderiales bacterium | reverse complement strand
AAGCACAACGTATTGATGTGCATAGCTAGTGAGTGAACCCGTCCATGTAAAGCTAAATTTTGTTCCGCCAACCTCATACTCAAATTGAATTTCAGCAATGGTGGTTGACCCCGTGTTTTGTATCAAACAACGTGGTGAAAGCTTGGTTCCACATGTTATGCTCGGTAATTCAACCTTTCGCAGACGCATATCGACTCCTGTGGGAATTGGCGTGTCAAAAAAAGGTACTGATTTGCTTATAATACTGCTATTGGCAATGCTATGACCCAGGCCCGTAACCTTCTCGTAAGCAAGCTGGGCATTATTTTCAATCAACTTATCAATCGTCAAGCCAATGGCATCGACATAAAGTTGATCAGATGCTCCATAACTGAGAAAAATAGGAATTTGACTTGCCTTTGGATAATCGAATCCAAATCCAATGTTTGGGTCATTTAAAACATCGGCAATACCCTGTACTGCTGGTGTACATAGCAAAATACCATTGAAGGCAGATAGATGTTCTAATCCATATTTCAAGGCACTTCTTCCACCTAATGAGAAGCCTTGTAAAATGATGTCCGATGCATTGATACTATAATTTGAATTCGCAAAGTTGATCGCCTCTTGTATAATCTGTTCATCGCCCGCAGGTGAATGAAAATCGCTGTTTTGATCTTCGCCTCCATCAGGACAAATAAAAATAGTTTGCGTAAAAATAGTTGGCCATTTCAAGGAATTAATCAATGCATTTCTGTAGTTGGCGGCATTATCCCCAAGCCCGTGGAGCGCAACAATTAGGCGGTACTCATTATGCGCATCATAATCAGATGGAACGAAGCAGGCTAGCGTCCGGTTTTCACCATTGAAACGAATCGTTTCCTCAAATGAACCTGTTGTCTGACCAAAGCTTTGTATGGCCGATGCTAGAATGAATAGCGGAATAAAAAAGATAGGATAAATCTTCATGGCTTATTTTGTTTGTTGAGTCAAACCTAGCCCTGCCTATGGTGTCAAATCCTCAAAATTTGTAATTGGCAATTATGAGCACATAACTGGATTCGCACACTTTGTTTTTAGTTGAGGACCTATACCCTATTTTATAGGTAGTTCAATGATTACACGCGTTCCGGTTTCTCCCGAGGCATGAATATCCTCGATACGGTAGCTGATTTTTCTTTCACTAGCACGATTCAGAATTGAAAGCCGTTCTTCAATATTCGGTAAGGCAGTAGATTGGTAATGTATGGCCTTTTGTTGTTTTATTTCTTGGGCTTTAACTCGACCAACCCCATTGTCGGTAAGCGTACATTGAATCATGTCATCTTTGAGCTGAAGTTCTACGGCTAAATTTCCTGCTGCATTGTCTTCTTTATTCATCAATCCATGCAGGATAGCATTTTCAATAAAAGGTTGAAGAATCATACTCGGAATTTCAAAAACCCCGTTTTCCAGTACTGGATCTACAGAAATGGAATAGCTGAACTTTTCACTAAAGCGTATGAGCTCCAACTCGATATAGAGTCGGATTTGCATGAGTTCATCTTCCAATGAAACAAATGTTTTTCCTGAGTTTTCAAGCACCAGACGGAGTAGTTTTGCAAAATTGGCCAGGTAGTCATAGGCCGCTTCCTTTTCTGCATTAATCACAAAATTTTGCGCAGTATTGATGCAGTTAAAGATAAAATGCGGGTTCATCTGTGCGCGTAATGCAACGAGCCGTATTTCTGCCAATCCGGCCTCCAATCGACTTGCATGTAGTTTTTGCTTTTGCTGACGGCGAAGGAAGAAAAACACAACGAAGAGTGCCAATAACAAGGCTGTAACCGTTACCAATAGGCCAATCCATTTCGCCTGTTTGAGGGCGCTTTCGTGAATGGAATTATCGGCTTCAAGTTGGGCAATCTGCTTTTCTTTCTTGGCTGTATTGAATTTAAGCTCCAACTCAGCCACTTTTGACGCATTGTTCAAACTATCAAAATCCGCCTTTAATCCCTGAAAATCAGTCAATACAGCATATGCTTCAGCGTGCTTCTTTTGTTTATTTAAACTTTCTGCCAGTAAATAAGTTGCTTCAAGAATGATTTCTGTATGGTTTCTACCCTTTGCAATTTTTAGCGCCTGTTTGCAAAAGTTTTCAGCCTGTGCGTATTCCAAGACTTCAAAATGATAGAAACCCAAGCCCAAGACAGCCATAGCCGGAATTTCCCTATCGGGTACTTGGAGGAAGGTTTTTTGCGCTAGATAAAGATAATGACGCGCGCTATCGCGTTGCTTTAGATTCAAGAATGCCGAGCCGATATTAAAATAGGAATAAGCAATCCAATAGTCATTATCCGGGATTTGTACCCGCAAGGCCAACGACTTTCTGTATTGACGCAATGCTTTCACAGGATCAATGGATGAATACATGGCCCCGATATTATTGTAGACCATGTCTAGGCCATTGTCATTTTTCAAAGCAGCATATAAGACGCCTGCTTTTTCATAATACGAATCGCTTTCTTCAATTTTATCAAAATGGACATAAACATTAGCCAAACGCAAATAACTATTCGCTAGTCCAAGCGTATCGGTGCCAGTTTTTTCTTGCAGGGTGATGGCTTCCAAACAGAGCTTCATACTTTCTTCATAGCGGGTTTGATACGAGATATACCAGGATTTTAGCGACTTAGCACGAGCAATTCCAAATTCAAACTTTTGCTTTTCGTATACTGCCAATAAGGAGTCTGTGAGGATAATACATGAATCGACCGAAAAGATTGCATAAGCCTTAACCGCTTGAAGCTCTGTCTCTGTTCTTTTTTCTGGAGTGGGTTGTACCTTGGCCAATTGCAATAGGCTATCCACATTGGAAAGGCGACTTTGACCGAATCCTTTGGTGCTCACCAAGAGCATGAATACCAAACTTATTTGGAAAAATGAAGTCAAAATCCGGGTTCTCATAACGTAAAGGAAAAAGATTTACTGTTTAGATTAATTTACGATTTGTAATTGGCCCTTTTTAGGTTGTGGTTGGATAATGTGACTTCGTATTTATTTCAAGGCTAAGAAATTCATAAATTCATCCTTCCTACTCTTAGATATACTAAACTCCTCCCCATTCTCCATCAATACAGATCCTCCTGCAGTCTTTAAGATGCGTTGAATGTATTTGGTATTGATGAGGGTCGAATTATGGATACGGAAAAAGGCATATTCGTCTAGGATGCTTTCAAAAAATTTCAGGTTTTTGCTGGTCGTAATGCGTGATCCATTCTTTAGACAAACATGGGTATAACTGCCATCTGCCAATAAGTACAGGATATCATTCACCTTCACAAATTCGTATCCTTCAGCCACGGAGAGTGTGAGCTTATGCTCTCCTTTTTCGGAGGTATAAAAGTTGCCGAGCATCTGTTTGAGGTTTGCATGACCATGCTGTGCTTTTTTATTTTCTGCTACCTTATTTATGAGCGCCTTTAAATCGCCCATGCTGGCGGGTTTGATGATATAATCTATCGCTGAAAATTTGATAGCGCGTAAGGCATATTCTTCGTGGGCAGTGATAAAGGCCACATGGAAGTTTATCTCGTCAAAGCGCTCCAGTAGTTGAAATCCACTTTCCTTTCCCATTTCAATATCGAGCAATACCAAGTCGGGCTTATTTTCTGTAATGAGCTGGTACGCATCGTCAAGATTGGAGGCTGTTCCAACAATTTCTACATTATCCAAAAAGTTTGTGATTGCTTTAAAATGGGTATCGAGGGCCCTTTGCTCATCATCAACCAAACAGATTTTTATTCTCATAACAAATAGTCAAACGCTTCTGGCAATTTAAGGAAGTCTCAATGAAGTCAATCATGTCTTGGCTGAAAGAAAATGATTCCTGTGATGAATGACATATTAAATTCACATTTTGAGGTTCTAATAAATCCGTTTCTTTTCTTTGTTAAAAAATTGACAATGAGAACTTTTTTGACAATTGGACTAATTGGAATTATTGGCCTTGGCTCTTGTCAGGACAGCACGCCCACTCAATCACCAGACGCTTTTCAGGCTTTATTGGATTCCACCTATAGCGCCAATCCAGGAAGTCGAGGAATGCTGATTTCCATCGATGTACCAAGCAAAGGCATTTCTTGGACAAATGCATTAGGCTGGGCCGATTCAGCAGCCGGAATTACACTCCAAAAGAATACGCCGGTGCTCATTGCCAGCATAACCAAGAGCTATATGGCTGCGGCTACTCTGCGCTTATGCGAACTTTATCCCGTTAAAATCGATTCGGCTATTTCCTCATTTATTGATCCATTAAGCGACTCCTTATTACGTACTGATGGCTATAAAACCGATAAAATCACGCTCGCTCATTTATTAAGCAATAGTAGTGGTATGGCTGATTTTGTGGAGACAGATTTTTATCAATCCAAGGCAGTAAATGAACCCAATCATGTTTGGACTCGGCAAGAGCAAATTCGTTTGGCCGTAAGCGATACAGACCCACTTGGAGAAGCCGGATCTCTATTTCATTATTCGGATTTAAACTTTATACTCATTGGTGAAATCTTCGAACACTTTACTCAAAAACCCTTTTATCAAGCTGTTCGTGACCTCTTGGCATTTGAGAAAAACGGACTCCATCATACGTGGTGGAATGAGTATGAAGAAGCACCTTCCGAACTCCCTCCTTTGGCCCATCAGTTTGCAAGAGCCTATCACGTAGATTCACGTACTCTTCATCCAAGCTTTGACCTGTTTGGTGCAGGAGGAATTGTTTCAACAGCTGGAGATTTAGCTCGCTTTTCGAGTTTGCTCTTTTCTGGAGCCTTTTTCTCTGATTCAAGTACGGTTGATTTGCTCACCACGATAAACGCACCCAAGCAAGAAAATGAAACGGATTATCGTTTAGGATTAATGGCTTGGGAAAGCGACGGATTTATGGCATATGGACATGGTGGATTCTGGGGCACCATGTTCCAGTATTATCCTGATATTCAAACTAGTATTGTGGTTTGTTCGATGGAAAGAGATTATTGGCGAGAGACGATTGCGCTTTGTAATAATGTCGCACAAGAGATTCGGGAAAAACAAAAAAGACCATAAAAAAGGTGGAACTAGTCCACCTCTCTGAAACGGTTGTCGCCACACATCTTGACGATTTTTGGCGTAAAGCTTCCGACCACATCTACCAGGTCTTTCTGACGTTCCATCACGTCGTGGATATTTTTATACGCCATTGGCGCCTCATCTAAGCCAGAACCAATTAAGGTGATTCCTGCATCGTCCAAGTGCTTAGAGACTGCCGCAGGATCCAATGTGTTTTTAGCCTTGGTGCGCGACATCGCCCTTCCTGCTCCGTGTGAAGCCGAGTTTATGGATGCCGATTCCCCTTTTCCGCGAACGATAAATCCTGGTGCGGTCATGGAACCTGGAATAATGCCAAGTACATCCTTGCTCGCAGGTGTTGCCCCTTTTCTATGGACGATATACTCCTTTCCATCCGCGCCAAATTCCTTCCACGCAAAATTATGGTGGTTCTCAATCATGGCAGCTGGTTCCAGCTTTAAATCGCGCGCAATCTTTGCATGGATTTGGTGGTGACATGCCGAAGCATAATCTCCCGCTAAGTTCATGGCCAACCAATACTCAGTTCCTAATTCTGAATCGAGGTCTAACCAAGCCAAATGCCTTACCTCTTGTGGTAAGCGACAGTTTTCCATAGCCAATTTGGTATAATGACCGGCCACCCCTGCTCCAAAGCCGCGAGAGCCAGAATGCGATAAGACGCTCAAGTATTTGCCAGGTTTTAACCCCAATTCCTTGTCTTCGATTAAAATCTCCGTCACGCCGAATTCCACGAAATGGTTTCCGCCACCTGAAGATCCAATCTGACGAATAGCTTTTTTATGAAGCTCTTTCACAATAGGGATTTCATTGAACAAGGGATTTGCTAGAACCTCGTGGTCTTGAGGCTTTTGAAAAGTAGCTCTACCGAATTTAGTGCTACGGTTCAACATCATCTTAAAACGTCCGATTTCTTCATCCAATAAGCTGGATGGAAGCTCAAAGACACTCATGCACATTCGGCAACCGATATCCACGCCAACGCCAAATGGTATGATGGCATTTTCAGTAGCCAATACCCCACCAATTGGCAATCCGTAGCCTTGGTGTGCATCCGGCATCAAAGCACCCGCTCTACTGATTGGTAAACGCATGGCTTGATTCATTTGCTTCATCGCACCTTCTTCAATCCCCTCTGCGCCATAGATTTTGTAATCTAACGCTTCATCTAATAAAGCGATTTCTTCCTCCTTGTCTAGACGAATCAATTCTGCAGCAAGCTCAGAAAATTGTGCATCGGCCAAGAATTCATCCGGTTGCGCATAGATCTCCAGCAATTTGCTTTTAAGCGCTTCTTGTGTAATTGCTTCCTCTAGAGTATTTATTAATGATAGACAGACTCCTAAAGCTTTTCCTTCAGGCAATCCCATGGCTATCAAATCTTTTCCTGTGTATTCCATTTGATTAATTTTATAAAACTACTGTATTATTTAAGAAACAAAAACTCCCGAAGGAGCTCTTGTTTAGGCACTGCTGGTGCTGAATATCTCTTTTAATTGAGACATGATTTTACCATTTCCATTGACGCTGATGCTGCCGATTTTTTCGGCAATACGTTCAACATATTCCATCTCCTTCAATTTCCAAAGTGTTTGGTTCTCTTCCATCAACTTGGCGGTATTCAATAAGCTACGTGTAGAAGCAGTTTCCTCACGTCGCATGATGGTATTGGCTTGCGCTTGTTTTTCAGCAATCAATACCCGGTTCATGATTTCTTTCATCTCACCAGGTAAGATTACATCACGGATACCGCAATCAGTGCATAAAACACCTAAGCTAATGGCCACGGTTTTAATTTTATCAAGCACATAATCGGCAATCGATTCCTTATTTTCCAAGATTTCATCGAGGGTTTTTGTACCGATATATTCCCGCAATACCAATTGAAACGCGGTATACAACTGCTTCTCGTACTCGGTATTGTCGACCAAGGCTTTCATGATATCCACCACCTTGAACTGAACGAACATACTCATTCGAATACTGGCTTTGTCGCGCGTTAAGAGCTCTTGTCCAGCAACTTCCATCATTCGGTTTCGCATATCTGCCGTGCTTACTTGAACACTTGATTGGTTGTTCCAGAACGCATAGTTGCCAGGATTTAAGATGCGAACGAATTGTTTATCAATAAACAAAACACCCAATTGCACTGCTTCCACACTGAACTTACGAACAGTCGCACTCATCAAACCAAGTTTGGTTAATTGCTTCAATTCTTCGCTTTCAATTTCTACCTCATCGCGGTTAATACGCGTGAAGCTATACTCGATAAAACCTTTCCAGAAGGCATAAATACCAGGGAAAAGCACTTGGGCAATTCGTCCGCGCTCAAAACGCACAACAATCTCATTGTCTGCAACATCGATGATATGCAAGAAATCATTCACTACACCTTGATTTAAAGCGACCTCTAAACCCTCAGCAGGTTCAAAGGCTTTCGCCATAGAAAACTGCACGGCTGTCTCACCGAAACCAAGCCAGTAATCACCAGCTGTTAATACACGTTGTGCACTTTTGTTTTTGTAAACAATGGCACTAAATCCTGTTTGTACTTTTACTTTTTTCATATTTATACTCCTTTCTATTCGTTTTCAATTTTTAGGCAAAAGCGCGGAAGGTTTTCCATTTTCCCATGCGGAATCGGCATTGAGTCATTCTCCTTTTAGCCGCTTCATTTTTCTAGAACCTAAAAAATGAATGAGATAAAAATCAAATCACGGTATCCTGCGCAATTCGGCTGTTCCAATGTGCCGCAGAGCGAACTCTTTGGCTGAAACCCTTCTTTGCTTTCGATGTTTTGACCTTTTTAAAGAAGTGGTCTGCTTCTGGATTTGGATTAAAAGTCCAATTGTGTCTAGATTTACGGTCTAAACGAATTCAGGACTCGAACCTGACCAGGATTTCTCCCTTACCATTTGTTACTCTACCCAGACTGAGTTACCTCATTGCTGAGGGGAGGATTCGAACCTCCGACACACAAAGACGTCAAACGCTACTCATTGTACCAAGCATACTTCGGAAAGCACTGTGGGGCTATTAGAAACCCGCACGAACTAGTAAATGATTCACTTTGACAAGCCTCTCCTTTCGGGAGAAGATTATCTGCTCGAAAGCAATTTTTTCAATGAACGATCTTTTTAATACGTCAACCGGCCCTCCAGGCGACCTCTCCACCCGATTGTGGAGAGGTAATCTGGAAACATTTGTTCCGCTTGACGATTCAAAACAAATACCCAAGTGCGCAGTCTTTTTGCGCAGATGAATTATTTTCACTTTTTTTATAGAAATTTTTCAAATGCCGGTAAATCGCAATGCACTGATTCGTTTTAAAACCATCGATAACTGCTTAAGAAACAGAGTAAGAAGATGGACTATTGATGATTTGATTGAAGCCTGCTCGGAAGCGCTCTATGAATTTGAAGGCATTGATAAAGGCGTGAGTAGGCGCACTGTACAGATGGATATACAAGTAATGCGCAGTGAAAAGCTGGGTTATCAAGCTCCTATAATCGTGATAGAAAAGAAATTCTATACCTATGAAGACCCTGAATATTCCATTACCAATATCCCACTCACCCAGCAGGACTTAGGGAAACTCACAGAAGTGGTTGAAATACTGCGTCAGTTTAAGGGCTTTAGCCACTTTCAGGAATTATCTGGCATGGTACAGAAGCTGGAAGACAAGGTACATGTTTCCAAAACCAAACAGCGTCCCATCATTGATTTAGAAAAGAACGACTCCTTAAAAGGCATTCATTTTATCGATCCGATTTACCGTGCCATTCAGCAAAAAAGATGTTTGCTCTTGGAGTATCAATCCTTTAAAGCTAGGAATCCCCAAAGTTTTGAATTCCACCCCGCTCTATTAAAGGAATACAGAAATCGCTGGTTTGTATTGGGGAAAAGGACAGCAAGGAAGGAGTATCTGTTATTAGCACTCGATCGTATTGAGTCGCTTTCTATCTCCGATACCCCTTTACTGAGTGAGGATGATCAAGTGGTCAGTGACTATTTTAAAAATGTGGTAGGTGTAAGTGTCAATATAAATGAGCCTCCACAAACGGTTATCGTGCAGGTTCAGCATCAATCGGCACCTTATGTCATGACCAAACCTATCCATCATAGTCAAAAAATACTTGATAAAACACCTTGGGGAATCCGTATTCAACTTGAGGTACAGTTGAATTTTGAGTTAGAGCGCGAACTCTTGGGCTTTGGAGAAACCTTACGCGTAGAGTCGCCGCTAAATTTACGCCGGCGAATTTATTCTCGGCTTATGCATAGCAAAGATCTCTACGATTGCGCGATAGATGAAACAAGTCTTAAGTCACTGAATGCGATTGTCACCAATCAGGGCAATCATGTTCTTGGGAACGTGTATTCCACGCGGGAGGTGAACAAAATGAAAATGGCCGTCTATAAGTATGTGGGTGACTTACCCCATGGTGAGCATTCAGCGCCAATCCGCAATGTGTTGGGGAAGATTCCTGACTTAAAGCCCATGCTCTTTAATGAAAACTTAAATATGATTCTCCAGAAGTTGAACCCCAATCTAGTCTTGAGAAAGGCGATATTATTTAGCAAAAGTTATGAGCACAATTGGCAGGTTGGCTGGCATCAGGACTTGATCATTCAAACCAAACAAAAGGCGGATATTGAAGGATATAGCCAATGGACGAGCAAGGAAGAGAATTACGGAGTTCGTCCTCCTCTAACTATTCTGCAGGCTGGATTCACTCTGCGAATTCACTTGGACGACACCAGTGAAAAGAACGGAGCATTGAAAGTATTAAGTGGCTCACATAAGGACATTTTAAGTCCTGAGCAAATTGAAACGATTACAACGCATGCGCAACCTAGAATTTGCGAAATGAATTCAGGCGCAGTGCATATCATGAAGCCATTGCTGCTTCACGCTTCATCAAAAAGTCTATCGAAGAATAAGCGAAGGGTATTGCATTTGGAATTCAATTCAGAAGAATTAGCTCCTGGTTTGGAATGGGCCTGAGTTTTTGAAACAGCATACTATTCATTTCAATCAAGTAAGCTTGCGCCTCTTATTCTGGCAACAGCAACACTATTGCAGATCCGTCTTCGTCCGCCGAAGCCTTTTCGGCGAAGGTGGAGTCAAATTAGACTGAGAAAGGGCAGAACACCTAAGATAAAGCCCATAAAAAAACCCTGAAAGCCGAAACTCTCAGGGTCTGAATGAATTTATCTACTGATTGATTAGTCGATACGTTCTACATTGACTGCGTTCAAGCCCTTACGGCCTTGTTCTACGTCAAACTTTACTTTGTCATTTTCACGGATTTCGTGAATAAGACCTGATTCGTGTACAAAGATGTCTGGAGTTCCGTCGCTAGGAAGGATGAATCCAAAGCCTTTTGCACTGTTGAAGAATTTTACTGTTCCTTCTTTCATGATAGTGAATTTATCTACTGATTAAAATTAGTCGATACGTTCTACATTGACTGCGTTCAAGCCCTTACGGCCTTGTTCTTCGTCAAATTTTACTTTGTCATTTTCACGGATTTCGTGAATAAGACCTGACTCATGCACAAAGATGTCCGGAGTTCCATCGCTTGGAAGAATAAATCCGAAGCCTTTTGCATTGTTGAAGAATTTAACTGTTCCTTCTTTCATTTTTCTAATTGTTTATTGATAATAGATAATTGTGTTCTTATTTGACGTCCTCTTTGACGTCTTCTTTTTTAACGTCCTCTTTAACGTCCTCTTTCACTTTAGCATCTGCATCCAATTTAGCTTTCGCTTCTATTTTCGCTTTCGCTTTCGCTTCCTTTTCCTCTTCTTCTTCCACAAGATGCGCTATATCGGTAACAATAATAGCACCTTTAGGCTGAACATTTTCTTTGTCTTCGATCATTTCCTCGAAGGTGGCAGGAGTTTCAAACTTCTTTTCAATTTTTCTTTGAAGTTTTTCGTCTCTCTTCTTTTTCTTATCCAACTCTCTTTTTCTTTTCTGAAAACTGTGTTGCGATTTTGCCATAAATTGTTTTAAAGTCTCTTTTAGTTAACAAATGTGTAAGCCTTGCCTGATTTCCCCGCTCTACCGGTTCTTCCGATGCGGTGAATGTAGGCATCCATACTGCGTGGCGCCTGGTAGTTTATTACGTGACTTACTTCCGTAATATCTAATCCTCTTGCCGCTACATCAGTAGCTAAAAGGATTTTAATTTTCCCCTCTTTAAAAGCATTGAGTGCACTCAGACGGTAGTTTTGTGACTTGTCGCCATGAATTTGCTCTACTTTAAAATTAAGGTTTTTCAGTTTTTTATACAATCCGCTTACCCCTCTTTTTGTTTCCGCGAAGATGAGTACTTTTTCGAATTCCGATTTTTGTAGCATTTCCACAAGAACTTCGAGCTTATTTTGCCCTTCTTCAACGCGGATAATTTCTTGATCGATATTATCGCCAGTAGTTGAACCGTTGCTCACGCGAATCGCTACTGGATCTTCCAATAATTCAGCGATAAGTTCTTTCTGCCCTTTTTCTTCTGTGGCTGAAAAGAGTATCGTATGCTCACGATGCCCCATGGATTTTACCATACGCTGAATGTCTTTCTGAAAGCCCATATCGAGCAATCGGTCAAACTCATCCAACACAAGGGTATCAAAACTATCGAAGTTTAAAGCTCTCTGACGACCTAAGTCAATCAAACGGCCTGGTGTTCCAATCACAATATGACTTTTACGACGTAATTCGTTCAAGTCTCTATTGAGGTTCACCCCACCGATAAAGCAGGAACAGAATAGGTTCAAGCCTTTGGTGATGCTTTTGAACTCCATCTCAACCTGAACGGCTAGCTCCCTTGTAGGAACTACGACCAAGATTTGGTGAGAAGGTTTATGTCCGATTAATCCATCGATCAATGGAATAAGGAAGGCGCCTGTTTTACCGGTACCTGTTTGAGCGATGCCCATCAAATCTCTACGATCGATAAGGGCCTCGATACTTTTATCTTGAATCTCTGTTGGATACTCGAATCCTTTTTTAATGAGGTTGGCAACCAGCTCTGGATGCACAGGTAAGTCAGCGATTTTACGAGAAGCCTCATAATGGGTGTCTTCTCTGTTCGCTGCTTTTTTGATAAACAAGTTCGGATCTAATTCCGCAGCTTGCTTTTTCTTTTTAGGTGAAGTTGGTTTTCCTGAACGACCGGTTGGACGTGGACTAGAACTTGACTTTGATTTTTTGTAATGCGAAGGTTTTGTTTTTTGTTCTTCTCTAATTCTTTGCTGCATAAATTGGTATTACCATCTTTGATAAACTCCCCATCTTTCATTCTAGAAAACGTGGGACACAAAGATGAATTTTCAGCTAAAATAGGGAGTGAGAAGTGTTCGATTTGAACCGGAAACTTAACGCAACAGAATGATTTCCTGCTAAAAATTAAAGCAAAGGTACAGGAATAATCGGTAATAGCAAGCATTACGTGGAATATAAATTCCAATTACCAAGTTCCAAATTCCAATATGAATCGTTTAAGGAGAATTTGGTAGGCCTGGTTTCCTCTCCTTGGAATTTATAGATTGGAATTTGTTGCGAAGATTCTAAATGGTGAGATTAAACCCAATCCCCTCCTATCTTCGCAACGAATAATATAGCACTTGAACTGGGGACCCCTGTTTGACCAATTTGCAGAACGGAGTTTTGTGGTGGTCGATGATTATTTGGATGCTGGCGCATTCGAAAGCCTTCAAAATCGTCTTAAACACTTATTAGATGAGGATTCCCTGCAAAAGGCGGGTATTGGTACCGCAGGAGCATATACCATTCAAGAAGGGGTGCGGGGTGACTATATCGCTTGGATGAACAAAGATGATGTAACCGAATCTTGGTTTCTTGATCAAATGGAAGAGCTCCGAAAAACACTTAACCTCAACCTACTCCTCAGCCTCAAAAGCTTTGAATTTCATTTTGCTTCCTACCCTCCTCAATCCTTTTACGCACGGCACCTCGACCAATTTAAGGAGCGCAATAACCGCATGATTTCCTTTGTACTGTACCTTAACGACAACTGGATTCCCGAACATGAAGGCTGTTTGAGACTTTATCATACAAATCGTGAAGAAGACATCGCGCCAATCGGGAATCGCTTGATTTTGTTTCGAAGCGATATTTTGGAACATGAGGTTTTACCAACCACTGTCTACCGCAATAGCATTACCGGCTGGTTTTTATATCAACCCCACGATTTAAGTTTCTTCGCCTGAACTTAATAAGCGGCTCTGCAATATTTTTTTCTCGCGCTCGTCTTTGCAAAGTCGTATGGCCGACTTCAAATCGTCACGGGAGTCTTGTCCTAAATCCGACTTCAAATCAGCGCGGATGGAATAGAATATATGATCGCTTTGAAAATGAGCCTCTTCCAATTTCCCCAAAGCAGTCATCGCATTCCTACTCCCCTTTGCTTCTCGAAGAACCACCACCTTATTAAGCTGAACAGAAGCAGACGGGTTAATTTTTTCAAGTTGATTGTACGTGAGCAAAATGGCCTCCCAATCAATATCCGAATAAGAGGATGCGCGTGTATAGAGTCGTGCAATTCCAGCCTCCAAGAGATACCGTCCAGGGTAATAGGAAAGCGACCAAGCCCTAATGAAATGGACTTCTGCCAATTCAAGCATTTCTTTGTCCCATAAGCTCCAATCTTGCTCTTTTAAGCGCAGTAAGTCACCCGCCTCATTCGTTCTGGCCTCATTCCTTGAATAGTGAAAAAGCATTAAAGCCATGAGGGCGTGTAAGTCAGCACTGATGCATTCCTCGTGCTGATAAAGTCCAGCTGAAAAACGTAATGCTTCTTCACAAGCGGATTGATTCACAGACTCAGACTTCCCTAGCAATAAATATCCTTTGGTAAACAGCAGATAAACAACGGCCAATACACTTGGTGTGCGATCATGAATTTCAGCAAGACTGGGCGTTTTCAGACTACCTACACGTTCCTTAAAGCGTGCTTTGGCTCTTTGTATGGATTTCTTGGCATTTTCAGGTTGCAGGAAAAGCAATCGGGCAATTTCATCTGTGCTAAAACCGCAGAGCAGCTTGAGGCAAAGCATAATTTGATCGCTTGCACTGAGTTTAGGGTGACAACAGGCATAGATAAGCGACAATTGTTCGTCTTGAAAAATCAAATCGCTTAATTCCTCTTTTTCCATTTGGGGTACCTGAATTTCCAAGTCTTCCAACGAATCAGGCTTAACCTTCTTTAAGCGGTCTAATAAGGAATTGGTCGCAACACGATATAACCACGCAGCTGGATTGGTGGGAGTTTCAGCAAGGGGCCACAAGCGCATGGCCTTTAAAAGTGCATCTTGAATAGCGTCTTCTATCTCATCCAAATACTGCATCCCAAAACGAGCGCATAACAAAGCACTTATCCGACCGTATTCATGCCGAAATAAGTGCTCTACTTTTTGCTGCGTTGTAGAATTCAAGATAGCAAATTACATACTGAGGATTTCTCTGACCTCTATATTTCCATCTTTAAATTCTAAAATTGGACAGCCTTTAGAGAGTTCCACTGCTTCAGATATGTCGGCCGCATTCACCATGAGGTACCCTCCTACAATTTCACTTCCTTCGGCGAAAGGACCATTACTTACGACCTTATTCGTGCCCTCCACTGTCATGCCTTCTCCACTTAATGGAAGACCATCAACCAACTTACCTTGTCCAGCCAATTGACCCATCCACGATTTCCAACGGTCCATATGCGCTTCCATTTCTGCTGGGGATTGATTCACATTTCTAGCGTCTCCGCCTCTAAATAAATACAAGAATTTTTTCATGATAATTAGTGTTTGTTTGGATAGATGACGACCTGATTTCAAAAAGGGGACAAATAATCACTGCAATTTTATTTATTTCTTGCAAATTGCTAAAAATCTGACAGATAAAATAGACAAATACCCTTGCAATCTAGCTCCAACACTATTCCTAATCACTTGATTCAAAGACTCATTGCCTTGTGGGCACTCGTGGAATCTGGACTTGGTGGTTATATGCATGCTTTGAAAATACCTTTTACCGGAATTGTGCTTGGCGGTTCCGCGGTGGTTATTCTTTCGCTTATTGCCTGGTTCAGTGAAAAACCTTTCAAAACCTTACTTCGCGCAACACTTTTGGTGATGCTCGTGAAATTTACGGTTAGCCCACATACCTCCTTTGCGGCCTATATCGCAGTTGGCTTTCAAGGATTGATGGCCGCACTTTTTCTTAGCAGCAAACTACCTCGCTTTATTTCTTTGCTCAGCTTCTTTCTTCTGGCCATGTGGGAATCTGCCTTGCAGAAATTCATCATGCCCACCTTGATATTCGGAAAGGATCTTTGGACGGCCATGGACGAATCGGTGGCAAAAATGGCTTCTGAGTTAAACCTTCCAGAAGCATGGGCGCAGGATTTTAGCTGGAAGGTCATAATGGCTTACCTCGGACTCTATACCCTTTGGGCTCTATTACTTTATGCCTGGACTTTAAGCTTACCCAACCGTTTGGAAGTCAACAAAACGCGAATTTTAAATGCGGCAAAAACCATCATTCCGCAACAAATGCACAAAGAAACGAGTAATAAGAAACGATATAGAGCAAGTGCATTCTTCTTCATCTTAATCTTCATTGCATCGAGCTTTTTCTTAAATTATGGAAAAGAAGACGCACTGCTCAAGGCAATGATTCTTGTATTTAGAACCGCTGCAGTAGTCCTATTTTTGCTGTATGTGTTGAACCCACTTTTGCGATGGCTTCTGAAGCGAAACGCCCAATCAGAAAAGCAGAAAGGAGCCATTTTAGCCATTGTCAACGAATTGCCTGCTCTTAGAAAACAACTACCAATTGCTTGGACCTTAGCCAAACAGAAACCTAAAAAATGGCAACGTTATCCCGATTTTTTACAAAATTTACTGGTATTAAGCCTCTTTGATTATGAGTAATATCTGGATATTTAGTCGATCGATACGCAGCGGAAAAACCACAGAACTCTTGCAGACCCTACCTTTCTTCGGAAAAGTTGATGGAATTCTTTGTCCGGATAAAAAAGGCTTACGCTATGGATTTGCCATTGCCGAACAACGTTATTTTCCCCTTCAAATAGCAGATGAAACCAGTGAACCAAGCACTAGTATAGGTCGCTTTCACTTTTCAAATGCCGGATTTAAGGAATGTCAGGTGGTTCTCAATCCATGCAAAAACAAGGAATTAGACTGGATCATTATTGATGAAGTTGGTAAACTGGAATACCTCAGGAAGGAAGGATTAGAACCAGAATTGAGCGCGTTAATTCATCATCATAAACAAAACAAAGGAACCGTCCAGCTCCTACTCGTTGTGCGCGATTTTCTCTTGGATGATATCATCGCGCATTATGGACTTCAAGAGGCTGAAATTATCCATGACCTAATGCGATGGAACAAGACAAACCAATAGGCATTATTCTTTGTGGCGGTGAAAGCAGCCGCATGGGCATAGATAAAAGCCAAATCAATTACCATGGTGTTTCTCAACGTGAACATCTAAGGAAATTGCTTGGTCCTTTTTGTTCACCTGTGCTCTATTCAATTGGTAAACAACAAGAAGAGGATGAATCGACTTTTTCTGATTTACCTGAGTTTATGGGCCATGGTCCTATCTCCGGACTACTCAGTATCCATCATTATTTTCCAAATCGAGACGTTCTTCTTATCGGGTGTGACTATCCGCTCATAAAGCAAATGGATTTACACCAACTTATTGATAATCAAAAAGAAGAACTCGATGCTATTTGCTATGCCAGTGGTATTACAAAACGACCAGAACCCCTCCTTACTTATTATTCCGCATCATTTTGCGATCATATCCATACCGAATTTACTCGCGGCGAATATTCATTAAAACGAATCCTAGACAAAGCCAAGACTTTGAAGTTGGAGATTGATGATCCATTGCGATTAATAAGCGCAGATAGTCCGGAGCATGCTCGTCGTGTACGTCAAATAATCCAAGCGGGTTTTGATACCTTTGAGGCATGATGAGTCCACGTAAGGAAATCCGTGTACGTCGCTGGAAAGGCGGACAAATAGCAGAAGTTGATGATTCAGTTTCAGTTGAAGAACCGCTTGAAATTCGCATGGCATTTTATTCGGGAAGCAGCAAAGAGCGCCATCAGGTATCCGTTACCATGCGAACGCCAGGCAACGATGAAGAATTAGCTTTGGGGTTCCTCTATACCGAAAACCTCATTCCCTCTTTTGATAAAGTCGAATCGCTTCAACGTATTGATCCAGGATTCCGTAAATCTCAACGCGATAATATCATTCAAGTAAATATGAAGCCTGGCTTTAAGCCCGATATGGACTTATTATCCCGTCACTTTTATACCACCAGCAGCTGTGGAGTATGCGGAAAAACCAGTATTGACTTGGTTCAAAGCTTGGTAGAAACTCGCATCGATCCACCCGAATTAAGAAGCAGCACTGCCATCATTGCCTCCTTACCAGAAAAACTTGAAGCTGCCCAAAAAGAATTTGCATCCACCGGAGCGATCCATGCCGCGGCATTATTTGACCAAAATGGCGAATTTATGGCCCTGCGTGAGGATGTTGGGCGACATAATGCTTTGGATAAACTTATCGGGTTTTGCCTCAAGCAACAGCAAACCCCACTCGATCAGCACCTGCTTTTGCTCAGTGGACGCGCGAGCTTCGAATTGCTTCAAAAAGCTTCTATGGCCGGAGTTCAGCTTGTGGCGGCTGTTGGTGCACCTTCCTCCCTTGCTATTCAATTGGCAGAAGAAGCAGGTATTACCCTCATCGGCTTTGTGCGGCAAGAAAGAATGAATATCTATACCCACCCTGAGCGAATTCAAGAATAGTTCTGTATTTTTGGAAGAGCATGAAAATTCGAATTAAAGGCGACTCTGTGCGCATCCGTTTAAGTAAGTCGGAAGTCGACTTCTTTGGCCAAGAAGGCTATTATAACGACAAAACACGTTTTCCAAATGGAGTTTTCGAATATGGATTAATCAGTCGTCATGACCTCAGTGAGATGCAGGCCGAGTTCACTGAAAAAGGAATGTACATTATGGTTCCTCAACATTGGGCCGACGAATGGGTAGCCACGCAGCGCGTAGGGTTTGATTCCCATTTAACCTTACCCGATGGCGGCAAGCTTTACCTATTGATTGAAAAAGACTTTGCCTGTCTCGATAATACCACAGAAGACCAGTCTGATATGTACCCCAACCCTTTGGCAGAGGAATTCAAATGAGCGAAAAACACGAGGCAAACGCCGAAAATCCAGAAAAGTTTACCGGGATAAAACTTGGAGCTCCTAAGACAACAGCAGCAGGAATGCCCGCCGTTTTTTCGAGTATCCAGCACGTTTTTGGTGAAATGAGCGTACCACGTGGTTTAAAAGCACTTTTTTCTATCAATCAAAAAGACGGCTTCGACTGTCCGGGTTGCGCATGGCCCGACCCTGATGATGAACGTTCTGGGCTTGGTGAATACTGTGAAAATGGTGCGAAAGCTGTTGCGGAAGAAGCAACGAGCAAACGCTTGACGCCAGAGTTCTTTGCCAAGTATTCGGTCGAGCATATGGCAGATTGGAGCGATTTTGAAATTGGTAGAAAGGGTAGAATCGCACAGCCCATGTATTTACCACAAGGAGATACTCATTACCGTCCGATATCTTGGGATACTGCATTTGAAATTGTTGCGGATCACCTAAATGGCCTTGCATCTCCAAATGAGGCCGTATTCTATACATCCGGAAGAACCAGCAATGAAGCAGCCTTTCTTTATCAGCTCTTTGTTCGGGAGTACGGCACCAATAACCTACCCGATTGCTCCAATATGTGCCATGAATCAAGTGGCGTTGCTTTAACGGAATCTGTTGGAATCGGAAAAGGCTCTGTAAAACTCGAAGACTTTTATGAAGCTGAAGCCATCATAATTATAGGGCAAAATCCAGGCACGAACCACCCGCGCATGCTAACCGCCCTGCAAAAAGCTTCAGAAAATGGAGCGAGCATTATCTCCATCAATCCATTGCCCGAGACAGGACTTATTGGCTTTAGCAACCCGCAGACCTTAAAAGGAGCATTAGGAATTAAGGCGCGCCTGACCGACTTATTTCTACAAGTAAAAATAAATGGCGACATGGCCCTTTTCAAAGCCTTGGAGAAGAAGCTCTTTGAAATGGAAGATGCTGAACCCGATACGGTTTTGGATCATGAATTTATCGCTGAGCATACCAAGGGATTTGACGAATTGAAGCAAAGTCTAGCCGCATATGATTACGCTGAATTAGAGCGCATTTCAGGCATCGACGAACACCAACTTCAGGCCTTTGCCGATCTGCTAAAAAACAAGAAAAAGATTATTGCATGCTGGGCTATGGGACTAACACAGCATAAAAATGCAGTTGATACCATCAAAGAAGTTGTCAATGTTTTATTGATGAAAGGCAGCATTGGAAAGCCTGGTGCGGGCACTTGTCCGGTTCGCGGGCACAGTAACGTGCAGGGCGATCGCACCATGGGTATTTATGAAAAACCTTCAGAAGCCTTCTTAAGCCGATTAGATAAAACCTTCAAAATTGAAACTCCTAGAGCCGCTGGCTACGATGTGGTAGACTGTATTTACGCCATGCATGAAGAAAAGGCGAAAGTATTTTTTGCCATGGGTGGGAACTTCCTTTCCGCTACTCCAGATACCACATTTACTGCCGAAGCCTTAAGAAAATGCGACTTAACAGTTCAAGTTTCCACCAAATTGAACCGCTCCCACCTTGTCCATGGAAAAGAGGCGTTGATTCTCCCCTGCTTAGGGAGAAGCGATAAAGACTTTCTTCATGGAGAACAGCAATTTATCAGTTGCGAGAATTCCATGGGGGTCATTCAAATGTCGAAAGGTTCACTCAAGCCGATTTCTAATTCGCTTCTTTCTGAGCCAATGATTGTTTGCTTATTGGCAATGGCTACACTCGGAACTAGAAGCAAAATCGATTGGATGCGCTATACTGAGCACCACGACCGCATTCGTGAGGATATTGAAAAAGCAATTCCTGGATTCGACAATTACAATGCCCGCGTACGTGAGCCAGGAGGGTTTTACCTTCCAAATGGTGCTAGAGACGGACAGTTCAGAACAATAAGTGGAAGGGCTGAATTTAATACTGCCAATTTGGTTGAGTTCCCCATTGCTGAAGGAGAATACCGCATGATGACCATCCGTTCACATGATCAGTTTAATACGACCATTTACGGACTAAACGACCGCTACCGTGGCATTACAAATGAACGACGTGTGATCTTCATGAATACAGAAGACATGAAAAAAGAAGGCTTGGTAAAAGGTGATGTGGTCAACCTTTTCAATAACCATGGAGGTGTTGAGCGCGTTGCACACCGTTTTATCGTGATTCCATTTAGCATTCCCAAAGGCTGCACTGCTACCTATTTTCCAGAAACAAATGTCTTAGTCCCTATTGATAGCGTGGCTGAAAAGAGCAATACCCCTACTTCTAAGATGGTTGCATTGCGGGTAGAAAAAGTGGATGAGTTCGTTCAAGTTTAAGTTTCAAACAATTATTTCTACGTAGCAGCAACCTTTTACGTTTTAAAGGCATCTTTACACTACCTATGCCCTGTAGCCTGCGACTATATTTTTGGACCCTTTTG
Organism: uncultured Burkholderiales bacterium; assembly: GCA_964620355.1. Taxonomy (GTDB): domain Bacteria; phylum Bacteroidota; class Bacteroidia; order UBA8524; family UBA8524; genus UBA8524. Next base: position 18,140 of record CAZUIT010000032.1, on the reverse strand, counting down.
TCTATTTTTATAGGCCTAGCTGGGGATTCGTTCGCACAGACTGCAAGCTTTACTTCGAATGTGGTAGATGGATGCGCGCCGCTGACTGTTAATTTTCAAAATACTTCAACCGGTTCCAATCTCAATTATCTTTGGGATTTTGGAAATGGCAACCAATCCAATCAACAAAACCCTGGTGCCATTTATATCCAAGATGGAACCTATTCCATTAAACTTAAAGTATGGAACTCTAGCGGTAGTGATTCGATAACAAAAACGGGCTATATCACCGTTTTCGCAAAACCTGTTGCCAACTTCGGATTGCTCAGTCCTGTTATCGGATGTGCGCCAAGTGTGGCCAAGTTTAAAGACTCTTCTACCTTCGGAACCTATCCTATTCAAACGTGGCTATACGATTTTGGCGATGGAAGTGTGAGTGGTTCAAAAGACCCGAATCATACGTATCAAAATGGTGGGGTTTATTCGGTCTCCTTACAAATAACTGATACCAAAGGCTGTTCTGATGTGCGAAACAGAACCCAATATGTAAAAATAAGCGACCCCTTTGCTGTCGATTTTACAGTGAGCAATGGAATCGCATGCTCTCCACCCCTAACTACCTCCTTCAATCCTATTGTTTCAGGGGGTACAGCTCCCTATACCTATTCTTGGGATTTTGGAGATGCCAGTACAAGTGCAACTAAAAACCCTTCTCATACCTTTACAGGTAGCAAAATTTATACGATTACTTTAGCCGTAACTGATGCAAATGGATGCACTAGTTCGGTTTCAAAAGCTGCAGTGAATACCATTGGTCCTAAAGCCGACTTCATAACCAACGTAACATCAGGTTGTGCTCCATTAAGTGTGCGGTTTCAAGACAAGTCAAACCCGAGCCCTCCAACGAGTACACTATCTTGGACTGCAGGACCATTCTCTTCTACAAGTAAAGATGCCACCTTTGTATTCACTCAACCCGGCACTTATGATGTTACCTGGAAGACTTACAGCGCAGGATGCGGCGATACCTTGGTTCAAAAAAATAAAATAACCGTTCATCCATCACCAAATATAGACTTCACAGCGAGCGACTCTTTGATTTGTGCTGCAACAAAAACAGTCAACTTTTATCCCAGTTCAACCCTAGGGATTCAAAGCTGGATGTGGCATTTTGGCAATGGAGATAGTTCATCGAGTCAATTTCCGCAAACCACCTACTACGATACAGGTAAAACCTATGAAGTCAGGTTATTTGTTCGCAGCATAAATGGCTGTGAACAAGAGATCATTAAGCCGAATTGGATTCAAAAAAAGACGACACGGGCAAACATGGCAGTCGACTCCCTAAAAGGGTGCTTTCCCTATTTTTCAAACTTCGAAGGCGAGGCCTTTGCACTAACCCCCATTGTTCATTGGCATTGGGATTTCGGCAATAGCGATAGTGTGGATGGAAAATCAGCCCGCTATTCTTACCCAGATACCGGCTCTTATACAGCTAGTCTTACCGTCACTGATCAAATGGGCTGTGTGGCCACGGCTTCTAGGTTAATTAGAGTAGGACTAAAACCCAAAGCGGCCTTCGGGATGGATACCTCATATGGTTGTAGCAGAGGCCTAGAAGTTCAATTTGAAAATTATTCTCGCGATAGCTCCAAAGTTTTTATTCACGGTTTTGAATGGCATTTTGAACATCCAAAATTAGAAGGGAATCATTTCCAAGAAAACCCTTTTATTACCTATCATATTCACCCAGGTAAGTATGATGTTACCTTAAAGGTGAATAATAATGGGTGCGAGGATTCAGCAGTTTATAAAGATACTATTACTGTTTTAGGACCTTATGTAGAACAAATTCCTCGTGACCCCTGCGAGATTGAGAATTTCTGGGATACCCATCATGCCTTTGGTGGCAATAAATGGTATTGGGAATACAATGACGGTTCACCCCGCGATAATAATAAAGACAGCGTGCATCATGTCTTTACACAATTCCCATGGCATGTAGATTATAATATTACCGATACGATCACAGGTTGCTGGGATTCTCTTGACTATAATGGCGGCATCTTGATTCCTTATAATGCTTGGCCCGAGCGCAGTCTCGCTCATTGTGCACCGGCTAAAATTTCATTTGTTTCAAATTTACTTAATGTCGATTCGGTTCTATATGAGTTTTCTGATGGCTTTATCACAAAAGACACCAGCTTCTCTCATACTTTTGATTCTGCAGGGGTGTATTGGCGCAAGCTCACTATTTACAGCAAGCAGGGCTGCATAAAGGAATATTTTGACAGTTCTTATATCACGCTTTCCTCTCCTGTTGCCAAAGCTATTTTAGATGAGGATACATTTTGTGTACCCAAAACGCTTAAAATGATTAATTTAAGTGAGTCACAATTCGGAATAAAAAAAGCTAGATGGCTCGTAGTGGATTATAGCGACATAATGAGCTTAAGTGATACCACAGAATTATACATAAGCACTCCTCCACGATTCCAAGGAAATGGTATTAAAATAGTGTTATACATAGAAGATGATTCTGGCTGTGTGGCTCAGACCGATCTAAGAGCCCATGCATTTGGTCCGAGTCCCAGTCTATCTTTTACACAAGAACCCGATTGCAATACAGCCAAATACCGTTTCAAAGTAGAAAACCTAGGAAGTGTGGGCCTTGAGCCAATCAAATATTTATGGAAATTCCCTGGTGGAAGCTCCACCTATCATGAGTTTCTTGGCAGCTTTCCAGCCGATGTTTGGAATGAGGTGACCTTCTCAGCAACAGATCCTAATGGTTGTGTATTTCGTGATACTTTCTCCTTTTATGGGAAGGGCACAAAAATTAAAACCCTCTTTTCTGCTGATCCTGTCTTCTCCACCTGTCCTCCACTTCTCGTGAGCTTTAAAGACACCTCCTTGCCAGGACAAGACTCTTTGGTTTCTTGGGAATGGGATTTCGGCGATGGAACCGGCTCTCTGTTACAAAATCCCAAGAAGAATTACCTTGTGCCAGGTAAGTATGGAGTCAAGCTCAAGGTAACTGATTCCAAGGGCTGCAGCTCTGAATTGCGTGTTCCTGATATTGTAATTATAGAAGGACCTACAGGTACTTTTAACTTTACACCGAACGAAGCATGCGAATCGGTTCTAGTGAATTTTACATCAAACACCCAAGGCGCCACAAAAATTGAATGGGACCTTGGAGATGGAAACCTTGGCCACGACGCTCAACTCAGTCATACCTACACCAGACCTGGACGTTATATTCCATTGATGATATTAAGCAATGACATGGGCTGTAAGTATAGTCTACCCCCCATTGATACCATCTTTGTACGAGAGGCGCCCATCGCTAGTTTTATATCAAGTGAAGCGTGTGTGGGACAAATGCAGACCCTTATTAGTACCAGCTCAAGTAGTGAAGGTAAAATTATTAAAAGCAGTTGGATATGGAATAATCAGTTGATCGGTAGTGGAGATTCGGTTCACTATACTTTTAATCAGCCTGGGAAAATACCAGTTGGACTAATAATCGAATCGAGTTATGGGTGCAAAGACACTTTGGTTCAACCGATTGAAGTTCCGGGTGTGGAATTGCGTTTAAAGGCTTTAGATTCATTGGCCTGCTTGGGAGCTGAGATCACACTTAAGGCCGATGCTGTGGGTCAGTTAGATAGTGTTGAAAGCTATGTTTGGTCTTTTGGTGATGGTGTTATTGTAGAAAACACCAACTCCGTCATGTCGCATAAGTATGCCCAAAAAGGCCCATATACCGCGAAGCTAATTGTTAAGACCTATAGAAATTGTTTGGATAGCGCAAGCAGTCGGACGCTCCTTGTTGGCGATACTGTGGCTCCTCCAACACCATTTGTGCATCGAGTAAGCATTGGAAAAAGTATGGAATACCAGAGCGAATTCGCTCCTTCCGAAGAAGTTGATTTTCTAAGCTATCATCTTGAAATGAAGCCTGAACAAGGTAGCTTCTACGAAGTCGCTGAGCGTTTTCAGCGAGACGATACCTTATTCGTTCATCCTGCCCTCAATACCTTGCACGAGAGTTATTATTTTAGGGTACGTTCGGAGAATGCTTGTGGTCTTCTATCCTTCCCTACATCAAGCTTGGTACATCGAAGCATAGAAGTACAAGCAAGCGCTGATACCAACTTAGTGGATTTGAATTGGAACCATTACGAAGGTTGGCCTATTGCCTATTATGTGATTCAAAAAGAAAACAAAATCGGAGTTTTCGATTCCATTGCTTGGGTACTTCCTGATTCAACCCATTTCCGCGATACAGCCGTTAACTGCTATGATAGTCCGAATTACCGCATTCGTGCTGAACATGCCCCTACTGAGCATTTGTTCTCTTACAGTGATACGACAAAAGCTACCCCTCCTTTCAAACCAGAACTGCCCGTGCAGAGACTAAAACGTATCAGCGTTGAAGAGGATAAGGATATACTTGCAGATTGGGAAAAACCTATTTATTCGAAATTCGCTATTACGGGGTATAAAGTAGAATATAGCAAGGATGGTTTTGTCTTTTATGATGCCACAGACTGGCTTGATGAAACGGCGAGAACCCATACAAAAAGGTCATTAATGGTTGATGATCAATCGTATTACTTTAGACTTCGCATGAAAGATAGCTGCGGTGATATTGGTCCGGCTGGCCCTGAATCACGTTCTATTTTATTAAAAACAACCACCGACACCATGGAACGTCCGGCATTAAATTGGTCGACTTATGTGGGCTGGGAAATACCCGTACATCACTACCTCGTAGAAAGAATTGAACCCGACGGCTCCATCATTGCTTTGGCTGAAACTGCGGCCTCAGATAGCTTCTATATAGATGAAATTACGGAAGATGTTGGCCGACCAGATTATTGCTACCGCATTACGGCATTCACACAGCCTGGCGACTATAATGCCTTAGACCAAGTTTGGAGTCATTCAAATATTTCTTGTGCGCCGGTTCGCAGCCGAATTTTTGTGGCAAATGCTTTTACCCCTAACAGTGATAACCTCAATGAAACCTTTCATGTAAAAGGCATGTATATTTTCAAGTATCAGATTCGAATTTATACCCGTTGGGGTGAGGAAATTTATCAATCCGACCTCTTTGATTTAGGTTGGGATGGCACGTATAAGGGGGTGCCTTGTCAGGAAGATGTCTATATCTATACGATAGATGCTGTAGGAACGGATGGACAGGTATATCATCTCAAAGGAAATATTACACTACTCCCCTAAACTCAAAATGGGGAAAACTCGCGAATAACCCTTTCAATCTGTTCTGTAATTTGCACCCGATGTTAGATTTTTCCAATTCCTCCGTACGCTTCCTTCTCGTTCATAAAGTAGGAAATAAGTTTGAAGACCAAGGTGTGCGCCTGTCAACCGACTTTACTGAAACGGATAACGACGCTCTTCAAGCTGCTCTTATCAAGCTCTTCTTCCATCCTTTTAAAACACCGGAATACTTTCAGTTTGCCGATGATGCGGGTCTTGATAACCACCCGATGTATAAATACAGCAAGGAAATCTTTGATAGCCCAGGTGAAAACTTGATGAAAATCGGCGAGTTTATCGCCGGTTTATTATATGATGTTTCCGAACATCCAAGCATCAAAGGCGGTGATTTATGTATTGCCTATTTCGGACATGTCGGCAGCGATGGTAGGCATAGTGAGGCGCTTGGGGTATATAAGATTGAACATGTTGACGAATTTTTACAGTTTACCCAAGACCCAACTAAATATGATGTAAATATCATAGAGGGAATTGGACTAGATAAAATTGATAAAGCCTGTATCATCTTGAATCAAGAGGAAGAAACAGGGTATAAAATCTGCTGTGCCGACCGAAGTGGCAAGACTACGGATGCGGCTTATTGGAAGGACGATTTCTTGGGGCTAAACCCACGTCAGGATTCCTTCCATTTCACGCAGCAGGCAGTAAATCTTACAAAAGACTTTATCACACAACAACTGAGTGAAGAATACGATATTGCTCGTGCAGACCAAATTGCCTTATTGAACCGTTCGGCTGAATACTTTAAAAGTCAGGATCATTTTAAGGATGAAGAATTTGCCCAGCATGTATTTCAAGATCCCGGCGTAATTGATTCCTTTTCTCGCTATGTAGATCAAAATGTTGAAGAAAATGGCTTCAGTTTCAGTGAAGACTTCGATATCAATGAACATGCAGTAAAGAAGAATTCAGGCGTCCTTAAAAGTGTTTTGAAACTAGACAAAAACTTTCATGTTTATATCCATGGAAACCGCCAAAACATTGAGCGCGGAACAGATACCGATGGAAGAAAGTTCTACAAACTATATTACGATACAGAAAACTAAATACTAAAAAAGCCGGCGATTGCCGGCTTTTAAAGGTTTCAGAAAAACAGTCTTATTAGAGCAACCGAACATTAACGGCATTCATTCCTTTTTTTCCTTCCTGTAAATCAAATTCAACAGCGTCGTCCTGCTTAACCTTGTCGACCAATCCCGTTGCGTGCACAAATGTTTCATTTTCTGATCCATCATGCTTAATGAAACCATATCCTTTGGCTTCATTGTAGAACTTAACCGTTCCTGTTTCTTTTGTACTCATGTAATTAAAATTGCTTGGTAAAGATAGGATTTCGGTCCAATTTTCAAAACGATAATTTCTTCAAAACCATAAATTTAACTCGGTATTCGATAAATTCTTAAAACATTGAAAATCATACAAATACCAACGAGAATACAGGGCGCAATTATCCTGTGATTCTAAATAAATAAAAGTGACTCTTTAGCCCTTATTCATCACCTTGAATTAATGCAATGCTAAATTTCATCGTACCATAATGTTTCCCCATCTTTGCAACCCGTAAACTATGAAACTTCAGTGGTCTACTCTGAGAATTTATGAACGATTGATTGTCTGGATTGGGCAAAAGCTCTCTCGCAATCAATTTATCCTCCTTTCTGCTGTCTTAGTAGGATTGAGTGCGGGTTTAGCGGCAATAGTTCTTAAAACAGCTGTACATTATGTTCGCCAACTTATTCTTTTACTCGCCGACTACGACTGGCAAAATATGGCCTACCTCTTAGGTCCATTGGTCGGAGTAATTTGTACGGTAGCTTATGTCAAGTATGGATTAAAGGGCGATTCCGGCAAAGGGGTTGCTTCCGTGCTGTATGCTATTAAGAAAAAATACAGCTTGGTCTCCCCACATAAAATGTATTCACAGCTGATTAGCAGTTCGATTACCGTAGGACTTGGTGGTTCGGCCGGACTGGAGTCGCCAATTGTTGTTACGGGTGCCGCGATAGGATCAAACTATGGAAGGGTTTACCGTCTCATACATAAAGAGCGTACATTAATGCTTGCTTGCGGAGCTGCTGCCGGTATTGCTGCGGTTTTTAATGCGCCTATTGCCGGGGTGATCTTTGCTTTAGAAGCCATCATGATAGAAGCAACGATTTCCGCATTTATTCCCATCATCATTGCCTCAGTGAGCGGTGCCTTGGTATCCATGATTGTGCTAAATGAAGAGATTCTCCTTTCCTATAAGGAGGCTCTAGTATTTGATTATCATAATGTTCCTCTCTATATCCTTTTCTCCTTACTCACAGGCATCATGTCGGTGAACTATGGCCGCATGGCATGGAAGATTGAACAATGGAATGATCGTACCATGAAAAACCCTTGGTGGAAGGCTGTGCGTGGGGGATTATTTCTTGCAGCCCTAATCTTTTTATTCCCCACTTTATTTGGTGAGGGGTATGAAAGTATCAAGGATTTAATGAATGATGATGCGGAGAAGGTTTTTGATGAAAGTATTTTCGCTCGATTTATTGACGACTCATGGGCCGTATTACTCTTTATCGGCATTACTGGTTTTATTAAGGTTGTTGCCACATCTATCACGATTTCCAGTGGCGGAAACGGAGGTAATTTCGCTCCTTCCCTCTTTGTTGGCTCTTATATCGGCTTCTTCTTTTCTCGTCTAATCAATATGCTCGGTATAGCAGATTTGAATGAAACCAACTTCGTTATTGTAGGTATGTCAGGACTACTTTCCGGTATCATGTATACGCCACTCACTGGAATATTTCTTATCGCCGAATTAACTGGAGGATATGATTTGATGATACCCATTATGCTCGTATCTGCTGTGAGCTACGCTATTGCAAGAAGCTTTGAAAAGTATCCGGTAGACAAACGCGCCCTCATGAATCGACTGTCTGCCGAAGAGCAAGAAGAAGATTAGGACTAAATCCTTATTGAAATGGATTGCTATACTTAGTATCCGAAATCATACGGTAGTCGGTCAGGGTATTTAAAAAAGCAATCAAGTCTTCTTTGTCCTGCTCACTAAGGTTTAATCGTCGTGGAAGCCCATCCGCTTCAAACTCATTGCTTGTTGCATTGAATACGAAATTTTGAAGTCTCCTGTCCAAATTGGCATGTTTTTTCACTCCGTGATTGTAATGATTTATGACGTCCATCAAAGGAGCAAAACGTCCGTCGTGCATTCGTATAACAAGGACCTCTCTTCACATACAAAGTGGTATCGCTGTGGATATGAAAAATAGGATCAACTGCTACTGTATATGATAAATGATCCGCAAAAAAAAGAAGCCACGCTCTTCGACGTGGCTTCTTAATAATCAACTTTCTAGCTAAGACTATGCTTCCGGCTCAGAGGGCGCATCTTTCGGCCCTTTGTTTTCCTTTTTAGATTTGGCTTCACCTTTCACCTCTTCTGCTGCTCCCTCTACATCTTTACCCTTCAAATATTCTGGCAGTTCCATCCCAGCCATATTAAACAAGTCTTGTAAGGGTGGTACCGACTTCATCAGGCCACTAATAAAATTAGCAGTTCCAGTCTGTCCATTTGCATTATCCCCTTGGTCCCAAACAGTAATCTTATCGATTTTAATGTTTTTAATGGCTTCCACTTGGGTTTTAACCAGTTCAGGTAATTTGTCGGCAATTAAGAACATAATGGCTTGTTGTGGATCTCCACCCGATGCATTTACAATGCGGTTATACCCTTCGGCCTGTTTGGTTAAGATTTCAAAAATACCACGTGCTTCGGCATCCATTCGGGCGAAGGTGGCATCTGCCTCCCCTTGTGCAAGCCGTCTTGTTCTCTCGGCAATCGCCTCTGCATCAATAATTTGTTTCTGCTTATCTATCTCAGCCGGAACGATAATATTTGCGTGCTGGGTTGCTTTCTCTCTATTGGCACGGGCATCTTCAGCTGTGCGTTCTGCAGAATAGGCTTCTTCTAAGGCTTTGGCTTGCTGCACTTTTTCTGCTGCAATAGCTCGGCGTAAGGCTTCTGCTTCACGCTCTCGTCTTTCGGCATCTGTTGAGGCTATCGATATTTTCGCCTTATTCTCTCCTTCAACGGCCACCGCATTTGCTTCAGCCACCCGTACCCTTGTGTCTCTCGCGGCATCGGCCTTAACAATATTCTCGTCTCTTTCGGCTCCGGCAATAAGAATTTCCTTCTCCTTGTTTGCATTAGCAATCATGGTATCACGGTCTCTATGTGTCTCGGCAATTCGAATGTCTTTGTCTCTATCGGCTTCGGCTTTACCAATCTCTCCATAACGCTCTTGCTCAGCGACCGTTTTCTTGGCCTCATTAATGGCTTTTGCCGCCGCTTCTTTTCCTAAAGCTTCAATATACCCTGATTCATCCCGTAAATCTGTTACGTTCACGTTGATCAGCTTCAATCCGATTTTTCTCAATTCAGAATCCACATTAGACGAAACATTGATCAAGAATTTATCCCTGTCGGAGTTAATTTCTTCAATATCCATGGTAGCAATAACCAAACGCAACTGACCGAAAAGAATGTCTTTGGCAATTTCTTGAATCTGATCTTTAGTCAAACCCAATAAGCGCTCGGCCGCATTTTGCATGATGTCTGGCTCAGTGGATATTCCCACTGTAAACCTACAAGGCACATCAATACGGATATTTTGCTTGGAAAGGGCATTGGTAAGGTTTGCCTCGATAGATATCGGCTGGAGGTCTAGGAAGGCATAGCTCTGGAATACTGGCCAAATAAAAGCCGCCCCTCCATGAATACATTTAGCAGAAGAATCTCCTCCTGCTTTGTTTTTACCTGTTCGTCCGTAAACCACCAAAATTCGGTCGGAAGGACAACGCTTGTAACGCGAAAGAATGGCGGAGAAGGTCACGAAAAGGACCACCACCAATACGGCAATAAGAATTAATGGACTCATAGGTTATCTGATCTTGTTAAACTTTTTCTACAACTAAAATATGACCGCTGCGTACTTCTACCACGCGTGCTTGTGATCCTGAAGCGAGTGTGTCTCCAAGTGTAATGGCATCAAGCTCACGCAATGCTCCTTGAATCATCACATGAACCTTTCCTCGGCCTGAATTCTCCGCAGGGATACCCAAATAAACTTCGCATTGATGACCGACAGCATTTCGGTAATCCATGGTGCCTGACTGGACCATTTTCCCCATCTGGATAAAAATCATCATGACCAGAAAAACCAAAAGAGCACCGATAATAAAGGCGACAAGGCCTAATACAAAACGATTTTCGATATAGTCGTTCAGGGATATTCCTGCCCATGAAAAGCCCAAGAAGAAATTCACCATATTCCGAAAAGTAAACAGCTGAAACGGACCATCCTCGGAGTCAGAATCATCCGCAAAGTCTGCATCCCCATCGGCGTCAATTCCTCCATCGCTATCCATCCCTACAAAGGTCATGATGGTTTGTAGCGCAAAAATCAAGGAAGAAGGAATTGCAAATCCCCAGAGTATTTTTTCAAAGCTGCTAAGAGCTTCCCACCATTCGTTCATAGCTTCGTGATTAGGTCGTATACAATAATACGGAGTAAGCTCGCTTTTCTGCAAGCTTCAGCAGTATTTAATGCTGTTATTTTATTCTGATTTTATTCACATTTGTAGGAATGGGACCTCTAGCCGACGAACTATTACGTGAAAACTCCAAGAAAAATATGATTCGTATTCAAGACGAGATTGAAGCGAACCCTGAACGTTTGATTGAATTGGTGGAATTATTCTGCCATGCTCGGTACCGCATACAGCAGCGTTCTGCATGGGTAGTTGGGAGTCTTTCGCCAAATCAACTAACACCCTTTCTTCCGCAAATCATTGACGCTTGTTCTTCGGTTGAAGCAAACGATTCCACCAAGCGCAATACCATGCGTCTCCTGCAATTCAGTAAAATTCCAGAAGAATTAAGCGGCAAAGTATGGGACCTCAGTTTCGAACTGGCCTCCCGCAGAGAAGAAGCCATAGCCATTCGAGCTTTTGCCATTGGTGTGCTTCATAATTTGGTCAAAGTATATCCTGAACTCGGAAATGAATTGCGGGCCTTATTGGAACAGGAAGCACCCTATACTTCCAAAGGATTGCTCAATCGCATCACCAATACCTTAAAGTCTTTAGATAAACTAAAATAAGAGCAACTGTTCCTTATCTCTACGAACGAAATGTTCGAGGTTATAAGGCTTACGGGTTTTGCCTTTGAAGTATTTCTTTCTGGCCAAGGAAAACTGATCCTGCATACTTTGAGCAAAGACTCCTTCTCCTTTCATGCGCACTCCGCTCCTGCTGTCGTTGACCTGTCCTCCATGAATGGCCTTAATCTGATTCATCACCTTATCCGATCGATCTGGAAATACGAGTTTTAACCAATCTTCAAATAAGGGTCCTACCGCTCCATTTAAACGCACAACCAAATGATTGATATTTGCAGCACCGGCATCCGCAACAGCTTTGCTTAGCTCAAACACTTCATGGCTATTGATGGATGGAATAACTGGGGCCATCATCACATTAACCGGAATTCCAGCCTTACTTAGTGTCTCAATCGTTTTTAGTTTAGCATTGACCGAAGAGGTGCGAGGTTCCAAAACGCGACGTAAATCTTCTTCCATGGTGGTGAAGCTGATGTTGACATGCACCAAATCCATGGCATTGAGTTCTTTGAGAATATCGAGGTCTCTTAATATGAGTGCATTTTTAGTGATGATACCCACTGGGTGACGAAAATCTAAAAGCACCTGAAGTAGTTTTCTCGTGATTCCAAATTTCCGCTCGGCAGGTTGATAGCAGTCGGTATTCCCAGAAAGCATGATCGGTTCTACCTTCCAATTGGCACGCGACAGTTCTTTGGCCAATAGTTCAGGAGCGTTTGCTTTAATCATAACCTTTTGTTCGAAGTCGGTCCCAGCACTATATCCCCAATAATGATGGGTATTCCTTGCATAGCAATAGATGCAACCATGTTCACAGCCTTGAAAAGGATTCATGCTCCATGAAAGACCTATATCCGGACTCTCCACTCGGTTTAAGATGGATTTTGGAAATACCTCAATGTATTCACTCGTAATTTTGTCTTCTGTATTTTCCGTCTCATCAATTCCTTCCCAATGTTCTTGAACAGTTTGGTGCTTTGAATATGGATTGGCTGTATTCTTCTGTGCTCCTCTTCCTTTTTGGATATTTCGAGTATCTGCTTTCATGCTATTTGGGTTTTAGGTGATTTGGGAGGTTTGTCGCTATAGCGCGGGTCTTCAATGGTATTAAGTTTTTTTAAGGCCATAACTTCAATGGAATAGAAGCCAAACTCTTCGGCCACCCTTCCAGTAACAGCATACACACCACGACCTCTGAAGGGATGGTTCCTGGCAGTATCCGGGAAATGGACACTATCAAAGAAATAACCCTGCCTATCGACGAAGGTGCCAAAGCTCATTCGCTCCCCTTTGCTAGTGGCTGTATCTTTTACGGTGACCAGGTAGCCATAAATCGTGATTTGTTTCGTATTAAACGCTTCTAAATTCTTTGCTAATAGCTCATTGTCCATTTCTCCATCTAACAAATTGAAAGGAGAACAGAGTGGAAAACCAAGCAATTCCATCTGATCGAAAGCGTCTTCAAAGGCATCGCTTAACAATGCGGGCAATTGAAACTGTTTATGCGGCACACGAAAGAGTGAAGCCGTTCCGGGTACTGGTCTCGCTCTATCTGCTTTCAGGTGGGCATGCCAGAGTAAAGCTCGTTTCGATAAGCCGGTAAAGCGAAAAGCATCGATTCGAATGAGAATGCTCAATTGCTCTAAACCTATATCTGGTAGGCGGTCCAAGAAATCATCAAGACTATCAAATACCCCATTCGTATCGCGGTCTTCTAAAATTCGCATTGCGGCATCGGTTTCTAGTCCGCTGAGGTGCATAAATCCGAGGTAAATTTCCTTTCCGTAAATACCTGTTGGGTAGTCCGACGTATTGATACATGGCCCATGAATAATAGCTCCATCCATCCTAGCTTCGTGTACATACATCTCTGTATTATAGAAGCCACCAAAATTATTAATCACCCCAACCATATACTCCAGCGGGTAATGCGCCTTGAGGAAGAGGCTTTGGTAGCTTTCAACCGCATAGGAGGCGGAATGTCCTTTTGCAAAGGCGTATCCTGCAAAACTTTCTATCTGCCGCCATATCTCCTGCGCCATGACTTCTGAATAACCCTTCTCACTGCAATTTGAAAAGAACTTCTCCTCTACTTTCTGAAACTCTTCCCGCGAACGGTACTTTCCGCTCATTCCTCTTCGGAGTACATCGGCCTCCGCTAAAGTTAAACCAGCAAAATAATGCGCTACCTTGATTACATCCTCCTGATACACCATCACTCCATAGGTTTCCGGCATAATATCCAACATTACGGGATGGGCATTTTTTCGCTTTTCTGGATAACGGTGACGCAGGATATACTCCTTCATCATCCCCGATTTGCTTACTCCCGGACGAATGATGGAACTGGCCGCAACAAGTCCTAAATAGTCGTCTACTTTGAGTTTTTTGAGCAACATTCGCATGGCGGGAGACTCCACATAAAAGCAGCCCATCGCCTTTCCATCTCTGAGTAATTCTTTTACCCGTTCGTCGCTTTTAAAACGCTGAATATCATGTATATCAATACGCTCATGGTCGGGGTGATTTCGGTGAACAATCTCTACCGTATCCTTGATTTTTCCTAGTCCGCGCTGACTCAAAATATCAAATTTATACAAGCCAGCATCTTCGGCTACCACCATATCAAACTGCGTAGTTGGGTAGCCTTTTGGAGGGAGAAAAGTTGCACAATAATGATGGATAGGTTTCTCGCTAATCAGAATTCCACTCGAGTGGATACTTAAATTATTGGGCATATTCTGAATCCAACTTCCATACTTCAATACCAGGGTAGTCATTTGATCCGGACGCTTATTCTCCACCTTTCTACCCCGCGATAATTCATCAATTTCGTACTTGGGCAAACCAAAGACTTTCCCCAATTCCCGAATAACAGCACGGTATTGAAAGGTATTATAGACCCCCAAAAGCGAAACATTCGGAAATCGATTGAAAATATAGCGGGTCATATCTTCGCGATCGGTCCAAGAAAAATCTACGTCGAAGTCGGGCGGATTCTGCCGATAGAGGTTTATAAAGCGCTCGAAATACAAGTCGAGCTCAATGGGGTCTACATCCGTAATGCGCAGGATATAGGCAATGATGCTATTTGCTCCGCTCCCACGCCCTACATAGAAATAGCCTTTGCTGCGGGCGTATGAAACAATATCCCAATTGATCAGGAAATAAGACAAAAAGCCTTTCTGCTCAATAATCTCCAGCTCCTTTTGTATTCGGGTATGGATGCGTTCATCTGGATTGGGGTACCTGTAGGAAAGCCCTTCTCTACAAAGCCTGCGCACCATTTCACGGTCTTCTGCTACAGAACCGGTATAGGATTGTTGATTCTGATTAACCTGCTCTTCGCCAAAGCCAAAGTTCAAGGCACAACGTTCAAGAATGGATTCGGTATTTTGAATAATCTCTGGAAACTCCTGGAAATAGGCATACAGTGTTTCCTTCTTCATGAAAACGTCTTCCTCCTTGCCTTCCTCTGATTTGGGAAGCATACTCAATAGCGTATTCTTATCAATTGCCCGCAACAAACGGTGTGCATTAAAATCCCTTCTATGCCGAAAACTCATACTATGAAGTATAACCAGCTTATGCTTCCGCTTCAGCCAAGGCGAAAAACGGAGCCTATTTAAGTCACTGATATGCAATCCAATATACTCATTCTCTTCAAGTTCCTCTAGCTCAGTAAATAGCTTAAAGGGATAGATAAAAATGGTATGTGGCATTGGCACCGCTTTCCTCGGAATGGGCAAGGATTGATGCAAGTGAAAGGACAAATAATCGTTCAAGTTTTTATATCCTTCATTATTCAAGGCTAGTCCCACAAAACAAGGTGTAGCGCTATTCCTAAAATCAATCCCCACAGCAGGATGGATCCCATGTTTAGGCGCCAAACGCAAAAAATCCAAGCAGGCAGAGGTATTATTAATATCGGTCAATGCCCCAGCCTCATAGCCCAGCTCCTTGAGCAAGCGCAACACTTCGTCGGGCTTGACCATTCCATACTTTAGGCTATATGTGCTGTGAACGTTAATCATTTACTATTGATGAATTATAATTTATGATTTGATGTGGTTTTAACTTCATGTTTATCCGTCTTACGTCACTTACCTCACATCTAAATGTCTTACTGCCTGTCCGCCGTAGCAAGCAGCGGAGGCGGATCTCATAATCTTCTGTCTAACCATCTCATCGTCTATCCCGATAGCTATCGGGAGTCTCCAATTCATAATTCATAAATCCAGTCATCGTCTCCAATTCACAAATCATAAATCGCAAATCACAAATGGTGTCATTGTCTTCTATTCGCAAGTAGTATCGGCGCATCTCCATTAAAGGGGTTACTTCTTCCGATGCTTCGTGCTTCCACTCCTGAAGCGCGCATAACCGATCGATCCCCAAAGCGGTCGCGGATTTTATCCATGGCCTGGTAGAGATTGATCAGCTCTTCGCTGTCCTCAAAGAGGTTCATTTGGTATGAGCCGCTTACTAGGTTGCTAAAGCGTACACCAATCAGGCGCACCAATAAGCGGCGGTTATAAATACGTTGAAAGAGTTCCATCACCTTAGGAATCAGAATATGATCGGCTGAGGTATAAGGAAGCTGGGCTTGCAGCGTATAGGTATTGAAGTCAGAATAGCGGAGTTTAATGGTCACACAGGCCGATACCCGGTTACCTCTACGGAGTTGAAAGGCCAGGTTTTCGGTCATGGCCACCAAGATGCCTTTGAGCTTTTCTACGTCTATCGTATCTTTATCAAAGGTGCGCTCGGTAGAAATCGACTTCCGTTCATGAAAAGGAATCACCTGCGTATTATCGATACCATTGGCTTTTTTCCAGATGGCGAGTCCATTTTTTCCCAACACTTTTTCGAGCATTTCTGGCGGCATCTGTTGCAGGGTACGGATTTTCTTCACTCCCAAGTTACGCAGGAGCTGGTAGGTTTTGTCGCCCACCATGGGTATTTTTTTGATGGATAAAGGCGCCAAGAATGCTTTTTCAAGTCCCCAATCCACCTTAATCTGATTATTTGGCTTAGCTTCTCCTGTTGCCACTTTCGATACGGTCTTATTCTCCGACAAGCCAAAGGAAATGGGCAATCCTGTTTCTCTAATAATGCGTTTTCTACTCTCTGAAGCCATCTTCAAACAGCCAAAAAAGCGGTCCATACCACTCAGGTCGATATAAAACTCATCAATCGAACTCTTTTCATACAAAGGGAAGGTATCCTTTATGATTTCAGTCACCATATCCGAATACTTCATGTAATTGCTCGAGTTCCCGCGAATCACAATCCCTTCCGGACAAAGCTGTCTGGCCATCTTCATACTCATGCCTGAATGCACCCCAAAGGTCCGCGCCTCATAACTACAAGAAGCCACCACCCCCCGATCGCTCACGCCACCTAAGAGTATAGGTTTTCCCTCTAAGCGACTGTCCATTAAGCGCTCTACCGACACGAAAAAAGTGTCCAGGTCCATATGCATGATTGATCTACTCACCCCCTTTTATTTATGATTTATGAATTGTGAATTGTGATTTATAATAAGTTTTGAATTGTCATTTTTATGGGCTCTGGAGCTTGTCTCATATCTCACCATCTTACATCTAAATATCATACATCTCATTTTCTTCTCTCTATCCCGATAGCCATCGGGAGTCTCCAATTCATAAATCACAAATCGCAAATCATAAATTCAGTCATCGTCTCTAATTCATAAATCACAATTCGCAATTCGGTCAATGTCGTAAGGTCTCCTTCACTTCCTTCACGTCTTTCTCCAGCCGAATCAGCGCACTCATAATTTGATTCGCCGATAAAGGATCTCCTCCTGTTTCGGGGAGCTGCAGACTGATATAGCCAATGGCCTTCCATACCTCGGCAATCATTTCTGAACCAATGGAATAGGGCTTGTATTCAGGATTATCTGATTTGAGAATTAATTCCTCGTCACTCAGCCTATTAAGCACGCGCTTATAAACAATGCCCTCATCTTGGGTGATGAGGATATAACAATGGTCGTCTTTGATCTGCGTCCAGTCTTGGATATACTCCGAAATGATATAAGAACCCGAAGGAATCGGATTCATGCTATCGCCCTTAATTTGAAACAAGCGGTACGAACGTTCGCGCCCTAATTCCTGCAAAGGCAAACTAAAGGAAGGCAGACTCTCGATATAGTCCACATCACTAAACCCATCCAAATACCCCGCAGCCGCTTTTACCGGAACCACCACAATACGTTCTTTATCTTCCTTATCTACCGCTACAGAAAGTACACGGAGCTTTTGCCCCTTTTTATCGGATACAACTCTTTCCTTTCCTTGCGCAAAATCTTGGTAAAGCAAATCATCCAGACTGCAGGAAAAATACTGGGCCATCATCTGCAAAACAGCTAACTTGGGTTCAGCTCTTCCTTCTTCATACGACCCTAAAGCAGCGCGGTTAATGCCTAGTTTCCCCGCCAAGCCCTCTTGAGTGAAGCCTTTCTCTTTTCGTAAATACTTGATATTCTGTGCTAAATAGTGGGACATTTTCTTCTCTTTTGCTTCTGCTAATATAATTAGAAAACTAATATAATTAGCAAAAAGAAAGAAGACTTTTAGATGAGAGAGATAAGAGGGTGAGAGGTTGCGAGTTATCGAGATTTAGAGATTGCGAGAATAC
>CAZUIT010000031.1:0-39084 GCA_964620355.1 uncultured Burkholderiales bacterium | reverse complement strand
CCGTCAAACCAAGCAGGGCCTTCATCAAGGTCATGAGCAAATTGCGCAAGAAGGTGCTCAACGATGGCTCCATATTCGCCTTATCAAAACTCTTGCGAATTAATTTATTGACACGTTTTAAAATCCATAAACCCACGATTAGGGTGATAATGGCAAGAAGAAGTTTTGGTCCGTATGTCGCGGCCATCTCTACTAAGCGGGTCGTTAGCGTGGCTATAATTTCAGCACTGTTTTCCATATCTATGTGTTTTTTTAAAGAAGATGAAATGTAATAAGAGAATTATACAATTTATTTCTGTCAATTCGTAATCTAATACCAAAAGGCCCCAACGTTTTAAAGTCGTTTTGTCGCTCCTAGGTAGAAGGTTTACCAAGAAACAAATGGCCCACCGGGTTTGTTTGTCCCTTTCGATGCAAAAGGCGAATAATTTCATAACACACCTCTTCGGGCCTCTCATAGTATGTGGCATCTTCAAGACTGTCCTGCAGAATCATATCGTAATACACATTTGGGTCCTGGTATTCCTCCGATTGATTTTCGGCTAAGAACTCATCGTGCACCGGCCATGGGTGACTAAGCCGGTAGCGCTGGTGTTCGAAATCATAGGCCACCACCGACACTTTAAATGGATTGTCGCTCAACTCAGGTAATACAAATAGGATGAGATGGCGCAAAAAAGTTCCTTCGTCGTAAGCATAACCCAATGAAAAAAGCTTATACAGCATACGTTGATGTGGTATCTTGGCCTGGTGTAAAGCAAGGGCTAACTGTTTACTCGCTGCTTCAATTTCTTTTACTGGCGATTGCTGTACTACCTGATCATACTGACTAATCCATCGCTTAGTATTGCTCAAGTATTGATAATTACCTAAGCTTAATTTATAGTCGAAGGTTGGCGATTCGTCGAGCACATAGCCGGGATAATAAAAACGATAGCCATTTTCCTTTGCCCATTGAAGCTCAAGTAACATGGTAAGAATACCTGGACTGAGATATTTGTATCGCGGATCGTAAAGTCCCAAAACACTCATGCAGCCAATTTCGCCAATATCAAAGACTGATGCGGCAACCAGTACTTCCTTATCGTATACTTTTACATGATAGCTTTGGAAGACTTTCCGGTCGAGCGAATCATATAAGAAGGTGCGAAGTTCAGGAAATACAAACCCTTTAAAACGGTGTTTGGTTTGCAGATAAAGTTCCTCCATCTGCTCACAGAGTCGCACTGGCCCAATTTCAATCCGTAAGTCACTGCATTTATTCAATAAGCGACGATGCGACTTCTTAAAAGTATGTCCATCCAGTGGAAGCCGAATGTTTACCACGCTGCATAATTGCCCATCTAAACACAAGACCTGATTTCGAAACAATCCATTGCTGCTGCGAAACCACCCTCCAGCCAAATAACGATCGAGTCGCTTTGCTGATAATTTTCGCGGTTTGTAGAATTCTACGAGAGGCATTTTATGACTTTACGATGTTACGATGTTACGAATTTTTGAATTTTAAGACGTTAGAATTGGAGGGATTTAGGGTACTGTAATTTTAAATTTGAATAATTTTGCGAGTACGCTATTTACAATCCTCATTCTTCAAGTATGTATCATCGATGGCCGAAGTTAAGAAAAAATCGACTTGTCGAGATTCATACTTTGAGGCAAATACACGATGACACAGAAGTTCCAGACACTATTCGTCCTTATGGTTCTTTTGCCACGTCGTACTGTCTCTTCCATACGAATTGAACCAAAAAACTAGTTTTAGTTTAAAGCTTATGAAACAAATTATTTTTCTCCTTACCCTCTTTATTACCCAAGCCGCATTCGGACAAGGAACCGTAAATCTATCCGTAGAGGTACATGATGGCAAGCAAAAGCCTGTATCTGGGGCAAAGATTTTATTAATAGAAACGAGCACCCAAGAACGTATTGAAAAGACAGCTAGTTCTATGGGGAAAGCGGAGTTCATGATTGATCATGGGGTACTATGGAAGCTATTTGTGAATGATTTTGACATGAACCGAGAAGTGGAGGTTCCAGAAAATGGAACAAGCAATCGGAGGATGTCACTCACCTATAATCCGGCCTTTTCAAATCGCAAGGCCCAACAAACAGTGGATCGCTTTAACTATACGTGGAGTGAACAATACCTCACAGGGAGTGAGGCACCAGAAAAGGGAAAGGCGATTGTTCGGGTAAGGGTAAAGAGCCGGTCAGGGTATTCACAAAAAGGCGTTCAGGTCAGGATGGTCCATGTCGCTAGTAAGTCCGGGTTTACAGCTACTACCGACGCAAAGGGATTAGCTTCCTTTATGCTGGATTTAGGCCAGAGCTATGATGTGGATGTTGAAGATGTCTTGAATATCTCCTATGTAGATGTAAAGAATCGGACAGGATTGGTAATGACCAGCACGGTACAATACGACAAGCCTAAGGTGAACGAAACCGTAAACGGGGATACAGTCGTACAGCATATCTTAAAAGAGGAAGCGGCTTCTGGAAGGGCTTATTACATGATCACAGTAAATAAGGCAGGAGGCAAGGGAAGTAACGAAACAGTTTACCTGGAAGAAATTCATGGCAAAAAAGTTTATGTCGGCTATACCGATGCAGCTGGTGAAGTGAAGTTCTTGCTTCCAATTGGCAAGAAATACATGATCCACTTCAATTTCCAGCGCGATGTGGATGTGATTGACCTCACTAAAGTGTTTGGCTACGTGAATGGAGCGATGGAGATGACCTATCTCCCGAATCCAAAATTGGAGCATCCAGAATTGTTTATTCCGGGGAAAGAGGAGCTTTTTCTTATTGAGTTTGAAAGTTTCCTCAGCAAGCAATATCCGGAGCCTTTGAAGCCAAATAAAGTCGGATTATTTTTAAAATGGGGAAATGCGTTCAATCCCCAAACGAAAGAAGCACTTCTTGAAATAGGCTATACGGCCAAGGGGGATGGCATTGAGATGCCTGGTAATTATTCCTTTATTCTTGACAAGAGCGGCTCCATGGCAGGCTATTACCGAATAGAGATGCTCAAGAAGTCGTTAATTGCCTTGGTAAATAAATTAAATCCGGGCGATTATGTATCCGTCTATGCCTTTGATGATAAGATGGAACTAATATTCCCACACCAGAAACTGGGAAGCAAAAAACAGGAATTGATTCAGGCGATAGAAAAGATTGAAGCGGGCGGCGGTACCGACATGCTTGAGGCAATGAAGGCGGGGTATGAAGCCGTGATGAGTCGCTATTCTGAAAAGCAAAATAACCGCGTTATCCTTCTGAGTGATGGGTACGATAGCAATCAGCCGGAGGTGCTTGAAGCAGCCCAGAAACCTTTTAATGATAAGATATCATGTACCAGTGTGGGTGTGGGTGAGGACTATAACTATCCATTGCTCAAACTTTTGGCAGAAAAGGGTAGAGGGGTGGTACATCATGTGGCTGATAGTGCGGCATTTAGGGAGGTTTTTCTGAAGAAAGTATTGAATGAGTTGAAGCCCGTTGCCTATGATGTTCGCTTGGAAGTAAGCTATAATCCCGTGTTAAAATGTGAGCAGTTGTATGGAAAAACACCATTGCCCGGCTCAAAGAACCCCTTGATATATGAGATTCCAAATCTTTACAATGGCGCGAATCAAGTAGCTCTCGCCTTATTCACCCTTCAAAAAAGTAACCCGGAAATCGTCAATCAACCAATAAAGGTGCGCATTAGCTATAAAGAGGAGATAGATGGACCGGATAAAATTGTGGAGCAAAGTATTGCACCAGAATGGCAAGACGGAAGTGGAAATTTAAAGCTTGTGGTTGAAGCAGAACAGAAAAAGCTCTACGCCATGGCCGAATTGAATAGAGCCTTAAAAGTAATGTCAGATGCTTATTCGCTTGGCGACAATGCACGTGCTCAAGAAGTCCTAGAAGAAACGATTACGCGTATGAAAGACTTATATCCGAAGTCGGAGGATGCTGACGTACAAAAGCTTGTAGACAGTATGGAAGGTTACCTAGAAGCCTTTAAGAATCTAGCCCGGAAGAATCGCTTAAATCAAAAAAAGGGACGATAGTTCGCCCCTTTTTTTCTCTCCTCAAACGTTTGATTACTTGATAGGGTAACTAACACGTGTATGAATTTGCATCGGGTCGCTAACGGTCGATGGGTCGTTTACATAAATTTCTGTCGGGGAGTCACCAAGTTCTATTTGGTTTTCTTCCGCATGTGCAATGATTGCCAAATGGGCTTTCATTGAGTTGTCATAGGGTCCAAAGAAGTCGGCGACCAAGGCCTTACGAGGTTCCATGGTTTTGTAAATAACATTTCCTACAGAAACACCTTCTTTATTCACTGGAACACCGCATTCTACCACGGCAATATTGTTTTCTTCATCCCAAAGGTGGTAGGTAGCGAAAACCGGACCTGCAATCTCTAAGTTTTGCATGCCAGCTTGCACCATGATTTCTCCATAGCCTCTCTCCAAGAACTGTGAAAGGGTAGCCATATCGGTTGTATCGGTAAAAGTTAAGGACATGCCCGCTGGCATTTCTTCCACTGCCAGGCCTTCTATTTTGCCGGCAATTTCTGGTTCATCTGGCATGCTCTCCGCATTCGACTTGATAAGGGCAAGTCCTTTATCGAACATTCCCACCATCACGTTTTCCATAATGAAGATTTGAAATTTACCCCAAAATCCTTGGGCAATAAGTGGCATACGTTGGGTCACTTTGGTTTCGTTTTCACCAACCGTTTCAAAATAATAGCCAGCAGTCGATGGATCCCAATCGCCAAATTCTAAGCTAACTATCACTGAATCAGGAGCGGTACTGTTGATGATGGTTAGTTTCCCTGTTCCAATGTTTTTGTTTTTGCTGTCCCAAGTATACCAAGCGTCAAGACCTGCGCTGTTTTCGCTATAGGTCATCACTGAAGTGGTATCCATCAAATACCATGGCGACCATTTGGTCCAGTTTTTCAACTCATTTACCATTTTAAAAGGCTTGTTGGCAGGAGTTGCAACTAAAATGGAGCGCTCTACCATTCGCTCAGAGGGCATGAACGCCACAGTAATCGTGAGCAAAACCACTATGGATGCAAGCACGATGAGAATTATTTTTAATATTTTCATAGCATAGGTATTATTTTACTAAATAAACAAAAATTAACAGCTCTAAGCTGATTTTTTGACGAATAGCCTAAATTAGTTGAGCACGAATCATTTCATTTTTACCTGGAGGTCCAGGCAAACGACTAACCTCAAAGCCCAAGGATTGCAAATCTCGGCGGAATTGTCCCTTTGCGCAATAGGTTACGAGAATACCGCCTTTTTTAAGGGTGGCTGCCGCTTTTTGTAGGTAGTTGATTGACCATACTTCCTCCTGCTTGGATGGGGCAAAGGCATCATAGTAGAGCAGGTCAATCGAGTGATTTGGAAGGTCTAGTGCGGTAAAGTCACCCTGCATTTTGTAAAGGGCATGTTTTTCTTCCCAATCTTCCCATGTGTTCCAAGCCAAGTCATGTAAACGCCCCCATTCGGCATTCATCTCAAGCAAACTTCCATAATTTAAACTATCGAGTTGGTCTTTCTCAAGGGGAAATTTTTCTACGGTATAATACCTCAAACGCTTCCTGACTTTTTGGGCATAAGCGAAGCTAAGTAAGGCGTTTAATCCTGTACCAAATCCAAATTCAAGTATGGAGATTTCTTGTGAAGCGATTTGCTCTAGCCCATTTTGGATATAAACAAACTGTGATTCGGTGATGGCACCATGCACGGAATGATAGGTTTCATCCATGTCTGGGAGGTATAATGTCATTGAACCATCCGTACATTTGCGTGTTTCAATATTCATGCAAATAATTTTATTGGAGACAAAGATACAGCGTGAAGAATTGCCTTTTTTTGTGTAAATTATAACCAATGAATTGGTCAGCAGATAGAGCGCTCGTTTTTGGAAGTACAGGTCTCATTGGAAAGCAACTTATTCGCCAGTTGGTGGAGGATGGCCAGTATACTGAAGTAATCTTATTTTCGAGGAAACCCTTGGAATCTACCACGCCAAAAGTAAAGGTAGTAACTTTCGATTTTAACCAATGGGAAGGTGTGGAACAATACTTCACTCCCAATGCACAGATTTTTTGTTCGATCGGAACTACACGGGCCAAGACGCCGAACTTGGAAGAATACCGTGGCATTGATTTTGGCATTCCGGTAAAGCTGGCCGAATTCGCCGCGCGAGGAAGCTGCCGGGGCATTTTTATTGTATCGGCCTTGGGTGCCAATGAGCATAGCATGAATTTCTATACCAAAATGAAGGGCGAAATGGAATTGGAAGTGAGAAAACGTGGAGTCCGTGAAACGTATTTCTTCCGTCCGGCCTTATTGCTAGGGGAACGCACTGAAATTCGCCGAGGGGAGGATATCGGCAAGATGATCAATAAGGTAGTGAGTCCTTTATTATTCGGGAAGCTTAAAAAATTCAAAGGGGTACAGGCAGAAACCGTTGCCAAAGCCATGCTGCGAGTAGCCAAAATGGGATTCAAACAGACTGTGGTTGAAAATGACCAAATTTTGATATTAGGAGATGCGTGATTATTTAATCGTTGGTCAGGGTATTGCTGGAACCGTTTTAGGTCGGCAACTTGAGGCACAGCAGGCATCCTTTCATATTATAGATGGAACGACAACCCCATCGGCCTCCCGTATCGCCGCGGGGGTTTGGAACCCAATTGCTGTAAAACGTTTCTTGAAAGCCTGGTTGGCGGAGGAAACAGTTGAGGCGGCTAAGACCTTTTTCAATCACGAGGAAGCGGTATTCGGAAAGCAGTTTTTCTTCCAAACCGAATTGCTCAAACTCATGTCGAATGCCGAAGAGCGCCAGCAAATGGAGGCGCGTTTCGAAAGCCTTAAGCCTTTTGTTATAGAAAATAACACCCTTGAACCTGCAGTCGGCGTAGATGCGCCAAATGGAGTATTGCATATCAAAGTAGCCGGCTATGTGGAAGTAAATGCCTACCTCGATGCCTGTGCCGCACATTGGCAGCATAGCGGGAACCTTATTCGAACGCACTTCGAACATAAGAGCCTACAACAAGTAGACGGCGCTTGGCTTTGGATGGAAAACCGATACAAACAGGTGGTTTTTTGCGAGGGTATTTCGGGTATGGATAATCCATGGATGAGTCATCTACCCTTGACCAATACCAAAGGCCAGGTGCTACGCCTCAAAATTCCTGATTTAGAAACGGAGAAGATATTAAACAAGCAGCTTTTTATATTGCCTCAAGCCAATCAGGAATTCAGAATTGGCTCAACTTACGAGTGGAGCTTCGAAGACTTAAAACCGACCGAAGCGGGCAGGCAGCAATTATTAGAGATGCTCGACAAGGTATTGCCTAAAAAAAGTTATGAAATATTGCGTCAGGATGCTGGGGGAAGACCGACTACTCGAGACAGACGTCCGCTTATAGGTGCGCTAAATGAATCGGGACTTTATGTATTCAATGGCTTGGGCTCAAGGGGAGTTCTCCTGGTGCCTTACCTTGCCGAATGCATGCTTCGTTTCCTCAAAGGCGATGAAGAGGCCATTCCTATCGAAGCACGTTTGCAGCGTTTTAAGAAGAAATAGAATCTATCTAACAAATGAAAAAGTCTTTAATCCTCATTTTCCTTCCCTTGCTCATCGTTTCATCATGTAGCAAGAATACGATTGAAACTAAATCGAATACCATAGCAAGCTCCTGTCAGGACGCGAGCTCACTTTATGTGCTCAGTGGGGATACCGATTCAGATAAACCCTGCTTAATACCCCAAACAGAGCGTAAAGCCTTAGTGCTATATTTTATGAGTACTGATTGTCCGGGTTGCGGTTCATGGGGGACAGATCTATTCCATCGAATTCTTGACGAGAATCCATCTACTACAGAAGGGTTGCAAGTCCATATTAAATATTCAGATCCCTTCATCGTCAAGGGCTTTTCCGATTCTCTAGTAGCACGCTATAGTCCTAGATATACGCCATTTGTGATGGTTGAAAATCGAGTTCCGGCTGGGACCATTCAAATCAATACGGATTTATCAGTTATACTGCCTAAGGCCAAAACATGGATAGATGAGCTTGCGGCCGAAACAGCAGAAATAGCTCCGGCTGTGAATTTTAAGTTGGAGGGAAATAAAGTGAAAATCTATTATGGAGGGAAATACCAAATAGATACAGATGCAGAATATTCGTTTGGCTTATACTTGATGGAAGATAGCTTAGAGTACAATCAAGCAGGCAATACCAAACGTCCATATTACCATGATAATACCATTCAAGCGACGATAAATGGTGCGTGGGGAATTCCGCTCAGCGTTGGTAGGCACACCGCCGGAGAAATCTTTGTAGGAGAAGCAGAAACGGAGCTTCTTGGGTATTGGAAACGCGATGATTTACACCTTTTAGGGGTAGTATGGAAACGTGACGCTACAGGAAAAATGGAAGTAGTAAATACGGTCTCGGCACGTTAAACACGAGCTGCCGCTGATTTTCCGGCCAAGTAACCGGTCGTCCAGGCAGCTTGAAAATTGAAGCCTCCCGTAATGCCGTCAATATCCATGACTTCTCCAGCAAAATAGAGGCCTTCTATCTTCGTGCTCATGCAAGTGCTCGAATCGATTTCAGTCAGTTCAACTCCTCCGCAGGTCACAAACTCTTCTTTGAAAGTAGTCTTTCCCTTGACCTCTGCAGGCATGGCGCCCAGTTGATTGCATAAGGCTTTAAACAGGTTTTTGCCACATTCGGCCCAATTTCTAAACGGACGATCCAAAACCCGCTGCACCAAAAACTGCCACAGCCTTTCCGGAATATCAGGAAACGGACGACTATTAATCAATTGCTTTTTCGGATGCGCCTCTGCATAGGCTCTGAGCTGTTCGGCTACCTTTTGTAGATCGCCAAGTCCGGTCCAGTCCACTTCAAGATCTAATTGGTAGGATTTTGCCGCCAAGGCCCGCGCTTCCCAGGCACTCAGACGAAGTGCAGCTGGTCCGCTTAAGCCCCAATGAGTAATAAGAAGTGGTCCTTTTTGGTAGCTGTGTTGACCGCGAATACGAATGGCACCCTGCGGCACACTTACACCCGATAGCTCACGAATAGGGTCATGGGCAAGGTTGAAGGTGAATAGGGAAGGGACTACCGGTGTGGTTGAAATACCCAAGTCGCGGAGCCAAGCAAGGTTTGCATTTTTCGGAGCACCACCCGTGCAAATAATTAGGCTCTTGCAAGAAATAGCACCTGCATTTGTTTCCAATACAAACCCATCCTCGGTCTTATCAATGCTTTTGGCAGCGCAGCTTGTTACCACTTTCACACCGCTCGCTTTGGCTTCTTCAATCAAACACTGGGCAATGGTCTGCGAATCATCTGTAATCGGGAACATACGTCCATCCGATTCGGTTTTAAGCTTTACACGCCGTTCGCGAAACCACTGAATGGTATCTTCAACTGCGAAGTATTGAAAGCTCTCCTTCAAAAACGCTTCTCCACGGGGGTAGTAGGTACTCAGGAGCACAGGGTCTTTGCAATCATGGGTCACATTGCATCGGCCGCCCCCAGAAACTAGAACCTTTGATAATAGCTTATTTCCGCGTTCAATAATTTGTACACGGGCCGAATTTCCTGAAGACGCTGCTTGGATGGCTGCAAAAAAACCAGCAGCACCTCCACCAATGACACATACGTCGCAGGAGCTGTACATCTTAGCTTGCGCTTAATCCTCGATAGAAGGACAAGAACGCATTCATATTGCGGAGAGTAACTTCCTGACCCAATACAGAAATCATATCGAAAATAGGAGGTCCACCGGCCACACCTGAAACGGAAAGTCGGAAGGCTAGCATCATCTCACCCGGCTTGCGGCCATGCATTTCTTCAACAATGGTATGGAAGAGGTGTTCGATGGATTCTTTGCTGAAGTCGGTGCTGCTTTCAATTGCATCTTTCAAATCGGCTAATACCCCTGGAGTGAAATCCTTGAATTTTTTCTGAATGAGCGCTGCATCCCAATTCGAAGCGGGCTCAAAGAAATAGCGTCCATCCTGATAGATTTCATGGATGAAGCTCACCTTCTCTTTCATCAATCCGCAAACTTGAACCAGGTAGTTTTGGTCGACCTTCACATTTTCCTTTTCCAAGAAAGGAAGGAGTGCCGTGGCTAAATCTGCATCACTCTTATTGCGTAAATACTGTTGGTTGAACCAAAAGGCTTTTTGCACATCGAATTTCGCTCCTGACTTGCTCACCCGTTCAAGGCTAAATTCCTTAACCAGCTCATCTAATTCAAATAACTCTCTATTATCCGATGGGTGCCATCCAAGGAAAGCGAGGATATTGATGACAGCCTCTGGGAAATAGCCTGCATCACGATATCCACTGGATAATTCTCCAGTATTTGGGTCAGTCCAATTCAGCGGAAAAACCGGAAACCCTAGTCTGTCGCCATCTCGTTTGCTCAATTTTCCATTCCCATCAGGCTTTAGAATCAAGGGTAGATGGGCGAATTCTGGCATCACATCTTCCCAGCCGAGGTAGCGGTAAAGCATCACGTGCAGTGGAGCTGAGGGGAGCCACTCTTCTCCACGAATAACATGGCTGATTTTCATTAAATAATCATCGACAATATTTGCCAAATGATAGGTTGGCATGCCGTCTGATTTAAACAATACCTTATCGTCCATGGCATTGGTATGTACCACTACCCATCCGCGGATAATATCATGGAAACGTACTTCTTCTTTCCGTGGAAGCTTGATTCGTATTACATAAGGATCTCCAGCATCTAGGCGCTTTTGCACTTCATCGCTGCTCAAGGTTAGCGAGTTTTTCATGCTCATTCGCGAAACGGCATCATACTGAGGCGACATACCATTGGCCTTTAGTTGTTCGCGCATGGCGTCCAAGTCTTCAGCTGTATCGAAGGCATAATAAGCATGACCTGACTCAAGAAGTTGGTCGGCATACTGGCGGTACATGGGCTTGCGCTCACTTTGGCGGTACGGACCATATTCACCATCGCCAAAACCTTGTCCTTCATCGGCAGTAATTCCCACCCATTTGAGTGACTCAATAATATAGGATTCGGCTCCAGGTACAAGGCGCGTTTGATCGGTGTCTTCTATTCTTAGAATGAAGTCACCACCGTGCTTTTTAGCGAAGAGATAATTGTATAATGCTGTTCTCACTCCGCCAACATGCAGAGGGCCTGTGGGACTGGGGGCAAAACGAACCCGAACTTTTCTTTCCATAAACGGCCGCAAAGATAAGCGAATGCAAGCAGCAGCCAAAGTAGAACTCCACCAGAAAATGGGGCAACCTTTTCACCCCATTTATCGTTAAATTTGTACTGATTCGATAAGCGGAAGCAACTATTTTGGATGGAATCCGCTCTTATCAACGAACCATGGCCAGTACCCCGCGATTTGTCATCTTTTTTATTGCCAGTTTTTCGGTCCTTTTTTGGTCACCGAGGGCTCAGGCCACCCATATTGTTGGGGGAGATATGACGTACGAGCATGTGGGGAATAATAATTATACCATTACTCTCAAGTTGTATATCGATTGTTTCTTCGGACAACCCGGAGCAATTGCTGGGGATGTAAACTCTCGAATTGGTGTATTTAATTCTTCGGGTACTCTGCTTCAATCCTTACAAATTTTCCGACAAGGGCCAACACGAATTAGTGGTTCAAACTACAGTTGTGTGATTCCTCCAACAGATCAGTGCGTTGATTTATATGTTTATACTGCATCCGCTATTTTACCCAATATTGCTGGAGGATATCGGCTTGAATTTCAGCGCTGTTGCCGTAACAATGGTATAAAAAATATTCGTAACCCAGATGTTACAGGTTCAACTTACCGCACGTTTATTCCTCAGCGTGCAGATAATAAAACCAATTCCAGTGCCCGTTTTATTGGGGCACCACCGAACTTTTTGTGTAAGGATGAGGTATTGACTTACGATCATTCAGCGGTAGATGCTGATGGCGATTCTTTGGTCTACGAATTGTATGCTCCTTTAACTGGAGCTTCCCAATCTGACCCAGCACCAACGCCCTTAAATTTTATTTTTTCTCAAGCCGTACAATGGCAAAACGGTTATGGCACCCAAACCCAGCTTCGCAGCACGCCTGATATGTCGATTGATCCTGTTACAGGAGAATTTGTCATGAAACCTCAGGATACTGGGAAGTTTGTAGTAGGTATCGCTGTATATGAATACCGCGATGGTGTGCGAATCAACACTGTTTACCGCGATTTTCAATTCAATGTATATGAATGCAAATTCGATGTAAAATCGGTCTTTGCTCCGATTGATGGGTATTGCAGTAAAAAAGTGTCGTTTACAAATGCATCCTCGGGAAATGTGGATCATTATAAGTGGGATTTTGGGGTAGACAATGAAGAGGCTGACACCTCGAATGCAAACAATGCAATGTATACATTTCCGGGTCCAGGAAAATATGTGGTACGCTTAGATGCAGTGAGTGATGCGGGCTGTAAAAACAGCTCTTTTCAAGTCGTTCATATCTTAGCGGATACGGTGGAAGCCCTCATACAGGATAGTGTCGTTTGTTACGGTGAAGAGGTACAGCTTGGCAACCCAGCACCTGAACCTGGAATATCCTATTCATGGTCGCCTCCAACGAATTTAGATAATCCAAATGTGCCGAACCCTATCGCAACGGTGTTTGAAGATGCAACCTATAAAGTGCGTAAGCGATCAGTTTCTTGCTATATTGAAGGTCATGTAAACGTGCTGAAGAACACAATAGATGCAGATTTCGTCCACGAGTATTTACCGCCATGTGATGGCTTAAAGGTGAAGTTCTTTTCTACCTCAACCAATATCACAAAACTAAACTGGGACTTCGGCGATGTGAATTCGGTGAGGGATATCAGTATCCATGATACAACCCAATGGTTTTACAGCGATTCAGGAATTGTCTATGTCAACCTCTTCGTAGAAAATGAACATTGCAAAGACAGCATCGTTAAACCGATTCGGATTTTCTTTCCAGGGGTCTTTACAGCAGTGATCGATACGCCAATCTGTTTAGGTGATCGCATTATAATTGGTCCCTTAAATGATACGAGCATCCTTTCCTTTAAATGGAGTGACCCAACTTATATGTCAGATGATGAGGTCCTTTATCCTGAAGTGGCCTGTGAAGAATCATATTCCTATACCCTTACAAAGACGTATGCCAACTGCACCCAAAAGGATTCCTTCAATGTGATTGTCAATGAACTTCCTGACTTGGAGATAATCCGTTCGTATGATGAGCGTGTTTGTCGGGGAGATAGTATTTTACTTTCCGCGGTAGGGGATTATAATTTTGAATGGATGCCTAAAGTAGGCGTCAGGTCCCCTTTTGAGCCTTCCACCTGGGTTGAGCCGGATACCAACCGCTGGTATTATTTACAGGCTACCACAGCGGCGAAATGTGTTGATTATGATTCTGTTTATCTAGATATCTACCCCTTCTGGAGCCTCGACCTTCCTTCTGGCTATGTGTTATGTAAGGATGAGGTCTTTTTGCCAAAAATCACTATTGATAGTGCAGTGATTACTTGGAGGAGTATTGATTCCGATGCTTTGCTGGACTCGATTCGTACTGAAGGTTTTTTTATTGTGAATGCAAGCACCCAATGTCAGAGTTTGTTTGACACTTTTGAGCTGGCGTACTACCATGATTCGTATTGTATCGTTGAGCTTCCAAATGCATTTACCCCAAATAGCGACGGGTTGAATGATACCTATCCATACGATGGTAATTTCAGAAATATATTCGGACCAGAATGTAGCTTCGATAGCTACCAACTGATTATCTTCAATCGTTGGGGAGAAATCATGTTCCGAAGTGATGATCCAACGGAAGAATGGAGCGGAGAGTTCAAAGACAATGGCGGACAGCAAGAAGTCTACGGATATTACCTCTCTTACCGAGAATTCGACTATTGCCGTGGGGGCTATGTGGTCAGAACGAAACGCGGCAACCTTACCGCTTTGCACTAGCGTAGGTCCTTTAAGTCTGTTTTTGTAAATTCATTCGTGATATTCCCTGTGTTTAAGGTACTTGAGGGCTCAAAGAGTAAGACCTTAACTTCTTCAGCTGCACGTGGTCGGTGCTGGGTTCCTTTTGGAATAACCACCATTTCACCTTCTTGCAGTTCCAAGGTATCGCCTTCAAGATCAATGCTGAGGCGTCCACTGATGACAAAGAAAAGTTCGTCTTCCTCATCATGTTGGTGCCAGGGGAATTCACCTTTTAGCTTGGCTATTCGCACATCTTGTCCGTTTAAGCTAGCTAATAAGGCCGGTGACCAATAGGCGGTTACTTCTTCAAAGGACTTCTCGATATTTTTGACTTCAATTGCCATGGTATTTCATTTGAATGGTAGGATGATAGGTGTTTCCATTTTGAAGGTCGAACTGGATATCAGTTGCTTTAAATCCGCAAGCTTCATAGCATCTTTTAGCCCTTGTATTAGACTCTATCACATAAAGGAAGATAGGCAAGCTTGGGTCCTTTTCTTGAGCAGCCTTGATTAACGCATTTACCAGGGCCTTTCCATATCCTTGTCCTCGATGCTTACTTCCAACAATCAAACGGCAGAGTCGCTGTTCTTTATCTGGCTCATGGATGATGTCGCCGTAAGCGATAATCTCTTCCCCAAGTTTGAGCACATAAGGAGCACATTGGACTTGTAGGATATACCGTTCGAAGGACTCCTGAGCAATCGGGAAAGGAACGGTGGTTGCAGCAGTTTGAAATAGCATCTCCTGCCGATCTAACTCGGCTTCAAGAAAGGAGAAACAGGTAGGGTCGTAGGGCTGAAGAACAGGTTCAGCTACCGAATGCTTGGATGGATTTTCCGAGTTCATAGATGTCGAGATAACGGTTGTACAAAGGCACAGGGGCCATACGGATTACATTAGGTTCTCTCCAATCTACAATAATGCTCCGAGCTTTCAAATAGTCATAGAGCGCTTTCCCTTGAGACTTCACGAGCACTGAAAGCTGACAGCCACGTTGGTTTGGATCGCTCGGAGTGATGACTTCAAAATCGAGCTGACTTGTTTCAGTTAAAGAGTTCAAAACGAATTCTAAATACCCGGTCAATTGAATACTTTTTGCTCTGAGTTGATCGAATCCGGCACGTTCGAAAATATCCAGACTTGCTTTATGGATGGCCATCGGAAAAATCTGAGCATTACTCAGCTGCCAACCTTGAGCGCCTTCTGTTGGCATGAATTCGCGTTTCATGAGGAAACGTTCTTTTTCATTGTGCCCCCACCAGCCTGCAAAGCGAGGAATGTCTGGGTTATTGCCATGCTTTTCATGGACAAATACTCCAGATGTACCACCTGGTCCACTATTAAGGTACTTATAAGAACACCATACGGCGAAGTCGACATCCCAATCATGAAGTTTTACAGGGTAGTTCCCAGCACCATGGGCCAGGTCGAAGCCACAAAAGGCATCTGCTGCATGGGCTGCTTGGGTAATTTTTTCCATTTCATATACTTGGCCGGTATAATAGTTTACGCCACCAAGCATAACAAGGGCTAAGCTGTCTTTATGGGTTTCAATCGTGGCCAGAATATCTTCTGTACGTAGTATATGTTCGCCATCACGTGGCTTGAGTTCAATGATGGCTTCCTTTGGGTCGAAGCCATGAAACTTGGCTTGGGAGTCGACCGCATATTGGTCGGAAGGGAAGGCTCCCCCTTCAATGATCATTTTATACCGTTGTGCATTTGGCCGGTAAAAGCTCACCAACATCAAGTGCAGGTTAGCCGTGAGGTTATTCATTACAACAACTTCCTTCTCTCGGGCACCAACAATGGTGGCTACCTGTTTCGTGAGAAAATGATGGTAGTAAAGCCAAGGGTTCTTTGCTTCGGTATGACCTTCCACCCCAAAGTTCTGCCAATCGAGAAACTCTTGTTCTACATAAGATCGGGCAGTTTTAGGAAGAAGTCCCAAAGAATTCCCAGTGAGGTAGATACTTTCTTTTCCATGAATATTTGGAATATGAAACTCATTTCTGAAGGAGGCAAGTGCATCTTGCGCATCCATCTCGCGTGCAAAGTTTTCGCTAAATTGATAGGCTGTCATCGGGGGGCAATTTACATCTTCCCAGTCTTGAATAAAAGAAAAGGCTGCCCAATGAGCAGCCTTATCAATCATACGGATGTATGGTTCTCCCTAATAAATCTTATTGGTATTTCTATATCCGGAGATATTCTCATACCAGTTGGTATAGCTTGCACCACTGCTTGCAGCCCATGTGATGAAGTAAGTATAGGCATCGCTGATGGCTTCTTTTTCTGCAGGGTAGCTAAACGTATTTGGCACTTCAATCACAAATGGTAGGTTATTACCTGTTTTGTAGTAGCGGCCAGTATTTGGATTGGAGCTATCATTTTTAGTTCCTAAGAGTTGGGTATTTGCATTTCCTGTTGGAACAAAGTCTGGTAAATGCACTTCTACACCACGGCTTCCATTAACAAAGATGAATGGATTGTATTTGCCCTGGGTCAATTTGCTTGAGGCAATTGGTGAAGTAAATGCAACATAAATATTCACGGTATCAAATGTTCCAGTTCCATTTGTTTTCACCGTATTGAAGAATGATCCTCCAGCACGGCTGATGAACGGCTCTGGTGTATCATAAACAATTACTACCGCTTTGTTTTGATTTGTTTCGGTATTATTCGAATTCAAGCTTATCATGTTTTTAGATAGACGCTGACCGGTGATAGATGAAATTTCGTTCGGTGTTACATCATCCAATTGGAATCCAAAGCCATTATCGAAAGTTGCTCCAATCGCACGTACCAAGTAGGTATTGTACATTTCAACTACATTATTGGAAGCATTTAATACTTTCTTCGTTCTGTATCCGAGTACAAGGTCGTTGAAGTCATAGTCACCTTGTGATGGCCATAAGTCTTCAAAGCCTAAAGTAGTATAGGTAGAAGCGCTAGGGTAGTAGCTATTATAAGCACGTGTTGCATCATTTGGGTAGTCATCGATATTATCAGCAACTCCGTCACCATCGGTATCGGTTACTTGTGCTGTTCCGAAGCCTTCCGGGTTACAAGCAGAGGTAGCAATATAGTTACCGCAGCTAAGGGTAGCTGGACTATTGATGTTTCCATTATTGACATTCACACCAGTACTGTCACAAAGTTCAACGGTTCCAGACAAGGTACCACCGCCATTTATACGAGTGAAGTCACCTACTTTAACTGTTCCTAAACCGTTGCTTGTAGGCCCATTGATGGTTCCATTAAGAATGATATCTTCTGTACTTAATAAGGATCCGCCATAATTATAGAGGGTAGATCCACCATTAATTTTGGTTTCAGCGTAGCATTTGATATAACCGTAATTATGGAATGTGCTGTTGTTATTATAATCACCTACAGAGATAATTTGACAATTATTGGTTGTAGTAGACCCGCCGTTTGGTTGCAACATACCGTTCACATAAATCTTGTTGTTATTGGTAAGGGTCTTATTGTTGTTCAAATTGGATTGCACATAGATTTCACCATTATTAGTGAAATAATTGCTACCATTATTGTTTACGCTTAAGTCTCCATGTACAGCCATTTTTCCATTATTCTCGAAAATGCCACCTGGGCTGATTGAACCAGTGAATTTCAAGCTGTCTGAAAAATTATAAACGATAGCTGCACTGTTGTTCATGTTTAAATTGCTAGAAACTACAATTGAGTTTTCAAGGAAATAGAGTTTAGAAGAGCTACTCCCCATAGTAATTCCTGTAATGTTTGCTGTTCCACAAATACGTACCGTTACATTTGTGCCAATATTAATGCTTCCGTTAAAGGTTCCAGTAAGACAGTAAACCCCTGCAGTAGTCAAATTCAAATTGCCTGAATTCCAATTATTATAAGTAGTAGAACAACCTGTAGTACAGTTCAAACCTGAACTCGGTTGATTTTTTAGCATCAAGGTAGGAGAATTGTTGAAATTCGCTGCAATGTAGTTAGCTGCGGAAA
Source organism: uncultured Burkholderiales bacterium (assembly GCA_964620355.1). GTDB lineage: Bacteria > Bacteroidota > Bacteroidia > UBA8524 > UBA8524 > UBA8524. The sequence continues at coordinate 21,017 of CAZUIT010000031.1, read as the reverse complement.
TACGTTGTAATTCTCTTGCTCCTGTAGAGGCTACTTTTTCAATGTACACATACTCCAAAGCAGAAGGTATGCGGAAGGCCAATTCTAAATCATCACCTACTTTAGTGATTCCAGAAGTTAACATGTTCGCAATGGTTGGAAAATCATCATACACGTTAATACGGTAAACTTCTCCAGCATAATTTCCTTTTTGCACTTGAACGCGCATTTGGATATCACGTGTTGATTTGAAATTGAAGTCTTCTTTTACTTTCAAGTCAAAAATACTTGTAGGCAATGAAGAATCTTCAGGGGTTGTTGTTGTAGATTCTTTTTTACATGCACCCAATCCAATGAGTAGACTGAGGCCTATGATGAGGGAAAGGTTTGATTTCATTATTTTCATGGTTGCTTAATTATAGTCAATTTGGCTGCCAATAATTATATTATTGAATATCAAGACTTTGTAATGTGTTGAATGATGTTGATTTGTCCCAATATAGGAATAGCCTCTTTATTAGACACAAAGTGTTCAGTTGGAGATGTCATCATCTAAAGCTCTGTAAACAAAAAAAGCCACCTGTGGTAGGTGGCTTTTTTTAAGGGGAAATTATGACTAATAGATCTTGTTGGTATTTCTATATCCGGAGATATTCTCGTACCAGTTGGTATAGCTTGCACCACTGCTTGCAGCCCATGTGATGAAGTAAGTATAGGCATCGCTGATGGCTTCTTTTTCTGCAGGGTAGCTAAACGTATTTGGCACTTCAATCACAAATGGTAGGTTATTACCTGTTTTGTAGTAGCGGCCAGTATTTGGATTGGAGCTATCATTTTTAGTTCCTAAGAGTTGGGTATTTGCATTTCCTGTTGGAACAAAGTCTGGTAAATGCACTTCTACACCACGGCTTCCATTAACAAAGATGAATGGATTGTATTTGCCCTGGGTCAATTTGCTTGAGGCAATTGGTGAAGTAAATGCAACATAAATATTCACGGTATCAAATGTTCCAGTTCCATTTGTTTTCACCGTATTGAAGAATGATCCTCCAGCACGGCTGATGAACGGCTCTGGTGTATCATAAACAATTACTACCGCTTTGTTTTGATTTGTTTCGGTATTATTCGAATTCAAGCTTATCATGTTTTTAGATAGACGCTGACCGGTGATAGATGAAATTTCGTTCGGTGTTACATCATCCAATTGGAATCCAAAGCCATTATCGAAAGTTGCTCCAATCGCACGTACCAAGTAGGTATTGTACATTTCAACTACATTATTGGAAGCATTTAATACTTTCTTCGTTCTGTATCCGAGTACAAGGTCGTTGAAGTCATAGTCACCTTGTGATGGCCATAAGTCTTCAAAGCCTAAAGTAGTATAGGTAGAAGCGCTAGGGTAGTAGCTATTATAAGCACGTGTTGCATCATTTGGGTAGTCATCGATATTATCAGCAACTCCGTCACCATCGGTATCGGTTACTTGTGCTGTTCCGAAGCCTTCCGGGTTACAAGCAGAGGTAGCAATATAGTTACCGCAGCTAAGGGTAGCTGGACTATTGATGTTTCCATTATTGACATTCACACCAGTACTGTCACAAAGTTCAACGGTTCCAGACAAGGTACCACCGCCATTTATACGAGTGAAGTCACCTACTTTAACTGTTCCTAAACCGTTGCTTGTAGGCCCATTGATGGTTCCATTAAGAATGATATCTTCTGTACTTAATAAGGATCCGCCATAATTATAGAGGGTAGATCCACCATTAATTTTGGTTTCAGCGTAGCATTTGATATAACCGTAATTATGGAATGTGCTGTTGTTATTATAATCACCTACAGAGATAATTTGACAATTATTGGTTGTAGTAGACCCGCCGTTTGGTTGCAACATACCGTTCACATAAATCTTGTTGTTATTGGTAAGGGTCTTATTGTTGTTCAAATTGGATTGCACATAGATTTCACCATTATTAGTGAAATAATTGCTACCATTATTGTTTACGCTTAAGTCTCCATGTACAGCCATTTTTCCATTATTCTCGAAAATGCCACCTGGGCTGATTGAACCAGTGAATTTCAAGCTGTCTGAAAAATTATAAACGATAGCTGCACTGTTGTTCATGTTTAAATTGCTAGAAACTACAATTGAGTTTTCAAGGAAATAGAGTTTAGAAGAGCTACTCCCCATAGTAATTCCTGTAATGTTTGCTGTTCCACAAATACGTACCGTTACATTTGTGCCAATATTAATGCTTCCGTTAAAGGTTCCAGTAAGACAGTAAACCCCTGCAGTAGTCAAATTCAAATTGCCTGAATTCCAATTATTATAAGTAGTAGAACAACCTGTAGTACAGTTCAAACCTGAACTCGGTTGATTTTTTAGCATCAAGGTAGGAGAATTGTTGAAATTCGCTGCAATGTAGTTAGCTGCGGAAATACGTTGTAATTCTCTTGCTCCTGTAGAGGCTACTTTTTCAATGTACACATACTCCAAAGCAGAAGGTATGCGGAAGGCCAATTCTAAATCATCACCTACTTTAGTGATTCCAGAAGTTAACATGTTCGCAATGGTTGGAAAATCATCATACACGTTAATACGGTAAACTTCTCCAGCATAATTTCCTTTTTGCACTTGAACGCGCATTTGGATATCACGTGTTGATTTGAAATTGAAGTCTTCTTTTACTTTCAAGTCAAAAATGCTTGTAGGCAATGAAGAATCTTCAGGAGTTGTTGTGGTGGACTCTTTTTTACAGGCACTCATTCCAAGAACAAGGCTAAGTCCAGTAATAAGGAAAAATTTTGATTTCATTTTTTTTTATGGTTGTAAAAGTAGATTCAAATTATTGGCCATTCTGTAACATCTTAATAATCAGCGATATTGTTGTGTGGCATTTTATGATTGTTGTCCCAAATAGGGAATTCGGGTCTTTCAAAGACACCATTACCTAGTTACTGAATTGAGTATGAAATGCGTTTAATGGCTACAAACGATCAAAAACGCTTCCACACGGAATTGTATTTTTCGAGCTCAAGGCATTAATATATTTTATTCGCATTTCGGTATCCAGAAATATTACCATACCAATCGGTATAGTTTATACCTCCACTTACAGCCCAATTTATAAAATAGGTATACGCATCACTTATTGATTCTTTTTCTGAAGGATAATCAAATGTAGCAGGAACCTCGATGACAAATGGGAGGTTATTGCTAGTTTTATAATAGCGTCCGGTACTTGGGTTTGAATCGTCGTCTTGGCTTCCAAGAAGTTGCGTATTTGCCTTATTGGTTGGCGCCATATCTGGTAAATGAAGTTCAACTCCGCGTTGACCATCTATAACCATAAATGGATTATACTTGTCCATCGCCAGCTTTGACGATGCGAGTGGAGTGGTAAAACTGATATGCACAGTTAGCGTATCGTAGGTTCCTGACCCATTGGTTTTAATGGTATTGAACATTGAACCGGCTACACGATTTATTATAGGCTCTGGTGAATCGAATATCATAACTACAGCCTTGTTTTGTCCGGTTTCTGTTCCGTTGCTGTTTAGTGTTAAGTAGTTTTTAGTGATACTCTGACCGGTAATCGTAGAAATTTCTGAAGGAGTAATATCATCTAGTTGGATTCCAAAACCATTGTCGTATGTGGCGCCAATGGCTCGAACCAAATAGGTGTTATAGGTTTCAACCACATTGTTCGAAGCGTCTAAGACTTTCTTGATGCGGTAAGAGATCACCAAGTCATTGAAGTCGAAGTCACCTTGTGATGGCCATAAATCCTCAAAGCCGATAGTTGAATAGGTGGATGCATTTGGGTAATAGCTATTATAAGCACGTGTCGCATCATTTGGATAGTCATCAATCGTATCCGCAACGCCGTCGCCATCGGTGTCCGTAACGGTTGCCGTACCGAAACCTTCTGGGTTACACGCTGAAGTAGCAACATAATTGGCGCATGCAAATACTGCAGGGCTAGTAAGTGTTCCTCTATTTGTGTTGATGCCAGAGCTATCGCATAGTTCAACATAGCCTTTAATTTCGCCGTTGTTTTTGAAGTTTGTATTGTCGGCTACCTTAACGGTAGATAGTCCATTGCTCGTCGTACCGTCTACGGTTCCTTCGATTTCTATATCGTCTGTACTAACCAGCGCACCATTATAGTTTTTCAGAAGGCCGCTGTTTTTAATCCTAATTTCCTTCGAACATTTGGTATAAGCATAATTGTAATAATCACCATCAATTTCCAATTCGTCCAATGCAATTACCTGACAGTTATTATAGAAACTGCCATTATTGAATACCTTGAAATAGCCATTCGAAATAACAGAGTGATTATTGGTGAATTTCCCGTCAATTTCAAAGTTTTTATTGCTTTTACCCTCAACATATAACTCGCCATTATTCACAAAACCAGGATTTGAATTGGAAACCTTGAGTTTTTTTTCAACACTCATTTTGCCATTATTGGTGAATTGAAGATCAATGTCCATGTCTTTTTTGGTCAGTCTCAAACTATCTGAGAAGTTAAGAATAACATTATTGCTGCTCTTGATATCCAATTCTTCGATGGTAACAATACTGTTCTCAAGGAAGTAAAGGGTACCTGAGGAATTGTTATCGAATTTCAATTTGTCAATATTCGCGGTTCCACAAATCCGTACAATGGCAGAATTTTTTATCGTAAGATCTCCATCAAAGGTTCCCGTCAGGCATACTGTTCCGGAATTTACTGTAAGGTTGCGGTTGCGGTTATTATAGGTGGTAGTGCATCCGGTGGTACAATTTAATCCAGAACTGGGTTGACCTTTAAGCTGAACCACTGGGCTCTGAGTGAAATTGGCCGCCATGTATTTTGAGGCAGAAACACGTTGCAATTCTTTTGCGCCGTTAGCTGATACTTTTTCTAAATAGAGGTATTCTAGAGTCGATGGAATACGGAATGATAATTCAGTTTCGTCGCCTACTTTGGTCATTTGAGTTGTAATCAGACTCGCAATAGTTGGGAAATCGTCATATATATTGATACGAACCACTTCGCCTTTGTAATTGCCATTGTCTACACGGATATTCATTTTGATATCATGAGTCGATTCAAAATTAAAGTCGTCCGTCACTTTCAAATCCTGCATACTAGTTGGAAGATTTGAGTCCTGAGAATCATCCGTGCCGCTTTCTTTTTTACAAGAACCTAGCCCAATAACTGTCGAAATTCCAAGTAGAAGAATAAATTTTATGCTTTTCATTGTGCCATAAGGTAGTCAAAGATAACTCCTTTATAGTAAAAGTCTGATAATGTGAGTTTTAAAATTTTCTGTATGACTGGATTGATTCCCGTAATTGGAATAAGTACCGATATGAACACTTGTTTTTGGATAGAAAGGATTCAATAGATCTTATTTGCATTACGATAGCCGGAAATATTTTCATACCAATTGGTATAGCTTGTTCCTTCGCTAACTGCCCAATGGATAAAATAGGAATAGGCATCACTGATAGATTCTTTTTCAGCAGGGTAGTTGAAGTGCGCAGGAACTTCGATCACAAAGGGTAGGTTGTTCTTAGTTCGGTAGAAGCGATCTAAACTAGGGTTTGAATCATCATTCAGCGTACCTAATAACTGCGAATTTACCATCGTCGTTGGAATCCTATCAGGTAAATGGAGCTCCACACCTCGGTTTCCATTCACTATAATAAATGGATTGAATTTACCTGGGGTCAATTTACTCGCTGCAAGGGGTGTTGTAAAACTTACGTACACATTCAGCGTATCATAGCTTCCTGATCCATTTGTTTTAATGGTATTGAACATTGAGCCACCCACCCGGTTGATGATCGGTTCTGGAGAATCATATACCACAATCACGGCCTTGTTTTGATTGCTTTCGGTGCCATTGCTATTGAAACTTAAATAGTTCTTGGTGATGCTATTCCCTGTAATATGGGCCACTTCTGTAGGACTTATATCGTCGAGCTGGAATGCAAATCCGTTATCATAGGACGCACCAATTGCCCGAACGAAATAAGTCGCGTAAAATTCCACCACATCATTCGAGGCATTCAGTACTTTTTTAAGACGGTAGGAAATCACCAAATCGTTGAAGTCGAAATCTCCTCTCGCTGGCCATAAATCTTCAAAACCTAAGGTAGAATAGGAGCTGGCACTGGGGTAATAGCTGGTATAAGCTCTACTCGCATCATTGGGATACTCATCCAAATTATTGGCCACACCATCACCGTCCGCATCGCTTACAGATGAGCTCCCAAATCCTTCTGGATTGCAAGTTGTGCTTGGAATATAGTTGCTACATGCAAAGGATGCCGGACTCGTTAATGTGCCATTGTTTGTATTCACTCCACTGCTATCGCATAATTCGACATAACCTTTGATTTCGCCATTGGATTTGAAATTGGTATTGTCGCCTACCTTCACCGTGGAAAGTCCACTCGTATTGGTACCATCGATGGTACCATTTATCTCGATGTTTTTTGTGCTGAGTAAGGAGCCGTCATAATTATACAGTGTTTTACCATTTTTGACAAGGGTTTCAGCATAGCACTTTACAAAGGCGTAATTATGAAAGGTACCTTCGATATCTAAATCATTAAATGCGCTTAGTTCACAATTATTGGTAAGCGTTGAGCCATTTTTTAGTTTTAATAGTTGATTGACAATTAGTCGTTTATTGTTTACGAGCTTATCATACACCTCTAAATCATCTTCTACATAGAGGTCTCCATTGTTCATGAATCCTGGGTTTTGATTTTTTAGTTTCAATTTCCCATGAACGCTCATCTTTCCATTATTGCTGAATTGTCCAATCACATCAATCCCGCTTGGCACTTTCAGGCTGTCTGAAAAGTTTAATAGCAGATTATTGCTGTTTTTCATGTCCAAATCTCCTAAAGAAACGATGCTGTTTTCGAGGAAATATACCGTAGCCGTGGCGTTATTATCGTATTCGAGCTTAGAAATGGACGCCGTTCCACAGATTCTAACAACAGCCGACCCGCTCACGGTAATTTTACCACTAAAGGAGCCAGTAATGCAAGTTGTACCGCTGCTTAAGGATAGGTTCCCATTATGGTTATTGTAGGTGATAGAACACCCGATGCTGCAATCGAGACCTGAGCCTGTCATACCCTTAAGCATCAAAACAGAAGTGCCATCAAACGTTGCTGCGATAAAGTCGGCGCTTTTAACCCTTTGTAATTCGCGGACACCCAATGAAGAAACTTTTTCGATATAGATAGCATCGAGAGAAGCAGGCACACGAAAGGATAGTTCCAATTCATTTCCAGCCTTAACCATAGCCGAGGTAATCAGGCTAGCGATGGTTGGAAAATCATCGTAGACATTAACGCGATAAATTTCTCCTTGATAGCCTGGATTATTGATGCTTACCCGCATTTTGATGTCTCGGGTCGACATAAAATCGAAGGTATTGGCCACTTTTAGATCATAGATATTATCGGGCAACGAAGGGGTGTCTTCTGTATTTCCCAATTCTTTTTTACAAGCAGAAAATCCGAAGATGAGAAAGACAAAAAGTCCCAAAAGGAGCGCTTTACGTGTAGGCATATTGATAGATTTCAATCTGCTACAAAATTACGCGATGAGTATACCCAGAAACACAAGGCTACTTTCACCCTTGTTCTGGAATATTGAGATTTTGCGTCAATTATAACTGAGCAAGGAGCTTCAAGAAGAAGTTCCAAAAATCAGCCACGGATTGAATCTTCACCTTTTCGTCTGGTGAATGCGGGTGTTTGATTGTTGGTCCAATGGAGATCATATCTAAACCTGGATAAACTCCTGTGATGATCCCCGTTTCTAAACCGGCATGACAAGCCGCAACTTTTGGGTCGCGCTGAAATACTTCCTTGTGTAAGGCAATAGCAATATCCAATAAATCAGATTTAGGATTGGGTTTCCATCCCGGATAGTCCCCAGCATTATCTACGACGGCTCCAATTTGCTCGAAGCAGGAACGAATGGCATTGGCAATATCCTCTTTCGAAGACTCTACCGAACTTCTTTGCAAACTCTGACTGGTGAACTTGCCGTCTTTAATTACGATACGTGCAAGGTTAGAGCTTGTTTCCACCAGGCCTGGAATTTCACGGCTCATACTATAAACGCCATTTGGCATAGAATAAAGTGCACGGATGATATTCACTTGCGAAGTGATATTTACCACATTAACTGGGTTTGCTGTCAATTCCCATTTTACTTTTAAATTGGGCTCAGTTGTAGATAACTCTGATTTAATTGCTTCGCTGAGGTGATGCAGATGCTCTTCAAATTCACCTGTTTTTTGAATATCGACCACTACTGTTGCAACTGCTTCGCGAGGAATAGCGTTTCTTAATCCGCCCCCATCCAATGAGTTAATGCGCATGCCGAACTTAGAATACCCTTGAAAAAGCAGACGTATTAAGATTTTATTGGCATTTCCACGACCTAGATCGATATCCATACCCGAATGGCCTCCTTTGAGTCCGTTCACCGTAATATAATAGGCCTTGGTATTTTCAGGAGTTTCTTCCATTCGTAAATCCAAGCTGATGTTGGTGTCAACACCACCAGCACAGCCAATGGTGATTTCCTCATCATCTTCCGTGTCGATGTTTAATAGTCGCTTGCCTTGTAGCAATCCTGCACCTAAATTTTTGGCTCCTGTCATACCAGCTTCTTCATCAATGGTAAAAAGCGCCTCGATCGGAGGGTGTTTGATTGATTTATCTTGAAGTACGGTGAGCATATACGCAACACCCATTCCATTGTCTGCCCCCAAAGTGGTCCCTTCAGCCTTTACCCACTCACCATCAACGTACATGCGAATACCATCCTCGTCGAAGTTGAATACGGTATCGGCATTTTTTTGATGCACCATGTCAACATGCGATTGTAAAATCACTGGGGCGCTTGATTCACCGCCATTCTGACCTGGCTTTTTAATGATGACATTTCCGATTTCATCACGCAAGACTTCAAGGCCTAATTTTGCGCCAAAGTCAGCGACAAAGAGTGCTGCTTTTTCTTCTTTTTTAGATCCTCTTGGGATGGCATTTAATTGCGCAAAATGCTCCCATACAAGTTTTGGTGCTAAGTCGGTATACTGCATATTTTTCAATTTGGCTTCGAAATTAACCTTTTTGAAATGAAGAAATGGCATGCCCGTATTTCTACGCTTTTATCACTACTTTTTTTGAAATATAATTGTAAAACCTATCACTATTATCTAAACCACTATATAACCCTTATCAAAAGGCCATGAAATTACCTGCTTTTATTATTGGGCTTCTTTGCGCAGCCTCTGTTAACGCGCATAATTACAAAACTGCCTTTCTCGGCAAAAGACTTAATATCATTCCTGAGCTTGGAATGAACTTTACGAATTTTACAACTGGAAATGCCAGCACGGATCTTGGATTTGTTGGAGGTTTAGGAATTCGAATTGGTAAAAAAAAGCATATCCAATCAGGGATTTATTTTACTTCAATTCGTTATGCAGCAAATTTTGATTCGAGTCAAGTTACCCCAAATTCAGTAACGAGCAGCTATATAACTATTCCTGGTATGTTAGGATTTACTCCTGTAAATATTGGCATGATTCAGCTTCGTTTTCAGGCAGGACCAGTATTGCATTTTAATGGAAGTGGAGAAATTATGGATGTTTCAAGTGCTAAGTTTAATCCAACAATTTGGAATGCCCGAGCAGGAATGGGAATCAGTGTTTGGAAAATTGAGGCAACAGTGAGCTATGATATTGCGTTGACAAATACCTATTCGAATGTGAATTCAGGTAAGAATAGATGTGTCAATGTGCTGCTTGGATTTTGCTTTTAGCAAACGCAACTTACTCTTGTTTGCGAATCCAAACATCTGTTTGAGGGAATGGAATTGTGATGCCATGTTTCCTGAATGCGGCATCAATGCCAAAGCGAATATCACTCTTCACTCGCTCGATGCGGAACATTTCTTCACAGTGAAAAAATAGGCGAAAGGCTAATCCGCTATTGCCAAAATTGGTGAACTGCACGCTTGGTTTTAGGTGGCTTATCGTATTCGGGTGTATCTCTGCTTCACGTATCAAGAGCTTTTCAACCAATCGAACATCAGACCCATATGCTACGTCGACTTCTATATAAAAACGGGTAGGCATTTGATTCTGTGTCCAGTTGATTACTTGGTCGTTTACTAATTTCTGGTTTGGAACAAGTATGATGATATCATCCCGAGTGAGAACGCGCGTAGTACGCAAGCCAACATCTTTTATTTGTCCTACGATGCCATTAATTTCAACAATATCTCCAGCGGATACGGTGCGCTCTATCAATATTACAATTCCTGAGACAATGTCTTTGAAGGTGTCTTGAAGTCCAAGACCCAAGCCTAAGAAAAGGGCGGTGGAACCAAGTAATAGACCTGTTACTTGAACCCCAAGGCTATCTAAGGCAATAACTACTGCAATAAGATAGACCAGGTATTTTACAATTTGACGGATGGCGTAAGACTTGCGTTGATCGATCAAATCTTGCTTGACACGTCGGTGAAGGAATTGCCGCAAAAGGAAGAGTATCAACCGCGCAATGATATAAATGCCAATGACCATTACAAGGTTGAAGACATAGAGCTTATACTCTCCAATCTCAATGAGTCGATAGTTGAAAAATGATTTGAGCGAGTCTATTAAGGCTTCCATGTATTACGAAAATAGTGAATCATTTAGGATTGTGATAAAGCAGATTTATAAACTTCTATGCAGCGATTTCTTGCCATGCTGTGGTCGACCATAGGTTGGGGGTAAGATGAAGTTCCCCATTCTTTTACCCATTGTTTCACATAAAGATAGTCCTTATCAAATTTTTCTAACTGCAATTGCGGGTTAAATACCCGGAAATAGGGTGCGGCATCAACGCCAGTCCCTGCTGCCCATTGCCACCCCCCATTATTGGAGGCTAGCTCGAAGTCAAGCAGCTTTTCAGCAAAATATGCTTGGCCCCAGCGCCAGTCAATCAGGAGGTGCTTACATAAAAAGCTTGCTACCACCATCCGTACTCGATTATGCATAAAGCCTGTGGTATTAAGTTCCCGCATTCCTGCATCGACTAGTGGATAGCCCGTTTTTCCTTCGCACCACTTTTCAAATTCGGCTTCCTCATTACGCCATGGAATGCGGTCGTATTGGGTTTTGAATGACGCATTGACTACACGCGGAAAGTTGGCCAATATCATTTGATAGAAGTCGCGCCAAATTAGTTCATTAAAATATTTTTCATTGATGGATGAAGCTTTCTTCGCTGTTTCACGAATGCTTACGGTTCCAAAACGAAAATGGAGTCCGAGCCGTGAGGTGCCTAAAACTGCAGGCAGGTCTCTTACTTTATCATAATTAAGAATACGTTCTTTCGGAATTTCTTTGGGAGGAAAGGAAATGTTAGTTGCCTCAAATCCAATTTCAATTAATGACATATGCGGGAATGCAGGTGTCTTGACTAGATTGGATAGCAATTCTTCACTCGCAAAATAGGCTATGGGCTCAATATTCAGTCTTTTCTTCCAGGCCCGCGAGTAGGGAGTATACACCACATAAGGCGATCCGTCTTCTTTGGCGATTTCTAGTCCTTCAAAAATGACTTGGTCCTTATACGTATGAAATTCAATAGCTTGGGTAGCAAGAAAGTTGGCAATTTCCTTGTCGCGCTCAAGGGCTTGCGGATCATAATCCCGATTGGTATAAACGGCCTCAATTCGGTAATTGCTGTGCAGTTCTTTGAAGCATTCCAAAGGAAGTCCAAACATGACTTTCAAATCACTTCCAATACTTTGAAACTTGGTCCGCAGTTCTGCTATGGATTGATGGATGAAGTTAACACGGGCATCAGCCTTGTCTTCTAGCGTTTCTAATATAGTAGTGTCAAAAATGAAAATGGGTAGGACAGGAGTATTCGCTTTTAATGCGGCAAATAATCCGGCATTATCATGAAAACGTAGATCCCTGCGGAACCAGAAAAGAGAAATTTTATCCATGTAAAAGGTTGTTCAAAGCAGTTTCTATGTCTTTGAACCGAAAACTAAAGCCTTTTGTTTGGAGCTTTTTATTGGAAACCATGTGATTGGCCAATAATTCAGCGCTTAAGTCACCGAATATGACTTTTAAAATCGCACGGGGAATATTGGGCAAGAAATAAGGACGATGGATGGCTTTTGCAATAGCGGATGTCATTTCTTTATTGCTAACAGGTTGATCGGCAGTAGCGTTAAAAACCCCTGCTACTTCATTTTCAATCATCCATGAAAAAATGTCTACAAGGTCATCAATATGAATCCAGCTGATATGTTGTTTGCCATCGCCAAAAGCAGCAGAGAGTCCGAATTTGGCAGGTGCCACAGTCTTACCCAAAAAGCCTTCATCCGCTTGCAAAACAATTCCTAACCTTAAGGTACTTAGTAGGGTGTTGTTGTCTTCAACAGGTTTGGCTTCTTGCTCCCAGTCGGCAGTGAGCTTTCCCAAAAAGTCATTTCCTGACTCTTGCTCTTCATCCATCCATTCATTACCATTCGGATAGTAGCCAATTGCGGAGGCTTGAATAAAATGCCGTGGTTTTTTAGAAACAGAATGCAAGTTTTCAACAAGCGTACGGGTACTATCAATACGCGAATCGCGAAGTAGTTTCTTGTAGGAATTGGTCCATAAAGCCCCAGCAATATTGGCTCCGGCTAGATTAATGACAATGTCTGCTTCCTCTAGGGCAAGTGTATTTATTTTACCTTCTGCAGGGTGCCATTGATAAATTGGGTTTTCAGCATGTCGGCTTAATACCTTCACTTGCATACCTTTGTTAGTGAGGTGTTTATTAAGTGCTGAGCCGACTAATCCAGAACCACCAGCAATAAGAACCCGCAAAGAATTTAAAGATTTTGTCATGATAAGTAAACAATGCTAAGTTAACGCTGTTTTGAGTATTAGTAATAAAGCACATATTGCCTTGTCGACCTTTTCAATAAAAGACCTTGAAACCATTACCGGAATCAAAGCGCATACATTGCGGATTTGGGAACAACGTTATCATTTAATCGAACCGAAGCGTACCGCAACAAATATACGTTACTACGATGATGATGATTTACGTTTTATCCTGAATGTTTCCATTCTAAATAATTACGGAATTAAGATTTCTGAAATCGCAAAGATGGAGGAAGAAAAGATTCGCGAAATGGTTTTGGTCATCTCCGAAAAATCTTCACCCTATGAAAGTCAGATTAAGGCTCTTATCGCAGCGATGTTCAGCTTAGATGAAGATGGCTTTAATCGCATTCTCGCAAATAATATTTTACGCCAAGGTTTAGAAGAGACCATGATTCATGTGGTTTTCCCCTTCCTCCAACAAATCGGGATCCTTTGGGTGACAGGCTCAATTCATCCGGCCCACGAGCATTTTATTACGAACCTCATTCGTCAGAAACTCTTTGTAGCGATCGATGCACAAACGGGCAAGATTCGCAAAGAAGGGAAGAAATTTTTGCTCTTCCTCCCGGAAGGTGAGCCCCACGAAATCGGTTTGCTCTTTGCCAATTATATGCTCCGCGCCAGAGGCCATGATGTGGTCTACCTCGGGCAAAATCTTCCCTTCGAAGACCTCCGTACCGTTTTCGATTTCTATGAACCAGAATGCGTCATGTCGGTTGTCACCACAGGCATGAATTCAGACGAGGTACAAACCTTCGTGAATACCCTGTCCAAATCGTGGCCAGATGCCCAGATTTATGTTACGGGATTTTTGGTTGTCACTCACCCGAATTTGAAGGTACCAAGCAATGTGCGGGTGCTTAAAAGCGTCGACGATATGCGTTGCACGGTGGATGAAATTTATAAGGTATCGGCTTAATTTGCGATTTGCGATTTGCGATTTGTGAATTGCGATTTCATCGTCTAACCCACTTACTGTCTTTCCGCAAACTTTTTCTATGGTCCATGGTCCATCGTCCATGGTCTTTCCCTAAGTTTGCCTATGCCATTGCTCAGCCTAGAAAACTTGTCCATTTCCTTTCGCACAGCAGAGGGGAGCTTTGATGCAGTGAAAGGAGTTTCCTTCACGCTCAATTCAGGAGAAAGTTTAGCTATTGTAGGTGAATCAGGCTCGGGGAAATCGGTGAGCATGCGGGCCGTGATGGGTTTATTGGATCCTCGCAGTATCTCTAAAATGTCTGGTTCAGCTCGCTTTCAAATGGGGGAGGATTCCATCGACTTACTGAGTGATGCGAGTAGTCTCCAGCATATTCGAGGCAAGGAAATCGGCATGATTTTCCAAGAGCCAATGACGGCGCTGAACCCGGTGATGCGCTGTGGGAAGCAAATCATGGAAGTGGTGGAAACGCATCTTTCGTTAAATAAGGCGGAAAGAAAAGCACATGTGCAGCAGCTTTTGGAGGAAGTTCAACTTTCAGATGTTCCACGGATGTTAAAATCCTACCCGCATGAATTGTCGGGCGGACAGCGACAGCGGATCATGATTGCCATGGCCTTGGCTGCAAATCCGAAACTCTTGATTGCGGATGAACCAACGACTGCTTTGGATGTCTCCGTGCAGGCTGCTATTCTAAAACTCATTCGTCGTCTTCAGAAGGAACGCAATATGGCCTTGATCTTTATCTCCCATGATTTGGGGGTAGTCAAGGAAATTGCCGACCGCACCTTGGTGATGTTCCGTGGCGAACAATTGGAAACAGGGGAGAGTAAAAGTCTCTTTATTAATCCTCAACATATCTATACCAAAGCACTGATTAAATGCCGGCCTTCTGCGCATAAAGCAAATGAACTCTTGCCGGTAATGAGCGATTATTTCGAACTGGATAGGGAAGGCAACTTCATAGAAAAACCAATTAATGAAGTCACCGTACTCCCATCTATAGATCAGAAAAAAGAGGTATTGATAGAAGTCACTGGTTTGGATGTTACCTATAACCGACTGGGCCTCTGGGGACCGACTGGTGAAAAGAACCATGTAATCCAAGGTCTCGACTTGCAGGTATTCAAAGGAGAAACCTTAGGCGTTCTGGGAGAATCAGGTTCAGGGAAATCTACCACCGGACGAGCCATCATGCAATTGATTCGGTATGTCGGGGAAGTGAAAATGAATGGAGAAGTCTTGCACCCAGCCAAAGCAAGTGATCGAAAAATATTGGCCAAGAAAATTCAACTTATTTACCAAGATCCGTATTCATCGCTAAACCCAAAATACCGCATTGGCTATTCTTTTATTGAGGTGATGAATTGTCACGCAATTGGTAAGAACAGTGCGGAAAGGCAAGAAAGAGGGCAGGCCATATTAGTAAAAGTAGGACTCACGGCCGATGACTGGGACAAATACCCACATGAGTTCAGCGGGGGTCAGCGTCAACGTATTGCCATTGCGCGGGCCTTATTGGTGGAGCCTGAGTTTATTGTTTGTGATGAAGCGGTTTCAGCATTGGATGTCTCCGTGCAGGCGCAGATTTTGAACCTTCTGAAAGCCTTGCAAAGAGAGATGGGGCTGAGTTATTTGTTCATCACCCACGATTTGCAAGTAGTGCGCAATATCTCAGATCGGGTATTGGTATTGAATAAAGGGAAAATTGCTGAGCTCAGGGAAACAGAAGACTTATTTGCCCATCCTGAAGATGCGTATACAAAAAGTCTCCTGGCTTCCTATTCTTCGCTCGATTAGTGCATTTTGATTAATGCGGGATTATCCAGACGATGCCTTCAACAAAGGGGAGATGCGAAAATTGCTATTTAGGTTGTCAGGTACTTGCGAGAATTGCGTAATTTTCAAAAAAAATCAAACCAGGAATACGCATGACGCATAAGGAGATTCAAGATCTTGACCTAAAAAATTCCGACCCTAAGACCACAGAATTATGGGGGATGTTTGGGAAACCACTCAAGCTTTTAGCCAATTCAGGAAAAGCAGGACTTAAAGCGGTGAAAAGTTTTGCCTTAATTTTGGTCATGATGATAGTGAGTAATGTTATTTTTCTGAGTCTAGCATTGTTCAAATACTTTTCTGAAGACACCCCGACGAATGCAATTAGCTGGGTAGTAATCTGCCTGCTGATCGGGTTTGCCTGTACTGCTTTTGCGGCTTACCGAGGTTATCAGTTCTTGGTTATTGAAGTGATGAATCAATTGTATAAAAGCATGAGGGGAATTTTTGAAAAGCTGAGTGATACCGTGGTAGAAAAAACGAGTATACTCATGCAGAAAAAGGAGGAGATTGGCCCAGAAGAGTTCAATAAAGAGATCAGCCTTATTGCCATTGTAAAAGAGAAATACAGCAAGACTCCCCGCTTATTTCGTCGCGGACTAGTTTTATTACTCAGTCGAGTTCCTTTGTTTCCTTATATTCAAGCAGTGCATAATGATATCGCTGCCAACAGAAATGAAGTGGCCACAAAAAAGTTACATGGATCGCTTGATAGCTTTATGGAGGAGGAAATCTTTGCAAAAAACTCGAACCAGTGGATGCTTATTATCTTCTTGATAAATGTATTGGCCTGCATGCTCATCATCACTTATAAATTTGGTTAATTGCGCTATGGAATATCTGACAGATGTGCAAAAGGCTTATTATCAAAAAGACTTGGAAGAATTCGTTATTCCATTATTGGATGATTTCTGGCGTTTCGATGAAGAACTGCACGAATTGGTCCATTTGGTGAATAGCCATGACGGCATACAAACCATTTATTCAAGGGCTTATTCTCCTGCTCGTTCCGGATTGGATCTAGACCCTACAAGCTATCTCAAAATTGCTTTTGCCAAGGAAAAGCGTATGGAGCTGGGTCAATTATTGATGCAGGTCTACGATGCTGTGAATGGAGAAAAGAGTCCTGTCATGCTGAGCGAAGAAGCCCCGCAAGAAAACCGAAACTTTACCCCAGATAGCCCGATTCAAATTGGGTGCTTAACTGATCCTAATTATTTCAGGATTTGGCATTTTCACCTTTCCGTTCGCAGTGAAGACCTATCGAGACATACCCTTTTTTGGGAGGAATTGGAAAAAGCATTTGGCGAACAAAAATCCAACTCTAGCAAATAGCGAGAAATTAGTGACCTTTGCGGTGCATGATTGAAGTTGGAAAATACAATGAACTTGAAATCCTTCGCTCTACGAGTGTTGGACTTTATCTGGGCGACGAAGCTGGAGAAGATATCCTTTTGCCACTGAAATACAGTCCGGAAGAGTTTGAAATTGGCGATACAATCAAGGTATTTGTTTACCGTGATTCGGAAGACCGTAAGATTGCCACCAACCTTGTTCCTAAAATACACATGCACGAGTATGCTTTACTCGAAGTAAAAGAGATGACCCAATTAGGTGCTTTTCTCGATTGGGGATTGGAAAAAGATTTGATGGTTCCCTTTTCCGAACAAAAGGTGAACATGCAAACCGGTCGATGGTATGTGGTATATCTCGACCTTGATGAAAAAACAGACCGCCTTTATGGCTCAGCTAAACTCGACAAATTTCTGGATAAAGAAAATATTACAGTAGCAGAAGGCGACGAGGTAGATTTGGTCGTCTATCACCACAGCGAACTAGGCTATTCTGCCATTGTCAACAATATTCACAACGGATTGATTTACGATAATGAGGTGTTCCAACGCCTGCATGTCGGACAGAAACTCCGTGGTTTTGTGAAGCTAGTGCGCCCAGACAATAAGCTTGATATTTCTCTTCAGCCAATCGGATACGAAAAAGCCAAGGAGGTGAATACCGATATGATAATGCGTCTGCTCAATGAAGACCAAGGTTTCCTTCCTTTTGGCGACAAGAGTACACCCGATGAAATCTATGCGACATTCGGCATCAGCAAGAAAGCCTTCAAAAAAGCGATTGGAGCACTCTACCGCGAAAAGCTCATCACCATTGAAGAGGATGGAATCCGAATCTTACTACCAGAAGAGCCACAGATCAACGATTAGAATTTCTGCGTAGTGGGATTCAGGATTTTAGCCCTTCGACCCAGCAAAAATCCTCAACCACTACCTCAACCTTATCATTCACTCTTAACAATTCGTCCTCTAAGCTGCTCGGTATCGGTCGAGACTGTGAGTATATAAGTGCCTGGTGCGAGATGACTCATGTCAAGCTGAAATTCTTGATTGCCTAATGGTTCAGTATGGATGGGGAAGCTTTTTCCGCTCATGTCCTGTAAGGTCCAATTGCTTACGGCTGCTACTTTCTCAAAGTGGACGGTTATTTTACCTTTCGTCGGGTTAGGATATATCTTCCACAGGTCGTCGGAGGCTCTCGCTACCGAGGCCAGGTAGCTCACAATTGCAGTGGCTGTATCACCTGTACAGCCTCCTTGGTTTTCTAAGTATAAGAATACACCATAGATGCCGACTACATTTGAGCCGAAATTGATATTTACTTTATGGGCGGAGTCGAAGGTTGAAATTGTGGTAGGCAGGCTGGTACTCCAATGATACATCATGCCTGGATAGTACTCAGCCCGGAAATTCGTGTCTTTTCTGCTCAGAACGATTGGATTAGGCAGAATGTTCGGTTGAGGAGGAATAGGGTAGATGGTGTTACTAAAGTTTTGTTTTGTGGAACATAAGCCTGTACTATCATAAATATAATAGGCACCGGTATAGGTTCCTTCTGATATTAATTCATGAACACTGAGGAATACACTGTCGGCGCCTTGCGCTTCGCCAATGGTACTGTCTCCCCAATACCAAAGAATACGGGCATTCCGTGGGAGAAATGAGGCATAAGCTTCAAACCGATTGTTTGAACCATCGCAGGCTGGAAAAGCACTGGTTTTGCGTATGATGAAGGAATCGGCGACTAATTTTGGAGATACATAAATTAGCTGACTATCTATTGAGATACAGCCAAGATTGTCTTCGATCCGCAAACTCAGCGTATGATTACCTGGACCCAATATCACTCCGCCAGAAAAGGCAACACTGATACTTTGACCATTTAATAGCCAATTTCTGCCGTAGTTACTCGCAGCGCTCGTATCGTTAAAGGCAAAACTATCCGTGGTGCAAGATTGGTTTTTACTGAGTGAAAATCCAGCCCGAGGAAGCGCTTTCACAGTGACGTTAATTTGCATCGGATGACTCCATACTGGAAAGTTCCCTGAGGGATTTCTCACCCATTGTATGCTTTGAATCTGAGCACGGAAACGTCCAGTTCCTAGGGCAAGGTCAATGCTGCTGTCTCCTGCAGCTGATTGAACAGAATAAACTGTATTTTGAAGAGAATCCAAAACGACAATCCACACGCTATCGGTTGCGGTATTGAACACATCCCAGCTCAGTTTGGTATTGACCGAATCACAAATAATACTACTTGAAAAACTATTGGGTGGAGCAAGCACATAAAGGCGCAAGCTCGGATCTCCCATCAAGGCAGTATGTACAAATGTGCCCGAATAGCCAGCGTCATAATCTGGATAGGCATTTTGCGTTTCCATTGCGGCACGGCCAATTGGCTGGTTTAATGCCGTATGATGAAACATCCAAAAAGGCCTTCCTGCCCAAACAGAAGCAAGCCCCCAACCTTTTGATGCTAGCGGAGCTCTGAGGAAATTATTGCTATTGTCCCAATCACCAAAATAGCTACCAAAAAGCATGGTAAAAGGGTTTAATAAACTGTCGCTCGCAAAATCGCTACTTGTCCCGATCCCACCAGCAGAAGTATAGGTACCGGCACCACATCCATAGCTAAATAAATAAGAACTATCGCGCATCGCGCTGAAGTAATCTCTTTCATAGATTTGGTTATCGAATATCGGAGTAAAGGCTCTCCACCCATTGGCGGCAAAGGCTTCACCACTAAAATAACCGAAATTGTCATCAATCAAGGCCCTGTTTTCAACCTTCAAGCTGCCACTACGGTAAGCATGATTTTTATTCAGGTATTGGCGCATCAGGAAGGTATCATTCCCAAAGGCGGGCATATCCACTAAATCAACCCGACCGAGTGGTATTTTTGCCCGTGCTGGCCAGATAAAGTCTTGGTCAAACTTATTGTCGCCTGGAGTATTATGGTTGGCACTTCTATCAGCAGTAGTGGTATTCACCGTTTGGTCGGTCCAACTCAGGTCAAATGTGGTATAATACACATCAGCAGGCCAGGCACCTTTGTGTTCTGGGTGTGCATCTGGGTTGAAGTTTCCAGAATAGGGCACAGGAACATGCCCCAAAATGAAAACCGATTGAATTCTAGTGGAGTCAGAAACCCATTGAGAAGTAATCCAACTTTTTACCGCCTGCACCGAGTCATTCCGCTGAACGATATGTGGACGAACCTCCCAGTTTTCAAAATTCAAGTCTTCTATTAAACGGGCAATTTCATTGGAAAGAGGCTGCACATAATTACTGTCAATAAGTAATAAAAGAATATCCTTAAAACCAGAATTAACCGACTGATACACGTTCTCTCCGGCATGGATATAGCCACTAGCCGAATCAACCTGAAATTTTTTCACCACCCAAACATCAACGGTTTCTCCTTGATTATAGCCAGGGATATTAAAAGATGAATCGTTTTTGCCCAACGATGAAAGCAGATTCCAATTGGTATTGTTTTGGTCACGCAAATAAACCTTATAGGCTATGGCACTGGTATCGATTGGCCAATAAATGCTTAAGGTTTCGGTACCTGAAATAACGGAATATTGCGATCGAAGTTCAAGGGCTCTGTTGCGAGCAGATTGAGCATCACTGCCCAAGTAGAGCAGAAGAGAAATCAGTAGGGTAAGGATTCTTTTCATAGGAATAAATCAAATGTACAAATTTGGTCGGTTAGAGTATGACTTTTTGGGGGGCGCTAAAGTTGCTTAATAGGAGATTTTATTTGCGAAATTGAATTGCCGAATATTCGTTCTACCTTTGCAGCGGTTTTTTGGAAGCCGGTCTATCAAGTAAAATATGTTGGCTGGCTTAAACAGACAGACATATTTTATTTAATGAATCCATTTATTCAATTGGGAATTTCTCCGGAGCTGGTGGCTGCG
>CAZUIT010000030.1:0-41241 GCA_964620355.1 uncultured Burkholderiales bacterium | reverse complement strand
CTAACACCATTCCGCCATATCACGACGGAGTGGTATAATTGCGGAGACTCATGATAATTTAACTTCGAATATGCTTTCTAAGAAGAATCGCTATGCTTTTCATGCCCTCGAGTACTTGGCGCTTAAGCAAGGAACCGGGCCAGTTTTGATAGAGGAAATTGCACGGGAGAAACAAATTCCTAAGAAGTTTCTTGAAAGCATATTGCTTGAGTTGAAAAAGGCAGGTTTTTTGAGCTCAAAAATGGGTAAAGGCGGAGGTTATTATTTGTTGAAAAGTCCAGACGAAATTCGTTTCGCCCATATTATTCGTCTGATTGATGGTCCAATTGCTTTATTACCTTGTGTCAGCTTAAATTACCATGAAAAATGCAATGAATGTGTTCATTCAGAAGATAACTGTCCGCTTCGTGCCGTGATGATTGAAGTGCGTGATGAGTCACTTAAGGTGTTGGAAAATAAGACACTGGCTGATATTATTTCCGGGCGTAACTAAGGTGGCTTTCGTTTTATTCCATTAAATCAAAAGAAGATGGATATTTTCATGTGTCGACTTATTCGACTATAAATACTTTCATTTCCAGTTTTATTTCCGTTTGCGAAGTAATGGTTTTGGAGATTGTTTAACGGATTTTCTGCCTGCTTTTCTTGCAAATTTTTTCCTTCTTAATCCAAGCGTATTACCCATCAAATCAGCATCTTTGAATAATGCAGGGTAGAACTATTCGTCAGGAATTGCTAGAAGCGCTGAAAAGGTTGAATGAGGCGGAAGAAACGCAGGTTTACAGAACAGTGCGTGATATCCTTTTGCGCCATTCGGTTTTCGACGAATTGATCGAGGATGAAGCGAATAACCTTGGCGACTTTACCGGACTTAGTTCCGCGATTGAAAGCTCGGTACTCTTGGCGAAAACGGATGCTCAAGGACATATTCTCAAGGTCAATGATAACTTTCATATCCTAACAGGCTATTCTGAGAGCGACTTAATCGGTATGCAAATCGGAAGTCTTAGTATGGGGCTTCATGATGAAGAATACCTCCTAGAAATATGGGAGAAAATTAGCCACGGAACCATTTGGAGAGGGGAAGTAAAAAAACGGTCAAAATCAGGATCTATACTCTGGTTTAATGCGACCATCCTTCCTGTAGTCAATGAGCAAGGAGTTCTGCAACATTTTATTAGTCTCTATATTGATATTTCGAAGCGAAAGAAGGCAGAAGGTGATTTAGAGCTGTTTCTACAAATGGTGGATTTGACCAACGATGCGATTCAGGTAGCGAATGAAGAAGGAATCCTAGTCTATGTCAATGAAAAAGCATCAAATAACTTGGGTTGGTCAAGGGAAGAATTAATTGGGAAATCCCTGGTTGAATTAGAGGAAGCCTTCGCCACTTTGGATGACTGGAAAGCTCATGTTGAATCCGTGAAGAGCCATCAAAAAGGACTTCTTTTGGAAGGAATGAATATTCGAGAAGATGGTTCACGATTTCCGGTGGAGGTAAATGCCCGATGGCTAAAACTAGAAGGAAAGGGGTATATCGTCGCTGTATTGCGTGATATTTCTGATCGAAAAGATGGGGAAAATAGGATTCGGCGGACCCAAAATATTCTGAATGAAGCACAGCAATTGGCCAGAATAGCCAGCTTTGAAGTCGATTTAGATAAGGGGACCATTCTTCATTCTGACAATGCTTGGGAAGTCTTTGGCTTTTCGAATCAGGAATTATTTAATATTGAAAACCTAGCCAATCATATCCATGCTGAGGATGTAGAGCGCGTGCGTAATGCATGGTTCGAAGCCGGGGCAATGAATCAAACTATAAGAGTAGAGTTTAGGGTGGTAAATCAGAATGGCGATATTCAGCATATGCTTGGTATTGCGAAAACCATTTCACAGAGTGAAGGGAATGCGGGGACAATGATATGTACAGCACAGAATATCACACAATCTGTAACCTCACGCTTAGAATTGGAGCATCGCACTTGGGAATTGGAAATCAGAAATTCAGAGCTCGACCAATTTGCACAAATCGTTTCTCATGACCTAAAGTCTCCCTTGAGAGCTATCCATAATTTGTCGGAGTGGATCAAAGAATCACGAGGCAAGGATGAAAAAGAGATGGACGCCCACATCGATCTGCTTCAAAGTCGAATTCAGCGCATGGAAAACTTAATCAATGGGATTTTAAACTATAGCTCAGCAGGAAAAAGTCGCGTAAATGAAAGTTCATTCTCTGCATTTGAAGTACTGAATGACATCTGTGAATCGCACCGAACATCGGGCTCTAAGGCACAGGTAATACTTGATTCAATGCCCGATTTATTAGAAGATCGGTTGATTTTTGAACAAGTTATGAGCAATTTAATTTCGAATGCGATAAAGCATAATACCAATCCAAATCCTGAGGTTTTTGTACGCTATGAATTTATTCCTGGACTCCATCAGTTTTTCGTTGAAGATAATGGCTCAGGCATAGATCCACGCTTTCATAAACGAGTTTTTCAAATCTTCCAGACGCTTGCCTCGCGCGACAAGCAAGAAAATACCGGAGTTGGTTTGGCGATTGTTAAAAAGCTTTGCGATGAAAAAGGTTGGCGAATTCATCTGAGTAATTCAAAAGCAGGTGGCGCCTGCTTCGGCATCGAAATTCAGCAATAATAGTTTATAAAATTCGGTAAAATGTTTTTGATTTAGCGCACTATGTCTTATCTTTCCCCCACTTCGTACAGGTTCAAATTAAAGTTAGAAGTAAAAGGGGGAGATAATGTTGACTAGTTTAAAAATGACCAAGTACCAGACGGTATTGTTAATAGAGGATGATGAGGTGGATGTATTAAATGTAAAACGTGCTTTTCGAAAGAAGGGCTTCAAGCAATATTTACATTTAGCTGAAAATGGAATGGATGCGGCTGAAAAGTTGGAGATAGCAGGAGCATTGGAGCCTTATCCCGACTTAATTCTACTTGATTTAAATATGCCAAAAATGGGAGGATTTGAATTCCTTCGAATGAGGGAAGACAATCCTCGGTTAGCGAAAATAGACGTATACGTAATGAGCACATCCACGGCTGAATCTGATATAGAATTGGCCAAAGAGTTGGGAGCAAAAGGATATGTTGTAAAGCCATTGTATACCGATCGCTTTGCAGATGAACTTGAAAAAATTCTGTTTTAGAAATACAAGGGATAGAATTGCCATTTTCCTCCTTCTTGATACATCAAAGTTGGAGCTGGAATTTTTATAATATTGGCCATTCGTGCTAATCGTTTCAGAAATTGATTTTTTATTGGAACATGCTGTAAATCAATGTCAAATGATAAATAAAGTTGACGCTGTCTTTTTACGAATGAATAATCCTGTCGGATTCCAAATGCGTCGGTCCAAATATTCGAGTGACCGCCAAGCATGCCATCGCCCCCATATCCCAACGAAACATTTAACCATTTAGGCCATTGGCTTTCCTTGGCAAAGCTCCATGGATTGACACTGAGCCAATAAGTTTGACCGTTATAATCCTTGAGCATGTCCGTAGGGAATTTATCACCCAATAGGTTAGGGCGGATATCGTTGTATTCGGTCGGGTGAAAGGACATTTTGACCTGAAACCGTTGTTCATCCCAAGCAAGTCCCTGTCCGACAGCCAGTGCGGCTCCAAGTGTATTTGCTATCATATCTCCTGATGACGCCCCCCATTCGGCCGAAAATCCGTCAAATAATTCCAGGCTTGTTTGAAAAAAGAGGGCCCCTATTCCCGCTATCCAAATGGCCTTTTTCCTTGGCATGCCAGTCCACTTCATAACTTCGATTCCAGCAATTGTATAACCGTAGGCCGACCAAGCATGTCCCACCTTGTCCATCTGTAGCCACTCCGCATTATCATTGATTGCATGGAAGGCACTTCTAGGATAATTCGCATACCATGCTTGGTTTAAGGTTAGCATGGTTCCTGTATAGGCCGCTGCGGTTGTGCTGCCTACGAAAATCAACCGTTTTTTATTCAGCGTGTCCGATTGTGCTTGAACGTTTGTGCTTGAAAAAAAGATTAGAATAAAAACATACCTCAATCTCCAGAATAGCTGATTCAGCGTTATTGAGCGTTTCATCCTCAACAATCTACTATTGAAAAACATAGGCGTTCAACTGATTCCAAGGAGCCTTCTTTAATGCTTCCATATAATGCATGCCTTCCATCGGATCAATTTCTTGGTTATTGATGCGAAAGAGATCGTAAGCGAATGGTTTATCACTTAGAATTTCACGCAGCGATTTATAATGCAACACAATTCCGTAGCTTTCGAGCTGGCTAAGTTCAATCCATTGCAAATCGCCACCAGCTAAGACTATTTTAATTCGCGCTGATTCAAGGGATGTTTTTCGTTCCTTTTTTATCCAATTTTCTTCAATCAATAAGCCGCGGACCTCAGGGATATCTACGTTTAACGATGGGAAACTGTCGTAACGAGCCCCTCCGAGGTTGAAAAAAAGTTCCGGGTTATTTATTAGCACTTGTTCGATTGCAGCAACCAGTTCGTTGCTCCAATCAATATCCGTGGTGTATTTTTTCTTTAGCACCTGATAGGCCAATTGTTTTTTTGCAGGAATAGAACTGAGACCACGTATTTCCTTTCCGGAACTAAACGCCTCACGTTTTAATTTTACTGCTTGGACAGGGTTAGAATAAAATGCCTCTTCGCCAAGTTGTACCAAATGATAGGCATAGCGCCGACTCATTAACGCTTGATCGAAGGCAATCCCTGAACTACCATTTGCGGTAGTGCTAATGTAGCTATGATGAAGCAAGGAGTCGATGTCTTGGATGGACACAAAGCCAAATGACACCTTCTCCTTTAGCATGTTTTTATTAACGAATGAGAAGCCCATCACTTGAAAATGAGTGCTTTTCCGATTGCTACTCCAATATTCATGGATGAACAGATCTGGGCTTTGTTCGAATTTGGTTCCGGTGGAATTCTCGAGTGATTGCAAAGAAGCGGCATCGATACGGAGTTTTTTCTCCGGACTCACATACAAAGGTATAGATCCATCCAGAATACGTGGGTAGATAAGCGCGCAAATACCTTCCACAAGGTTAAAGCCAATGGTATCAGCTTGCTCCGATTTATTTAGATGAACCAGTGCGGGCACATCGCGATAAGCCAAAGCCACTTTCGAAAAAGGGATAAGGAATAAAAGCAAACTAAGTACCCGAACTAATTTTCTCATGTAAATGCGTTTTCTCCGGTGATTTCCATACCCAGAATAAGGAGATGGATATCATGCGTTCCTTCGTAGGTAATAACGGATTCTAAATTGGCCATGTGGCGCATGATTGGATATTCTCCCGTAATGCCCATTCCACCATGAATCTGGCGTGCTTCGCGGGCGATATGCAATGCCATGTCTACGTTGTTTCTTTTCGCTAAGGAAATCTGAGCCGGGGTAGCTTTTCCCTCATTCATTAAATTTCCGAGACGCCAGCATAGGAGCTGTGCCTTTGTGATTTCAGTGAGGAATTCAGCCAATTTCTTTTGGGTGAGTTGAAAGCCGCCAATCGGACGACCAAACTGTTCACGCTCCTTCGAATAGCGCACGGCCGAATCGTAACAATCCATCGCAGCCCCGATTACTCCCCAACTAATTCCATAGCGGGCAGAGTTCAGGCAAGTAAGCGGTCCTTTGAGTCCTTCTACTCCCGGAAGTAGATTCTCTTTGGGGACTTTAACATTATCAAATACCAATTCGCCTGTTGCCGAGGCACGTAGCGACCATTTATTGTGGGTTTCTGGGGTGGTGAAGCCTTCCATGCCGCGCTCTACAATAAGACCGCGAACCTTTCCCTCTTCATTTTTTGCCCATACCACGGCAATATCAGCAAAGGGCGAATTCGAAATCCACATTTTTGCTCCATTCAATAGATAATGGTCTCCCATGTCTTTGAAATTGGTGGTCATGCCTGCTGGATTACTTCCATGATCGGGTTCTGTTAAGCCGAAACAACCCATGTATTCACCTGAAGCAAGTTTCGGCAAGTATTTCATGCGTTGTTCTTCGCTACCAAATTTATAGATAGGATACATCACCAAAGACCCTTGAACCGAGGCAGTAGAGCGCATGCCCGAGTCGCCGCGTTCTATTTCCTGCATGATTAGGCCATAAGCGATATAGTCTAACCCACCACAACCATATTTCTCAGGCAATTGTGGTCCGAATCCTCCTACTTCAGCCATCCCTTTAATAAGATGGCGAGGGAAAATATTACGCTGAGCACAGTCTTCAATGATTGGCGAAACATCACGTTTCACCCATTCGCGCACTGAATCACGAATTAATTTATGTTCTTCCGTAAGGAGGTCGTCAATTGCATAAAAATCAGGCGCTTGAAACAGGTCTTGTTTTGGGCTGCGGTGGATGCTTTCTTCTGGGTTAGGAAAATGCGGCATTTGTTTGTTCTAAATTTGGACAAAAGTAGCAAAAAATAGGGGTTTTGGGTTTGAGGTTTTGGGTTAGAGATTCTGGCTAGAGGTTATGGGTTCTGGACTCAGTTAGAGAACACCCATTAAATAATACTTTTCATGTTAATTGAATGCTAATCTTCTATCTCGCTTGTACGATTTTTAGGTTATCTCATAAACTCGTAGTCTGACGGTTTTGTAGTCCGATTGTCTTGCAGTCTGATTTGTCTGGCAGTCTGAAGCGCTAAACCTATCTTCGTGCTATGGAGGCAATCAGGACAATTTCACTCAATGGCTTAGAAATTCAGGCACGTATTGGTGTCTATGATTATGAGAGAGAAGAGGAAAGAACCTTTTTAGTTGATGCCAGCTTGGAGATGCCGGCAGTAGTGAAAATGGAGGCCGTCGAGTTAAACGAAACCTTGAATTATGAAACCTTGTTGACCATCATTCAAAAAGAAATGGGGGAGGTAGAGTTCCTTTTAGAAACGGTGGCAAATCGAATTGTACTGGCTGCGGAAGCGGTCTTTCCGAAGGCAACTCGGATGTCCATCCATATACAAAAAAAGAATCCACCCTTGAAAGCAAAGGTGGATTCGAGTAGCGTTAAGTTGAGTGTGATTTTCTAATAGATCGCGAAAATATGGTGGGTGGCCATATAGGTAAGTGCACCTGCAAAGAACCCGATAAGGGCCAAGAAGCTAATGCGCTTCATGTACCAGATAAAGTCGATTTTTTCCATTCCCATAACGGCAACCCCGGCAGCAGAACCAATGATCAATGCACTACCACCAGTACCCGCGGTATAGGCAATGAATTCCCAAATTTTCGCATCCACTAAATAGTAGCGAATTCCTTCGTACATGACCATGCCATCGGTTACTTCACTCATATGTTCCATCGCATAGTTAAAAACTTCTGGATGCACGGATGGGCTTGCCAGATTATACATCCCCATAGATGCGGCTACCAAAGGCACGTTATCAACTATAGAAGAAAGCAATCCAATTGCCATGGCTATGATGTTTAAATCCCCAATGGTGTCATCCATCCATTCGGCCATCGCAGTTAGGATATAGGTAGACTGCAATGCGTGAATAGCTACCAAAATGCCTAAGAAGAAGAGTACAGAAGAGGTGTCAATTTTACTCAATGCATGCACCGCCGAGTACGGTTTTTTCTCTTCTTCATCTTTATCCGAGTGAATAATTTCAGAGATGACCCACATAACTCCTAATCCGAATAACATTCCCATATAAGGAGGGAGGTGTGTAATGGTTTTAAAAATGGGTACAAAAAGCAGGCATGCTACTCCAGCGAAAAGCATGATTTTACTTCCCTTCACGAGTTCCAAATCTTTGGCAGCTTGATGGTCGTATTCGCCACGTTCTACTTCACCCTTCATTTTGAACGAAAGGTAGACAAGCGGCACTATCATACATACTAAGCTAGGAAGTAGTAGGGTAGCAATGATATTCGATGCGGTAATTTGTCCACCAATCCATAACATGGTCGTAGTAACGTCACCAATTGGTGACCAAGCACCACCCGCATTTGCAGCGATAATGACCACCCCTGCAAAGAACTTACGTTGCTCCGTATTATGGATGAGTTTTCTAAGCAAAGAAACCATAACAATGGAGGTTGTTAAGTTGTCGAGCGCGGCAGAAAGAAAGAAGGTAAGTATGGAAATAATCCAGAGTAATTTTCTGGCATCCTTGGTGGTAATTCGGTTGGTAATTACCTTAAATCCTTGATGTGAATCAATCAACTCAACGATGGTCATGGCTCCTAACAAGAAGAAGAGGATTTCTGCGATATCGGCAAGGTGATGCGAGAGTTCATGCGTCACAAAATGTGTTTTGACAGTATCCGTCACATTGGTAATATGTTCGACGTATAGATAGTGCTGAAATGATTCCCAGTTTACATCAATCAGGGATCCATTTGCGAGGACGAAGATGGTCCACATCAGCACTCCTGTAATCAAAGCACTGGCTGTTTTATTAATTTTGATTGGATGCTCAAGCGCAATGGCGAGGTATCCAATAACAAATACAGCAATAAGTAAAAAAGTCATGTGATCGTTATTTGGCAGGCAAAGATATTCGCTTCGTTTGTAGTTCAATAAAACAGCTAAAAAAAAACATGTCTTTGGTGAAAATTATTCTTGATAGACTGGAATTTCTTCGCAGATTTCAATTCGACCAGTATCATTTCGTCTTAAGCAGATATGCTGTAGGCCATTGGTTATGAATAGGTACGGTACTTTTAAAACGCTTTGGTACCGCGCGATTTGAGCAATTACTTCTTTGGTGAGAGCAACAGATGATGCTTTACATTCTATCAATAAAAATGGTTGAGATGCTTTATAAGCGACTAGGTCGCAACGACGAATCATGCCTTGAAATTTGATTCCGGCTTCTATGGCAAGCAGCGAAGCAGGATAGCCCTTGTCGTATAAAAGGTAATGCACCACATGTTGTCGAACCCACTCTTCTGGAGTAAGAACAAGATATTTCTTGCGCACCACATCAAAAATCATTTTTTTGCGGGGCGATTCCTGAAACTGAAATTGATAGTTTGGGAAATTTAATGCGTCAAACATCCATACAATAATGGCTAAAACTTCTCATACCTACCAATCCATACTAAGAGACTTAAAGGCAAAAAATTATGCTCCAGTCTATGTGTTCTATGGAGAGGAGACTTATTTTATTGATAAGTTGGCTCATTTTATCGAGCATAATGTGTTGAATGAAGGTGAGCGGGGTTTCAATCAAACAATCTTTTATGGCAAGGATGTAGACTGCAAAACGATTGCTGCTGCTGCCAGACGCTTCCCAATGATGGCGGCATATCAGGTAATATTGGTGAAAGAAGCACAAAATCTGAAACAGCTTGAAGATTTGATGAGCTACCTCGAGAGGCCACTAGATAGCACCATCTTAGTTTTTTGTTTCAAGGGCAAAAACATCGATAAACGAACCAAGGTCGGGAAACTGCTCGACGCACAGGTGGCCATGGAATCGAAACGACTTTATGAAAATCAAGTACCGACATGGATTGAAGGTTATTTGGGTGAAAAAGGGTTAAGCTGCGAGCAAAAAGGATTATTGCTTATTGCTGAATCGTTAGGGACGGATTTATCCCGCATAGCCAACGAGCTGGATAAAGTTTTACTGAACCACGAAGGCAAAAAGAGCCTTAGTCTTCAAGACATAACAGATTCGATTGGTATCAACCGCGATTTTAACGTGTTTGAATTGCAGTCGGCTATGGCACGTCGCGATTTTCAAAAATGTATATTGATTCTCAATTATTTTAACGCTAGCAAAAATCCATTTGGGAAACCAGTTGTTCTGCTTGGAAGTCTGTTTTCCTGGTTTAGCAAAATTCTCTTGGTGCATACCCAGGCCGGAAAGGACGAACGCAGCATAGCTTCGGCAATTGGCGTCAATCCTTTTTTCGTTAAGGAATATTTAGTGGCTGCCAGAAATTTTCCACCTCGAATATTGGAACAAATATTTGGACTTCTCTTGGAAACAGACATGAAGGCCAAAGGCATTGGTGGAGGTAGTGCAGACGATGAAGCAATTTTAAAAGAGTTGTTTTTAAAAATGATGCGTACTGCTTAATTAGGTAGTGAAGAAGAATTGAATTTAATTTGTTACTCTCAATAATTATAAAGGATTAAGGATGAAAAAACCATTACTGCTTGCTTTAGGACTACTTCCTGCTCTGGCATTTGCCCAGATTCAGGGAGAAAGTAATTTCGTGCAGCCGTCGCCTGAGCAAAATCAAGCACTGCCCGCAGAAAAGAAGGTACTCACTGAAGTGAGTCCTGCCATGAATCCCAATAACCCTGCATATTATGCTGCAAAAAAGGGGAATCCAGATGGGATTAATTTTATACAAGTCGGACGAACGTTTTATGACTTGCAGACCAATGCATCGATTGGAAGGCGTATTTATCTTCACAATGATGGAACCGTTTCTGTAACTTGGACTACTGATCCAGAAGGAAATAGCGGTTTTGCATTGCGGGGATCTGGATACAACTACCACAACGGAACCGACTTCATTCGTGCTGGTGACGGCAACGGAAATCGCGTCGATAATTTCCGTGCAGGGTGGCCAAGTATTGGTATTTTGCCTAGTGGACAAGAGTATATTATTGCCCATGACGCGACCAATGGAGGATTCCGCGTTTCGAAAAACGATTCAAAAGGAAGTGAAAACTGGACGACTGGTCCTGCAATCTTGCAATGGCCTGATGGACAACGTCCGATTTGGAACCGCGCTGCAAACAATGGCAATTCGATTCACTTGATTTGCAATTTCTCAGATTCTTCTTCTCCAGGAGACCCGCGTGTTATTTCACGTAATGGGGTTCGTGGACCGATGATGTATAGCCGTTCAAAGGATGGTGGTGACACATGGGATAAAGAGAATACCATGCTACCAGGATATGATTCTACTCGTATCACAGGTGGTGGTGGAGATAACTACGCCATCGATGTCAATGGAAATACGGTTGCGATTGTATCTGGTGGATTAGCTGATGATGTGATTCTATGGAAATCAACGGATGACGGTGAAACATTTACCCGCATTATTGTTGATTCATTTCCATTGTCTCCTTTCAACGGATTAAAATTCGCTTTGGATACTCCACAAACCAATGATGGTTCGCTTGATGTATTGATTGACAATAATGGTGATTGCCATGTGTTCTGGGGTGTTTCTCGCGTATTCGATGATGATACAACGGATGCGTCATTTAGTTTCTTTCCTGCAACGGCCCTATTGGCAAGCTGGAGTGAATCCACTGGCGACATGCAATTTATCGGCGGTGTTGTCGATGAAAATAACAACCAAACATTGGATATCGAAGCAGGAACTTGGAATGCGCTTCAAAGCGGACAGGTTCCTAGTGGACTTGGAAATGTTGCCCGTACCGGAAATACAGGATTGGTGAATATGCCATCTGCAGGTATTGATGCGCAAGGAAGAATTTTCGTGAGCTATTCCGCTCCACGTGAAAACGATTTAAGTATCGATAATGTGAACTGCCGTGATATCTATTTGGTATTCTCTACCGATGGAGGAGCGTCATGGTCAGAGCCTCAAAATATTAGTCAGGAGCAATTGCTCGAAGACGCCTTCCCAGCCATTGCGCGCCGTGTGGATGATTTTGTTCATGTGCTATGGCAGCAAGACGAAACTCCTGGTACCAATTTGCAAAACAATGCGACTGGAGGAAATAACCATCCAATCGTAGAGAACAAAATCATGTATGCTGCGATTCCCGTGGCAAAATTGATCAATAACGAAATCGGACAAGGTCCAGGTGTAGGGTTGAAGAGAGTGGTAAGTGAAAATTCAGAAATCTTCCGCGTTTCTCAAAACTTCCCGAACCCATTCAGCAATGAAACCAATGTAACGGTTTACTTGACTGAAATGACGGATATAACCCTTACCGTTACTAACCTTTTGGGTCAAACGGTTATTTCGCAAAACTTAGGGGTATTCAGTGCTGGAAATAGCACCATCACCATTGATGCGAATGCCTTGAGTTCTGGAGTGTATACGTATACGCTTTCTACCGGAACCTATAGTGTTGGAAATAAAATGATTGTGAAGTAAGATTTATTGCTTCTAAAATGAAACCCTCTCTGCCGCTGGTAGGGAGGGTTTTTCTTTTAATCGAGGTTTCGAGATTGAGAGATTTCGAGGTTGAGAAAGTACGAGAACAAAATAGAAAAAGCGAATAAGCACTACTTATCGAGTGCTGTGGCCAAATAAGCCCACGCTGCTTGGCAGAGTTCTTTGCACAAGGGAGCATTGGCAACAACACTGCTGAGAAAAGGAAATGAATTTTGCACCAAAGCAGATTGTTCTGGGTCGATGGCCATTACAAAATGAATTTCTTCCGATAGCTCTTGAAATCTTTCTTTGGCAGCAAGGTTCAAGATGAATTGTTTATAAGAACCCATCTCCTTTTCAGCATGCATTTCAATATGAGCAATTTTCAAATTGTCGGCATGAATGGCTAGGAAGACAATATTTTTTCCAGTTGAAGTGGAGAGGGAGGCCGTATCTAAACAATACACCTTCCCTTGTACGGGTAGCGAAGGATTCGTCATGAGTTGGGAATATAGGATTTTCTTCTATTATCCCTATATCATGCGATCACATCCGGAAATATTTTACGCGGATTTAATATTCCTTCGGGATCAAAAGTTTTTTTAATGGCCCGCATCAGGTCGAGATGATGAGCTGGAAAAGGAATGTCCATATACTCTTTTTGAACCAAGCCAATACCGTGCTCGCCACTTATTGTTCCGCCAAGTTCTTTGCAAAGCGTGAAAATTTCACGAATCCCAGGAGTAAGTCCTTGGTTCCATTCCTCGTCATTCAAGTTTCCTTTGAGGATATTCACATGTAAATTCCCATCTCCGGCATGGCCGTAGCAAACGGATTGAAATCCATAGCGACTTCCTATTTCCTTAACTCCCTTCAGCAGCTTGGGCAACTCAGCACGGGGCACCACGGTGTCTTCCTCCTTATATACAGATTCAAGCTTAACAGTTTCGCCAATGGCTCTTCGAATTCGCCAGAAATGTTCCTTCTCATCGGCTGATTCAGCAAAGAGCACTTCTCTAACGCCAAACTTTTCGAGCACCCGGTTGATTGCCTCACAATCGGTGTAGAGGTGGTCCATATTATTGCCATCTACTTCTATCAATAAATAGGCTTCCACATCCTCTTTGAAATTAAAATAAGTTTGAAGGCGTCTTACCGAAATTTCAACCCCACTCTTTTCCATAAACTCAAGAGCGGACGGATTGAGTCCTTCACGGAATACTGCTCCGACCGATTCACAGGCTTTTTCAGCATTTTCAAATTCAGCGAGCATCAATAAGGTATGTTTGGGTTTAGGCAGTAATTTGAAAACGATACAAGTAACGATGCCCAAGGTGCCCTCACTTCCGAGCATAAGTTGGGTTAGGTTATAGCCGGTGGAATTTTTGAGGGTGTTTGCTCCCGTCCAGATGATCTCACCTACAGGGGTTACCACTTGGAGATTGAGCACATAATCCTTGGTTACCCCATATTTTAAGGCACGTGGTCCGCCTGAATTATGCGCAATATTTCCGCCTAAAAAGCAAGATCCTTTGCTTGCAGGGTCAGGAGGATAGAAGAGTCCTTTTTCTGCCACAGCATCCTGAAAAACTTGGTTAATTACTCCAGGTTGAACGATAGCTTGAAAGTTTCGTGTATCGATATTAATAATCTGATTGAAGCGCTGCATGCTCATCACAATACCTCCTTCAACTGGCAGTGCTCCACCACTGAGTCCGGTTCCAGCCCCTCTTGGAGTGAGAGCTACGCGGTTTTGTTGACAGAGTTTTACGATTGCAGCGACCTCTTCTACCGTACTTGGCAAAACCACCGCTTCTGGGAAAAATTGCAGGTCTTCTGTATAGTCTTTTGAATAGGCCTCGGTTTGATTTCGGTCCAATAGAATGAATGACTTATCGAGGATATTTTCCAGTGCTGGAAGTATCGTTTTGATTGCGTTGAATTTGCTCATTGTTCTTGTGGCTCTTGCCTCTTTGAGTATATTTGGCCCAACAAAATAACACTATTATGCAGTTTAGATGGATAGGAATACTTGCTTTCTTGCTCTTGGCTCCCTTAAGCATGATTGCCCAAGGCTTAGCGCTCGAAGATATATGGCTCAGTGGCAAATATTCAAGTCAAGGAGTACGCGGATTTAGTGCCATGAATGATGGAGAAAGCTATGTTCAAATTGATGCCGATAAAGAAAGAAATCTTCTTGAAATCAACCGCTATTCCATCAAAGAGGGCACGCGCATAGAGACATTAGTGAGCAATGCAGAGTTGTTGGATACAGATGGTACCCGATTGAATATTCGCTTTTTTGAGTTCAGTGCGGATGAAAATATGGTGATGTTTTTAACTGATGTTAAGTCAATCTACCGTCATTCTTTTGCTTCGAAATTTCATATTCTCAATCGGTCAACCGGAGAGTTGATTCATTGGGACTTATCAGTACGTTACCCAACTTTTTCTCCAAGTGGAAAACAAGTAGCATATGTCTATAACAATAACCTCTATTTATTGGATTTGAGCACGAGGATAGAGACACTTGTAACCAGCGATGGAAAGAATAATGCCATCATTAACGGAGCAGTGGATTGGGTTTATGAAGAAGAATTTAGCATGTCAAGAGGTTTCGAATGGAGCCCGGATGGAGCTTTTATTGCATATTACCGTTTTGATGAGTCAGGGGTCAAAGAGTTTTCCATGGATATCTATGGAAGCCTGTACCCTGACAAGGAAGTATGGAAATATCCTAAAGCAGGGGAGGCCAACTCGGTGGTTAATATATTCACCTATTCGCTATCAGCGAAAAAAAGCGTAAAGGTTGAAACAGGTGAGAATAATGATATTTATCTGCCACGTATTAAGTGGACAGATAAAGCCAATGTGCTTAGTGTTCAAAGACTAAATCGACTACAGAATCATTGGGAAATTCTCTTTGCCCAAGCCGAATCGGGAAAGACAGAAGTCATCTATGAAGAAAAGAACGCTGCCTATATCGACATTTCTGATAACCTTGATTTTGGCAAAGGAAGCTTCATCTTCAGCAGTGAGCGCAGTGGATTTAACCATCTCTATCAATACGATTACACCAAAAAATCACTGAAGGCCATTACGAAAGGTAAATGGGATATCGATGCTTATTATGGATATGATGCAAGTAAGGGTCAGGTATTCTGCTCGGCAGCGGATGAAACAGCCATCGAACGAAATATTTATGCTGTCAACGTGAAGAATGGAAAGATGACCAAACTATCGAAGCAAGCAGGATGGAATTCGGCTAATTTCACAAAAGGATTCAAATACTTCCTTCATAATTACAGCAATGCGACCACACCAAGTAGCTATACATTGCGCCAGTCAGATGGCGCAGAAGTTCGGGTGCTTGAAGAAAATTTCATGCTTAAAGAATCACTTAAAACAGCGAATTTGGGAAGCATCGAGTTCAATACCCTCACGACTGATTCAGGAGTCACCCTCAATTATTCCATGATTAAGCCTGCAGATTTTGATCCGAATAAAAAGTACCCTGTATTGATGTATGTATATGGAGGTCCGGGTTCACAAACGGTGAAAAACCAATGGGGAGGCTCGTACTACCTCTGGTTTAACTACCTCGCACAAAATGGCTATATCGTTGTTTCTGTAGACAACCGCGGAACAGGGGCAAGAGGAGAGGCTTTTAAAAAGAGTACATACCTGGAATTAGGGAAATATGAAATTGAAGATCAAATTGCTGCTGCTCAAGTTCTCGGGCGCCTGAGCTATGTAAACGAATCACGCATAGGTATTTGGGGATGGAGCTTCGGTGGTTATATGGCCAGCTTAGGAATTTCCAAAGGAGCCGGAACCTTCCGATGTGCGGTAGCAGTTGCTCCAGTTACCAATTGGCGCTATTACGATAATATTTATACCGAACGCTTCATGCGCACGCCTCAAGAGAATGGGATGAGCTATGATGCCAATTCTCCGATAAATCATGTTTCTAAGATCAAAGGGCCGTATTTATTGGTTCATGGAACAGCTGATGACAATGTGCATTTCCAGAACTCTGTCGAAATGGTTGATGCCATGATTCAACGCAATGTGAAGTTTGATTCTGAGTTCTATCCCAACAAGAATCACGGCATTGGTGGGGGAAACACCCGGTTGCATCTCTTCAATCGAATTAGTAGTTTCTTATTTACGAACCTGTAAGTCCGTTTGGAATTCAGGGAATTAAAACTAGTTTTACAACATCAAGTAATTTTATGATATGAGTGAATCCACACGGAAACACCCACAAGGGTTGTATGTGCTCTTCTTCACAGAAATGTGGGAGCGTTTTGGTTACTATTTGATGCTAGGGATTTTTTCGCTGTATATGATTGATCATACGGCGAATGGCGGAATGGGCTTCGACCCCGCTAAAAAATCCGATATATATGGCACGTATCTCGGACTGGTTTATTTAACTCCATTTATTGGAGGTTTGCTAGCCGACCGAATTTTAGGCTTTCGAAAGTCCATTATAATTGGCGGCATATTGATGGCTGCTGGCTATTTTGGCTTGGCACTTCCAGGGGAAGGATTCTTCTATGTTTCCTTGCTCTTAATCATCCTTGGAAACGGTTTTTTCAAGCCAAATATCTCCGCCTTACTCGGAAATTTGTATAATAAACCCCAGTTTAAAGGAAATAAAGACGCCGGGTATAATATCTTCTATATGGGGATTAATATCGGTGCCTTCGTTTGCAATTTTGTAGCAGCCTTTATGCGGAATAACTACGGGTGGGGTTGGGCCTTTGCCGCAGCAGGATTAGGAATGCTTATCGGGGTGATTGTGTTCATCTCAGGCAATAAACATATTAAAGAGGCTGATGTGATCAGTCCTACTACCAAGGAAGATGTACCGCTGAGCAAGATTTTCGGCTATGTGCTTCTTCCTGTTTTTGTTTTTGGCGTATTGGGCTGGTTGATTCCAGGAAACATATTTGGTACCGATGCCAATGATGCCTTTTTGATTGGTTGTATTCCTGTAATCGGCTACTATGCCTCGCTTTATATTCGAGCGAATACAGAAGATAAGCGTCCGATTGGCGCTCTGTTAGCCATATTCCTTTGTGTGATTGTCTTTTGGGCGGTCTTCCATCAAAATGGGGATGCCCTGACTGTATACGCTGAAGATTATACCGACCGTGAAATGCCAGCTTCTGTTGCGTCTGTGGCTGAACCGGTAGGAATGGTGCAAGAAATTGAGAACCATGAAAGCGTACAGTTTACGGATGCGCAATTCACCCAATATATGGATTCCTTGAATACCGAAAAAAACCAACTTGATGCAGCGGGTGACATAGAAGCGGGCAAGGAACTAGGGAAAGTAATTGGAATGCGTGAAGCATCTCGCACCTATTTTAGCAATCTGCCCGCGGAACAAATGCCTGCTTCCGGAGGAAATATGCTGTTGTACTCCACCGAGCTATACCAATCCATCAATCCATTTTGGATCGTATTGCTCACACCGGTGGTTGTTGGATTTTTTGGATGGATGGCCTCTCGCGGTCGTAAAATATCTACTCCCACAAAAATTGCTATCGGACTTTTTGTTACGGGTCTAAGCACGCTTGTGATGGTAGGTGCTGTAACATCCGTTCAGATGGATGATGCCAAAGCCTCTAGCTGGTGGTTAATTGCCTCCTATGGCGTTATTACAATAGGTGAACTTTGTTTATCGCCAATGGGCTTGTCGCTGGTTTCTAAATTAAGTCCTCCACGACTTACTGCCCTTTTAATGGGAGGGTGGTTTCTGTCAACTGCTGTTGGAAATAAATTGTCTGGAATGATTTCCGGATTATGGGAAGAGTTTGGAAGCAGTGAAAAACATTATTTCTTCCTGATTAATTTTGCCGCATGTATGGCCGCAACGGTTGCCTTGGTACTTCTATTGAAGTGGTTAAAGGCCATAATGAAAGAAAAGAATATCGATTAATACATATTTATGAATGATACTGTAACAACACAAAAAGGGCACCCAGCCGGGTTATATACGCTCTTTTTTACTGAGATGTGGGAGCGTTTCAGCTATTACGGCATGCGTGCTCTGCTCGTATTGTACCTAACATCTGAAGCAATCAAAGGTGGATTTGGATTAGAACGTTCCGATGCCTTAGAGATTTATGGATTATTTACGGGACTGGTATTCTTAACCCCAATTCTTGGTGGTTTTCTTGCAGATAAGGTCCTAGGCCAACGAAAGGCAATATATATAGGAGGCTTGTTAATGGCATTGGGTCAGTTTAGTTTGGCCGCATCGGTAGCCTATACTGGAGACGTAGCTTCAAGTCAACAGTTTTTACTGAACCTAGGTTTAGGTCTTCTCATCATGGGAAATGGTTTCTTCAAGCCGAATATCAGCACGATTGTAGGGTCTTTATATGAAGCAAACGACCCAAGAAAAGATTCTGCCTTCACCATTTTCTACATGGGGATCAACTTAGGAGCATTCTTTTCACCGCTCGTTTGTGGTGCATTAGGAATCAACATGGGTTGGGAATACGGCTTTGGGTCTGCTGGTCTGGGCATGTTGCTTGGCTTAGTGTTTTTCTTCTTCAGGGCACATACTTTGGGCGATGCTGGATTTCCGCCGAATCGTGAAAAAGTGGGCGCACGCCTTGCAATCCGCGATTACTTAGAAGTGCTTATCTATGTTGTAGCAAATGTTGCCTTGGTGGCAGGATTCCTCATGACGTGGTCTGGATTAGGTGACGACACGCAGAATATCGTAATCATGGTAGTTGCTACGGTGGCTATTTTGGGACTGGCTTTCACTGTATTTACAGGTACCACAGGTAAAGATGAGTGGAGCCGCGTAGGCGTTATCTTAATCTTGAGCTTATTTAATATATTCTTCTGGGCAGGCTTCGAGCAGGCAGGAGGAACATTTAACCTATTTGCAGAACACCAAACCGACCGTATGATTGATTGGGCAAATTGGGAAATCCCAGCGCCTTTCTTCCAGTCGATTAATGCGATTGCAATTTTTGCATTTGCACCGCTGTTCTCCATACTCTGGCTGCGCTTATCACGAATTGGTAAGAACCCGAATACACCTGTAAAATTCGCATTGGGGCTAATTTTACTGGGACTAGGTTTCGTGGTAATGAGCATGGCCAATGAGGCCGCCAATGGCGGAAGTTTGGTCTCTCCATTATGGTTAGTTGGTGTTTATCTCATTCATACGTTTGGTGAGCTTTGTCTTTCACCAATTGGTTTGTCAATGGTCACCAAATTGGCACCACAAAAGATTGTTTCGATTATGATGGGACTCTGGTTTGCAAGTATGGCATTGGCCAATTATATGGCTGGAGTGCTTGAAAAACTCTTGCATGAATTATTGCCAGATATGCCATTATTCTATTTCTTAGTCTTGACCTCATGCTCAGCAGGATTTGTACTGTTGCTCCTGTCGCCATGGTTGAAGAAAATGATGCGCGGTATAGTATAAACCCGAATACAATAGCTTAAAAAAAGCCTGCCTCATCGGTGGGCTTTTTTTTTGAATTTCGACATAGCGAATGCCATTGCCTAATTATAATGCCCTGGGATTTTCAGAATAATCCTCACTAAATCGTTTTCATTTTTATATCAAGTCACGTGATTGTGCTTTGGATGGGGGTCTTTTATTGGAAATAAATCCTCAAATTTGCAACGGGATATGGAAAAAGAGAAGAAGTGGTATGCTATTTACACTGCGCCAAAAGCGGAAAAGAAAATTAGTACCCGTTTGCTTCAACAGGGCATTGATCATTATTTGCCTACCCAAAAATTACTAAAACAATGGAGCGATAGAAAAAAGTGGGTGGAAGAGCCCTTATTTCGTTCCTATCTGTTTGTTTATATTGATGAGGCGCTATATTATCAAGTACTCAATACAAATGGCGTAGTGAAGTTTGTTACATTTGGCGGACAAGCAGCGACCATTCCAGCTTATCAGATTGAAACCATTCGTCGCTTGTTGATGGATTCCAACGACTTAGAAATTACCCAAGAAGAATTAGAATTAGGTACACCAATCGAAGTGATTGCGGGTCCGCTAATGGGCACCTTGGGAGAACTTATTTCTATTCGAGGGGAAAAGCGAATTGCCGTAAAAATCCATACCTTAGACACTTCTGTGCTGATTAATATACCTGAGCAATTTGTAGCTCCGATTATAGATGAACATAAATTAGCTTTGTTAGATTCTTTGCGTACACCTAAATTTGTGAAACGAACTCGTGAACTGGGATAAACTATTTTCATTTTCAAAGAGCCATGCACCTCGCTGGCTGGTATTGTCGATCGACCTCATCATTTGTATGGCGGCGTTCTTTTTGGCCTATATTCTTCGCTTCAATTTCCAGATTAGTAGGGAGGAAGTGGAACAAGCCTTGCGATTAGCCCCTCTTGTATTTGCTATTCGTGCGGTGAGTTTTTATCTAACCAAAACCTATGCGGGCATCGTTCGCTATACCGGGACTCAGGATGCAGTGCGCATTTTTATCGCACTTACTTCGGGCACCATCGTATTAATCGCTGCCAACTTGGCGAATTTTTTCGCGTCGGGAGAGGTCATGATTCCGTCTTCTATCATCATTATCGATTATTTGATTTGTATGATAGCGATGACTTCAAGTCGCCTCGCCTATAAAATTCTTTACCAGCAAATAAGAAGCGAGTCTCCAAAGAAAACGAATGTGGTTGTTTATGGAGCCGGACAGTCTGGAATCATTACCAAAAGAACACTTGATCAGGACAATAAGGTCAACTATAAAGTAATTGCCTTTGTGGATGATAGTTCCGAGAAAGCGGGAAAACGAATAGATGGGGTACCTATTTTTGGCGGATCCGAATTACGAAATGTTATCGAGCGCAATAAAGTCGATGAATTGGTCATCTCCATTCAGAATATTTCGAAATCGCGCAAGAGAGATATTATCGAGACTTGTTTAAGTTATGATATTAAGGTGAAGAATGTTCCGCCTGTGGAACGTTGGATCAATGGGGAATTGAATTACCGTCAGATTAAAAAGGTCAATATCGAAGACTTGCTTGAACGCGATCCAATTGAGTTAGATAAGGTGGCGATGAGTAATATCCTTCGCGGAAAGGTAGTTTTGGTTACCGGTGCTGCAGGATCCATAGGAAGTGAAATTGCCCGTCAGGTGCTGTCATTCTATCCAAAGAAAATTATACTATTGGATCAGGCGGAAACACCGCTCTATGAGTTAGAAAAAGAGCTTTTTGAAAAATTCCGTCATAATAAGGAGATTCTAAATAGCTATGAAATATGTGTTGGTGACATCAAAAATGTGAGCAAGCTTCGCCGTT
Organism: uncultured Burkholderiales bacterium; assembly: GCA_964620355.1. Classification (GTDB taxonomy): domain Bacteria; phylum Bacteroidota; class Bacteroidia; order UBA8524; family UBA8524; genus UBA8524. The sequence continues at coordinate 19,806 of CAZUIT010000030.1, read as the reverse complement.
TGTTTGAGAAGAATCGACCGAACGTTGTCTTCCATGCAGCGGCCTATAAACATGTGCCTTTGATGGAGCAAAATCCAACAGCAGCTGTTGCTACTAACGTTTTGGGAACTAAGATTTTGGCCGATACAGCCGTTGAGTTCCAAGCAGAACGTTTTGTCATGGTTTCAACAGACAAGGCAGTGAATCCAACCAATGTGATGGGAGCTTCCAAACGGATTGCTGAGATTTATGTGCAGTCATTGAGTCATAGCCATGTCAATACAGCTACCAAGTTCATTACCACACGTTTTGGAAATGTCTTGGGATCCAACGGTTCTGTGATACCGCATTTCCGTAAGCAGATTGCAGAAGGGGGGCCTATTACCGTAACCCATCCGGAAATTACCCGTTATTTTATGACCATTCCTGAGGCCTGTCAGCTTGTACTTGAGGCAGGAAATATGGGAGAAGGAGGGGAGATCTATCTCTTTGATATGGGACAACCCGTGCGGATTGTTGACTTGGCCAAGAAAATGATTAAGCTCAGCGGACTGAGCTTGGGTAAAGACATTCAAATCGAATATATCGGATTACGACCCGGTGAAAAGATTGCGGAGGAGCTATTGGCCGATACAGAAAATACCACCCCAACCCATCATCCGAAAATCACAATTGCCAAAATTAAACCATTTGAATACAGCATGGTTTCTGAGGTGATTGGAGAACTCATTACCTTATTGGTTGATGAAGACAATGAAGACATGGTGAGGAAGATGAAACAGATCGTTCCTGAATTCATTAGCAACAATTCCGTGTACGAAGCCCTCGACGGACTAAAAATCAACTAAAATCCCATTTCTGTGGATAAGCCGAAAGCACCTATAAGGAACCTTCAAATCGGCCTACTGTTAGGTGCTGGTTTATAGGTGTTTATCCTTCTTATTTTGAATTATTTTAAATTAAGAATTTGTTAAGTGATTATTCATTCATCTTGGCAAAAGGAATATATCTTTGCCGCGATTCAAGGGGAAACCATGCCCTTTTGAAGCGATAAAAAAATGAACAAAAGATTTAGCTTAGCAATGCTCGAAAAACCTGTTCACTCCATGTTCCGGTCAATCCTGGCGATGGGGATCTTCGTGTCTAGCCTTGTGCCTGTCTCTGCGCAAGACGTAGCGAATGGGAAATCACTTTTTGAAGGAAACTGTACTTCCTGCCATGCCATTCATGAAAAATCCATTGGACCAGCGCTGAAAGATGTTACAACACGTCGTCAGGAAGCTTGGTTGTTGAAATGGGTGCGTAATTCGTCTGCCTTGATCAAATCAGGGGATCCGATTGCTGTGAAGTTGTTTGAAGACTACAACAAAGTAGCGATGAATAGCTTTGAAAACTTCAGCGATGACGACATCAAAGATGTGTTGGCATACATTACTGAGGAAAGTGCAAACGTTCCAGTGGTAGAAAAAGAAGACCCAAAAGATCCTGAAAGAACTGAAACAACAGGTGCAGGGATGGGTGGAACAAGCACAACAGTATTGATGATATTGGCGGGTATTCTGCTTTTATCGGCTGTATTGCTTTACCGTATCAACGGGTTCTTGAAGCAACTCATCGTAAACAAGTTTCCAGAGCGAAAAGAAGAAGAAGAGGCCAATTGGTACAATAGCAAATTCACTCCGTGGATGCGTTCATTGAACCCAACGATTGCCTCTTTGGTAGTTATTGGAGCTTTTACCGCCGCTTTTGGTGGTTGGTTCTTTGTTTATGCCAATACAGAAATTGGGGTACAACAAGGCTACGCACCTACACAGCCAATCAACTTCTCTCATAAGATTCATGCTGGGGATCATGAACTCGATTGTAAATATTGCCACTCTTCGGTAGAGGTAAGTAAACAAGCGAGTATCCCGGCGGTTTCAACTTGTATGAATTGCCACTCGTATATCGATGCACACGAAAAGTATGACGACCCTGCTACAACGACTGTAGAAATTTCTCCAGAGATTCAAAAAGTACGAGATGCATACGCCAATAACGAACCAATCAAATGGGTTCGTATTCATAACCTACCAGATCATGCTTATTTCAATCACTCTCAGCACGTAAGTGTAGGGAATGTTGAATGCCAAGCTTGTCACGGACCGATAGAAACCATGGATAAAGTTGAGCAACACTCAAGCCTACAAATGGGCTGGTGTATTAACTGTCACCGTGAATCAAAAGTGGACGTTGGAAACAACGAATACTATGAGCAATTGCATGCCGATTTGGAAAAACGTGGTAAACGAAGCATTACGGTCGCTCATAATGGCGGTTTGGAATGTGGTAAATGCCATTATTAATTAATCCTCAAACGAATATCAGCAAGACAACTGATGGAAAATAAAACGCAATACTGGAAAGGAACGGAGGAACTCAATAGAGAACCGGAATTCGTTCAACTTTCCAAAAATGAATTTGCAGAAGGACTTCCTTTAGAAGAGGTTTTGAGCGAAAGTGACCTGAATCTTTCTTCCAACCGTCGCGACTTCCTGAAATATTTTGGTTTCAGTGTATCGGCAGTGGCCTTGGCAGCTTGTAATAAGGCGCCAGTGAAAAACGTAATTCCTTACGTGGTTCAGCCAGAAGAGATCACTCCAGGTATTCCTAATTACTATGCATCGACGTATAAAAATACGCCTGTAGTAGTGAAGACCCGCGAGGGTCGTCCAATCAAATTGGAAGGAAATACCAAGTCGACCGTTACCCACGGTGGATTGGATGCAGCTGGTCAAGCAAGTGTCGTTACTTTATATGATAGCAAACGTTTGCCTTTGCCAATGAAAAATGGTGAACGTAGCAAATGGGCCGTTATTGATAAAGAAATCAAAGCGAAACTGGCTGAGGTGAATGCAAAAGGTGCTGCGATTCGTGTGGTGAGTGGTCCGGTAAGTGGTCCTGCTACACAATCCATCATTAATGATTTCAAGGCAGCTTATCCTACAACCAAACATGTGGTGTATGAAGGGATTAGCTATGATGGAATCTATTCAGCCAACGAAATGTGCTTTGGTAAAGCCGTTATTCCAACCTACAGATTCGGAAATGCCGATGTAGTAGTGAGTTTTGGAGCGGATTTCCTCGGTACTTGGTTGAATACACTTCAATACACAAGAGAGTACACCACCAAGCGCGTTCCTACAAAGGAAAATCCGGTCATGTCGCGTCATATTCAGTTCGAAGGCAATATGTCTTTGACTGGAACAAACGCTGATTACCGTTTCCCACTTCGCCCTTCACAAGAAGGTCAGGCTTTAATGTCTTTGTATAACGCATTGGCAAAAGGATTAGGATTGACTCAATTGGCTACCCCAACAAAATTGGAAGTAGCGGGTAATGGAGTTGAAGAAAGCGCAAAAGTATTGTTGAATGCTAAAGGGAAATCTTTGGTAATCAGCGGATCAAACGATCCATATATACAGTCTTTGGTGAACCAAATCAACTTGATGTTGGGGAATTACGGACAAACCATCGACCTCGATAATTATTACCTACAAAGAGGAGGAGAAGTTTCCTTCCCTGAGTTTGTAAAAGAAGCTGGGTCTTTGGGAGCTGTTGTTTTCTTAAATACCAATCCGGTATTTGATACGGCAGCAGGTGAGCAATTGAAAACAGCCTTGGCGAAAATTAGCTTGACTGTTTCTACTGCCTATTATGCTGATGAGACTGCAAGTGTTTGTCAGTATGTAGCACCAAATAGCCATTTCTTAGAAAGCTGGAACTTAACAGAAGTAAGCCGTGGAAAATATTCATTCACGCAGCCTACTATCTCTCCAGTATTTGAGACCCGTCAGGCGGAAGAAAGTTTGGCCATCTGGTCGAATAATGCAGCAATCACCAATAACACATTTAACTATTACGATTATATCCGCAGCTATGCGAAGGCCAATATCTTCAACCAATCGGGAGCGACAAACTTCGATGCGTGGTGGAATGAGTCTTTGCATAATGGAGTATTTGATTTACCAGTTCTAACGGCACAAGTTCCTTCGAACAATGTGTTGGCGAGTGATTTGGTTTCGAAAATCAATACCAAAGTGGGTACGAATGATTTGATTCTCTATACTAAAGTTGGTATGGGAGATGGATCAGATGGAAATAACCCTTGGTTGCATGAAGTGCCAGATCCAGTATCGAAAGTTACTTGGGACAATTACTTAGCTGTATCGAAATACGATGCGGACGCAATGGGAATTGAACAAGGGTCTATAGTAAGCATCACTAAAGGATCAGCAACAGTTGAAAACGTTCCCGTTTTGGTTCAGCCAGGACAAGCACGTGGATCATTTGCTATTGCTTTAGGATATGGACGTACCCATGGTGTCAAAGAAACCATTGGTATTAACATGTATCCATTCGTAGGTATGGAAAACGGAACAGCTACTTATACTATAGCTGACGTTACCATCACCAAAATGGATGGTGAATACGAACTCGCTCAAACACAAACCCATCATTCGATTGAAGGGCGTGATATCGTTCGTGAAGCATCGTTGGCAGAATTTACTCATGATGCAGGTGCAGCGAACGATGATAAACTTCATAACCAACGCGAAGAAGACGGAAAACTTTTCAATCTTTGGAAAGAATTCGACTACAAGGGACATAAATGGGGCTTAGCGATCGACATGAACGCTTGTACCGGATGTTCAGCTTGTGTGGTTGCCTGTTCTTTAGAAAACAACGTTCCGGTTGTAGGCCGCGACGAGGTAAGAAGAAGACGTGAAATGCATTGGATTCGTATTGACCGTTATTATGCATTCCGTACAGAGAATAATGCATACGTAACCAAAGAAGACGATTACGATGAAATGGCAGACCACCAAAACGTAAAAGCGGTACATCAGCCAATGATGTGTCAGCATTGCGAAAGTGCTCCTTGCGAAACGGTTTGTCCGGTTCTCGCAACTACGCATAGCTCGGATGGTTTGAACCAAATGACCTATAACCGTTGTATTGGAACTAAATACTGTGCGAATAACTGCCCTTACAAGGTGCGTCGTTTTAACTGGTTCCGCTATAACGACAACGATAAATTCAACTATTACATGAACAACGACCTCGGTAAAATGGTCATCAATCCTGATGTAACCGTTCGTACCCGTGGGGTAATGGAGAAATGCTCCATGTGTGTTCAACGTATCCAGGCTGGAAAGCTGAATGCGAAGTTGGAAGGAAGAAAGATCAAAGACGGAGACATCACCCCGGCATGTGCACAAACATGTCCTGCAGGAGCGATCGTATTCGGCGACATGAACGACGAAACAAGCCGTATCTCGAAAGAGTTTGCGAACGAAAGAGCTTACCAAGTATTGGAAGAACTCAACGTGAAGCCTTCTGTTCGTTACATGACGAAGATCAGAAACGTAGAAGTAACAAAAGAAACCACCGCTCAACATTAATAAACAGAGAAAATGAGTTACGAATCTCCGATAAGAGAACCCCTAGTAACGGGGGGTAAAACCGCCGGTGATGTTACGGCCGACATCTGCCGTCCTCTGGAAGGCAAAACCACCAAACTTTGGTGGCTTGGGTTTGGCTTAGCCGTAATCTGCTTGTGCATCCTCGTTTATACCTTAGCAATATCCAGCTTCCGTGGTTTGGGTATGTGGGGTATAAATAAAACGGTAGGATGGGCTTGGGACATCACCAACTTCGTATTTTGGGTAGGTATTGGTCACGCCGGTACCTTGATTTCAGCGATCTTATTATTGTTCCGCCAAAAATGGAGGATGTCGATTAACCGTTCAGCAGAAGCGATGACCATCTTCGCGGTAATGTGTGCGGCGATATTTCCTTTGTTCCACATGGGACGTGTATGGATTGGACCTATCTGGGCCCTTCCATTGCCAAACGCCCTTGGATCATTATGGGTAAACTTTAATTCCCCATTGCTTTGGGACGTATTTGCAATCTCGACTTATTTCTCAGTATCCTTATTGTTCTGGTACCTGGGTATGATTCCTGATTTGGCCACCATCCGTGACCGTGCAACAACTCCTATTCGCAAGTTCATGTACCGTTTCTTCTCTATGGGTTGGAATGGATCAGCAAGAACTTGGGCACGCTATGAGGTTGTTTCTTTGATTCTCGCAGGTATTTCAACCCCACTGGTACTTTCGGTACATACGATTGTATCCATGGACTTCGCGACCTCGGTAATTCCGGGATGGCATACCACGATCTTCCCGCCATACTTTGTGGCAGGAGCGATATTCTCCGGTTTCGGAATGGTATTGACCCTTTTGATTATCGCACGTAAAGTGTTGAAACTTGAGTCGTATATTACTATTGGTCACTTAGACGCCATGTGCCGAGTTATCTTGTTAACAGGTTCTATGGTAGGATTGGCCTATATCACAGAGTTCTTTATCGCTTGGTACTCTGGAGTAGAATATGAGCGTTACGCCTTCTTAAACCGTATGGCTGGTCCGTACTGGTGGGCATACTGGTCGATGATGACCTGTAACGTGATTTCGCCTCAGTTGTTCTGGGTGAAGAGCTGGAGACGTAATCCGAACTTCATTTTCTTCATGTCGATTATAGTAAACATCGGTATGTGGTTTGAGCGTTTCGTAATTATCGTTACCTCATTGCATAGAGATTACCTTCCATCATCATGGGTAATGTATTCTCCAACTCCAACAGAGATTGGAATCTTTATCGGAACCTTCGGGTTGTTCTTTACTTTCTTCTTCTTGTTTGCCCGCTTCTTGCCGGTAATCAATATGGCAGAGGTGAAATCAATCCTTCCTCATAAACCTCATGCAGATTCACATGAGGAAGTACACACACCCCAATAATTCAGGGAAACATGGCAAGCAAGAATAAAAAATATATCTACGGAATTTTCGATGACGCAGGTTCCGTGCTTGGTTCTGTAAAGAAACTTCGCTCACAGGGCGTGGACATCCACGATTGTTATACTCCTTTTCCAGTGCATGGATTGGAAGCTGCAATGGGAATCAAACGTTCAAACTTAACTGTTGGTGCCTTTATTTGTGGCGCAATTGGTTGTTTGACCGCTATTGTATTCCAATTGTATGTAATGGTAGGCGATTGGCCTATGATCATTGGAGGAAAACCAAATGATGCATATTATCCATCTTTCATTCCGGTAACTTTTGAGTTAACGATTTTGTTTACCGCCTTTGGAATGGGTATCCTTTTCTTCATCCGCACTAAAATGGTTCACGGTAAAGTGGAAGACCTTGTTGATCTTCGCCAAACTGATGACCTATTTGTTGTTGCAATCGAAGAAAAAAGCAGTCATTTTGATAAAGAAGCTGTTAACCGTACCCTTATTGCTGAAGGGGCTTTGGAAATCAGAGAAAGGGAATACAACAAATGAGAACCATCAATAAAGTAGTTTATCTGTTGGCCTTTTCTGCTGTATCAAGCTTGGTAGCTTGTACCAGTGGAGGAGAAGATCCAGGGGTGGAATACGCACCGGATATGTACGTGTCAAAAGGATACGAACCAATGAGCCAACTTCGTGATCAAGAAAGAAGCATAACCTTCCAAGACACTGTTCTGTTGATCAATGCCGATGGCAAAACCATGCGTGACCCGGTGAAAAATACTATTTCCCGAGGTAATTTGGACCGCTATTTTCCATACGAAGCAAACAGTGCGGATGAGAAAGACCGTGCTGGACGTGAAGTGAAAAATCCACTTCCGTTGACTCAAGTGAACTTGGAAAAAGGACGTCATTATTACAATATCAACTGCCAACCTTGTCACGGCGACAAAGGACTTGGAGATGGATTGGTGGCTGCGAAGTATCCGCCAAATTATATTCCTTCTTATAAGTCAGACCGTATCAAGAACCTAGCAGATGGTTCTATTTACTACGTGATCAACCATGGATGGAACTTCATGGGTGCGTACGGAAAGGTGTTAAACCCGGAAGCACGCTGGCAAGTAGTTCATTATGTAAATTATTTGGAGCAAAATTAATCGAAGATAGATGGCACACACAGAAACAGTACATCTTACTGAAGAGAGATATACGATGACCAGCAAAACAAGAAATATTTTGTTTGCTTTAATCGGTATCGGGTTGATTCTTACAATCATTGGAATCTTCCAAGTGAAGGGAGCCGGAGCAGAGCACGCATCAGAGCATGCCGCCTTGGTTTCTAATGGCCATGAAGTTGGTCACGATGCAGGACATCATGGTCCTACATGGATGACTCGCGTATGGGCAAACTTGCTATTAAATAGCTGGTATACCTTTATCATTGCGGTTTGTGGCGTTTTCTTCGTAGCAGTAAATTATGCAGCGAATGCAGGTTGGGCAACTGGCCTAAAACGTATACCTGAGGCCTTTGGAGCTTATCTACCTATTGGAGGAATTCTGCTCCTTTTGGTTGTTGTGTTTGGCGGAAAAGACTTATACCACTGGATGCAGGACGGAATTATGGACCCGGAAGCATCCAATTACGATGAGTTGCTAGCCAGCAAAGGTTGGTTCTTGAATAAAGGATTTATGTTCGTTGTAATGCCAATCTTGATTGGTGTGATTTACTTCTTCCACCGCCTTTTTAGAAAATTCTCTTGGAATGAAGACAAAGAAGGAGGGGTAAAATGGTTCAATAAATCAGTCGCGTTTTCTGGAGCTTTTATCTTCATCTTCGCTTTCGGATTTTCAATCATCGCTTGGTTATTAATCATGTCGATTGATTCACATTGGTATTCTACGATTTACGCCATCTATAACTTTGCAGTAAGCTTTGTTTGTGGTATGACCGTAATCACCATGATTACCTTGTTCTTGAAAAACCAAGGCTACCTAAGCTTTATCAATAAAGAACATATCCATGACTTGGGTAAATTTATGTTCGCCTTCACCATCTTCTGGACTTATATCTGGACTTCTCAATACCTCCTCATCTGGTATGCGAATATTCCTGAAGAATCGAAGTATTTCTTCGAACGTTTGGATGGAAATAACGGCATGTTCCAATTCCAGTTTTGGGCGAATCTATTCCTTTGCTTTGCATTCCCTTTCTTGGGATTGATGACACGAAATGCGAAAAGAAACGCTACCTGGTTGTATATCATGGGGGCGATTATCTTAATCGGTCACTGGAATGATTTGTATTTATTGATTATGCCAGGCACTGCAGGCGAACTTTCAGGAATTGGTATCTTGGAAATTGGAATGCCAATTTTCTTCGCAGGTCTATTTTTGTTCATCGTGTTGAAATCCTTTGAGAAGGCCCCAACCTTCCCATTGAAACACCCTTATTTAGAAGAAGCTGTACATCACGATGTAGGTCCTTAGGACTTTCATTCTAACATATAAATAAGCCCGAGGATTCAATTCTTCGGGCTTTTATTTTGTCTAAGTTTCGAGGTTTCGAGGTTTCGAGGTTTCGAGGTTTCGAGTTTGAGGATAAGGTTGAGAATTAGTTCAAGAAAGAATAATAGTAGTCAGGTCGTGATTGGACTGTCCTGAGTATGGCGAAGGGTCGAGACCTCAGTCATCAGATGGCCCAAGCAGTCGAAACAACTAGAGAATCTTTGAGTAGTCCTTTGTTTGGATGCCTGGTAATCATTCAGTCTGAAAGTCTCCTGTCTAACCATCTCATCGTCTTATCGTCGACAAGTATCAAAGTTTCTCCTCGTACCAATGCAAAAGCACCGTTTCATCCGGCATGAAAAACTCATGTGAATAATGAAGACCCAGCTTCTTAAGAATATGGACTGATATAGAGTTTTCTGGCTGAACCATGCCTCCAATTTTAGAGAATGCGTAGGTCGATTTCACATAATCAATCAACGCCTTACTTGCTTCATAAGCAAATCCATACCCTTGATATTTGGGGAGTAGGGCATAGCCGATATCCGGACAAGGTGTTTCATTTCGGGTATGAATGCCCACAGTACCCATTGATTGACCTGATTCCTTCAGCTCGATTACATAAGGACCATTTTGTGTCGCATAGCCTGGAATGAATTTCTTAGCGATAAGTTGCTCTGCATCGGCCGAGCTCTTGATATTACGATCTCCAATATTTGCCAACCATCCCGGAGAGTTCATCAGTCGACATAAGAATTCAGCATCCTCTACTCGGAGTTGACGAAGACGAAGATTTTGGGTTTCTAAAAGGTGCAAATCTGTCATAAAACAAAGGTAATATACCTTGAAATGGCTTGATTATGAAACCAATGAATTGTGTTTGTCGATTTATGGATATTCAAATTGAAGCTACCTATTATCAGGTATTTTAATCCGAATCCCTTTCTATCACTGAGGAATATTCTAACTTAGTGCTTCTTTTGTATCCCCATGCTCAAGCGATTAATTTCTCTTCTTTTTGTTTTCACTCTTGCATTAGGTCTTTCTGCCCAAAACGCACGCTTGGTCTTACCGATTGCCCATACAGCGGAAGTTAATTCTGTGCAATATAGCAGCGATGGAAAGTATATAGTCACGGCAAGTGAAGATCGCTCCGTCAAAATCTTTGAAACGATTTCAGGAAGAGAATTAATGAGCCTTAGTGATATCAATGCCCCAGTGAAAATGGCGGTCTTTAGTTCGAATGGCAAACAAGTATTGCTCTGTTTTTATGGGGTTGCTGTTATTTATGAAATCCCGAGCGGCAAAAAGCTGTTCGTATTAAAAGGGCATACCGCAGGAATCAATCATATCGCCTATAGTAAAGATGGCCGCTATTGCCTCACTGCTTGCGACGATAAAACGGTGCGCATCTATAGCCCAGATAGCGGTGTATTGATTCAGGCGTTGGATAAGCACAGTGAGTCCGTGAAATATGCGGAGTTTAGTCCGGATTCGAAGCGGGTTGTGACGGCCAGTTGGGACCATACAGCCATGGTATATGATATTGCTTCAGGAGCTTTACTTCTTACGCTAACTGGCCAAGAGGGTAATTTGAGTACAGCTCACTTCAGTGAAGATGGAAGTCAAATCATTACGGCTTCATGGGACAAAACCGCACAACTTTATGATGCGAATACCGAGAAACTCCTTCATCGTTTTGAAGGACATGCAAAGACCGTAGTTGATGCTCGATTAAGTCCGAACGGCGAACTAGTGGCTACTTCCAGTATGGATGGCTTGCTGCGCTTATTCGATGCAAAAACAAGAAGCCTTATTACAGCATTAAAGCATAGAGGAGACGGAGTTTGTATTCAATTTAGTCGAGATGGAAAATGGTTGTATAGCGGAGATAAAACCGGAAATCTGCTTGTTTATGATATAATTAATAGAAAAAAAATTCCTTCCATTCAATCCCATAAAGGGGCAATTCAGGCCATGGCGATTCATCCTAGCAGACCTGAATTTCTAACCGCCTCTAGCGATTATTCTATCCATAGCTATCATGCAGATGGAACATTTATCCACTCCATTCAGGGACAAACTGAACCGATTGAGGATTTTGTGTTTAGTCCGAATGGCAAGTGGATGGCGGCGATCTACCAAGACAGTATCATCCGTGTAATTTCAGTCGAGAGCGGCTTGGAGGCGAGCAAGTTTATTCCTGGAGGCGTGCTTCATGCACTTTGTTTTCATCCGAACTCCGAATTACTTGCAAGCGCTGGGAAATCAGAAACGGTGAGTGTATTTGAAGTAGGACAAGGCCTGCAAACCTTGCAACTCAAACTTCCGGAGCCAGGCAGCATCCGACATCTCAATTGGAGTTCAGACGGCAAGTTGATCTTACTAAGTGGAGATGCTTCGGTGGCCTCGTTATTAAACTATCAATCAGGAAAAATACAAAGAACTTATGATGGACATACAGGACCCATCATTGCGGCAGACTTTAGCTCAAAAGGAGGCTATGTGATCACCAGCAGTTTGGATAGCACCGTGCGCATTTTCGATGCTCTAAGCGGTAAGAACATCCATACCTATACCGGCTTTAAACGGAAGCTCAACCATGCCGTGTTTAGTCCGGATGCACTGCAGTTTGCTTATTGTGAGGGTTATACCGTCTATGTGCACGAAACCCTAAGCGGAAAATTACTGCATACTTTGAAAGAGAATACGTGGTATGTCCATGACATGAAATTTAGTCCGGATAGTCGCTACCTGCTTACGGGTGGTTCGGATAGAAAAGCCATTTTGTATGATGTACAAAGCGGACGTTCACTTCATACTATTGATGGAAATGGAGCGCCCGTTTATTCAGTATCCTTCAATACCCTAGGTGATTATTTTGCCCTAGCCGGTGGCGATCAATTGGTGCGGGTTTTTTCAAGCAGCACTGGGAAAGAAATTCATAGTATGGAAGGTCATTTTGCTCCACTTCGCAAGGTGGCATTTTCTCCAGATGGTGTGCACTTGCTTTCTATTGGCCGCGGACATCAAGCGGTTCTATGGGACTTTGAAACGGGTAAGCAAATGTACTCTCGATTGCAATTACAAAACGGTGAATGGCTGTTGTATGATAAGGATTTTCGTTACGATGGAAGTCCGGGTGCGCGGGCATCCTTATATGTGTCCTGCGGGCTCGAACCCATTTCCCTCGACCGCATCAAAGACGCCCTCTATGTGCCTGGTTTAGCGCAGAAACAATATTACCATCATACAATCGATTATCCACGCTTGGCGGAGCTTGAACTTTGTGGCACCCTGCCAGAAGTGAAACCCAATTATATCAAGCAGGGAGATTTTCAATTCCAAATTACCCAACGTGCGGCCGAGGTGGAAGAGGTGGAGGTGTATGTGAATCACCGTCTCACGAAAACGATTCCAAAAAGCAGTCTGAAAACTGTGGATGGAAAACTCATGCTGGATATTAATGGGGAAGAATTGAAGCCGCTATTCTCATCCAATGAACCCAACCAAATAGAGGTAGTGGCTGTCACTAACCACGGAGGCAAAGACCTGAAATCGCGGGGCATTATCGAGTTACCCGGACAAGCGAATCAAGGCTCAGGAAAAGTGCCGAATGTCTATGCATTGATGATTGGTGTCAACGACTATACAGACGATAAACTAAATCTAACCTATCCCGTAAAAGATGCCAAAGCACTAGGAAATGCGATAGAAATGACGGCTGGCGAGTTCTTAGGTCCGGAGCATGTTTTTATGTACCACCTCAATAGCGAGGTGCGCGGAGGAAAAGGATACGCTACCCCCGAGCGGGATAATATCCGCAGAGCCTTGGCAGAAATCGGTGAAAGAGCCCAACCAGAAGATGTGGTCTTAATCTTTTTTGCGGGTCATGGTATGATGAAAGGACTGGTCGATCAGAAATTTACCCTGCTCACTTCAGAAGCCACCAAAGAAAATCCAATAGGAATAAGCACCACCGATTTGCAAAGCTGGTTGAGTCCGGAAGGTCCGCATAAGATGAAGGCCAATAAGATGATTTTAATCTTCGACGCCTGCCATAGCGGACAAGCCAGCAAAGAACTGTTTACCATGATGTCGTATAACGAGGACCGCACCAATCGAATTCGGCAAATGGAGGATTTACGTGAAAAATCCGGACTCCTCATTTTGGCAGCCTCCGCACCCAACCAAACGGCTTATGAGCTTCCTCAATACGAACAAGGACTGCTTACTTATTGCCTGCTCAAGACCTTAAAAAACAACCCCGATATACTCGACGACCGTGAGTTTGTGAACGTCACCAAGTGGTTTTTAGAAAGCGAACGCGAATTGCAGAAGGTGATGGAGAGCCTCGGTAAAACCCAAGATGCTCAGCCCTTTGGCACTTCCAATCTCCGCATTGGCATTGTCAACGACAGCATCCGTAGCGTCATCCATATAGCTGCCGACAAACCCTTATTATTCTGCCAAGGCGCCGAAAACAGTGAAACATTTGGCGACGACTTACGTCTCCAAGAAAGACTCAACCGAGCCCTGGAAGTCCGCGCCCGTGGTGATGACTCCAAAATCGGCTATGTCTCCCGACAAACCTCGGTGGCCCATTCTATCAAGGTGAAATATTCTGTTAAAAAGGGTAAAGTCAAATGCAAGGTCATCCTACTCAAAGACAATATGCCCTATTACCAAGGCGATATCACCGGCATGGATGGTGAGATGGACGCGCTTGCTGTGCAAATTGTGCACATGGTTGAGGCGAATGTGCATCAGTAGTCGAGTTATCGAGTTATCGAGTTATCGAGGTTTCGAGGTTTCGAGTTGTAAGAGTTTCGAGACTTAATTAAGCGTCATGGTTCAAAGCACCGTGAAAGGCCAGAGTTATAAAATAGTAGAGCTGTTATCTAATGAACGCAAAAACAATCCTTTATTCCGCTGAAGTTCGTACTCGGTGGTTTCTGACAATCATGATGATGATATGGACTTTATTCTGTGGAGTTATTCTTGGCGCCTTAACTTTAGGATTGATTGCAACCCCATCACGAATTGATGACCTTATAGGAGTTTGGCTTGCTATGATTGCTGCATTTATAGTTGCCATTAATTATGTTACATGGCAAATAATAGGAAAGGAAAGCATCCAAATTTCCAAGGAGTTCATAGAAGTATACAATAGTGGGACATGGTTTAAGCGAAGACTCAAAATCAATTTTTACGAATTCGAGGACTTGAATTTCGAACAGGATTCTAGAACACCTCATTGGATTGAATTCTGGGGCATTGGTGGCGGGAAAATTTCCATTCATTATTTAGGTCGAAGGCGGAAATTCGGACAAGATTTAAGTGAAAAACAAGCTATTGACTTGTTTGAAAAATTACAAAACGAGATTGAGGAAGTTCAAAGCAGACCATAAATAGAATAAGCGACGCCTAAATTGGATGACGTTATGAAACGAGAATTCGATAGATTGTTGCAACACAAATTAAGCTTATTCGGAGTGGTATTTATGCTAATCAACGCGCATGAACTCTGGACAAAACTTGATCAGATGTTGCGAATTAAAAATGGAACCTTATTCAGGCTTTCACCACCTGATTGGCTCTATGCTATTTCATTTATGCTGTATTTGACTGGCTTGTTTTTCGGATTTCAACTCATCAGAAAAAAAGTCACGCTCAGGTTGGCATCAGTAATTTGTATTTGTGCCTTAATTCTGCCACGACTAATTGAATTTATTTTTTTCATGCTAATATGACTATTCGCAAGACTTCGAGGTATACAGTTTGTATTTTCGTCCTGAATGCTACTGGAATTGAGGGATTCACGCTTAATTTTCTTCAGACCAATTAAATGAGGGAATGAAGGTAGTCAGCTGTGGATCTCAAATTTTGATTTCTTAGAATGTCTAATAACTCATACTCATTGAGTAGGGGTTTTCTCTTATAACTCACCATGGTGATGAAAGCTTCTTTTGCTTTCTCTGGGTTAAGGTCAATTATATCCGTGCAAAAATCATCGGCGCGTTTTGCACATAGACCAAAGGATAAAAGGTAATCTTCTGGGAAGTCCTTGATATTCTCGGTTATAATGAGGTTTGCATTTGTTTTAATCGCTGCTGCCAAAACATGCTTGTCATTTTCATCAGGCAATTCTAAACCAACTATTAGTGCCTGGTAATTTTGCACTTGGGCATCTGGAAAAGCAAGTTGAACATTTTTAATTCGTTTTTGTGTTTCTTTCTCGGTGATTCCTTTTCGCAACATGACATTTTTCCATTCTGAGAAAATATGGTCACTCCATTTAGGTATATACAAGTCAAAATGGGCAAACTAAAGCAACAAATCCCTTGTATACAAGGGATAGAATTCATTTGTATCAATCACACAGGTAAACTTGACACTATGAATCATACATCCCAGCTTCTTCGTCCAGATCCATCATTTCGATTAAACGATTTCGCTGTTCAGATTTTAAATCCTGTTTATAGATTCTCAGGTCTTCAAATAGTATGCGCCGGTGTTTCCCTATTTTGGTAAAAGGAATTTTCCCAGCTTCTAATAACTTAACCAAATGTGGACGAGAACAACCCAAGTATTCAGCAGCAGCTTGTGTTGTAAACTCAGAAGCTACAGGAATGATGGAAATTGGCATTCCTTTCCCCAATGAATCAAGCACCTTTATAAAAAGGTGAATGGCGCTTCTCGGAACCTTAATTCGATCTTGAGTTTCTTCCACTTCCAATTCAACTAAGTCTGAATGAACGCCTTTTAGAGAATTTAATAAAATGTCATGCGACACCCTCGCAATGCGCTGTTCCTCTTTCGATGGCTTTTTGATTGGATCTATTACATTCATGTGCTTATTCGTTTGTTGCAAAACAAATATACGAATTAAACGAAACAAACGAAATAGACGAAAAATTCATTATCAGTCCGATTAACTACTTCTAACACCATTTACCTCCACATCTTTTGTCTAACCTTCTAATTGTCTAACCATCTGACTGTCTAACAATCTGGAGGTCTAACCATCTAACAGTCTACATCGTCACAAACCCAATCTTATTCACCAAAGTATCCTGCTCCAAGCTGTTATTCTTGGTCTGATTCACTTTAGCATTGATATTCTCCGTCCCTTGAATATAAAGCTCTTGCTGCACGGGCAAAATGACATTATTATTCCTTCTTTTCGTAGTTTGTTTTTTGTCTTTGCGTTCCACTTCCACCTTTTGCCATACCGTATCATGAATGAGGATTTGCTCCGGACTACCCGCTTCAGCAATAAGTGTGTCGATGCGAACGGATTCCTTGTAGACGATTTTCTCTGTTGGGTTCAGCTGGTAAAAGGCGATTAATCCACTCAAGCAAAGTAGAACTACAGCAGCGGCTTGCGGGAGACTGAGTCGGTAATTCATCCAAACTGCTGCTGGTTTTTGGGCTGGGTGCTGGGCATCAAAGGCATCCATCAATGAGTCTTTTATCGTATCTTTTCCCTTGGCTTTGGCACGTTGTCCGATGAAGGATAAGCCAATTGCAGCTTCATGCATGGCGGTGAATTCTTCCTCGCTGAAATGGTGCAGAACTTCTTCTTGCTCCGAGGATGAAAGGGTGGAAAAGGGGCGAGTTAGGAGAGAATCAAATATGGAGTTAGGAATATTATCTGCTTTCATCGACGAGTTGTTTAATGGGTTCACTGAGTTTTTTTAATAGGTAATAGAGTCCTGATTTAACAGAGCCTTCTGGCATATTTAGAATCGCGGAAATCTCTTTGACGCTCATATCTTGCTCAAAGCGCAATCGATAGAGGTCTTGTTCTTTTTCGGTTTTATTGCTCATAAGCCTCTGAATATGGATGGCTAGAATCTGACTATCTAAAGAGCGAATGAATTGTAGCGTGTCGCTGTATTCTTCATTGTGGTTTTCTTGGAGAATACGCTGTCTATTGCTTTCATCTCGTAGGATATTCTTGCAACGGTTGGCAGCCAGGCTATAGGCCCAGGTAGAAAAACTTTGGCTCTTTGAATAGCCATGGCCCGGACGCATAATCTTCATAAAAAGCTCCTGCACCACATCCTCTGCGGCGGCTTCTTCCTTTAAAAATCCTTGGGAAAACCAGCGCAACTTATCAAAGTACCGGTCGTATAAGGTTTCAAAGGCCAGCCGATTTCCAGCAGCAATGAGCACCATAAGGCGCTCATCACTTTCTTGCGTTATCTCTGTTATTAAAGCCTTTCGCACTAGTTCATGTTCAGGTGTTCAAGAATTGCTTTTTCTGAAGGGTTTCCTTTGCTGACTTGAATGATATAGTCTCTCATCCAGGCCATTTTAGTCAAGTCACCTGCGAGTTTGTAGTGATCGTATAATTTCAGCATTGGCACGATATAATTTTGATTCATGATTGGAACCAGGCCTTCAGAAAGGTCATCAAAATAGGCGTATTCAATGTAGTCTAAAGCATAATTCTGTTCAAAATTTTTCTTTAAAAGGGCCCGCTCATCGACAGACTCTTCGCAATAGAGGTAGGCTAGTCCGGTGAGGTAAAGTTCATTTTTTACCGAATCGACAATATGGGGTGCACCCATGGCCGTATTGCCCACATAAACAGGAAACCCTTTGGTATTGGTTGCCATGGTCTCGATAATGGTCTTTTGGAGGTAGCGTAAATGCTTCGGTGAAGTTTCATCTTTGCTATCCCAATCTAGCGTTGTGAAATTCTTGATGCCAAGTTCTTTATAGATGCGTTCCCGGTAGTCATCAACTAAGATGAGACTGAGGTTTATCACCTTCACATCTTCACGGAAGCCCATGGCCTGTAAGGTCCAGGCAGGGTAGGTATCGTTATCGCCCGCAGTGAGGAGAATAGCATTGGGTTTTAGTCCGGTTAAGACATTATGGTTATAGTACATCATGCCCGGAGATACGAGCCCTTCTTTTTTCCGTGCCAAGCAGGCCTCATTGCGCATTTTAAGGTCACGGCTGATTTCTCCCTCGTTAATTACAAAGTCGAGATGCTCCCAGCGGCCTTCGCCCATTTCAATGGCTTTTTCCAAATGATGGTGGTAAGCAAAATCATTTCCATGGTCCATCCACATGCAAACATGATATTCGTAGGCATCTGGTATCGCTTTGCCCATGGCTTCCATCACTTTATCCATTTTTGCTTTGTGTGCTACTGGATCTTGCGCAGTTTTTGGATCAGTACGTAATGCATTGCGGTTGGCATAATAGTAATTGTACCAGGCCTTTCCGTCTTTCGGATTGGTGTCAATCACCTTCTTCCATGCGACAATCTGTTCGTGGTACCATGAAGTTGATTTTTTCACTAAGGCGAAACTGTAAACCGCTTCGGCTTTCTGAGCGCTCAATTCCATCAAAGGAATGAAGCAGAGTAGGAGAATGATAAGTTTTTTCATAATGTGTATTTGGGAGGTATACACGTAGCTGCTCCATTAGGTTCAAAGTCGATTGATAGTATTTGTGAATTCTTAACCAAAGTCAATGTGCAGCGGTTTTGTCGCCTCTAGTTTTGCAGCATTAATTCTAAGAAAATGAATGCTGAATTATCCATAAACAAAAGAATGAGCGCAATATGTTGCCTAAAATATGGCAGTCCTGATGTGCTCCAGCCAAGAAGACTGCCAATTCCTCAGCCGGCAGAGAATCAGGTTTTGATCCGTGTGATGAGTACAAGCGTGACGAGAGGTGATTTGCTAGTGCGAGCCGGTAGTCCATTTCCGATTCGCTTTTTTACTGGGCTAATAAAACCCAATAACCCTGTTTTAGGTCATGAATTTGCCGGAGTGATCGATACCATAGGACCAGGAGTGCAAAACTGGAAGGTGGGAGAGAAGGTGATGGGTTCTTTAGGAATGAAGTCAGGAGCTTATGCTGAATACTTAGTAACGGAAACAGCCAATATAACTTCAATACTTGAAAATATTGAGTTTGAATCTGCGGCAGTGTCACAAGTAGGTGGATTAACGGCACTCTGGTTTTTAAATAAGATGGACATATTACCTGGACAAAAGATATTGATATTTGGTGCCTCTGGTTCAGTTGGTTCAGCCGCACTTCAATTCGCCAATGCAAAAGGAGCAATGGTCGATGGTGTTTGCGGTCCTCATGCAATAGAAACAGTGAAGGGCCTCGGAGCAAACGAAGTATTTGACTACACAAAATGGAACCCCAAATCGGGGAATGAAGCTTATGATGCAGTATTCGACGCAGCGGGAAAGTTGAGTCTGAATAAGGCCCAGGTTCTTTTGAATGAAGGAGCACGCTATGCCACTGTATCCTACCGTGTTCCTTTGGTATTGAGCAAAAGACTTTTCAAAGAGCGGCAAATAAAAAGTTACTGTGGTTTAATGCAAGCGACAGCTGATAATAGAGCGGAACTACGCGACGCTTTGGCCGAAGCAATATTTCGACCCCTAATTGATCGCTGTTTTCACTGGAACCAGCTTTCACGGGCACATGATTAT
>CAZUIT010000029.1:0-42423 GCA_964620355.1 uncultured Burkholderiales bacterium | reverse complement strand
TCTTCTTCTATGTGAAGTGATTTACTTAAATTACAATCCGTTTTCAAACTGACCTGGGTACTAAATGTACCGCACTGGGCCAGCGCGGGAAACGTTGTGTGCAATGCCAGAACACCGTCTTTATCAGTATTCGAATGTCCGATAAATATAATTTCTCTAAACACTTGTCCCAAATAGTCAAACCAGTTTTTAGCCAATTGGGATTCAGAAAAAAGGGTGCAATTTTCACAAAGGAAATAGATGGTGTATCATACGCATTTGATATAGCTAGATCCAGTTGGAATGGTCTTCCTGACAGACCAGACGAACTTTCAATACATGTTCGCGTGGTCACTACAAATCTCAATTCTACCGTATTACTTCATAGAATCACAAATAAAAAGTTTCCATCTCGATACGCTCCTTTTTTTCAAGACACACTTGAATGGACTGAAAAGTCAAAATTGATGCAAAGCTTTTCAGAAACAGAGATGAATGAAATTGATAGTTATCTCGACTCTATTAGTTGGAAATATAAAAAAGAAGAAGAATTAATAACCATTCTTCAAGAACTGAAAGATCAGATCATTAAGGTCGGTGTTCCAACAATAAGCATGGCCGAAAGTCTGGTTAATAAAGAATTGGATTCTTTCGATTTTTCAAATGAAATGAGAAAGTATTCAAGCCAGCTTTTTTTGAGTCAATTAAAACCAGACTCAAGATTCCCTGAAGATTAAAAAAAGCACTGCACACAACACCGCGCTAGCCCAATGCTCAAATTCGTTTTCAAACTGAAGTGAATTACTTACCTTGACGATTCGTTTTCAAACTGACGCAGCTGCTAAATGTACCGCACTGGGCCAGCGCGGGAAACGTTGTGCGCAATTCAGCCAAAATGAAATTACCGACAGTTAAAGGCATAATAGACAGAAGAATACTAATCAACTACCAGGTTGACAAATCTGTATTGGAAAACTACCTACCAGAACCATTTCGGCCAAAACTTATTAATGGAAAAGGAATGGCTGGAATTTGCCTAATTCGGATTAAAGAACTTAGACCAAAAGGACTGCCGAATATAATTGGACTGTCATCTGAAAATGGTGCTCATCGCATTGCCGTTGAATGGACGGAAAATGGTCGAGTCAAAGAAGGTGTTTATATTCCTAGAAGAGATACTTCATCACGTTTTAATCATCTAACGGGAGGACGTATATTCCCCGGAACTCATCACCTAGCAGAATTCGAAGTCATAGAGAACGAAGAGGATTACTACGTTAAATTTACAAGTGACGATGGGGCAATCCTTTCTATCAAGGCTAAAGAAACTCCAGATTGGAACGCAGAAAGTGTTTTTGACAATTTGGAAACTGCTTCGGAATTTTTTGAGGCCGGCTCAATTGGTTATTCGCCGAATAAATCTGGAAAGAACTTCGAAGGTCTTGAACTGATAACTCACAATTGGAAAGTGGAACCTTTGATTGTTTCAGAAGTGAAATCAAGCTTTTTTGAAGACGAAAAGATATTCCCCATAGATTCAATCCAATTTGACAATGCTCTATTGATGAAAAATATCGAGCACGAATGGAATAGCCTGAAAACAATAAAATGAACTGCGCACAACACCGCGCTAGCCCAATGCTCAAATTCGTTTTCAAAATAAAGGAGAATACTTAACTTGACGATTCGTTTTTCAAACTGGCGTTTGCGATCAAACTCCGCACTGGGCCAGCGCGGGAAACGTTGGGGCCTATTAAAAATAATTCCTCACGCCGTTCCCATATTGGTAACTTATTCTGTATCTTTGAAAGACAAATTATTTATGTGAGAGTCATTGCCAAATCTACCTTGAGAAATTTCTGGTTGAAACATGCCGATTGCGAACAGCAACTTAAAGCGTGGTTCAATGAAATAGAAAAATCAAATTGGGGTTCTGTTAACCAGTTAAAAACTGAGTTTCCAAGTGCAAGCATTCTTCCAGAAAATAGGATAGTGTTTAACATTAAAGGAAATAATTATCGTCTTATTGTAAAATTTAACTTTGAGTACAGAATATGTTGGATTCGCTTTATTGGTACTCATGCTGAATATGACAAAATAGACGCAAAGACAATATAACCATGAATATCAAGCCAATTAGAAATGATGCTGACTACCAAGCTGCTTTGATCCGCTTGGAGTCTATCTTTGATGCAAAAAAAGAAACGGAGGAAGGCGATGAACTTGAAATTCTTTCTATTCTTATCGACTCATACGAAAACGAACATTTCCCAATCGAAATGCCAGACCCAATTGAAGCCATAAAATTCAGAATGGAACAAATGGGAATGAAACAAAAAGACTTAGCTGAAGTAGTTGGTTTTAAAAGCCGAGTGAGCGAAATCATGAATAAAAAGCGAAAACTGACTTTGGAAATGATTAGAAAAATTAATCAAACCTTACATATTCCAACCGAAGTATTGATTCAGAATTATTAATAACTGGCCCCAACACCGCGCTAGCCCAATGCTAGGTTTTCGTTTTCAAACTGAAGTGAAATACTTAACTTGACGATCCGTTTTCAAACTGGCGCTCGTAGTTCAACTCCGCACTGGGGCAGCTCGAAGAACGTTATAAGCCATTTCTGAAACTCGTCGATAATGAAGAAAAAACTCAGGACAATAATCATTTTGCTTTTGTTGATTTTGATTGTTATCCAATATTCTTCACTTGAAACATCTGTCTTCGGAATTTTCATGGATACGATCGGCATAATAATAATGTTATTGATAACCGCATTAGCAATGAGTTTATTAATTGCTATCGTCCCTAACAAAGAGAAGAGGTATTCGGAAAAGTTTCAAAGTTCAATTCCGGTAGTTTTTGCCATATTCTTAATTGGAATAAATTCATTTTTAGGGTTCAACCTTTATCTCAAGAAAGTAGTCGGAAAGGAACTTCATCCACTTAGAAATTATGATGATATTCAAATTCCTAGAAATTTGGATTGCTCTGACATACATAGTGGGACATTTGAAACTGAATATTTGTTTATCAAAAGAGCAGAGAATACCCAAGTACAGAAGAATAAGAAAACGGGAGAAATAAATGAGTTCGTGGTTAAATGGGTGAACAATTGCGAATATATTTTGACTTCAACCAATAAAGACTCAGTTGTCTTAAGAATTAAAATATTAGAGATCAGCGAAGATGGTTATATCGGATATTTAAGTTCATCTAACCAGCCAGATTTATATCCAACAAAAATTAATATTAAACGAACACATTGACAGGGAATGAAAAATAAAAAAAAACGGCTTATAACACCGCGCTAGCCCAATGCTAAGATTCGTTTTCAAACTGAAGTGAAATACTTACCTTGAACATCCGCTTTCAAACTGACCTGAGTACTAAATGTAGCGCTCCAGACGAATGCTACGCATTGTTTGGACAAGCCTGGGCCAGTAAGGGAAACGGCGGGGTGAATTAACTAGGTATCCGAATGAGTTATGACTTAGCATTTATAAAAACCAAAAATCTGAATTTCGACAATGTCTATGACTTGTTAGAAACAACCGAACCAGATCCTGAAAATGAAATATTCATTGACAAAGGATTGATGAATAAAATTATTTCAGAAATCAAATCGCTAGGCCTTGATTTTGAAATTTTTGAAGGTAAAAATCGTGATTATTACGAATTGAATTTTCCTAGCTACCAAGTCTCAATGTTTAACAGTGAAATTGCTATTTCTTTACCATATTGGGATGAAAATGAAAACAAAAATATAAATAGCGAAATCGAACAAATAACGAATATCCTCTTATCAAATGGCTTCACTGGATTCGATTCACAAACAGAAGAGTTTATTTCTGTTCCATTTGAAGTGCAATCCACATTTGTCGAATCCAAAAATGTGATAGACAACCATATGAATTTGGAATCACCTGGACATAAATATAGCGCAACAATGTATGTCGGGATTATTATTGGCGTTTTAATTATTGGAGTGCTCATTTGGAAAGTGCTCACTAAATAACGACACCCCAACACCTTGCTAGCCGAATGCTCGAATCCTTTTTCAAAATGACGTGAATTAATTACCTTGAACCTCTGTTTTCAATCTGGAGTTTGTGGTTCAACTCCGCACCAGACGCGCGGGAAACCATGGTAAACATTAAAAAGATGAAACATAACGAATTACAAAAGTTTGGTGAATTTATAATTCACAACCTTTTCGACAAAGGAATAGAATGTTACACGCAACTTTCAGAAAACCAATTGAAATCACCATTAACTAAACAACTCCGAAATGACATTAAAGAATTAAATGAGGAACAGCTTGCACTCATGAGAAAAGTTGTCTTTGAAGTAATGACAACCGCTATGCACGACTTTCTATTTGCATTACAAGAGAGAAATGATTTAGAGAATGATATTTCAATTAACGTTGACGAGATAAATATTGCTGAAGAAAGCGATGGACTTCACGGAGAAATATTTACGGATGAAGGATGGATTAAGATTTATAGCGCATACTCGAATGAAATAGAAGACTAAAAAACGTTTGCCAACAATGGTTATTAAAACACGGGGCGACACGAACTGAAAGCTAGCAAAGTTCTTCGTAGCTTAGTTGTCACGGTTGTATACGAAAGCGCTTCGAAAGCCCCACGTGTAATAGCCGAGCTGCTCTACAATAGCTCGAATGAAAAGAAAATCAAAGAAGTCATGCCAGCGAAAAATTGACTTCCTAAAAAAGGCGCTACCGCGAATTGTATTTGCACTTCGCGCCCCCCACTCAACAATGCCATAGGAATTATCAGAAAGATTCACATCGCCCTAGAATATAATGTGTGTGCTCTGTGAAGTTAAGCGCCCGATTTTCAGGATTATGATAGGACGCAGACAGTCGAAAAGTCCTTGAGGCAAAATGAAGAAGCCAATTTTTTATCTAATCTTGAAACTGATCGCTTCGAACTAACGAACATCCGCATAGCGGCAGAATTGACTATAACAATAAAATCATAAGCTAAATTTAAACTATATGGAGGATTTACTTGCTGAAATAAGGGCCTGTCGCGTTTGCCAAGAATTTCTACCTAATGCTCCAAAACCAATTATTCAGGCTAGCAAATCATCAAAAATTGTTATCATTGGCCAAGCTCCAGGTCAAAAAGTACAGGAGAGCGGTATTCCTTGGGATGATGCCAGCGGTGATAATCTTCGAAAGTGGCTAAATATTGATAAACAGACATTTTATGATGAGAAGGTTTTCGCTCTTGTTCCAATGGGCTTCTGTTTTCCCGGAACTGGAAAATCGGGAGACTTACCACCAAGACCAGAGTGCGCTTCCTTATGGCATCAAAAGACCTTAAGTGAAATGACCGACGTTAGGTTAGTGGTGTTGATTGGCCAATTTGCACAGAACTACTACCTAGAAAATAGTCGTAAACAAACATTAACTGAAACCGTACGAGACTATAAAGAATACCTGCCCAAATTCTTTCCATTACCTCACCCATCTCCACGGAACAATATTTGGCAAAAGAAAAACAAGTGGTTTAAGGAACACGTAATTCAGGCACTTCAGGAAAAAATACATTCAATTTGTTAGCCGCAAGTGTGAGTGCAGCTTAAAAGAATCTGCAATGCCAGAAAAGCTCTAAGTCAACTTATCATCGAATTCACCTGTTTTCAAGAATTAGTCAGGCTCAGCGAACTTCCTGTATACTAAAATTAAGCATTTCTGAAATAAACATGAACTTATCAGTAAAAAGTGTGGTCCGCGGGGATTGGAATTTGGGCGGGAATCAATAGTTGAAAAATCAATAGGTATCCATCAAAGCATTGCTAACCTGTAAAAATAGAAACCAATAAACCGGCAACTTTTATTCGTTTACAATATTGAGCCAACCTTTTCCGCAAAAAAGCTATCTGGAGAATACCATTTCTTTAGGAACAGCAAAAAGAAAAAGTCACTAAATTAGTTCCGATGAAAGTTACTACTGAACACAATGAGCGCATCGCTAACATGACCTTCTCTTCTGTCTTCCCGCATTATGTGACCAAAGTCGAGAAAAAAGGCCGAAGTCAAGATGAATTATTTCAAGTAATTCACTGGCTGACAGGCTTTGATAAGCACAAACTACAAGCACTCATTGAGCAAAAAGTCACTTTCAAAACCTTCTTTGAGCAAGCCACACTTCATCCCAATGCACCCCTAATTAAAGGAGTAATATGTGGCTATCGAATCGAGGACATTGAGAACCCGCTAACACAGCAAGTCCGCTATTTAGACAAATTGGTAGACGAACTCGCCAAAGGCAAAAAGATGAATAAAATACTTCGAGAGGAATAGATGTACTTGTGAATAAACGTTTAATGCGGTCTCCTCAAAATCGACTTCAAGCTTGATCTAATCCTCTTCTTCAATCTCTTCCTTAACCTCCCCTACTTTCTTTTTCTTCGCGTCTTCCTTTTCTTTTTTCAGTCGTTTCTCTTCCTCTTTACGGAGATCCTCTTCACTGGGTGTGTTAAGATTGGGGTCATCCATATCCATCTCATCCCAAGCCCTGATTTCGTGAGTAACTGGGTCGATATAGTACCATTCTTCGCGCTTAACGAGTAAGAATCCACCAGGCGGTTTTGGAAAATAGAAACGCGATATATAGTCGTAAACGAATTCAACTAGAATTTCATTTTTTGTATTGATCATGCCCACTTTGCCCCCTTTAAATACAATGGCAGTATCATTCACAAAAGGTTCTCCTCCATCATAAATAAAGGGAATAACAGTATTACCCATGGTATCGATATAGCCAAATACATTATTGGCCTTTTTCACCACACAGAGTCCTTCTCGAAAAATATTGAATTGCCGAAATTGATATGGAATAACCATTTGTCCATTAAAATCACAGTAACCAAAGAGTCCATCCTTCCTGAGAGAAATGCGTCCACTTCCTGCAAAACGCGCCATATTATCGCCCATAGGCACCACCATGGTGAGGTCCTTATTGATAACCCCCAAGAGTGAATCCTGACGTAAAATTGCGACCTCCCGACTGCCATGAACATTGATCATATTGAATTCAAAAGGAAGTATCACCTTTCCCTTGCTCGATACGATTCCCCATTTGGCCTCTTGTCGACCAATGAGGGTGCCAGGAAAAGACTTATCATTCAAAGCACGAAAAACATAGGGAAGAATTAGTTTCCCTGTATTATCGATCGCAGCAAACCGGTCATTGGTGGGGTTATGTCCATCATAATTATCACTTCGCCCAACTTTCCGAACTATCGCAATTCCATCTTCATTGAAATTTTGTGCATCATCAAACTGAGGCTTAATGATCAAGTTACCTTTCAAATCTACAAATCCCGCTTTTCCATTTTCGAAGACTACCGCCGTGCCATTCGGACCAAAAGGTCTGCAGAAATCATAAACCGGGGGAATAATAAATTTTCCTGAGGCAGGATCGATAAAGCCCATTTTTTGCATGATATCATTATTGCGATGTGCAGGAATTGGGGTGTCTTGGGCAAATAATCCCAGAGAAAACAAAGAAAAAAGGAAAAATAAAACGTATTTCATGGCGTGCAAATGTAATGGCTCTGTGTCGTTTGTGCCATTCCGGTATATTTGCAACGAAAATAATATTGCTTTATGACTTCTCTCTCCATTCCTTCGATTGACCTCGCTGATTTTCTTTCTACCGACCCTGGCCGTAAATCCAAATTTGTACAGGATCTAGGTCATGCTTACGAAAAGATTGGTTTTGTGGCACTTAAAAATCATGGTTTGAGCCCATCACTCGAAAAACGGCTGTATGATAGTGTTCAGGCTTTCTTCCAGCTGCCGCTAGAAACAAAGCTCAAATACGAGATTGAAGGCATGGCAGGACAACGTGGATATACGTCTTTTGGGAAAGAACATGCCAAGGGAAGAAGCGTAGGCGACTTAAAAGAATTCTGGCATTTTGGACAAATCGTTGAAGATGGCGACCCAATTGCCAGTCAGTACCCAGATAATGTGTTTGTAGATGAATTGCCAGACTTTAATAAGTCAGGGATAGAAGCCTATCAGACATTGGAAACTGCAGGGCGCCACATGCTCCGTGCGATTGCACTGTTTTTAGGCTTGGATGAATTTTACTTCGATAGCAAAATTCATAACGGAAATAGCATTCTTCGTCCGATTCACTATGGCCCGATTGAGGATGAACCGAAATCCGCAGTGCGTGCCGGAGAGCACGAAGACATCAATCTCATCACGCTATTAATGGGTGCCAGTGCTGATGGACTTGAAATATTAAACAAGCAAGATAAGTGGGTAGCAGTTACGGCCCTCCCCGACCAAATCGTGGTGAATGTGGGCGATATGCTCCAGCGCCTCACCAATAACCAATTACGCTCCACCACCCACCGCGTGGTCAATCCGCCCAAAGAAAAATGGGGAGAATCCCGTTATAGCATCCCGTTCTTCCTCCACCCCCGCAGCGACATGCGCCTCGATTGCCTTGAACAATGTATCGATGAAAATCACCCAGTCGCATACAGCCCAATTAGCGCTGGCGAATATCTGGATGAAAGGTTGAGAGAAATTGGCTTGAAAAAATAATTAGAAGACAAGGTCACGAATCAGAAGCCAACGATGTGTTTGCAACAACTAAAGGATTGATAGTCTGAAAGTATAGACGTATTAAATCCTCTCTTCCAGTAACGATAGTAACGAAACCTCGATTCCGTTTATCTAAATCCTCGTGTCAAATTCGTTAACCTAATTCCACTTTTGTAATTTGTGAGCGTATGAAAAGATTTTACTTATTCCTCGGCTTAGTGGCTATTGGCTTCGCGGCAACTGCACAGTTTCAAAATATCAATTCTCAGCTCTCCATTCCCGACCCTATGGCCAATATGGCTAGTCGCATGTGGGGTACAAATGCGGATTCCTCAACTACCTACGATTGGAATATCACGAAATGGGACGCAAAGTTGCGCAAAGTCTATACGTATGATGCCTTGAACAGGGTCTCTACAATGATGGAATATGATGCCAATACAGGAGCACTCGAACATAAATACACCTATACCTACAATTCGAAAGATCAAGAGATTGAAATTCTCATGGAAGCGAACTTTGGCGGGAATTTGCAACCGTTCAACCGTTTCAGGACGAATTACGATGGAAGAGGACATAGAACTTCATATAAAAAAGAATCCTTTGTTAACAGCCAATGGGTTGTGGATGAAGGGGATTCAATGGTTTATATTTATGACGGTCAGGATCATGTAACGGAGCTTTTTATAAATCAGTTAAGTGGCGCGAACGTAATACCGGTTCAGAAACTCGTATGGAGTGATTTCGGGACAGACGATTACCCACAAACGCTGGTAGTTCAATCGTATTCTGGAGGGTTCAACAATTATGTCAAACTGGAGAATATTAGTTGGAAGGGTGGCTTTGACTTGATTGACTTCAACCCCAGCGCATACCTTGGTTCTTTATGGCAGAATAACGATTGGATGGTAATCTCCTATGATACCTCCGAAGTAAAAGATGGGAAAATTCAAACCAGCTATCTTTTTAACGTGAACGGCAGCCAACTTGATTCATCCTCAAGAACCGAATTCCTCTATGATAAGACAGGCCGCCAGATGCAAGCCCTCACCTACTTATACCAATCCAATACTTGGACCGCGTATACTGGAGATCGCGATAGCATTGCTTATGGATCCTATGATGAAATTCAAAAACGCACCATCAGCTATTACTCGCAAGCCGACAAAGCATGGATTCCCGGAGCTGAAGAACGTTTCTATTACAATGCCCTATCAGTGGAGCGGAATCCTATCGAGGTGCTGAAGCTCTATCCAAATCCTGCTCATGATTTTGTGCAATTCTCTGTGCCTGAAACCGACTATACGGTCGAAGTATTTGATCTCCAGGGAAAAAGTAGGATGAAGCAAGAAAACATGTCATACATCAAAACTGGCCTACTCGAAGAAGGAATATATATCCTACACATTCAGTCCGGCATGAAAACATATACCGCCCGCCTTTCTGTGGTTCATTAGGTTTTAGCCAGGAATCGGTAGGTCATTCAATCGTGAATAGAAAGTGGCCTACCGATTATTTGTATTGCTCGATTCAGCAATGAAGCCAATGAGCTCGTCATAGCCGAAAACCTGATTCTTGCAATAGGTGAAGATATAATACTGGTTCTCCGTATTCATATAATTCCCCTCGGTTTCGAAAGTCTCCATCTGCCCCGTTTCCTCATTTAATGTGGTAAACAAGTAGCTATAATAACCTTGTTTGAGCAATACCCTGCCCTCATACTTATGTTCCGCTTCATTGTATTCGAGCTTGAAACGTTCGTTGGCACGCCAATCGGAAAGTTCACCAAAAACATAGACGTCCCCACTGCGTAGCTTATTCGGACTATCGAATGAAAAATAAACCCATGTATAATCCCCATCAAAGGAGCCATCATTTTGTCCGTCTTTATTGGCGATAACGCGTTTTCCATTAAAATCCACAAACTCAACATAGGATCCACTCCCTCTTCTCTGAGCGGGCATCAAGGTCAAATGATTGAGTGTATCAAAAGTTTTTCTTGCAACATTCTGGCTCAAAAAACGCAGACTTCTTGAATCATAGAATCTGTATTCATTGGTGCCATCGAAGAGATTTTCTTCTTCGTAATTGAAGGTATATTCATTTCCCACGATAAACAGAGGACGCAAATTATAGATGGCATTATCCCAACGGTTATTCTGGGTAAGCACCATTTTTAAATCTTGATATGGATTATAGACCTGATAATCGGTAATCGTAGCTTTGAAGTCTACCTCTTGTTTCGAAAAGCGATATTGCCCGATGGTTGCCGGGTGAATATCAAACTCATAGGTGGTTTTTGAGTCGAGCACAAAGAATCGACGGGTAATAACCACATCCTCCTCATCATAATTCCGGTAGACTTTCAGGATATAGTTGCCCGAAATTTTCGGCTTCATGTCTTGAGATGGAAAGCTCACCGAGTAATGAACATATTTCTGGTAAGTATTATTCGAAAAGCGAAAATCATTGATAAAATCAAATAAGTTACCCTCGATATATTGCATTGGCTGTAGGTCGCTTGGCTTCCATTGAGCATCACAATGGATGAGGGTGAATTGATAATAATCGTTGTCGGAAGCTAGTTCATCGAAACTCAATTGCAGTCGATCTGAGCTATTCAAATTAAGAACAGGTACCGGAACATTTGTCCCTTGTTTATACAACAATACCGTATGAATCTGCGGTTCATAGATATAATTGGTATACTGCAACTCTTTTTGAGCCGTCACTTGAAATATGCTCAGCAATAAGAGCAGGAATAGAGAACCTTTTTTCATCTTAGTCTTCCAAACTTAGGAGTTTTTCAAATACTTCCTCGAATTCTTCGTTTAATTGAGAACAGACCAATTGAGCCTTTTCGTATAATTTATTCAACTTTCCGAGTTCTTCAGCATTGGAGGATATTTCAGGCTTGGCCATTTCCTCTTCTAAGTTTCGGCATTCTGCTTTGGCCTTTTCTAGGTCTTTTTCCAGTTGATCTGACTTTTTCTGAAGATCCGTTTTTTCCTGGTTCTTACCTTGGCTCATAGGTTCAGGAGCTACCGGCTTGGGTGCTTCCTTTACCTGCTTTTTTACTGCTGGAGTTTTCGCTTGCTCCTTATCGCGTTCTATTTTCCATGTCGTAAACTCATCATAGCTCCCTGGGTATTCACGGATTTCATGATCTTCAATCCACCAAATTTTATTAGCAATATTCGAGACAAAATACCGGTCGTGAGAAACGACAATAAATGTACCCTCATAATATTGGAGTGCTTGAATGAGAATATTGATACTCTGCATGTCCAAGTGGTTGGTAGGCTCATCAAGTAAGAGAAAATTTGCTTGAGTAAGCAAAGTTTTCGCCAAGGCCACCCGTGCCTTTTCTCCACCTGATAGCACGCGGATTTTTTTAAATACGTCCTCACCAGTAAATAAGAAACAGCCTAAAATCGTACGCAGCTCCTGATCGGTCTTAGTGGGTGCATGCTGGCGCAATTCATCCAAGATAGCCTGCTTTACGTTGAGTGATTCAAGCTGATGTTGGGCATAAAACGATGGATTCACCGCATGACCATTGGATATTTTACCTCCTTGTATTTCTTCTGTGCCGGCAACGATGCGCAAAACCGTCGACTTTCCTTTTCCATTTGCTCCTATCAGTGCAATTTTATCTCCGCGCACAATATCCGCAGTGCTATGGATTAAAATTGGCAATTCAGGACCATAGCTTTTACTCACATCTTCTAGCCGAGCCACCACTTTTCCAGACGCCTGCTTTACTTCAAAACGAAGATTAATCTCTACCGTATCGTCTTGTACTGCATCAATTCGTTCCAACTTATCCAGCTGCTTCGCTTTACTTCTAGCCTGAGTCGCCTTGCTGGCCTTGGCTTTAAATCGTTCGATAAAACGTTCTTGCTGACGGATATACGCTTGCTGATTTTCGAAAGCCTTACCTTGAATCTCTTCGCGTTCCGCTTTCGCATCCATAAAGTCTTCGTAGTTCCCTGGGTAATGAATCAATTTCTGACCCGTTACATGAACAATCTTGGTTACCATCTTATCCAAGAAATAACGGTCATGCGAAACAACAATTACGGTTCCTGGATAGGCGGAAATATACTCTTCTAACCACTGTATGGATGGAAGGTCCAAGTGATTGGTAGGCTCATCCAAGAGCAACACACTAGGATTTTGCAAAAGCAATTTGGCCAGCATCACCCGCATGCGCCAACCTCCAGAAAATTCGCGTAATGGGCGCTGTAGTCCTTCGGTGGTGAAGCCCAGTCCTTCCAAAACTTTTTCTGTTTTATGATGAATATTGTACCCGTCAAGTGCGTCAAATTCCGTTTGAACATTTGTCAGCTTATCCATCAAGGCCTCAGAATCATCCGTTGCCATTTTTTCATAGATAGTCGCCATCTCCTCTTCAAGCTGAAGAACCCGATCGAAAGCACCTAAGGCTACTTGAAAAATGCTATCATCACTTTCATAAGAGAGCAAATCTTGATTTAAAAATCCAATGGTCACATCTTTGGCTTTAGAGATACTTCCGCCTGATAGCGTGTATTCCCCATTAATCACACGAAGTAAGGTCGACTTACCCGTTCCATTTTGACCTATCAGTCCGATACGCTCACCCGGTTTTATTTGCCATCCGGCATCTTTGAATAAGTAGCGTCCTCCAAATTCAAAACTAAAATTTACCAAATCAATCATTGCGCCGCAAAGGTAGCCATTTGACAGAATCTTCAGCTAGCAATCATCAGCTGGCATGATTTCTGAAATACAAAAACAGATGTTACTACACCTACTAAGTATTTGCATGCTCATTTTCACCAGTTCTACAGCTGTTCAACAGGATATTCCCGTGTATGATTTCGACGAATTCGAGCCTGTATTGCACCGTGATTCAGACTCGCTGTATGTAATTAATTTCTGGGCTACCTGGTGCAAACCATGTGTTAAAGAATTGGCTTACTTTGATCAACTAGAAACTCAGTTCAAGGGCGAAAAAATTAAGGTAATTCTGGTAAGTTTGGATTTTGAAGAAAACATCGAAACTCAAGTGAAGCCATTTCTTTTAAAAAAGAACATTCGAAGTGAAGTAATGGTTATGGATGATGCCAATTCTACGGAATGGTTAGAAAAAGTAGATCCATCTTGGTCAGGAACAATACCTGCCACCGTCATTTATTCTAAGAAGGGAAGAAGCTTTTACGAAAAAGAATTTACAAAAGAAGAAATCAATAAATTAGTTAGATCACATTTAAACAAGCTATAATGAAAACACTCAAATTCACTTTATTCCTCGCCGTAATATTGTTCGGTGCAATAAACTTCGCTTTTACTGCTGAAGGAGGATATCAAGTAGGCGACAAAGTTGCCGACTTCTCATTAAAAAACACCGATGGCAACATGTATTCTTTGGCCAATATCGCCGATCAAAAAGGAGCGATCGTTGTATTTACCTGCAACCATTGCCCCTATGCCAAACTTTACGAACAGCGCATCATGGATTTAAATACCAAATATGCCGCATTGGGGTATCCAGTTATCGCGATCAATGCGAACGACCCTGTGCAAGAGCCAGAAGATAGTTTTGAAGAAATGGTAAAACGCTCTCATCAAAAAGGCTATGAATTCCCCTATTTATTTGATGCGGCACAAGATGTTTACCCAGTTTTTGGCGCCACCCGTACCCCGCACTCTTTTGTGATATCAAAACGCGGCGATGATTTCTATGTCGAATATATTGGAGCAATTGATGATAATACCAAAGATGGCAGCAAAGCAAATAACAAGTATGTTGAAGATGCTGTCGATGCGTTATTGAAAGGCAAAAAACCAGAAGTATCCTTTACTAAGGCCGTTGGATGCGGTATCAAGGCAAAGAAATAAGCGATTTAAAATTTCATAAAAAAAAGAGCGGTGAAAAATCATCGCTCTTTTTTTATTTATTGCCAAAGGGGGAAGAGGCAATTCCAATTCAACATGGTTCAAATGTCGATTGGAAATATGGGATCGTACTAAGTTTTTGAAACTCGCTATTCCAATCCCACACCACAAAGATGAAGGATTCCATTTGCTCAACCCTCAGGAAAAACCCCCTTTTTTTTCAGGGGTTTTTCCTGATAAAAAAATCCATCCAAATGCCTATGATTCCCTAGATTTGGAAAAACGATTAATACTATGTCTGATAACACCTCTACACCAATCACTTGGACCGAAGCTGAAACCATGCAAAACGCCTATTTAGCCAACCCTACTGCGCTTAGAACTCCTGACGGAGAAGGTGGTTATACTACGTTAAAAGGCCTCCGTGTGAGCGTCGATGCGATTCAAAAAATTATAGATGGACTCGATCCTTCTGGAAATCCAGTTCAAAATCCAAGCACGGAATTATTTATATTTTTTGGTGTTTGTCCGGATGATCTCCCTAAACCTACTGACGACCAATGTTTCACCGCAATTATAGCCGGAATAGACGAAGCCAATCAATTGCAAAAGCAGGTGATTTATGACTATGCAGAAAAATGCCCTTCAAACTGTCCTATATATTAGATGTATTTCTTGCTCATCTTACTGGCCTTCATTACCTTTTATTTGGTGCCAGTTTGATGGGGTTAACTCTCCTTCCGTGGCTAAGTAAATCCTGCAACAGAATTGTGCCTTTTTTACTGGTATGGAGCTTAAGCGACATCCTAGCGCTATTCACCGCAATCATCTTCAAAAACAACAGCCCAATATTCCATGCGTACTCCTTAGTTGGGACCGCATTTATTCTATCTTACTACTACCCTCAATTAAAAAACCTACCCTATATGAGGTCGGTTTTTTGGTGGGGGATGATTGGCTATTTTCTTATTTGGCTAGTCAACCTCCTGTACTTCCAACCACCATCTATTTTCCCAAGCAATACCATCATGTTCTCTTGTGTATTGATACTCTTTTTTGTATTGATGTCCTTCAAGTACATGCTCGACCATCCAATTGAAGAATCCATATTTGTGCAAGCTCAATTTTGGTTCAATACCGGAATATTAATCTTCTATTCCTCGAGCTTCCTCTATTTCTTTTTCGAGAGTTTTTTACAGAAAATTGGGCAATACCCGATCTATTTGTTGCACGTGATTCGCTACCCGAATATTATCTGGATCATCTGCATAATCATTGGAATGTTAGGTGATTTGGGAGTCTTATCATATAAAAAAACAGAATCATGACAGCTACGAACTCTGAGGTTTTTACCCTTTGGATAACGGGCACATTATTGTTCGTTATGATGAGCTTTTTCATCATTGGTTTTGTACTGCAGTATAGAAGACGCCAATTACTGAATGAAAAACAACGTAAAGAACGAGAATTAATCTTCCAGCAAGAAATGTTAGAAATCCAGGCGGAAATTAGAAATCAAAGTTTGAATTATGTAGCACGAGAGCTGCACGATAATATTGGTCAGCTTGCGAGCTATCTAAAAATGCAAGTGGAACTTTACCTCCGAAAACTACCCGAGGAACAGGCTTCCCCACTTGAAGAAATTCGAGAACAAAGTCAGAACCTGATTGATCAGATACGCGGACTTTCAAGAGGTTTAAATAGTAATAATTTGGCGCGATTTGGATTACCTGAGATGCTTCGTTTGGAAATAGACCGCTTTAACCGATTAGAAGGACCGAAAATCATTTACCAAGAAGGTTTTTTACCTCAGGAGCTGGATGCTGAAGTATCAATCTTTATCTATCGTGTCTTCCAAGAGATCATGAATAATTCTTTAAAACATAGTGGTGCCGACGAAATTCAGGTCAGTATAGGCCTTGTGCATGACGCCATTAATCTAAATGTAATGGACGACGGAAAGGGCTTTGACTCGGCGGAGCTTCATGAAGGAAGTGGCTTAATGAACCTCAAAGACCGCTGTGAACTTATTGGGGCCCAATTAAATATAGAAAGCAAAAAAGGGGGCGGAGCAACGTTTTTGGTTAAATTGCCGATTTAAATAGGGGAATTATGAAATTAGCATTATGCGATGACCATCAACTTTTCCGAAAGGGCCTGCGTCAGCTTATTGAGGATTTTAACCTAAGCACATCCATCATGTGGGAGGCGGAAAATGGAGAAGATGCACTGCACTATATTCGGCTCGGACTCACTCCCGACTTGCTCATTCTCGATGCACAAATGCCAATAATGAATGGAGCAGAAACCGCCTCCATATTAAAAAATGAATTTCCCCATATTAAAATATTGGTGCTCTCAATGATGGAGGATGAAGCAGGAATATTATACCTCCTTCGGCAGGGAGTTCGCGGATTTATATCCAAAGATATTCGGCCGCATGAACTAGAAGAAGGTCTCGAAATCATACACAAGGGTGGCTACTATTTTTCAGATGCTGCGACAGCTCAAATGCTTAATAGCATTCAAGTCGGTCATGATCAAAAGTATGACGAACTTCTGAATGAAAAAGAAAGACAATTCCTCGAACTATCATGCTCGGAACTCACCTATAAAGAAATCGCCGAAAAAATGAATCTCAGTGCAAAAACAGTCGATGGCTACCGTACTGCCCTTTTTGATAAAATGGGTGTAAAATCACGAATTGGCATGGTGATCTATGCTTTGAAAAAAGGCTTAGTTCACCTTTAACTATTTGACGCGGGTCCAAGTGTCGGTGCGACCCAATAGGCTAATCCCCATAAAGCCACGCATCTTCAGTTCATCCATATTCCCTTTTTCAAACCACATCTTACACGAATACGTTTTCCCTTCTTCAGGGTCGTAAATCGTACCATCACTCCATTCATGATCCCCATCATACTTAAAACCTTTAAGGAACAGGAGGTTTAAGAGCGGCTTCGATCTCATATTCTCATCTGGATTATTTACATCCAATTTTGGATTCCCCTGTTCATCGTTCGGAGTCTTGAGCCAGGAGAGTTTACCATAATAGTATTTCCCCGTCTTAAAGATTTCGACATGAGCCGTCTTTTTACCAACTAGCCAAACACCGATAACATCATCGCCTTTATCATCGCCTGCTCCAGTAAAGGAAGTCAGGGCGAGGAGCACGCCTAAAAACAATACGACTCTTTGCATACTATTCTCCAAAAACACGTTTTAATAAGTCTGAAACGCGGTGACCAATATTATTGCGGATTTTTCCTTCCTCAACTGTTACCTTTTTAAACAAGCCATCCAAAGCACGACGCGTGGTATAATCACCCAAGGTATTGTCGGTGATTGGCTTTAAAAGTCCAAAACTGGCCTTGGCTATGACATTGTATCTGGATACGAGGTCACCATAAAGTGATTCAGCAGAGGTATTTCCTACCAATGGCTTGTTCAGTGAATTCGAAATCTTTGGCGAGAAGGCCGTCATCAAACTGGAATAGGTCGTGGTATTTAGATATTGAGTTGCGGAAGAATCATGTCCGTTCAATATTCCTAGGGCATCTGAAAATGACATATCAGTAATCGCACTCACAAAAATAGGCTTGGCCTCCACAGCTGCGTCTTCAGCAGCCCTATTAATGGCAAGAATCGTTTCTTCTACTAAAATATCTCCGCCAGGAATTTTACTCAAATTATCAAAGATTACCCCTGCTTCTGGTGGTAATAAGATTTTTACCGCCTCATCTTTGTAAT
Organism: uncultured Burkholderiales bacterium; assembly: GCA_964620355.1. GTDB lineage: Bacteria > Bacteroidota > Bacteroidia > UBA8524 > UBA8524 > UBA8524. The sequence continues at coordinate 24,209 of CAZUIT010000029.1, read as the reverse complement.
ATCCATTCAGTGTATTTAATAATGTTACGGATGTATCGGTGCTGACGGTGAGTGCTTCTTTGAGTCCTTTGATTACTTCGTCATTGCTCAATCCGCTTGACTCTGCGATGTCTTGAATTTCTTCACATGCACTGAAACTGAGCACTCCAACGCAACTAAAAAGTAAAATTAGCTTTTTCATGATGTATCAAATTTAGGAATTGTAAGCTAATTTCTTGCCATGAACAAAATTCAACAAGCCATTAGCAGCTGTATAAAAGAAAAAGTATACCTCTCCACCATCGCTAATCTTATGGATTTTCTTCAGTTCTTCAGGGCTTAGCTTAAAATACCTGCTTGCCAAATTGGCTTTGATTATTTTCTGTTCTTTGAGGTATTGCTGAAAAGACCTTCGCGAGTAAACCCCTTTTGCTATTACCTCAAATCCACGCCCAAAAAAATCAGGATGTGGCCTATCATCTACCAAATAAATCCCATTGGGGATAAGGCTTTTTAAACCAAATTCCCTTGCATAAGTACCTCCTAAGTTGGATTTCGATAACGAAGGGTGAATTTCATAAAAATAGCCCTCATCCTGCAAGAGCTCACTCCTAGCCGGTGAAGGGACGCCACTATACGACACATTTCCTGAGATCTCAACAGCCATTCGGGGCACCATTTCATTCTGGGCTCCTGACTTGGCGTATGCTAACACTTCTTTCACTTCTCCATTCAATGCAACTACTTCTATCCGTTCCAATCCAAGTAACTCCTTTTCTAACTGTTCCAAAGGATATAAAGGCGATAGTTTAATCAGTTGCTGATTCGAATGTTTTTGAATTTCTGGCCAAATCGATTTTATTGCCGGGGCGCAATCATCCAAGCCCACTCGTCTTTTCCCTTCTTCCCTCCTATCCGGGTCTGCATAGATCCAATCAAAATGTTCGGCTCCTAATTCCGTAATAAAGGCTTCTGCTTTTTCATTTCGACGCTCAATGCCTTTCACATCCATCAAAGCCTGATTCGCCATCACCAATTCATTCAACGCTTCATCTGGATCAAGCGATATCACTAGCATCCCTTGTTGTGCAAAAGCCCAGTCATCTATTCCTAGTCCTCCCGAAAGGTTCAAAAGCTTAGTTCCAGCAATTCGATTCGCCTTATAATCTGCCGTGGCTTCTGAACTGGCTTGTTCAAGAGATCGTCGGGTAAAGTAGCACATAGCTTTGGCATGAAGTGGAAGTTTCTTCTTGGCACGTTGCAAACAATCTATCCATTCCAAAACCGGTGGGAGAGGAAATGACAATTTTGTCCCAAATTGAAGCGCGAGTCCATGAATATCTTCCTCCTTATGCTCTTTCAAAAAAGCCAGAACTTCAGGCAAACTGAATATTTTGAGTAATTTTCCCTTTCTTTGCATGATTATTGCGACCCTCAACCTAACATGAAAAAAGTCATTTTCGCACTTCTGATACTTTCTTTTGGCACAGCACTCTTCAGCTCATGCCACAGAGACCGCTGCCCTGCCTACAAGACTACAAACGTAGCAAATTAAGTTTTCGCAGTGAATTGGTCTTTAATAAAAAGTGAAACAGATATCGACGAGCTTCAAAAAAAATCATTTGCGAAACCTCAAGTTATCTTCAAACACAGCACTCGGTGTTCCATTAGCGCAATGGCCAAAGGCCGCATAGACGCTATTGATCAATCTGAAAACATCGATTTTCATTATCTCGATTTAATTGAATATCGCGCCTTATCGAATGCGATTGCTGAACGTTTTCATATTGCTCATGAATCGCCTCAAACCATCCTTCTCCATCATGGAGAGTGTATCTTGGACCAATCTCATTGGGACATCCGCTATGAGGAACTGAACGAAGTCGCTTCTAAATCAGTGAACTAGGCATCATAACTAATTTGAATATTCTGTATGATATCTGGGTGCAAGCTTCTGGCAACCGGACAGCTTAATGCCGTTTCTTCCAAGATTTTTTTTTCTTTTTCAGTATATATGATGCTATGGGACAGATGGAGTTCCACGTCAATCTTTGCAATACGTCGCGGATTCGAATCCATATGTTTTAGCACCCGAGCATAACAATTGCCAAGCTCAATTCCTTTGGCATCCCCCATTATCCCCATCGTGGTTATCATGCAGGTTGCCAACGCGGTAGCCACTGTGTCTGTAGGAGAAAAGTATTCACCCTTACCCATATTATCTAGCGGGGCATCTGTAATCATAGTATTCCCTGATCTTAGATGAATGGCTTCGGTACGTAAATTGCCTAAATAGATTATCTCTGAAGTAAACATATTCCTGTTTGCTTTTTATTAAATTTGTTCAATGCGGAAGAAAATAGCTCTTTTTTTAATATGCTTCCTTTATGCCATACCAAATATGGCACAAAGTGGGGATAAGAGCAATCCGCCCTTGCAACAAAATCACCGTCAAGAATTATCAGGAGGCTTTATCATGCATCCGCGTGGACTTGGCCTCAATGTGAAATCGGCAAAAAAAATCCAAGGACCGATGTGGAGTGTGCTGGATTTTGATTTTGTAGGAATGAAACACCCCAAGGAAAGAAGGGTAAGAAGTTCCAGCTTCAGTGCACCAGGCTCTTATTTCTATGGAAAACTAAATTATACTTATTTCCTTAGAGCAGGCTATGGAAGACGCTGGGACCTGGGGATTAAACTGTACAAAAACACGATTGCAAGTCGCTTTCAAGTGAGTATTGGACCAACCATCGCACTTCTTAAGCCGGTATATCTAGAAATCTATTATCCGACACCCGATAATTCGAGCGGTTTTTTGGTCAGTGAACGATACGACCCAGCAGTTCATAAAGACCCCAGCGTCATCTTTGGGAATTCCTCCTTCATAAAGGGAATTGGTGAGACAAAAGGTCGTCTTGGCATAAACTTTAAAGCGAATTTCCAATTTGATTGGAGCGATTATCATGATCAAGTACAATCCATCGAATTGGGTACAGTCATTGATGCATTTGGGAACAACATACCCATAATGGCTGCTACGCAAAACAAGAATATCTTTACCACATTGTATATTTGCCTCAATATTGGGAACCGTTGGTAACCTAGAAAGGATTAAAAGTGATAGAACTTCCAGTAATACAAGCGAATACAGAACCTACTCCAGCCCCAGAACGTATTAAAAAACCTTCTTGGCTAAAGGTTAAATTACCCACCGGTGAAAGTTACCGCAACGTGCGCAAGCTTGTTGACGAACATAAACTGCATACCATTTGTGAAAGCGGAAATTGTCCGAACATGGGCGAATGCTGGGGTGCTGGCACTGCGACTTTTATGATTCTGGGTAATGTATGCACCCGCTCTTGTTCCTTTTGCGCTGTTGCTACTGGCCGACCAACTGAATACGATATGGACGAGCCGCGTCGTGTGGCAGAGGCCATCCAATTGATGAAGGTAAAACATGCGGTGATTACTTCTGTAAACCGTGATGAGCTAAAAGACAAAGGCGCTACCGTTTGGGCCGATACCATTCGTGAAACAAAACGCCTCAATCCAGAGACTACCTTAGAAACACTTATTCCTGACTTCAAAGCAAAATGGGAATTACTCTATCAAGTGATTGATGAAAAGCCAGAGGTCGTATCCCATAATATGGAAACGGTTGAACGCCTTTACCGTAAGGTTCGTCCGCAGGCAAAATACGAAAGGTCTCTCGAACAAATCAAACTCACCAAAGCATACGGACGCCGAACCAAATCAGGAATCATGCTTGGCTTAGGTGAAACCGATGAAGAGGTCTATAAAATTATGGATGATTTAGTTGAACATGGCTGCGATGTATTAACCCTCGGCCAGTACTTACAACCGACTAAAATGCATTTAGATGTTGCCGAGTTTGTACATCCGGATAAATTCGATATGTTCCGTGTGGAAGGACTCAAACGGGGATTTGATTTTGTAGAATCAGGACCTATGGTGAGAAGCTCATACCACGCTGAACGCCACCTTTAGGATTGCCTATATAATTATCACTTTAGTTATTATCTATTTTTCTCTTCCTGATTGGAATTAACTGAAAAGACCATTCCATGAAATCATAACAGCAGTTAACAAATAGTTGACCTATTCATACGATTGATGGTGCACCTTGTCATATCCAAAGCAGGCGAACACTTTCTACTTCTACAAAAAATTCTATATGTAGTGAATTTTCTGACCAGGTTCAGGAACAAGTATTTACATTAATCGGATAAGAAAATCATTTCAACCCTTTGTAGTAAATTACTTGGTATGGGTGGACCAGCAACTGAAGTTATTTTCTAGGCATCAGTAAAATAGGGAACTGCAACTCAAAACATAATTATAGAAATATGATAAGATACCCGATTGCCATACTTCCAAATAAATTCACTTGGCTTATCTGAAGTATGGAGTCATGAAATCACGAAATTGATTGCTAAAAATATCGAATTCAAGCCCTTCAATAGAGAGGCTAGCTTAATTTTTAACAAATCGAAGCACATGTATCCCGCTACTTGTCCAGATCCGTAGCACATAGATTCCAGCATTTAGTTCGTCTATTTCTATTCCCCCTTCATTCATGACCCGTCCCGAGTTTACTTGCTTACCAGCGCTCGAAACAATTTCCCAGTTCTTAATTTCATCTAGCTGAGTCACAAATAAGCGACTACTGCATGGGTTTGGATAAACTTGAAAGCTTTGATCTGATAAATCGATAAACCCTACGCCCTCGCCTGTCTCAAAAAAAACAGTTGAGCTATATGATGATTGCTCGGAGCCAATAAGTGAATTGACGTGCCAATAGTACACCGTGTTTTCTTTGAGAGGACCAACCTGCACAATGGTGTCTGTAACCGATATGGGACTGACCGTTGACAAATCAGAATTTGTTCCAATTCTATACCGGTAGGACGTTGCCCCAGGAACACTGCTCCACACCAGTTTTACAAATATTCCTTGGTTACTCACGCCAACCGGAAATGCTGGAATTGGAATTAGCGGCTTAGGCAATATTGAAAACTTCCAGGCCTCACTCCACTCACCTTGCTTCTCACTATTCTCAGCTTTAACCCGCCAGTAGTATGTCGCTCCTCTTTTTAAATTTTTCAATTCTTCCTTTGGGTTTACATTTCCGAAGAAGATTATTAAGGTGCTGTCGGTAGTGGGACCAAAATTGGGATCTTCTCCATATTGGAACCAATACGCATCATCATCCGCCCCCAACTGCCATTCGCAGGTAACATTAACGGGTAAATTTTCCGTATCATCAGCTGGAGAAACCAATTGAACTTGGGCCGGTTTGGGAAGCTCAGCCGCGGTAGTTAGATTCCATATATTGGACCAATCCGAGGTATCTCGAGCATGAATAGCGCGGGATTTCCAATAGTATTTTGTAGAATATTTTAATGGCATGCCACCCAACCCATAGGCTACTTCATCCCAAACCGGATCATAATTGGCCGTATCATAAAAGGCATTGGTGAAATTTTGATCTTCTGATACTGCAAATTCATAATAGGAGGAACCTTTGATCGGGTCACAGGTGATTTCCCAATTTTTAGTATAGTCCATCTCATTGGTCTTTGGCCAGGTGAGGTTTGGTTTTGCTTTGGTTGTGAGCGTCCTTACTCCTTGCCATCGACCCGAATCAACATCGCTCAGCACCCGCATTCTCCAATAGTTTTTCACTCCATAATACAAGCCGCCTACTAGGCTATCCTTTTTGTTTTCAGGTATCCGAAGGGATCTTATTCCAGCACTAGAGAAGTCGGAAACAGTGTCGTATTGCAGTTCAAAGTCTACATACTTTACATTATTCCATTGAAAGAGTTCTTCAACATCTCTGTTTGTGCTATTATTCGACGGACCTTGATAGCTCATGGCGTCAGAAATCACAAATGATACTCGTGTTTCATCAGAGGTGTCTAGCCCCCTCACTCCGCGCACTCCGAACCAATATTTTTCAAAATGAGGTATGGAAAAGGTTTTTTCTGGAGATGCTGTCATATTTGCCAGCGTATCCGACTGCGCATGGACAGAAGAAAAGTCGGATACGGTATCCCACCGACAGATATAATAATCGATGTCGGGGTGAGTTCCCAGCTTGACAAATAAGGGTAGCGGGTCTTTAAAGTTCGTTTTTGGACTGATTAATTCAGGACTACTATATATTGTGAAATTCGTTGCATACCAATCTGAGGTATCTACGGGAGTCAAGGTTCGTGTTCGTATATACCATTTGCTACCGAAATGATAGCGCGTGCTCGATGTATCCTCAAAAAATAAACTATCGGTTGCTATATGCACCAAAGCAGGACTAGTAAACGAAGCGTTCGAGTCCAATTCAAATTCATAGCTTGTTCCTGGGTAGTTAATATTCGTGTAATATCCTTTTGACCAGGTATAAGTATGCTTCAAACTATTCACATCAGGGTATTGCACGATGGACCCACCCAAGGTTGTAAAACTCCTCAAGGGCGTCCATTCAGAAGTATCCCTCGCGGTAATGCCTCGTGACCGGACATAGTATTTCTCTTTATAGTGCAGATCATAATAAACAAAGCTTGCCGTATCGGGATGCGGACTCGTTATCTGCTGGAAGCGAGGACTGTTAAAGTCCATGCTCGTATCAAACTCATGTTGCACATATCCCCCATTATTGAAGGTCGTAGCTGTCGAAGCAACAAAGGCATTGGCCGACTTAAAGGAAAGAACATCTGGATAGAATAAGGTAGTAAAGTTCCCGTAATTCGACCATGGTCCCGCTCCGCTTCCATCTACACCTCTTACTCGCCAATAATAGCGCTTTCCATAATGCAGATCAGAAATTTGAACCGTATTGCTGTTTTCTGATAGCTGAATTAAAAAACCGCTATTAAAAGTAGCCACCGTATCGAGCTGCAATTCGTAGGAATTTGCTCCTGTAAGGTTGGACCATCTAAAGCTAGGTTTTACCCGTTCCCCTTTAGCACTCGTGCCCGGTGATTGCAGGCTTGGTGCACTTATTAACTGCGCTTCAGCAAAAATGCACAATAAGAGCAGAAAGGAGAGTAGATAACTTCGCATAATCTTCAGGTTAGGAAGCAAATATACGAATCTAGCCCAACGACGAGGGATTATCGAACAAATAGAAAAGCCCCCATTAAAGGAGGCTTTTCACTAGAATTAAAAAATGATTAGGCTTCCGCCAATTGTTCGCTGTATGATTCAATAGGCGGACAAGCACATACCAAGTTCCTATCTCCGTAGGTACTATTGATACGACTTACAGCTGGCCAGAATTTATTGGTACGTGTATAAGGCATTGGGAAGGCCGCCTTTTCACGTGAGTATGGACGATCCCATGAATCACTGATTACCACTTCCGCGGTATGTGGTGCATGTTTCAATACATTATGTTCACGGTCTGCGGTACCTGCTTCTACCTCGTCAATTTCGCGGCGAATGGAAATCAAGGCTTCACAGAAGCGATCCAATTCTGCTTTACTTTCACTTTCTGTAGGCTCAACCATCAAGGTACCCGCTACAGGGAAAGAAACAGTTGGAGCATGATAGCCATAATCCATCAATCGTTTGGCAATATCCTCAACTTCAATCCCTGCACTTTGTTTGAAAGTACGTGTATCCAAGATCATTTCATGAGCCACACGATTATTCGATCCTTTGTATAAGGTTTTGAAATATGGAGATAAAACCGTCTGCATATAATTGGCATTTAAGATGGCCATCTTTGTTGCGTGAGTCAAACCTTCCGTCCCCATCATCTGGATATAGGCATAGCTAATCAACAAGATGCTTGCACTACCCCAAGGGGCTGCAGAAATAGCGGTAATCGCTTGCATTCCACCTGTTTTCACAATGGGATGACCTGGCAAGAATGGAGTGAGATGCTCTGCCACGCAGATTGGACCCATTCCAGGACCTCCACCACCATGAGGAATACAAAAAGTTTTATGAAGGTTCAGGTGACAAACGTCTGCGCCAATCATACCCGGACTGGTTAATCCAACCTGAGCATTCATGTTTGCTCCGTCCATATATACCTGACCACCATTTTCATGGATGATGCGGGTAATGTCTTTGATGCTTTCTTCAAATACTCCATGCGTTGATGGGTAAGTGACCATCAAGCACGCCAGGTTTTCTTTGTATTGTTCTGCTTTTTCTTGCAGATCGGCTACATCAATATTTCCTTTTTCATCAGTTTTGGTAACGACTACCTTCATACCAGCCATAACAGCAGAAGCCGGGTTTGTTCCATGCGCTGAGGCAGGAATTAGGGCCACATTTCTATGCCCTTCATTTCTACTCAAGAAGTACTCACGAATCACCATCAATCCCGCATACTCGCCCTGAGCACCGGCATTTGGCTGCAAGCTTACCCCTGCAAAACCTGTAATTTCAGCCAAGGCCCCAGAAAGTTCATCAAAAATTTCACGGTATCCACCAGCCTGTTCAATCGGCACAAATGGGTGAATCTGATTAAACTCTGGCCAAGTGATAGGAATCATCTCGGTGGTCGCATTCAATTTCATGGTACAAGAACCTAAGGAAATCATGCTATGCACCAGGGAAAGATCCTTTTGCTCTAAACTATGGATATAGCGGAGCATTTCATGTTCTGTGTGATAGGCATTGAAAACAGGGTGCTCCATATAGGTGCTAGTTCTGCGCAAAGATGCTGGCCAACTAAGCTTGAGACCTTCAGCCATATCATCCACATCATCATCGTTCAGGTGATCTCGATTCAGCGTGAATAAGGCCAAGATATCCTTCACATCATCCAGGGTGGTGGTTTCGTCTAAAGAGATACCAACACTGTGATCGTCAAAATAGCGGAAATTGATACCCCACTCCAGAGACGCCTGGCGAATGTTTTCGGAAATTCCGTCTACATCAACACGTAAGGTGTCAAAGTATTCGCTATAACGAATGCTGTGACCTAATTCTACCAATCCTTTGTCGAGTACGCGCGTAAGTCCATGAATGCGTTCAGCAATATTTTTCAAGCCTTTCGGTCCATGATATACGGCATACATACTCGCCATGATAGAAAGTAGTACCTGTGCCGTACAAATATTTGACGTCGCTTTTTCACGACGGATATGTTGTTCACGGGTTTGCAGCGCCATGCGGTACGCTGTTTTTCCTTGGGCATCGATAGAAACACCGATAATACGTCCAGGGATACTTCGCTTAAATTCGTCTTTGGTAGCCAAAAACGCAGCATGCGGCCCGCCATAACCCAAAGGAACCCCAAATCGTTGGCTTGATCCAACGACGATATCTGCTCCCCATTCTCCTGGAGGAGTTAATAAGGTTAGAGACAATAAGTCTACCGCAACGCAAAGCATCACATTAGCAGCTTTTGCTGAAGCGGCAAATTCCGAATAATCGAATATTACACCATCATTGGCTGGATATTGAACTAGAGCACCAAAGAAATCTTCGTTCAAGGTAATCTCTTCGTGACTACCAATTACAAGTTCAATGTTCAAGGGAATAGCACGTGTCCGAAGAAGGGCAATGGTTTGAGGGAAGCATTTACGGGAAACGTAAAACTTCATTCCTTGATCTTTCTTTTTCAAGGAATAAGCCATGTGCATTGCTTCAGCTGCGGCAGTTGCCTCATCTAATAAAGAAGCATTGGCAATTTCCATCCCAGTGAGGTCAATCACTAAGGTCTGGAAATTTATCAGCGCCTCAAGTCTTCCCTGCGCTATTTCAGCCTGGTAGGGCGTATAAGCGGTATACCATGCCGGATTTTCAGTGATATTACGTAGAATCACTCCTGGTGTAAAGCAATTGTAATAGCCGGTACCGATATAGGATTTAAAGACCTGATTCTTTGCCGCAATTCCTCTCAATTTCTTCAGAAACGCTTGTTCTTCCAATCCTTCAGGAAGATTCATGGGTTCTGGAAGACGAATTGTGGCAGGCACTGTTTCATCAATCAGTTGATCAATGGAGCTCACTCCAATGACTTCAAGCATTTGCTTGGTTTCTTCTGCATCAGGTCCATTGTGCCTGTGCTCAAAGCGGTCGTAATTGTGAATGGATATTGGCATTAGCAGCGTTTGAAAAATTTTTCAAATATACGCAATACAAATGCTAGAGTCGAAGGAAATCCTCCCCTTTATATTCAAGTGCCTTACTTAATTTTTCCATTCCCATAGGTTTCAAGATATAGCCTTGTAGTTGAGCAGGGTGCATTTGTGCTTTTTCGATATCCTGGGCGAGTGGAGATGAACTGACAATATAGATTATCGATTGTTTGCTTAAACGCTCTTGGGTCCTTTCAACTTCATCAAGAACTTCCCAACCGTCCATGGCGTTCATATTAATATCAATGAAGAAAAAATCGGGAAATGTTTCAGTTGTGTAGGCTTTAATTGCCTCCACAGCAGACTCTCCATCTTCATAAAATTCTGAGATGTCAATCTGTTCAATTCTTTTAATTAAGGTCGTTCCAACAAAACGATAAACTGAATCGTCGTCAACTAATACAACTTTCATTTCCGGTCTATGATTTTCGAAGTTAAAGAAATATTGGCTAAATTTATAGGCCCATAAAAAAGGCCGGATTAACCGGCCTTTCTATTTCTTGCAATTTTATCTAGTTATAGGTGGGTAATAATGAATATTTCTTGCTGTACTCCATCATTTGACCGGTAAAATCATTTGGGTATTCAACTTTGACATCAATGATTTTATCCCCTTCCATCACTGGAACTAGTTTCGGCTGAATAAATCCTGAATAAGGGGCCAAATTTAATTTTGCATAACGTTCAAGCACTTCTTTGTGCAGTTCTTGGTCTACTTTCACACCATACGTTTCCACTAACGCCTGACCTGCTGCAAAATCACCCTCAGATTTGATGCGCTGAATTTCACGGAGCAATTCTCCGAATAATACCCGCAACCTGTCGTAATCATTGATTTGAACATAGGTCTTTCCATCCCGCTTCACAAATTCAATAACGTTTTCGCCTTTTCCTTTCTCGTAAGCCCATTTCGCCACCAGCTGACGGTTACGCATATGTGCCTCCTCAATTTCATCGCCCAATTTTATACGGGTCAGCTGAGTCATTAAGCCATTCATGATATAACCATCATACTCTGCCTTTCCTACATCCAAGGTATTCATCACACCAATTTCTATCAACTTAGGGTCCATAACAAAATATAAGGCCACCAAATCGGCTCGTGCCTCTTCAAGACATGAAGCATATTGTTTTAGCGTTTGGTCTGGAGTACCAATCCCTGGGTTAATTTTTCCAGAGGCATGTCCGATTACTTCATGCATATCGGTATGTAGGTCGGACGACAATGCGCCATGCTCCTTGATGCGTTTGATGACGGTTTCATTTACTCCGAACTCATCCAATGTGCTTCCTTTTGCCTTTGCGGCATTATAGGCATAAACAATATTGCCGAGGGATACAGATTTGGAGCCTTTTTGCTCTCTCACCCAGTTATTGTTCGGGAGATTGATTCCAATTGGGGTAGTCGGAGCAGCATCCCCACTTTCCACAACCACTGTAATTACTTTGGCTTCAATCCCTTTAACTTCTTCTTTTTTATGCTCTTGCATCAATGGCGAATTGTCTTCAAACCATTGAGCTTGCACAGAAATTGCTTTGATACGTTCCGTGGCTTTGAGGTCCTTAAAGGAAACAACCGATTCGAAACTCCCCTTTTTTCCAATGGCATCAAGGTAAACTTCGATAAAGCCGTTTACTACATCTACTTGGCTATTCACATCTTGAACCCAAGCCGTATTATACACATCCCAATCATTTACATCACCGCTGCGATAATAGGCAACTAGCTTCTCGAGGGTTTCTTTTTGTTGTGGGTTTTCAGCTACAGGGATTGCTTTTTCTAACCAGTAAACAATTTTTTCTATGGCCGTTCCATACATGCCGCCCACTTTCCAAATACGCTCCGATACCACACCATTTTCTTTGACTACTTTACTGTTTAAGCCATATTCAGGACGTTGAGTTCCTTTTCCATCCGAAAATTTAGCATAATAAGCGTCTACTTCTTTTTGGGTAACTCCTTCATAGAAATTATTTGCACTTTCCGCTACATTATCAATGTCTGCTGCTTGATTTACAATTTTTGGGTCGATGCTTCCATCAAACATAACCTCTACTAAGTTGGCGAACTCTGGAGACTCTGGAGAAACAGGAAATCCATCTTTTGCCGAAGCAGCCACCAGTTCAGCGAAATAGGTTTTTGAAAACTCAGGCAAAAACTTACTATTGCTATAATGATGGTGAATTCCATTGCTAAACCAAATGCGTTTTACATAGGTCATGAAATTATTCCAGTCTTCCGTTTCCTTACTGCCGGGATAGCTGGCTACAATATTCTCTACCGTTTTTCTGATCGCTAGGTTATGCTTGTATTTTTGATCGTAAATGATGTCTCGACCGCAGAGAGCCGCTTCATACAGGTAATATACCAACTCTTTTTGTTGGGGACTTAGTTCTTCAAAGCCAGGAACTTTGTAGCGGAGGACTTGTAGGTCGGCAAATTGCTCAGCTACATAGTCAAACTCGTCTTCTTGGGGTGTTACTTCTTCTTTCAATGTTTCAGTACTTGCGTTGTTGCATGATGAGTTAAATGCCACGGAAGCGGCCAACCCAAATAGCAGAAGGTATCTCTGTTTCATGATGTCGAATTTCGATTAACTTTGCCGCAAGTTAAGGAAAGCACATTCGAAGGCAAACCATGATTCAGAGAAAACAAACCCTTTATCTCCTTTTTATCGTATTTATTTGCGCCTACCTGTTAGGTGGAAACCCAGTAATGTTTGAAATATCAGGCATAAATACTTGGTCGATGGGCATTGTAGGCACAATCGAGGTAAGCATCTTAAAAATCGACAGAATCGCTAAAGAGACCTCCCAATTTTTTACTTGGAACTCTTACCTCATCTATTCATTGTCGGCCGTTACACTACTCGCTTTTCTATCCATATTCCTATATAAAAACAGAAAATTGCAGCTTTTACTTTGCGGATTCAATTACCTCTTCATGCTAATTAGCGGGGTATTGATGTATTTTTATATCATGGATGGAAAGGCATGGATGGCTGCTGCTGAGTCAAGCGAATTGCATTATGCCTTTTTGATTGCTTTGATTCTTCCGATATGGAACTTTATGGCCATGCGCGGCATCATGCACGACGAGCGCTTGATTCGCTCCATGGACAGATTGCGCTAAAAGACATAACCAATACCGAGTCCAAATTGGGTCATTCGAAACTCCTGCTGAAAGGTGGTATAGGTGATTATCGGGTCTTGCCCTACAATTTCGGTTACTTCTTCTACTTCTGAAAAAACTGGACGAGCATAAAACAAATCCGCATTCGCCAAGAGAACCCAGCTCCATTTAAATTCATATTTTAGGGTGATACCTCCGCCAACTAGCGCTGAAGATGCCCGCTTATCTTTCATGGTATACTTGGCTGAGGCTCCTCCTGATTTGGAGACTCCGTTTAGTTCAAGGTTTGGTGAGATGAAATTCAGCACTCCCCCAGCCAGACGGAAATCCATCGCCATTTTATTAAAATTCTGGCTAAACTGGGGACCAAAAGTAAATCCAGTAACCGTCCAGAATCCCTGCTGTGCCTTCCATGTATAGTCACTGGCCTGCTGGTTTAGGCCATCCTCAATCGCTGTAAAATCCGTTCCATGTGCAGTAAAGGATAACATGGCATAAGCTCCGAATTGCTTGTAAATCTTATGACCAAAAAGCGCGTTAACCGTAAGACCTGCGGAAGCATATCCTGAAGCAGGGTCATCTGCATCGGTGCTCTGAAAATCGCCTGATGGTAAGCTTGCCCCAGCCGTTACATGAAAAAAACCTCCTACCTCCTTCTGCGCATTCGCAGTCCCAAAACATACAAGCAGCAGAAATAGGAGTCTTAGTTTCACTTCCGTTGAATGGTTTGTTCTCGATCCGGACCAATGGAAATAATACCAATGGGCACTTTGCATTCCGCTTCCATAAACTGAATATAATTTCTGAAAGTTTCTGGCAACTGGCTGTATTCGCGCATCACCGAGATATCTTCTTGCCAGCCCGGAAAGCTTTTATAGATGGGCGTCACTGTTGTTCCCTGAATATTAAAAGGACATTGTTCCTCATCGGAACTTCCCTCATAAGAAAGCGCTGCATTGATGGTATTCATTCCGCTTAGCACGTCGGCCTTCATCATAATCAACTCATCAACACCACTCAACATGATAGCATATTTCAGTGCAGGCAAATCGAGCCAACCAGTTCTCCTTGGTCGGCCAGTGGTTGCTCCGTATTCATTTCCATGATCACGCAGGTATTGTCCCATTTCATCTTCCAATTCTGTTGGAAAAGGACCACTACCCACGCGCGTGCAATAGGCCTTAAAAATTCCAGTCACTTTATTAATATGTTTTGGCGCTAAGCCCAGTCCAACGCATGCCCCGCCAGAAATGGTATTCGATGATGTGACGTAAGGATAAGAGCCAAAATCAAGATCAAGTAAAGAGCCTTGTGCTCCTTCGGCTAAGACCTTTTTCCCTTCACCAATCAGGCGGTGTAAGAAAAATTCAGAGTTTACTTGAGAGAAGCCTCGGAGGTATTCTACTGCCTCGAACCATTGAGTTTCTAAATTTGCTAATTCCGCTTCGTAGGGGAATTCATAGTAACGAAATACCGAGATATGCTTTTCCAATGCACGGGCGTAGAGATTCTTGAACTCTGGCGAATCTGCATCACCAATGCGTAGTCCAGACCGACCCGTTTTATCTTGATAAGTAGGAGAAATACCGCGTAAGGTGGAGCCTATTTTTTGCTCCCCTTTGGCCTTCTCACTTGCTGCATCGAGCAAACGATGGCTTGGCAAAATGAGATGAGCCTTTTTCGAGATATGCAAACGAGCACGTACGTCGGCACCTGCAGCAATGGTCTTCTCAATTTCTGCACGAAGCAAAATTGGGTCAATCACTACCCCATTTCCGATCAGGTTGATGCAGTTTTCATGAAAAATACCAGAAGGTATTGTATTTAAAACATGCTTTTTTCCATTGATTTCTAAGGAGTGACCCGCATTCGGGCCCCCTTGAAAACGCGCTACTACATCGTATGAAGGAGTAAGGAAATCTGCAATTTTACCTTTGCCCTCATCGCCCCATTGCAAACCCAACAAAACGTCAACCATCTCTATAAATTCTTTAAACTGTAAATATTATTTTTCGTCAATTACTGTGAGCTTCACTTCTTTTTTGCATGATGCACAGCGGCTATTTTCATCCAAAATCGGGCTGCCAAAAAGATTTAGGGAATGAGAAGTTACTTTGAATTGCAATAATTCTCCCATCATATTCTGTATTTGTTGCAAGCGTGGGTCGCAAAACTCCATCACTTTTTCGCAGACATTGCAGATGAGATGATCATGCTGTTTGAACCCATAAGACTTTTCGAACAAAGCCATATTCTGTCCGAACTGATGCTTCGTTACCAAGCTGCAATCCAGCAAAAGGTCGAGGGTATTATACACCGTAGCGCGCGACACATGGTAGTTACGATTCTTCATTTGAAGGTAGAGCGTTTCTACATCGAAGTGACCTTCTTGTGCGTAAATCTCGTCCAAAATCGCATAGCGCTCTGGCGTTTTACGTTGTTTTTTGGTCTCCAGGTAGTCGGTAAAAATTTTCCGAACCTGTTCCATCATTTGATTCTTATTGGTGGGCGCGTTGGGCATTCCAGTAATTAAAGTGCGAAGCTAATGAAATACAATCAAACGAAGAAAAGACAATGAGATGGTAAGACGTTTAGACAAATATACTGTAACTCGTTGGTTCGTCCTCCTGAGCTTGCCGAAGGACAGAAACTAGCCCCCTTTCACTCTGTTACGTTTACACGAACAACTTGCGTATGCGGCACTGCTGCTTTGATTTTCTGAATGAGATTGTCCAAATGCGACGTATCGAAGATATACAAGGTCAATATTCCTTCGAAGGTTCCCGAGTTTGACTCTACGGTTATCGATTTCATATTCACCTGAAGTTGTTTGGAAATGGTATCCGTGATTTTTGAGATGATACCTACATCATCAATACCGGTCACTTTAATTCCAGCGAGGAAGGCATTCTGGCTCTTCACAGGGGTATTAGCCCAAGTAGCTTTAATAATTCTGTATCCGTAATTCGAAGAGAGCTTGATCGCATTCGGACAACTTGTGCGATGCACTTTTATGCCTTCGCCCACGGTGATAAATCCGATTATCTCATCACCAGGGATTGGATTACAGCAGCGTGCTAGTCCAAAATCCAATTCATCCATGCTTTCACCAAAGAGAATGGTTTCTGCGCTATATAATTTCTTTTTGACGGCTCCAGTTCCAGAAACATGCTTTTGACTTTCTTTGAGGTGAGGAGCTTGATGGAACACAGCCTCCAAATCCAGCTTTGAGCGATCGAACTTTTCATTACTGATTGCATAAAAGAGGTCGAGCGAACTTTGGTATCTGAAATAATTAGTGAGAGCATTCAGCTTCTCTGCATTGAACGGAAATCCAGCTTGTTTGAATTTGCGTTCTAGCCATTCTTTCCCTACCAATGAAGCTTCTCTTTTTTCCTCTTTAAGCAGCTGTTTGATTTTCGATTTGGCCTTAGCCGTTACCACAAACTTGAGCCATTCGTCGTTTACTTTCTGCTTTTTCGACGTGATAATTTCTACTTGATCGCCATTGGAGAGGTTATGGCTCAAAGGCACCAACTTATTATTCACCTTGGCACCAATACATTTTGAGCCGAGGTCGGAATGAATATCAAAGGCGAAATCCAAGGCCGTAGCATTAGCTGGCATCTTTCTGAGTTCTCCTTTTGGAGTAAAGACAAATACCTCCTCACTAAAAAGGTTCAATTTGAAATCATCCAAAAAATCTACGGCACTGGCATCTGGGTTTTCTAAGATTTCCCTTACCCGTGTTAGCCAGTCTTCGAGTCCGCTTTCATTGTTTCCTCCTGCTGAATCCTTGTATTTCCAATGCGCCGCATACCCCTTCTCAGCAATCTCATTCATACGCGTGGTACGAATCTGCACCTCTACCCATTTCCCTTTCGGCCCCATCACTGTGGTATGAAGTGATTCATAACCGTTGGATTTTGGTGATGATATCCAGTCCCGCAAACGATCTGGATTGGGATAATAAAAGTCTGTAACGATGGAATAAATATTCCAGCAAGCACCTTTTTCCTCGTCAATAGGTACGTCGATAATAATCCGAATCGCAAATAAGTCATAGACCTCTTCGAAGGTGATCCCCTGCTTCTTCATCTTATTCAAAATGGAATAGATCGACTTGGGTCTACCTTTTACTTCGAAGCCAAAGCCTTGGGCCTTTAGCTCAGAATCGATTGGATCGATAAAGCTGCGGATATACTTATTACGCTGAACTTTGCTGTCTTGCAGTTTCTGCGCTATCTCAAAATACCTTTCTTGTTCAGTGTATTTGATTGAAAGATCTTCGAGTTCTGTTTTAATATTATACAAGCCCAAACGATGAGCCAGTGGTGCGTAAAGATAGAGGGTTTCCGAAGAAATCTTCATCTGATTCTTCCGCGACATGCTATCCAAGGTCCGCATATTGTGCAGACGGTCGGCGAGTTTAATAAGAATCACACGCACATCTTCAGACAGTGTTAGTAGCATCTTTCTGAAATTCTCTGCCTGAATAGAATTGGTCGTTTGATCAAAGACACCAGATATTTTGGTTAGTCCATCAATAATTTGAGCCACTTTATTCCCGAAGCCATGGCGAATATCCTCTAAGGTTACATCCGTATCCTCTACGGTATCATGCAATAGGGCGCAAACGATAGAGGTTGTTCCAAGGCCAATTTCTTCCGCACAAATCTGAGCCACAGCAAGTGGATGATAAATATAAGGCTCACCCGATTTACGTCGCATGTCTTTGTGGGCATCTAAAGCCAAATCGAAGGCTTTTCTGATTTGCTGCTTGTCGCCCTTTTCCATGGAGCGCCTACAGGCCCGCAATAAACTTCTATACCTTTTAAGTATTTCCTTTTTCTCTAATTCTTGGGCGGCCTCGTTCATCAAATCTTGATTTCTTGTAATTTACTCGCTACGCTGCAAAAATCATAGCTCTGTGTGATATTGGCAATAGGGAGGGCGAAGTATTTATTATCATGACATTAAAATTATATGCACAAAAAATAGGCTCATGTAATCTTTTGAAGTAATTATTATAATTCTCCTAGATAATTCAAAATCTTTTTTACCTTTGCGCTCCTTTTAGGAGGAATGCGGGTGTGGCGAAATTGGTAGACGCACTAGACTTAGGATCTAGCGCCGCAAGGTGTGGGGGTTCGAGTCCCTTCACCCGCACTGGATTAAAAAAGGCAAGTCGAATGGTTTGCCTTTTTCTTTAAACTCAAATAGCAAAGTGGAACTAGCATTGCAAAAACAGGACGAGCTTCACGCAGTCCTCACCATCAACATCAGCAAAGACGATTACGCTCCACGCGTAGAAGCTGAACTTAAAAAAA
Source organism: uncultured Burkholderiales bacterium (assembly GCA_964620355.1). Taxonomy (GTDB): domain Bacteria; phylum Bacteroidota; class Bacteroidia; order UBA8524; family UBA8524; genus UBA8524. The sequence continues at coordinate 5,646 of CAZUIT010000029.1, read as the reverse complement.
CTCAAAAGAAAGTTAGCGTACCAGGTTTCCGTCCGGGAAATGCGCCCATGGGCATGGTAAAGAAAATGTATGGAAAAGGCATCTATGTGGATGAAGTCAATAAAATGGCCTCTGAAGCACTTTTTGGATACCTTGACGAAAACAAGATCGAATACCTAGCGCAGCCGATGATGATCGATAGCGACGAGCAAAAAGTAAACTTCGATGTAGAAGAAGACTTTAACTTCCTATTCGAAATTGGAATCGCTCCAAAGGCTGAATTGGCTCTTTCTGACAAAGACAAAGTAACGCGCTACAAAATCAATGTAGGCGAAACTGAGTTAGACAAGGAAGTAGAAAACATCCAACGTCGTTATGCCAAACAAGAAGAGGCAGAAGCTGCTGAAGATAAAGACATCGTTTACCTAAACTCAACAGAGCTAGGTGAGGATGGCAAACCTCTGGACGGTGGATTGGTAGATAAAAACATTTCTACTACCCCTGAGCTGATCAAAGACAAAGCACTTCAAAAGAAATTGATGGGCATTAAAGTGGGCGACCAGTTTGATGGTGATATCTTCAAACTATTCGACAATAACGTCACTGTTATTTCTAATTCACTTGGAATTCAGAAAGAAGGCGTGGATGATTTGAATAAAATTTTCTCTTTTACTGTGACTGAAATCAAACGTTTCATTCCAGCTGAATTGAACGAAGAATTATTCACCACCGTTTTTGGCGAAGGCCGTGCAAGTGACTTGGAATCTTTCCGCACGCTGTTGAAAGAAGACTTAGAAAGATATTACGCACAAGAAGCAGAAAACATGTTTGAGCATGCTGTGGATCATATGATCTATGACAAGCACAATTTTGATCTTCCAGAAAAATTCTTAAAACGTTGGTTGGTAGAGAACAATAAAGAAGATTTTACTGCTGAAAACATCGAGCAAAAATACCAAGAAGAAGCGCGTCAATTACGCTATGTGCTCTTGCGCAACAAGGTATTGGCCGATAACGATATCAAAATCACTGCAGAAGAAGTGGAAGACATGAGCATGGCCTATAGCGCACAAATGCTCCGCCAGTATGGCATGCCGAACGCAGATGAAGCCTTGATTCGTCAGATTTCTGAAAACAACAAAAAAGAAGCTGGCTACATGAACCGTGTTACCGATATGGTAGCGCAACGTAAATTCATGGGAGTGGCTAAAACCAAAGTAAAACCTGTTGAAAAAGAGGTTGGTGTTGAAGAGTTCTACGAAATCATCAAAAAACACAACGAAGAGCATAACCATTAATTTGCCTTTACTCGTTAATAGATTAAATCCCGGCCTTGGTCGGGATTTTTTTATGCCAAAGCGTCACAGAAACAGGCTGGCATCAAATTGGCCTCGTGGTTTCTAAACTTTCTTTTTATTATTGTTCAAGCAATTAATTATGGATTACGGTAAAGAATTTAGAAAATACGCTGTTAAGCACGCTGGAATCAGCAGCACCACTACGGATAAATTTATCTCTTCGTTCGAAGGAATGAAAGGAATGACCCGTACTGTTATTGAAGAACGTCCGGTTAACTTCCGTGAAATTGACGTATTCTCACGCCTTATGGCCGATCGCATCATTTTCTTAGGAACGGCCATCGACGATTATATCGCTAATATCATCCAAGCACAACTTCTCTTCTTAGAGTCGATGGATGCACGCCGCGACATTCAAATGTATATCAATAGTCCTGGTGGTTCTGTCTATGCCGGATTGGGCATCTACGATACCATGCAGTATATCGGACCAGACGTTGCCACGATTTGTACAGGAATGGCCGCTTCAATGGGCGCAGTATTGCTTTGTGCAGGTACCGACGGGAAACGTACCGGACTAAAACATAGCCGCGTGATGATTCATCAACCAATGGGTGGAGCACAAGGACAGGAATCGGATATCGAAATCACTGCACGCGAAATCAAGAAATTGAAGGTCGAGTTATATGAGATAATCGCTACGCATTCCAAAAATGACTTCAAGAAAATTGAAAAAGATGCCGACCGCGACTACTGGATGATTGCCGAAGAAGCCAAAAAATATGGCATGATCGACGAAGTCCTTATTAAGAGTGGAGCAGGGAAATAGGCGACACCAAGATTTTAACGATTAATGAAAGGATCACTTCGGTGGTCCTTTTTTTTGTGTGCATTTGTGCCTTAGCTAAAGGGCAGATAATTATCTGCCCTTACGGAGCTATTTGTCTTTTAGACCCAAACGCTACACAATTCACAAATCACCCACTTGCGTTAATTTCTACTTCGATTCGATTAGCTCCACCTAGCGCAGCAATTCACAAATCACAAATCATAAATCATAAATCATAAATAGTAGATTGGCACATATTCCGCCATTGGTCTTATCTTTGCATTCTAGCAAGCAAGCATGGTAAAAGGTAAAGAACAACACTGCTCATTTTGCGGTAGACCCAAATCACAAACCCTAATGTTAATTAGTGGCAGTGAGGGGCATATATGTAATTTCTGTATTGATGAGGCGAACAAGATTATTGAAATCGAATTAGGTCCGGGTACAGAAAAAAAAGGCAAGGACAAAGCAAAATCTGCTTTCAAGCTTCCAAAGCCTTCTGAAATTAAAAAGTTTATGGATGATTATGTAATCGGACAAGACGAAGCCAAAAAGGTATTGGCCGTTGCCGTTTACAACCACTATAAACGTATCAACCAAAAGAAAACCAAGGGCGATGATGTGGAGTTGGAGAAATCCAATATCCTCATGATTGGAGAAACCGGAACCGGCAAAACCCTCATGGCAAAAACATTGGCGAAGATTTTAGACGTACCATTCTGTATCGCTGACGCCACGGTATTTACTGAAGCAGGCTATGTTGGAGAGGACGTAGAAAGTACAATTTCTCGCCTATTGCAGGCAGCTGACTTTGATGTAGAAGCAGCAGAACGCGGCATCATTTACATCGATGAAATTGATAAAATCTCCCGCAAAAGCGATAACCCGTCCATCACCCGCGACGTGAGTGGTGAAGGTGTTCAGCAAGGACTTTTGAAAATCTTAGAAGGAACCGTTTCCAATGTTCCACCACAAGGCGGACGGAAACATCCTGATCAAAAATACATTCAGGTGAATACTTCAAATATCCTCTTCATTGTAGGAGGCGCATTTGAAGGCATCGATAAAATGATTGAAAGAAGGATTGCATCGCAGTCTATCGGTTTTAAATCAGCCGCCGGAGAAGGGTATGATGCAGAAAATTTGTATCAATACGTGAGCGCTTCAGATCTTAGAAGCTATGGATTGATTCCTGAAATTATTGGCCGCTTGCCCGTATTGACGCATTTGAACCCATTGAGTAAAGAATCTCTCAAACGTATTCTTATCGAGCCTAAAAATGCCTTGATTCGTCAATACCATCGTCTCTTTGAATTAGAAGGACATACCCTTAATTTCTCCGACGATGCCGTTGATGCGATTGTAGAACACGCCTTTGAAAGCAAATTAGGTGCACGCGGACTGCGCGGGATTTGTGAAGCGGTGATGCTCGACTTGATGTATGATGCCCCTGAAGGCAATAAAGAGACCATTGAAGTAGACGGGAATTACGTGAACAACTACCTCAAGAAAGAAAAGAACAAACTTAAAGTAGCTTAGACTGTCAGGTTTAGGTTGCCTCAAATACCAATGTCCATGAAAGCAATTTGGAACAATGAAGTGATTGCCGAAAGCGATCAAACGGTGGTGATTGAAGGGAATCATTATTTCCCTGCAGATTCAATCAAGAAGGACTTTTTTAAAGCAAGTGATACCCATACCGTTTGTCCTTGGAAAGGAACGGCTTCTTATTATTCTTTGGAAGTAAATGGGAAATCCAATCCAGATGCGGCTTGGTATTATCCAAAAGCATCAAAACTTGCCGAAAGTATCGAGGGCCGTGTTGCTTTTTGGAAGGGTGTTGAGGTGATAAAGTAAAAAATGGAGTTTTGGGTTCGGGGATAGTAGTTAAAAGATTGACCCAGTCGGATAATTATTGAACATATTCTAATTTGCAAGAAAACCTTGGCGGGCCAAAGCAATGGCGCTATGGCCCTTGGTTCTATCTCCAAATTCTCCCTTTTCCAAACTTGGAAAACACAATTTCATCATAAATGAATATCTTGGCAGCTGCAAATGGCAGAAATAGTCAAGAATAACAAGCGAATCATGAATTCATGGGCCATTTACGATATGGCAAATTCCGTGTATTCGCTATGCATTGCTACAGCAATATTTCCTCCATTTTATGATAATCTCACAAGCATTCGAAATACGCATACCAATGAGGTAACGCGAGATTTGGTCACCTTCTTTGGATTTCAACTCAAGAATTCGGTTATATACGAATACGCCCTATCCATCGCATTTTTGACAATTGCCATTGTGGGGCCACTACTTTCGGGGGTTTCTGATTATACGGGGAACAAAAAAGGCTTTATGAAGTTTTTTGTTTACCTCGGCGCACTCAGCTGTATCGGACTCTTTTTCTTCGATAAAACCTATTACCGTTATGAGCTATTTATGGACCCCAACTTCGCTCCTGATGTCACCTGGCCCATACTCTGCTTCATCTTCGCCACCATTGGATTCTCGGGAAGTTTCGTGTTTTATAATTCCTACCTCCCGGAAATATGCACAGAAGAACACTATGAAAAGCTTAGCGCTAAAGGGTTTGCCTTAGGCTATGGCGGCTCTGTTTTGCTGCTCATCATCAATCTACTGATGATTCAAAAACCCGGTTGGTTTGGTATCCCTGATGGAGGAACAGCTGCGCGAATTGCCTTTATTACCGTTGGTGTTTGGTGGGCCGGCATTGCACAAATTACCTTTTTCAACCTCCCATCCACCTCCCACGGTAGGAAAGTCACTTCACGGATTTTCTTGAATGGCTTTAAAGAATTGAAGCGTGTATTCCATGACTTGCGCGTACAACCCAAGCTGCGCGGCTTTCTATTTGCTTTTTTCTTTTTAAGCATGGGTTTACAAACCGTGATGTTTGTCGCTGCTCTATTTGGCAAGAAAGAACTAAATATGCCCACTGCTAAACTGATTATTACCGTATTGCTTATTCAGCTTATAGCCATTCCAGGATCCTTCTTTTTTGCCTGGGGTGCCAATAAAAAAGGGAATATCCCAATGCTCGGGCTTTCTACCATTGTATGGATAAGTATTTGTATCGCGGCTTATTATACCACAGAACACTATCAGTTTTATATCATCGCTGCCGTGGTGGGTTTAGTAATGGGAGGCGTTCAATCATTGAGCAGAGCCACCTTTACTCGTTTACTCCACCACGAACACGATACCGCATCATACTATAGCTTCTACGACGCCACAGAAAAGATTGCCATTGTTTTGGGCACCTTAAGCTATGGATTGATTGACCACTTTTATAGCATGCGTGAATCTGTTCTTGCCTTAATGATTTTCTTTATGATTGCAGGCGTGCTTCTTTGGAGGATAAGGAAGGTGAGGTAAAGCCACATAGGACATAGAACAATTCCCCCTTTCTTTTTAAATCACAAACAACAGCATAAAGATTTGGCAGCATCAATTTCCATAATTAGTCGTTCCTTAATATCGCACAATGCTTTAATAATAAACATATTATGTTGAAAA
>CAZUIT010000028.1:33652-43561 GCA_964620355.1 uncultured Burkholderiales bacterium | reverse complement strand
GAGTTCGACTTTTAAAGAAAAATTAATTTATTCAAAAAACGAAAGTCGAACCCCAATACTGTCGGAAATATTTGAATTTATTTTGCTGAAAGACAGCATTTTAGACAAACAAAAAGCGGGACAATTAGTTGATAAAAACCAATTGTCCCGCTTGGTAGCCCGTAGGGGAATCGAACCCCTCTTACCAGGATGAAAACCTGGCGTCCTAACCGATAGACGAACGGGCCATTTCCCTTTTCGAGGGTGCAAATGTACGACGCAATTTGAATTTTGCAATAGATGTAAAAAATATTTTTTCATAAAGAGGAATTAATCCTCCGGTAATGCCTCCGTAATGCTGTAAGGCCTATTTCGCAGCGAACTATTACGCTAAGATTATGAAAAAATTAATGGGCCTGTTTCTTATGGCCATCATCGCATTATCCTCAAAAGCCCAAACGTATCAGGGATTTGAAGGTACTTCGAACGACAATTGGAATTTTACTGCTGACCCTGCGCGCTATATTTATGCAGGGAGTGAAGACTATTGGGGAGATACCACCTTGGTTGGTGATAATGCAGATTCGATTTCCTTATTAGTAGGCAATAAAATGTGGACAGTATGGGATATAGAGAATAATTATACCTCAAGCCCTCATGTGCATACGCTGGCCTTTGACCCAATTAATATCGCAAACTTTGCTATCAATGAATTGAGCTTTCAATACAGCAGTTTTGCGTTTGATGGTTCTGATTCGCTGGGCTATATCGTGGCTTACGACAATGGAAATACATGGGATTACAATGATTATGTTGCCTTAGATAAGAGTACTGGAGCATGGACGAAAATCACCGTTACCGCTCCGGCGAATAGCCAATATATCCGTGTCTTGTTTTATTTCCGCCAAAATGGTGGGGGTGACTGGGCTGCCTTAGATGATATCAATCTCTACTCGGCAAACAGTGATGTATTAGCACCAGAGGTAAGCTTGACACCGATGCAGGGTGATTTTGATGTTCCAATCAATACCATCCCACAGATTACCTTCAACGAAGATGTTCGGTTGATGAATAATACCGCCATCGACAATAGCAATGTGGATGCCTTGGTGGAGCTGCGCTTGAACGATTCATTAGGAACAGCCGTCGCCTTCGATGCCACCTTTGCCAATAATACGATCACCGTTACCCCAAGCCAAAACTTGATGAACAATCAAGATTACTACTTGGCTTTAAAGAAAAATACCGTGGAAGACTTGAGCGATAATGCAGTCGCTTTGACCAGTTCATCCATCTTTAAAACCATTGTACAACAAACGCAATTTAATCCTGGAGACTTGGTTCCAGTGGCTTACCGCATGAACGCTACTGGTACAGAAGACGAAATCGCACTTCTTACCTTGGTGAATATTCTTCCGGGAACCTTCATCCATCTAGCGGATGCTAAGTATACCGATAACACTCAAGCACAATGCGATGGCGGACTTCTCTGGGAAGCGCCTGCTGGTGGCGTCGCTGCTGGAACAGTCATTCAAATCCAAACAAGTGCTGAAGTGGCTTCTGTCGGTAATATTTCGGGTTCTGGTTTCGGACTTTCTTCTGGTGGCGATCAAGTTATCGTTTACACAGGTGATGCTTCGGTTGCACATCATATAACAGCATTAAGCTCAAATATGTGGCTGACAAATAATACATCATGTAGTGGGTCTGAATCGAAAATTCCTGCAAGCTTAACGGATGGTACAAGCGCCATTAACTTGAGCACCGCGCCAGGAAATACCGCAGGAAATTCTCCAAATGCCTATTATGCTGGTACTATGGTCGGTTCATTGGTGCAATTACGCGCTTCTATTTTAGATGCTGCGAATTGGGTTGCTGTGGCCTCTGGAACAGCGCCGCAAACTTGGCCTACATGGAGTTTTGCGGGTCCTCCGAGCGTGGTAAGCGCTGCTACAACAAGTCAAACAAGTATTCAAGTGGTGTTCAATCATGACATGAATCTGGCCTCTGCTACTAATTTAGCCAACTATTCAGGTATTGCTGGTTTGACTGCTGTCACCATGACCAATAATGGACCTTTGGCAGATACGGTCACCTTAACATTCAATTCACCTTTCGGAGTGAATCAAGCGTATTCCTTAATGGTGAGCAATGTAATGGATGCAGATATGGTTGCTCTTGCGGCCTCATATAACTATAACTTCACCTATAGTTCTATCATCGCTTTTGATGAGGAAGTACTTATTATAGCAGAAGATGGTGGTCAGGTGACGATCAATATGACCATCACCAACCCATCCAGTGCCACGGCTAACTTGGTACTGAAATCTGCGCCTTGGTCTACTGCTAATTCGGCAGATATCACTTTCTCAACTCAAGTAGTGACAGCAAATGCTACAAGCTTGGCCATCACTATTCCAATTATGGATGATGGGCTAGTGGAGCAAGACGAATATTTTGTTTTGGCTCTAGAAAATGCTTCTGGACTTCAAATTGATGGTGCGGCGTTTATCACCGTCTATATCAAAGACAATGACCGTAAAGCACCGGTTGCCAGCCAGGAAATTAAACTGACAGCCTTACCTAGCTTCTCTCCAGGTGGAGCCGGAAATGCTACAACGGAAATTGTAGTGTATGATGCCGGTACAAAACGTTTATTCGCTACCAGTGCCATCGAAAACCGATTTGATATTATCGACTTCAGCAATCCTGCTAGTCCATCTGTGATTAAATCTGTTGATATGACGCCTTATGGAGGAATTACTTCGATAGCTGTGAACAATGGAGTCCTGGCAGTGGCTAGTCCGAATGCCAACGAACAGGTGAATGGTACGGTTGTCATCTTCAATACCAATGGAGATTTCCAAAAACAAGTTACCGTAGGTGCATTGCCTGATATGATCACTTTCACGCATAACGGACAGATGATCCTCACCGCCAATGAAGGCCAACCAAATGAGCCTTATACTGTCGATCCTGAGGGTTCTGTTTCACTTATTGACATCAGCGGTGGAATTGCAGGCTTAACCCAAGCCAATGTAACTACCTTAGATTTTAAAGCCTTTAACGGACAAGAAGCGGCATTAATCGCTTCGGGAGTGCGCAAAACATGGGCTGCTGGAACTTTGTCGCAAGACCTTGAGCCAGAATATATCACCATCAATAAAGCCTCGACCAAAGCTTGGGTAACCCTACAAGAGAATAATGCTATGGCAGAAATCGATTTGACTACCAAAACAGTCACTTCGATCTGGGCATTCGGTACCAAAGACATGAGTGCTTTTGGAAATGGTTTTGACGCTTCAGATAAATCAGACGAACCACTTATTGCCAACTGGAATGTAAAAGCCTTCTTCATGCCTGATGCAGTAGCTTCTTATGAAACCAAGGGCAAAACCTACCTCGTAACAGCCAACGAAGGCGACGAGAAAGAATACGGTCCGCTAAACGAAAGAGCAACAGTTAAATCCGTAGTACTCAATCCGAGCATCTATCCAAATGCTGAAATGTTGCAGCAAGACCATAACCTTGGTCGCTTGCGCATCACTAATCTGAACGGGGTAAACAGTAAAGGAGAATACGAGCAACTTCATGTGGTTGGTCCGCGTAGCTTCTCTATCTGGGATGCCGATAGCAAGAGCCTTGTTTTTGAGAGTGGAGATATTATCGAATTGATTACTTCTCAAGACCCTGTTTTTAAAGCATTGTTTAATGCAGATAATGAAGATAATGAATTAAAAGGACGAAGCCGCTCTAAAGGGCCAGAGCCAGAAGGGGTAGCAGTTGCACAAATCGGCGATGAGTTCTTTGCCTTTATTGGTTTAGAGCGAGTTGGAGGGGTTATGGTCTTTAATATCACCGATCCATCCAGTCCTGTTTTTGTGGACTATAAAAACAACCGCGATGTGAATACATTTGGTGGAGATAATGGTCCGGAAGGAATCACCTATATCGCGCCACAAGTGAGTCCTGATGGAAAAGCCTATGTGATTATTGCAAACGAAATCAGTGGTTCTTTGAGCATTTTCGAAATAGAGAATGTGCCAATGGTTCAAGAAGTAGGGTTTCTTGGTGGGGCAGGTTTTGTTACACAAGAAACAGCGAGTCCAACCCAAATTACCATCGACCTAAATGCACCAGCAGAAGTAGCATCAAGCATTGTACTTCGTGTGAAAAACGGACAGGGAGCAATGTATGGAAGTGATTATACAACGAGTCCTTCCGTGATTGGCGATTCCATTGTTTTGCAAGTAGCCAAAGGAGCCAGCGCAGTAAGCTTTACTTTCACTCCAGTGAACGACGCTCAGTTCGAATCAAATGAGCAAGTAAGCTTCGAAATCGTTCATGTAAGCGAATGGTTGAAAGTTGGAAGCAAAGCCAGCTACCATGTTACCATTGAAAGCGAAGACCCAAATGGAGTTGAACTTATTAACGGCCGCGAGAAATTGCAGGTATATCCTAACCCCGTGAATGGAAACGATCAGCAATTGAACTTCAATAAATCAGTGAGTGTATTTGTGTATGATATGCAAGGACGCAAAGTGATGGAAATGGCCAATACCACCCAAATTAACCTGAGTGACTTGAGCCGTGGAGCCTATATGATTCGCACCACAGAAGGCGAGTCGATCAGTTTTGTGATTGAATAATTCCCCTAGTTCTGCTCATAATTCGACCCCAGCTATTTCGGTAGTTGGGGTTTTTTGTTCCGTGTGGTTCAGGTTTGAAAGATGTTCTTCAATATCGCTCCGGCGCACGCGGTCGGGATGACGGGCCAGCAAGCTTTTGTCTCACCCTCTCAAATCTCACCGTCTCAAGTCTAACCATCTTATTGTCTCATCGTCTAAGCATCTTATTCCTTATTTTCGCAGCCCATGAACATTCGCCAGTTCCTCGATCAATACAAAGAACACCCCCGGATACAAGAATTGAAGGAACAATTATCCCTTCAGCCCAAATTACGCGTGCAGCTAAACGGACTTACAGGCTCTGCTGCAGCAGCGATGGCAGCGATCATGTATGAGGAGCTGAAAGAACCCATGCTCATTGTATTGAACGATGAAGAAGAGGCTTCTTATTTCCGTACCGACTTCGAAAACTTTGGAAATGAACAGGTTCTGCTCTTTCCATCCTCCTATAAAAAAGCATTTCGCGAAGACAGCCTAGACAATTCTAATGTCTTGCTCCGAGCGGAAGTCCTAGCTCGATTGAATGATCCGAATGAACTGCCAGTGGTGGTGACCTATCCCCAGGCGATTAGCGAGCGGGTAATCGGACAAAAATCTTTGGAGAAGAATAGCTTCAGAATCCGAGAAGGAGAAAATTTCGATCTTGATTTCCTCATGGAACTCTTGGCAGAACACCATTTCGAACGCGAAGATTTTGTATTTAATGCTGGTCAGTTTTCTATTCGTGGTGGTATTATCGATGTGTTTTCTTTTGGGAATGATTTGCCCTACCGCATTGAACTCGATGGAGATACAGTAGAAAGTATTCGGGAATTTGACACAGAAGATCAGCTTTCGGTAAAGCGTGTGAAGAATGCCAACATCATCCCTAATATTCAGAATGAAGGAATTGCAGAAGAGCGTGTTTCCTTTTTTGAATACCTGCCAAAAGGAATGCGGATATGGATTCGTGATGCCATCAATACCTTAGAAAGTATTGAAGTGGGATTAGAAAAAGGAGTCGCGTTCTACAGCAATCTGATTGATAAAGCAGAATTGCAAGAGCCAGACATTCTCTTCGAGGAGGCCAAGGATATTAAAAAACACATGCGTAAGTTGGGCGTGGTGGAATTTGGAAACCGCTCTGGTTTAAAGCCCGAGCAAGCGTTTCAGTTCCATATCAAGCCCCAGCCCTATTTCAATAAAAACTTTGAACGCATCATTGCCGATATCAAGGAGCACAGCGCCCGGAAAATTCAAACGCTCATTTTTTCGGAAACCAATAAACAGATTGAACGCCTCTATTCGATTTTTTCCGATATTGATAAAACGGTTGAATTTGAGCCAGTTTACAAAGGATTGAGCGAAGGCTTTATCGATGAAGATTTTGGGGTAGCCTGCTATACTGATCACCAACTTTTTGATCGGTACTTCAAATACCGCAGCGGCTCACGGAGCAAGGGAAGCAACTCCTTAACATTGAAAGAGCTAAGCGAGCTCAAGCCAGGGGATTTTGTGACCCATATCGACCATGGTATTGGCAGGTTTGGCGGACTCGAAAAAATAGAAGTAGCCGGTGTGAAGCAAGAGGCCGTGCGACTCGTCTATAAAAACAACGACCTGCTTTACGTGCATATCAATTCACTCCACAAGATCTCCAAATACGTGGGCAAAGAAGGTACGGAGCCAACCATGCACCGTCTGGGTTCAGATAGCTGGGAAAAGCTGAAAAAGAATACCAAGAAAAAGGTTAAAGACATTGCGCGCGACCTCATCAAACTCTATGCGGCAAGAAAAGCGCAACCTGGCTTTGAATATTCTCCAGATAATTATCTGCAAACAGAATTGGAGGCTTCCTTTATTTATGAAGACACCCCTGATCAAAGCAAGGCTACGGATGATGTGAAGCGGGATATGGAACAGCCGCATCCAATGGATCGTTTGGTTTGTGGAGATGTGGGTTTCGGCAAAACAGAGGTGGCCATCCGTGCGGCCTTCAAGGCAGTATGCGATAGCAAGCAGGTTGCCGTCCTTGTGCCAACAACCATCCTGGCCCAACAGCATTATAAAACGTTCCGCAGCAGATTAAAAGATTTTCCATGCAATATTGATTATGTGAACCGTTTCCGGACCGCCAAAGAGCAAAAAGAAATCCTCCAAAAGCTGGCAGATGGAAAGCTCGACATCCTCATAGGAACACATAAGTTGGCGAGCAAGAATACCAAGTTCAAAGATTTAGGCTTATTAATTATTGATGAAGAGCAAAAATTTGGAGTGGCCACCAAAGAAAAGCTCAAGCAGTTTAAGGTGAATGTTGATACGCTCACTCTTACAGCGACACCAATTCCGAGAACCTTACATTTTAGCTTGATGGGAGCCCGTGATTTGTCGGTAATCAATACCCCGCCGCCCAATAGACAGGCCGTAAAAACAGAAATTCATATCTATAATCGCGAGCTGATTAAAGAGGCCGTAGAGCATGAATTAGACCGCGACGGACAAGTGTTCATGATCCACCATCGCGTAAAAGACATCCAAGATATTGCGCAAAGCATTCGCAATGCGGTACCCCATGCGAGGGTCGCTGTGGCGCACGGACAAATGGAGGGCGATAAACTCGAAGATGTGATGATTAAATTCGTAGAAGGCGAGTTTGACGTCTTGGTAGCAACCACCATCATCGAGTCTGGATTGGATATTCCGAATGCGAATACCATCATCATCAATAATGCGCACATGTTTGGCTTGAGCGATTTGCACCAGATGCGAGGCAGGGTAGGACGTTCCAATAAAAAGGCGTATTGCTATCTACTGTCGCCTCCATTGAGCACCCTCACCGGTGAGGCTAGAAAGCGACTCAATGCCATTGAACAATTTTCTGAACTCGGCAGCGGCTTTAATGTGGCCATGCGCGATTTAGATATCCGTGGCGCTGGGAATTTATTGGGCGGAGAGCAAAGTGGCTTTATCGCCGAAATTGGCTTCGATATGTACCAGAAAATTTTGGATGAAGCCTTGCGTGAGCTAAAACAAGATGAGTTTAGCGAGCTCTTTAAAGACGAGGAACCGGATTATTCTACACAGGATTGCCAGGTGGAAAGTTTCCGCGAAATGCTTATTCCCGACCAGTATGTGAGAAGTATTGCTGAACGTTTGAGTTTGTATAATGACTTGGCGAAGGTGAAGACCACGGAAGAACTCAATAAATTTGGTTTTATGCTCAAGGATAGATTCGGTCCCTTGCCAAAACCGGTATTGGAACTATTAGACGCAGTACGGTTGAAGTGGAGCGCACGCGAATTGGGTTTTGAAAAAGTAGCCATTGAAAGAGATTCCATCAAAGTATGGTTTCCTTCCGATCAAGAAAGCGCCTACTATTCCAGCCCGCTTTTTGGAGGGATATTAAAATTTGTTACCAGTCATCCATCCAAATCGAAGATGAAGCAGACGCCAAAAAGTTTAACGGCCACTTTTCAGGGCATAGGAAATATTGGGGAAAGTATTTCGTTATTCGAAGAGCTAGGCACATTTGCGCGGGCCACACAATAAGAAGATATTTGTAGCATGTTTCGGACTCTCACGCTTTGTTTAAGCCTGTTTTTTACCACCTTTCTTGTGGCAGAACCTATTGTGCGTTTTAGCAAGGATTTGCTCGATAACCCCAAGAAACATGCTAAGGAGATTGAGAAACTCTTTAAGATTCAGATTACCAAGAAGGTTAACCCGGCTTTTTTAAAAAATACAACCGCTTTAGAAAATGGGTACTCGAAGTATGATATTCCAAATGCTGAGCCTTGGTACCAAGTAAAGGAAGGCGTACAAGTTTTAGAGGTTTCCCTTGTGTTTAGCAAGTATCCAAAAGACTTCAATTTCTGGCAGACCAATTATTACGAACTCTTGGCCAATCGGCTGAAGACACTTTTCGATATTGATCCCGAGTTAAACGACATGGAGGTCAAATACAATTTGGTGTTAGAAACTGAGTGTGAAACGGAAGAGGATGCTAAGAAGCTTTTCCATGGATTTCTCATAAAACATCGTCCGCTAACCAAAAAAGAACTCAAGGAACGTGAAGCCCAAAGAGCTGCCTTGATTGCGGCCGGAGCACCACCAGATTATAGCGGGGTAAAACGTCGTATAGACCGTTACATGAAAAATGCAGGAGGCATGCTCGACTCCAGCGTTTACAAAGCATTAAATAGGAATAAACAATGGGAAGATGCCTTGGTTGTGATTGACTGGACCAGCAGCATGTACCAATATTCCGCTCAATGTTTAGCTTGGCATATCGATTATGCCGATACTTCCGGAATCAAGTATTTCGCCTTTTTTAATGATGGTGATGCGAAATGGGAGTATGAAAAGAAACTAGGAGAGACGGGTGGAATCTATTTTGGTAGCTCCGATAATATGAACAAAGTGGTTCGTGTATTTAGCATGGCCATGCGCAAAGGTTTAGGCGGAGGAATGCCAGAAAATGATGTAGAAGCCATCTTGAAGTCCATGGAAAAATACACCGATTTTAAGGAGCTCATTTTGATTGGTGATAATTCCGTAATCCGCGATTTCGACCTCTGGGATCAAATAAAGCATCCCGTTCGCGTCATCCTCGCAGATGGTGATTGGACAGTTAATCCACAATACCTCAATTTGGCCTATCTAACAGGCGGATCTTTCCATACCGGTGTCGGTGACTGGAACTTCGGAGATGGTCGTGCAGATACCCTCCTAAAAATCTCAGGGATGGAGTTTGTGCTCGACAAGGAACTGAACCTTTACGTGTGCAAAGACAAGGAGCAATGCCGTTATATGGATCTTGAACTCGCGGCCCGCGAGAAGAAAAACCTCGAAGAGCTCAAGAACAAACCCATTTACCGCACCATGCACAAAGACAATATGGGCGGCGGCGGTTTCAAAGGCTGGTGGCGCCGACTCTGGGGCAAGGACTGATTTATGATTTATGATTTGTGATTTGCGATTTTTGAATTATGATTTGTGTCGCATAATTCAATCGTAGGGACAGATAATCATCTGTCCCCCTCCCCCGATGCGTGAAATGTAAATTTTGATTTGCCTGTCCGCCATAGTAAATTGGAACGATGTGGAAATTTACGGAGGCGGATGATTTGCTACGGGGCTGAGGAGAAGCGCTTCGATGGACTCATTCATTGCCGTGGTCCGTCGACCGAGGACTATTACGCCAACGGAACAGCAAACTATCGTCTATGTTCCATGGACTATGGACTATGGTCCGATTTTCTGC
>CAZUIT010000028.1:0-33552 GCA_964620355.1 uncultured Burkholderiales bacterium | reverse complement strand
CGTGGTCTGTGGACCGAGGACTATTACGCCAACGGAACAGCAAACTATCGTCTATGGTCCATGGACTATGGACTATGGTCCGATTTTCTGCCGTGGTCTGTGGACCGAGGACTATTACGCCAACGGAACAGCAAACTATCGTCTATCGTCTATGGTCCATGGGCTATGGTCCGTCAACCCCTTTCCGGTACAGGGGTCTTCGAAAACTGAAACCTAATCGATGCCCGTTTTTTATCGGAAAAAGTTCTTTTAATATTGTCATTAAGAATAAAGTTGCGATATTGCGTAATAAGTTATAGAATGAATCTTATGAAAAAGATAGTAAACTTGGGACTGTGTCTGGCACTAGGCTCCTCCCTTTTATTGATGAATTCGTGTGAGAAAATTGTTGATGACGCAACAGAAACAGCAGATTCAGCAGAAGACATGTCATCCGATTTGGTAGCATTAGGGTCACTAACTGATGCAATTCAAGATATTGTCAGCTCTGATCCAAATCTGCAATTGAAAAATGGCAACCCCTTTATTTCTAGACAGTATTTTAGATATAGCAATGATGATTCCGTTTTTACGGATGGAGATGGAATCGAAATTATTTTTAATTTCGAAGATGAAACACATCCACAATATCCGTATACCTCTATCGATGAAGACCCAACTTCCGGAACAGGTTCTGTAGGAGGTGATGGCTCAACACGTTGGGGTAGTGGTTACATTCGAATGAATTTGCCCTATTCCGACCCAAACTGTGTCATCAAATTGGAACTCAATCGCTATATCGTATTAAAAGAAGGTGTTCTATATAGAATAGATGATGGTGATCGTAAAATCGGCGGAAGAGATGAGTGTGTAATCAGCCGCACAGGCACAGACTCTTGGGATATAGAATACAATATGAGCTTCCAAAAACGTGAGCTGACTGAAAGTGACGTAGAACCAAAGACATACAATGTTGGTACTTTTCATCTAGTAACTGTTGATGGCGGTGTAGAAGGGTTATTGGATGACGAACTCACGGTAACAGGAACAGCTTCGGAGTGCAAAAATAAAAAGGGCACTATTTATTCTGTAACGATTACCGAGCCTTTGAAACGAGTTCTTGAACCAGGCTGTTCCAATACTTTCACACAGGGTAAAATGGAGTTGAAAAATGATAAATCAAAATTTTCAATGAAAGCTGATTTTGGAGATGGTACCTGCGATAATTTGGTAGAGGTTACCTTGCCAGGAAATGTGAAAAAAACAATCACTATTAAATAGCGTTTAGTTTTATTTAAATATTAAAAAGCCCTGCAGCATAGTGTTGCAGGGCTTTTTTATTGTGGCTAATGCTAAGTCTCGATAGCTATCAGGAAAGGTTAAGGTTAAGTTCCGATCGCTATCGGAAGAGGCTTAGGTTGAAAATTATGTTCCTGTCTCTAAGCCCGTCAAATAGATAGTGGCTGAGACTGAGGTTAAGATCGAGATTTGCTGTGGTCCACGCAGACTCTCTTCCAATTGGTAATTGAATGTGAATTAGAGGCAGAGCCTCGGCACTAGGTTAGTATCGATAGCTTTCGGGAACGGGTTAGAGCAATTTAGCAGGTAGACTTTTATTTGTTTATTGACTTATAATCAGTCTGCTAATCCAGCAAATAGATGCTTGCAGAAAATCAACCCTAAGTTGTTTTTAGGAAATATTGAGCTGCGTCTTTTAAGCTGGCGATGGCAATACCCTCCGTCTGTGTCCGCCGGAGCCTTTTTGGCGAAGGTGGAGTCAAAATGGGCCGAGACTAATGAAGCGCGCATATATTCGCAAAATTCAATCTGTCAACGATTTGTATAGTACATGACAAACTAGAGCGGAGCCTTTGCGGATCGTCGATCGTTCTCAGAATAAAGCCGTAGGTTTTCTCCTCATTGCTCACTCATAACTCACCATCATAAACGACGATAAACCGTAATCTTGAGCTAGGCTTTTCCATAAAAAAAGCCGTCTCCAGGGAGACGGCTTTGGTACTTTAATAGTGTAATTGCTTATTGAACGATGATACGTGCAATAGCAGTTTGGTCACCATTGGTCATAACAACCATATAGGTTCCTTTTGCCACTCCAGCAATATCAAGGTTGGCTGTACCATTGAAATCTATGTTTTCTATTTTCACAGATTTGCCGTACATGTCAATTACTTTTACCTGAACTTTTCCGCTAAATGCATCGGTTTCAATGGCAAACTGGCCTTTGTTTGGGTTCGGGTAAACATTGAGTTTAATTTGAGCTTGGTCATCAATACCAACGTTGTCTGATACATAGATAAAGCGAATTTCACTGTACCCAATATTTCCTGAAGCATCCGTTGCTTTGTATTGCAAGGTATAGATGCCAGGAGTTTCTGTATCCACTAAAGTGGTGATTGTTTCAACGGTGATGTTTGTATTTGGGTCATAATTATCACTCAATACATAACCTGAGTCCGTATAGGTTCTCAAACGCACAATATTAGCCGCTGGAGATGCTTTCAAGCGAATCACCGGTGCTTCTGTATCTACCACCTGAATCACACGAGTAATCATGGATATATTTCCATTGCAATCGGTGATGGTATACGTGATAGTTTTGGTACCTAGGGTAGTCAAATCCACTGTGCTAGCAGTCATGGTATTTCCAGTAGTACAATAGTTATCGCTGATATCAACACCTGCTTCCATATAGCTTCCGAATACTTCTACCGTAACGGTATCCATACCCAATAGGGTTCCAATAGGAGCTACTTGATCAATCACGGTTACGTTTCTAGAGATTGTTGCGCTTCTTCCGTTTTGGTCTGTAACCGTATACGTGAGGGTATAGGTTCCAATAATGGATGTGTCCAAATTGCTTTGAACCATCGCTACTAAAGTATCTCCCTTAAAGTCGATGCCTAATACGCCTAAATCATTATAAGAAGTAAAGACATCCATCGTATCAGAGGCCAGTCCATTTAAAGCAATGGTCGGAGCATCTGGGTGAATAATCAATACACGTATCACGGTAGTGGCAGCATTTCCGGCAGTATCGGTTACATCGTATTCTATGATATAGGTTCCCGCAACTGTTGTATCAATGCTTTGAGTGATGATAATACTTGGAGTAAGGTTGCCGTCAAGATTGTCGCTTGCAGTTGCTCCCAATTCATTGTATCCATCATTTCTATTGATATAAAGTGTATCCGCACCATTTAAGGTGATTACAGGAGCTTCCATATCATTTACAAGTTGGATTCGGTAATCCTCAGTTTCTCCATAGCTTCTTGTTCCGCAAGGGTCATTGCCTTGGAAACGGTAAGAAGTGGCAATTCGAAGTGTTACCATTCCATCTCCTGCATTTCTTGGGACAGTGATCGTTTCTGTGAATGAAGCAGTCCGCGCTGCATTTTCAGAAGCGACGAGTTCACCCGCATCATCAAAGTCGCCATCAGCATTATAATCAATCCAGATCTTTCTGCTGATTTCATTCGAGGTAGTCGGACGATATACTTTGATCTCATAGCTTTCGCCTTTCATCATAGTAGTACTCATTCCGGCATAATCGGTATATCCATCGCTGCCTGATGAACTGTTATCAATATCTCCAACAAGGACACGGCTAATTCCCATATCAGTTAAAGTATTTAACACTTTAGGTGAGCAGATTTCATTAATCGTTAGGTAGTTGACTTTTACCAAAGAGTCGTTGCTTACTCCGTTGCTGGTAAAAAGTTTCACAGTGTATTGTCCCGCTGCTGCAAAGGTTACATGTGCTTCAGCTTCTTGGTCACTTCCGTTTAGGAATGTGGCTCCCGCTGGCTCAATTATCCATTGGTATCCAGTAACACATCCGCTTGTAATGTCTGAAAGTACAACTTCGTCATTGGTAGTATAGGTGGTATATTCTGAAGAGAAGTTCACCACATTTTGACCAACTGGAATAACCACAACGGTTTTTCTTGCAGTATCTACACCAGCACATCCTTTGGCAACCATTACTACATTATAAGTTCCAGGAACCGTATAGGTATGGGTTGGTTCAGAAGTATTGTTGACGAAAATTCCCGTGCCGCTTAAGTCCCAAGAATAGGTAGAAGCATTGGTCGAGGTGCTTACGAATGTTACAGGGTAGCCTTCACAAAGTGTATCTGATACCATGAAGTCTGCATCTATTGTTGTTTTTTGACCTACGGCTTCATAATGAAGAGCGAAACCTGGATTGTTTATAATAAAATCAGATTCAAATTCAATGTACACGGACCCAGAGGTTGCAGTCTGCAATGTTGGGATGGCAGTTCCCGACATACCCAATGGTTGAGCAGCGTCATCCCAAAGTGGTGTTCCTGTCGCATCCGACCCATCATAGATTCTTAGAAAGTCAAAATCGAGCTCCACATTAAATGCGTTGAAGCTTAATAATAGGGAGTCATAGCATGAAAAATTGATTGTAAAAGAACAAGCCTGGTTGTCTTGGTAGTTTCCTGTTGGGCCACCGGAATCATAAATGTTTCCAATTGGTCTTGCAGCAGCATCTACACTCGTTCCTACGCACATTAATGAGTCCGTTCCGCCAGCAGTGCCTCCACCAACGTTGATGTATTGTGATTTACACAAGGTGTCGCGTCCAAGGGCGTTTCCTGCAATCAAGCATACGTCGAATGCACCGGTTCCAAAGAAGCTCATTTCTGGGCTTTTAGAAAAAGCGCTGGTTCCATTGTCGTAAGATATTGCTGGAAGAGAAAGCTGAGTTTGTGGGTCGATATACACATCAGGACTTACATACCATTCGTAGAATGAAGCACCGTTTAAGGTAAGGTTATCATAGTTGACCGTTCCAAACTGAGAGATGTTATTTGCATCGGCAACAAAATCAGGGCTAGGGATCGCTGTTGGAGCAATAACATAAATTGTTTTGCTCGCAGAGTCAAGCACCAAACCACATGCATCTAAAACACGGTGAGTCAATATATGGATTCCAGTATCTTGGAAAGTATAATCGAGGTCTTTGGTGCTGCCAATAATAGTTCCATCAAGTTTCCAATCGAAGGTCGCTCCAGTGGTATTTGGAGAGCTTGATTGAATTTCAGTATCGTAAATTGCGTTTTGATAAACCGTATCAGGAGCCGTTAATCCAGCGCCCGTATAGTTCTGGAAGAGAATTAACTCAACATCATCAATGGCTACTCCAGGGTTGGTTCCACTACCATCTGAGCCAAAGCGGATGCGTAACTGAACAATATTCCCTTTGAATCCAGAAAGGTCTGCTGAATAAGAAGTCCAAGCACCATTATCTCCAGAAAACTTAGGTGGTCCTACTGGTCCAAAGCCACTGGTATTTTGGTAGTTTGGAGTGATGGTTGTTACTTTAACCCAATTTTGATTGTCGGTACTGGCTTCAAGAATAAACCCATCCCAATTGGTCTCGGTTAAAAAGCGCATCTGCCAATTAAATACTGGCGTACATACGCCGTTTAAATCAATAAATGGAGAATATAGACTGGCGTTTGCATTATTTGGATAATTATTTGCCGCATCTGTAATCCATCCTTTGGTACCGCTTGGAGGATTGCTTAAAACGCCCTTATTCACGGCGCCATAGGCCCAAAGTGCATCTTGAGTCCATCCACCATCATCACTTTCAAAGTCGCTGCTATAGTTTGAGCTTATACAGTTAGGGTTGGAAACCATATAGCTGGCAGAGTCATTTGATTTGATACCGTCTGCATCAACATTCGCCCAAACCTTGAAGTTTAGGTTAGGAATTCCGCTTGCAGTGATGCCTGGAATAGTATGATTTACTGTTCCGTTGATGGCAAGGTTACTCGTTAATTGAAATGAGTCGAGAACTTCCGAACCATTATTTACAGTATAACCATAGCGAATATACGCCCCAGAGCTTATGGCAGCGCCGCCACCATTTCCAACCTGAAATTCAAGGTCGTAAGCGGAAACATTACAGCCGGCAAGACCTGGGCTTACAAAACCTGCAATGAGAAGGTCTGGAACAGGATCTGGAACAAACCCAATTTGTAGGTTTGGACGATTGCTCGTTCGAGTTCCTGTGCCTGTTGGTGGGGTGTTGTCGGCATTCCAATATTGATGGGTATTGGTATAGGTCGTCGTCGTCGTATAACGAACAAACGTTCCATTTCCTTGACCGGTTCCACCTGCATTGGTTTCTACAATCACCTTTAGGTTTTCCGAATTATAGTAGGAAAAGGTGTCATCTAAGGTGAACTCAACCCATTGTCCAGTTGAAGGTACCTGACCAGTATCAGCATAGACCAAACGGGCATTGGCTACTTCATTGGCATAAGTTGTGGCAGCACCAAAATTATTAGCGGTGGTATTGGCCAAATAAATGCGCACGCCATAATTGCCTGATTGACTGGCAGTGATATACCAGTTTAATTTTTCAATTACTCCTGATCTTCCTATTTCGGAAGCCTGGTAAATTGCTGTGGAGCGTTCAAAGCCCCAAAATACGCCATGGGGTTGCCTGGCGGTTGATGTTCCCGTCCCAATGGTGACGAGATTTTGCGCCGCACTCCAATTTGCAAATAGCAAAAAGAATCCGACGACGAGTGTCGTTTTGTTAAAATACTTCATAAAGTCTCTAGCTTTTGGTTAATGTCATTTCTATATGAATTGACTAATATGGAAGGTAGAGATTTTTTTTGAAATATATTTGAGTTGCTCCTAAAAAAATACTATTGAGTAAGTTTTATTCGATTAAAAATATTTGCAACAGATTGAAATTTAATGCCTAGAATGTCATGGGTTTTTTTGGTCGAATAAGTATAGCGATGTATTCCTGTGTTGGCAGTCTCTTTGGTTATCAGGGGCTCTTTTTTACTAATAAGACTGCCTATTAAATTGATACGCCAAGCAATTTGTAATATCCAATGGTTTATGCGTATGTGAGGTTCCTTATTCCCGAACACTTTGGATCCTAGAGAGATAAGGTCTTTGGCCTGCATGTTTTCACCGACAAGAATAAATCGTTCGCCATCAATTTCCTTTTCATATAGAGCAATTAAGGCTTCAGCCACATCAATAACATCAATATAGCCGTTTTGAGAATCAGTATAATAGGGCATGCCGTCCATAATTTTCTTCACGAGTCGGCAGCTGCCCTTAGTCCAATCGCCTTCACCGAGGATTACTCCTGGGTTGACCATGGAGGCTTTGAGTCCTTCTTCTCTTCCTCTCCACACTTCCATTTCTGCTAAATGCTTGCTGATCGCGTATTGGGAATTATTTGGACTATCTGTCCATTCATTGTCCTCACTCACGAACGGTTTTTTAGCATCTCGGCCAATAGCGGCGATGGAGCTTGTATGAATCAGCCATGGAATATTGGAAACGAGACAGGCATTCACCACATTGGCTGTTCCTTCTACATTCACTTCAAACAATTCTGTGCGTCGTTTTTCCCAGAAAGTTACAATGGCTGCAACATGAAAGACGGCTTCAACCCCAGGCATAGCATCTAATAGGGAATCATAATCTAGAATATCAGCTTCGACCCATTCTAATTGTGCCAACTTTTGTTTCCAATCGGCGCCAAGTCGCCAATTTAGAATCTGTTCAAACTCATTTAGAGAGCTGCTCTTACGCTTGCAGGCCCTTACTTTATAGCCCTTTTCAAGTAAGCTGGCACAAACATGTGCACCCAAAAATCCTGTCGCTCCAGTAAGCAGTATCATGAATCGGCAAATTAGTCAATTCATTAGTAAGCGAAAAAGGATAATTTTGACCATGCTTGAATCCTTCCTACATCCACTCAATAAAGATTTGGTTTTTTCCTCCGATCAGTTGCCAGGGAGCTTGGCGCACCATGTTCACTTACATATCGATAAGGTGCCAGATTTAGAGGGGATTAAGGTGGCGATTTTCGGCGTGCACGACCGTCGTATTGATGGCTTGAACCAAGGGGCATCCCAGGGAGCTGATGCATGCCGTAAAGAGTTTTATCGTTTAATGAAGCCCAAGACCTGGATGCAGGTGGCAGACCTTGGAAATGTAGATGCTGGCAATACTGCCGAAGACACACTATTTGCCGTGCAAACTGTCTTGCATGAATTAAGCGATAGAGGTATCACTGCTGTATTGATGGGTGGAGATGAGAAAATGGCATTGCTACAGTACCATGCCTTGAAAAATCAATCTCCTAATTTGGAAGTCACGTATTGTGGAAAACAAATCAATCTGCGCGAAGGGAGTTGGATGAATAAGATGGTATTGGATGAAAAAAGTCAGCTCTTTAACCTGAGCACCATCGCCTACCAAACCTACCTTACTGAGCAAGAATCGCTCGATGCCATAGAACGTATGTTTTTCGATCCGGTGCGCTTGGGTTCGATTCGTAGTAAGTTAAGCATAGCAGAACCTATTTTCCGTGGTTCGCATTTGGCCGTATTCGATTGTGGCGTCATCCGAGCGAGTGATTTCCCTGGCGTTCGCGAAGCTTCACCAAACGGCTTGTTCAACGAAGAGGCTTGTCAGCTTGCGCGTTATGCGGGCTTAAGTGATGCTTGCCAGAGTATAGGTTTGTTTAACTTTAGTCCGGCTTTTGATACCCACGGGGTGAGCGCGCGCCAAGTGGCTCAGATGCTTTGGTGTTTCCTTGAAGCTTATCCGCAACGATTAAAAGAAGATCCAAAAAACCACCCAGATCAGTTTTTAAAATACCGCTTGGCGATGAAGGAAGACCATGAAGTTGTTTTCTATAAAAGCCAATCGACCGACCGTTGGTGGATGGAAATTCCTCATCCGAAAAGTGGAAAGGTGAATACCATGCCTTTTGTGATTCCATGTGAATACGAGGATTATCTCTTGGCAGCGAGCGAAGAACTGCCCGATCGTTGGTGGCGCTTTTACCAGAAGTATAGTCTCTAGTTTTTAAGCTTCTCTTTTAAATTCCGCATCCATAATTCTACTCCGCCGGCTTGATGGGCCTGTGTAGCGAATTCGGGGTGGAGGTTTAAGAGCTTTTTATTCATCCATACATTGATATACACCCCATAAGATTCAAAGCTCCGGGCAACAAATTCTTCGGCAAGAGTTTCCTTCATTTCTGAGGTAAACTCGCAATTGAGGTTGCTTTCTACAATCCAATCTACCTGCTTAAAATCTTTGTCATAGAGGTCTGTATAGCTTAGGGCGCGTTCCTTTGTTAACCAAGTAAACTTCGATGCATTATTGAGCGGGGCAAAGGAGTGAATCGTGGTGTTTTTAGGTAAGCTTTCCATCATCTCTTGTTCCAAATCCATAAAGGAAAGGAAGACCAAATTTTGATCGCCAAGGCATTTTCCTGGATAAACCCAAAGGTTTCCGCTGAGCAAAAAAAGAAATGTTACCGTGAGCCATGCCGCTTGAACTTTTTCTTTTCTATGCTGAAGAAAACGCAAGAATAGAGGAATCAATAGCAGGTAAACAGGGAGGATATAGCGATGACTCGGCGGATAGGCGAAGATGACCGGAATACCCAAACAGAGGATTAAAGAGGTGGCAATGAAGAGTTTATCGATATCGCCTAATAGTCGTTTTCTGGCAACGAGGTATAAGCTCCAAGCTACCGGCAGCACCAAGATAAAATAGCCTAAGTCAAGTAAACGCCAAGCGCTGATGGCGAGGTTATAGATAATGGTGCCGATACCAGGAGCAGAACGACCATAGTTGGGGGTAAAGATGGCCCAGCCAAATTCGTTGTAATGGAATACTGCCCAAAGGCCAAATGTAGAGAGGGGCAGAAGGTAAAGGGGTGCTCTTTTCCACCATTTGGGGGTAATCGGCCAAGAGCGCATGAGGTCATATAGGCCCAAGGCGGCCAATAACATCATGCCTTGAAGGTGGAGGAGTGAAAGAGCCATCAGGCTGAGAACCCAGAGAAAATTTTGGTTTTTCTTTCGTCCCTGAATGGCTGAAAAATAGGCCAGAGTCAAAGGAAGAGCCAAGGATATTTCCATGGCTTGAGATACCAAAAGTGGCGACACAGCAAAGAGCAGAAGCCCCCAAACTTGGAGTTTTTCTTCATACAAACGAAGATAACCTTGCATCAATTTTATAACACCAATCATGCATAATGCGATGAGTGCATGGGCCACCCAGAGGGCCTGTCCGAAAATATGCCAGCAAAGGGCAATTATCCATGGGAAAAGTGTGGGGTGACCCGGGTCGGCATCTGGGTAATTCCAAGGGTGCTGAAGTCCTTCTTCATAAATACGCACAGCAGCTTTTGAAACACTGGCAATGCTATCTCCCCAAAAAGGAAGCTGCATAGATAGCAGAAAATACAGGAGTCCGATCGCCCAAGGACCCCAGCGAATTAGGGTAGAAAGTTTCACGAATGATGGTCTTTCAAATACCGGCTAAGCCAAGAGTCGGATAAAGGTTTTTCGATGGATTGGAAGGATTCAAAATCATTCACCAGCGCATCTATCATGGGTGTATGAGCATGGATTTTTTCTTCTTCTAAGAGTATAGGAATTTGTCTGAAATCCATCCATTCCCATCCATCATTTAATTGAACAGCAACAAGGTTTCGAATAAAAAAATCACAATTGAGATGATGTCCGGCAGCCTCTAAAAAATGCACCGACTTATCAATTGAACAACCGCTTGCTCCGACCTGTGATTCATCAACGATTAGTACAACCATACGTCCGTAGGCCACATGTCCGCCAGCGCGAAGTTGCTGATTATGTGCAGTCCATGATTCGCAAAAATTGCTGATACGTTCCTCGAGTCCTGCAATTTCATGTTCTTCTAAGAACCGAGATGCGGTATAAACCCAAACGCGTGATTGCGGGTGAAAAGCAGGTGTTTCCATGGTTCGAAGATACAAAATCCATTCATCAAGCTAAGGAAAGCATCGATCCAAGCATGGATGGCATCTGTTAGCTAGAAAGCGCAAACCTTCATTTGGAATTGAAAATAGGGAAACATTCCCAAGTTCATTCCTTGATTGTTTGTTAACTTTGATGGAATCCGTACAATGAAGTCGACTTTGAAACCTCTCTATCTGCTCTTATTTGCACTGCTGGCATTTACTGTGCCTTCGCGCGTGCACGCAAGCGATATCATGGGTGCTGACATGACGTACCGGTGCATAGGAAACGATAGCTTCGAGTTTACCACCATCGTTTACAAGGATTGTAATGCAAGTTGGACGATACCGGCCAACACGTATAATTTGGCGGTTTCTGCCATCAACTGCAGCTTTACACAAAAAACTTTTTATCCGCAGTTGGTGAGCTGTGTGGACATTACCCCAGTTTGCGATGGATATTGCACCAAATGCAATTCAACCTGCAATTCAAACACAACGAATTCCAGTTGTAGTTTCCCCTATGGTATCGAAAAATTAACCTTTAAAGTAGTCGTCTACCTGGGAGGTACAAGTTGCTGCAAATTTCATGTCGGCTATATTGGGAATTCTACTCGGAATACCGCCACCACAACATGCTGCAGTTCCGATCTATTCTATACGTATGTAGAACTCGACCGTTGCTTGACCAAATGCAACTCGAGCCCGATTTTTACCAATGATCCGGTAGGGATTATTTGTGCCGGACAAGATTTTGTATTCAATAATGGCGCCTTGGATTCAACGGATGGAGACAGCCTTTCTTTCGAATTGGCTCCAGCCATGCGCTCCCAATTTAATCAGGCGAATTATGTGGGAAGTTTTAGCTATACCAAGCCGCTCACCTTCTTCGGCTTTCCAAATGCCAATGCTGGTCTGCCTGCCGGTTTTCACGTTGATCCCGTAACTGGCGACTTGGCATTTCGTCCAACTCAAGCGAATCAAATAGCTGTGGTTGTAATTAAAGTAACCGAATGGCGAAGGGTAGGTGGTGCCCTGGTCAAGGTGGGCGAAACCCGGCGTGACATGCAGTTTATTATCATTTCATGTCCGAACAATGATGTGCCTAAGATAGCTTCACCTTATACGGTTATGGCCTGTGCAGGGCAGAAGATATGTGTTGATATAGTGACCAGCGATACGAATTCGAATGATACCGTAAGAATTAGCTGGAACCGTGGAATTCGAGGGGCAACTTTTACCAATAATAATGGCTCAGTTAAACATGCGAGTGGCAAAGTCTGTTGGACACCCACCAATAATGACATCAGCAATATTCCATATACCTTTACAATCACAGCCAAGGATAATGCTTGTCCGGTTACCGGACAAAGCATCAATTCGTTTAGCATCTTTGTGCGCGAAACTCCAGAAGTTACCATAAGTACAAAGGTCTTGGCCTGTGGTAAGGTGGCCTTGCATTATGAGCCCGATAAGTCTTACCAAGGATTTATCGCGAACTGGATTATTCGGGATGAGAACAATAAAGCCGTTTATGCGAGTGGGACAAATGTTCAATACGATACCGCATTCGTCCAGCCTGGGAAATACACAGCAACACTCTTTTTTCGAACAGGTACGCCATGCTATAATTTGGTAGCCGACACCTTCGAAGTGGCCGATTTTGTTCAGGTAACGATACCAAGTGATACAACGATTTGCGCTGGGAAGAGTTTATGGATAGACGGAAGCACTTGGAATGGAAGCCGCCCTTATACCCATCAATGGATGCAACTTACAGATACTACTCCTTATGGTCCATTTTCTGCCAATGAAGATATTTTGGTGAATCCAGACACCACCACCCGATACGTCATTCAAGTGCAGGATGCCTCGGGGTGCCGGAATTGGGATACAATTTTGGTGAATTACAGTCCGCTCCCACAGGTTAATCTTGGTCCAGACTTACGTGTTTGCAAAGGTGATATATCCATACTTGATGCAGGCAATGATTCAACCAATTGGCGCTATCAGTGGGTAACAGGCGATACCACAAGGAAGCTTTCGGTAGATAAGCACTTTAACTATTGGGTGAGAGTGGAAGATAGCCTAGGTTGTCAGAATTATGATACCCTACAGCATAAGTTGGCGGCAATGAACTTGAGCGCTGGTCCGGATACGCGGGCATGTGAGGGAGATACCCTATTGCTCGCAGCAAGTGGTGCAGATTCTTATAATTGGTACTATAAAGCTGGGTTCAAGACCAATCCCCTACCTAATGCAATCGCTAGCAGCGATAGCTTTTACCAAGTCATCACACAGAATACAGGCTATATCGTCAGGGGGCAGAAAATGTTTGATACACTTGCCTGTGTCTATTTGGATACGGTAAATATTAACATGGACCCGGCTCCTTTTGTGCAGCTGAGCAATTTGGGTCCGTATTGTCCTGACAATGCGCCTGTCTCCCTCATCACCGCAGTGCAGTTTCCAACAGCGTTTAATGGGGTATGGTCTTGTCCACAAAAACCGACTGCAGTCCAAAATGGTTTATTCTATCCGGACATTGCCCAAGCAGGAAATCATGTGCTTAAGTATGAAGTGACGGATGCGCTGGGTTGTAAAAACAACAAAACGGTGACCGTACTGGTTCGTCCGGCTCCCGCAATTTCATTATTAGATGATGCAGCCGTCTGTGCCAATGATAAAGAATTAGCGTTAAACACCTTGAAGCTGTCTCCCGCCAACTATAACGGGTTGAAAGTAAATTGGTATGAAGCAAATGCTAACGCTCCGGTAACTGCCAATTTGGATAAAACAGACTTGAAAAATGTGAAGCTCAAACTAAATAACTTGGTGCCACCGGGTACCTATCAGATGGTGCTGCGCATTGAAAATACGGTAACGGGCTGTGCTGCCTTCGATACGATTCCTTTGGAAGTTAAGCCTATTCCTTTGTCTGAAGCAGGAAATCTATCCCCCATCTGTTTTAATGATGGAGCACTCAATTTACAATCAGCGAGCGGGGCAACTCCTGCTGGTGGAATTTGGACTTCGTCAGCAACAATTAATGCCCCAGCAAGCTTTAACCCTGCCACGCTTGATCCTGCAAATAAGTTTATCGGAGAGTCAATATGGTTTTATTATACCCGTTCGCTAGGTACCTGTTCAACCACCGACTCGGTAGTATTAAGCGTTCAACCTATTCCGGAGCTAAGCTTTAAGAGCGATTCATTTTGTATGGGCGAAGGAATGCTTGATTTAACTCAGCTTGTTTCACCGGTTGGGGCGAGCAGTGTGTGGACAGGCAATAGCATCTCGGGCAATCAGATGGATATGCAGGCTGTTGGGAAAGGATGGCAGAATATCCGGTATGATTTTACGGCTGCCAATGGCTGTTCAAATTTCATCCTAGGTCAGGCTTATATTCAAGCGGAACCAAGGGTTACTGCAGTGATTCCTGATGATATGTGTGAAGGAGAGAAGATAGACCTTACGGCGAGTTATTCTGAAACACCTGATATTTTATGGACCAGGTCGGGTGATGGTTTATTCAACGGCTCCAATGTTTCAATGGGTGGAATGCAAATCGATTACCAAGCAGGAACGGCAGATATTGCAAATGGAAATGTTTGGATTCAAGTGAGTACCCAGCAGTATTCTGTTTGTCCTGAAGTAATCATACGCAAGCAGCTGAATGTTTTCCCTCTACCTCAACCACTTATTGAAGCAAGTCCTTTGAACGGCTGCGAACCGTTGGAAGTGCAATTTGAAGCCAAGGGAATAGTTCCGATAGGTAGCCGCTATGAGTGGAACTATGGAGAAGGAGCAGATAGAGCAGGTATAGATTTGACATCGGGATTAAATCATGAATATCTAAGTTATGGAACATATACTGTTACGCTCCATGTACAAACTTCAGCTACACAAGGATTATGCGAAGCCGACGCGATACCGGTCACGATTCAAGTATATCCAAAACCCATAGCAGCAATTGGAGCTGATAAATGGATTACAAGTACAAATTTCCCTGGGATTCAATTTTACGACCGCTCCAGGGTGGCAGGTTCAGGAACGATTGACCAATGGCAGTGGAACTTTGGTGATCCTAACAATGGGAGCTCACATGCAGTGAATCCTTATTATGAATACCCAATAATCGATGAGAACGACTCGGTATTCTACAGGGTACAATTACGCGTTGAAACCAGACAAGGCTGCTGGGATAGTATCGGTAGGGAGTTATTGATTGTTCCAGAACTCAGCGTATTTATTCCAAATGCATTTACTCCAAACGGCCAAGATAGTCCGGAAAATGAAACCTTTGTGGTGGTGGCCGGCAATTACAAGAGCATACGAATTCATGTTTATGATCGCTGGGGAGAAGAAGTATTCTATTCAGAAGACGTAAAAAATAGCTGGGATGGAACCTATAAGGGCGTTCCAGTACAACAAGATGTTTATGTCTACTTAGTAGAAGTGGTCAGTATCCATGATAAGGTATTCCGCTATTCAGGAACCGTCACTGTATTGCCCTAAAGGTCTTTTGCTTGAGCAATAAGTTCAGCGATATCCAATACTTGCACTGCATCTTCTTTCTCTTGGTTTTTTACCCCGTCGCTCATCATGGTCATGCAAAACGGACAAGCGGCTGCCACAATATTAGCTCCTGTTTCTAGTGCTTCTTCGGTACGCTCGATATTGATTTCTTTCTTACCATTCTCGGCTTCCTTAAACATTTGTGCGCCACCAGCACCACAGCAAAGTCCATTGGTTTTGCAGCGCTTCATCTCTACCAGCTCGGCATCGAGTTTTTGAATTAGCTCTCGAGGGGCTTCATATACCCCATTGGCTCTTCCAAGGTAGCACGAGTCGTGGTAGGTGATTTTCTTTCCTTTGAATCCTCCACCTTCAACAGCCAAGCGGCCATCGTTAAGCAGTTGGTTAAGAAATTGAGTATGATGGATGACTTCGTATTTTCCACCAAGTTCAGGGTATTCATTTTTAAGGGTATTGAAGCAATGCGGACAAGCCGTTACAATTTTGCTCACCTCATACATATTTAAGGTAGCAATATTGGCCATTGCTTGCATTTGAAAGAGAAATTCGTTTCCAGCCCTTTTTGCGGGATCACCTGTACAACTTTCTTCGGTACCGAGAATGGCAAATTTCACATCGGCAGCATTAAGCAGCTTTACAAATGCCCGTGTAATTTTTTGCGCACGTTCATCAAAACTTCCGGCACAGCCTACCCAAAAAAGCACTTCTGGTTTTTCGCCATTTGCCGTCATTTCGGCCATTGTTGGTACATGAATACTCATATGCATCGGTTTATCCGTCTGCAAATTAGCCAATGAGCCGCATTTAACAAAAAAACCGGCACGAGGCCGGCTTAATTGTAAAAAGGGGGAATAGTTATTGTCCTTTTCCGGAGGCGTAATATCCTGGAACCCAGCCCTCTCTGATGGCGTATTTCAGGAGTCCTACTACCGATCCGGATTGTGTCTTGATAAGTAAATTTTTACGGTGGGTCTCCACAGTCCGAATACTTATGCCCAGAAGCAAGGCTATTTGGCCTGAGGTATGTTCAAGAGCAATTAGTCTCAAAATTTCATGTTCCCTTTTGGTTAACGCTGTTTTGTGCATGTATTCTCCTTTCATGATGCAATGAATTAGAATGAAACTCCTGCTCTAAAGCCTAAGAAATTAACGGTTGGACCGAGGTTATAATTTAATCCAGCATGGAATAATTTCCAGCGGGAGTTTACCCCAAACCGCATGTATTGGGCGCCATCTTCGAAGGCCCCGTCGTTCCTTTTTGTGCGAGATGTCCATACATTGACGTTATAAAAGGCTTCTGGTGCGATTATCAATCCCTTCATATCCATCAAGTAACGGAATCCGAGAGGTACAGATAAGTGCCCAAAAAGGCGGTCTTCAGGAATACTTCCGGCTTTTCCAACCATCAATTTGGTTTCATAGCCCCAGCAGAAAAGAAGGGGTGATGATTTGATTTGATTATTTTTAAGGAAATTATATCCAAATCCCATCGTAATTGAATCAGGGTTGGAGAAATAGTATTGAATTCTGTTTTCTTTCAAATCCTTGGTTACAAAAGACATCTCCACACCCAAAGAGTTTTTATCTAATGGTTGGTAGCCCCAATTCACCACACTCAAGTTGAATGATTTAAGTATGAAATTACTTTTGTCAGCGTCACCATAGCTATATAAGAAACCGGTCCCCTGATTTCCATATTTCTTTTTCCCTTCTTTTTTGCTTGGAACATACTTTTTATTGTATTCAACTTCTTTATTGCAATCACTACCTGAAGGAAGTCCCCCATTTTTCGCTGCTTTTTGAAGTAGTTCCAGCATATTGCCTTTTTCAGCCAATTCCACAGGGGCTTCTTTCTTCGGCTGTTTTTTCTTCTTGCTTGGATCTTCTACCACAACTTCGCCCCCTTCACGTTCCACAGTGAGTCGTAGAATTTTCACCTCCACACGGCGGTTTAACCCACGGCCTTCTTCTGTTGAGTTTGTTGCAATTGGTTGCGTTTCTCCATAACCCACAGCCATCAGTCTTTGTGTATTGATGCCTTTATTTACCAGGTATGTTTTTACACTATTTACCCTTTCTTGAGATAACTTTTGGTTGGCTTCCTCTGAACCGATGCTATCACTATGACCTCCTAGCTCAATTACAATTTCACTCTTGGCCATAATTTCATATAGCTTATCAAGCTCTACTTCCGACTCTTTGCGAAGACTTGCTTTTCCAAAGTCGAAGAAGATGTTTTTCAACTCGAATTTTGCTCCAATTTTCGCTGACTGCAAGGTGTAGTCCTGACGAACATTTAAACTTTGTCCTTCCGACTCTAGCCATTCGTAACGCGCCTCAGCCATCACTTTTTCCAAGTCGTCGAGGGCTTTGCGGTAGCGTTTCATATTGGCCTCAATTTCTAAAAATAGGGCATCGATATCGTTTGAGCCAGACTGCAATGATTCTTTCAGTTTTGCATTCTGCTGATCGAGTTCGCGCTGTATGCGATCGAGCTCAGCTTGTTTGTTCTTAAGTTTTTGATTGAATGGCTCCTTATTGCGAAGGAGGTTAGGGTCGCTCAAATCAAGAATTGAGCTGTAGTAAAGATATCCTTTCATGTCAATCACTACCTTGTATTTTTTGCCTTTTTGCAAAGCGACCGTATACATGCCATTTGAGGCATCGGTCGCTGTTTTATTCACTTCTTCATTTGTGGCCAAATCGAAATAGCGAATATTCACGTGGGCATTCTCATCGTTTTCATCGTTTACGCGTCCATACACGTTAAAAACTTGTTCAGGACGAAATTGGGCGGGCACATAAAATTGGTAGATATCATTCGATCCATACCCATCTGGCATTCCTGAACGGGTAATAAAGCCATTGATTCCTGAGCCAGATACTGAGAAGTCTTTATCATTCTTTAATGAATTCACATAGCGACCCAAATTCACTGGCTCCGACCAATTGGTCCAGCTATCATCGAGGCGCTTCACCATAAAAAGGTCAGAGCCTCCAAAGCCAAAATGACCATCAGAACTGAAATAGAGGGTTTTCCCATCTGCGGCAATAAATGGCCATTTTTCATCTTCACCTGTATTGATAGCAGCCCCAAGATTCTTTGGTGAGGTCCAGCCTGTTTCGGTCAGTTGAGTTACCCATAGGTCGGAATTTCCTTTTCCATCACTTCTCACTGTGGAGTAGATGAGGGTTTTTCCATCCGGTCCGAGGGCGGCCAATGATTCCCAGTTTTTGGTATTGATGGTACCACCAAGGTTACATGGATAGCTCCATCCATTTTCTGTTTTTACGGAGTAGAACAAATCTCCTCCACCAAAGGATCCATTATAATTTCCAAAAACAATGGCTACATTTCCATCAGGAGAAATGGCAAGAATACCTTCGTTCGAGGAGGTGTTCATGGATGAAAAGTTTTGTGGTGCCCCCCAAGAGCCATCGGTTTGACGTTGGCAATACCAGATGTCTTCACCCCCTCTGCCCCCTGTACGATTATCAGAAAGGAAGTAGAGTGTTTTTCCATCTGCAGAAACACGAGGAACATATTCATCTTCACCTGTATTGATAGTGCTACCCATGTTTTCAATCTTGGCTGGCTGATCATCTCTGCGCAATAATGCAAGCCATTTGTCGGCTTTTAACTTGTCGCATTTTGGGTCGAGGCTTTTCCAGTTTTCAAGTGCTAAAATGGCGGCATCAAAATCTTGAATAGCGAAATAGGCCCGGGCCATATTGAAATAGACTGAAGGGTTTTTTTGAGATTCAGAGCGGTAGGCTCGAATGGCGTTTTGGTATTCGTCCTTTTGAAAGTAGGCGTCTCCGTTTTGTGCAATGGCTGCGGCGCCAGAGAGAAACAGAGCGAATACAAGAAGTTTAAATTTTTTCATAGGATTGGTTTTATTCCTATGAACAAAGCTAGAACCTACTCTAAATCAGCGCATCACTATAAAAGGGGATTTTGTTATACCTGATGGTACGTAGGGTGAGCCCGTAAAAATTACGGACTATGCTGAAGTGCCAATTAATTCATACTCATAGGCCAGCTTGATAAGGCTAACAACTGACTTGCTATCGGTTTTTTCCAGAATATGTTTGCGGTGGGTGTCTACTGTTCTCGGACTAATAAAAAGGCGCTCCGCAATTTCAGCAGTGGTAAGCTCCTCGCAGATGAGTTGTACAATTTCTACCTCACGCGTCGTAAGAATATCACGAATGTCTTTCTTGTGCTTTTTAACTTCACCATTTCGGTGTCGCATAAAGCTGGAAATTACTTCGGTGCTATAATAGCTGCTGCCTTGACAAATTTTTCGAATGGCATCTTGTAGCTCGGCTTTACCAGAATTTTTTAAGATATAACCCTCTGCCTCTGATGAAAGTATGGCGTCGACTACCTCAGGCTCATTGTACATGCTGAGGACTAAAATTTTAATATGTGGAAAGCGTGATTTGACTTCTTTGGTCAAATCCAAGCCAGAAATTCCATTCATGGATATGTCGGTCATGATGAGGTCAATCTCATGATGATGTTTTTCAATGATTTGAAGCGCTTCTTCACCGCTATTTGCTTCGAAGGCAAATTGCACAGAGCTGTCTTTTTTAAGAAGGGATTTTAATCCGTCAATCAGCACTTGATGATCATCAACTGCTAATACTCTGGCGGGTTCACATTCTTTATAATTGGCTTCAATTACCATGGGGCATAGCTTAATCGTTTTCAATTTATACCAAAATATCCGGAATGGTAAACGCTAGGCATAAAAATCACGATAAACTGGTAGGTATATCTGCTGTTTTTATGGGTATGGAGGAGATAATTTGTCGCCGACGATTATTTTGAACTGCTAAATGGCATTGTAAGGGATAACATTGTTCCTTTGCCTGGTTGGCTATCAATAGTTAGACTTCCTTGATAAAGGTTAACTCGCAATAAAATAGAGTTCCATCCCATTCCAGAACTTTGTGAAATTGTAGAGCTATCGAAGCCACGTCCATTATCTGCAATATAGATATTGATGGATTTCTGGGATTGTTCTAATTTCAAGGTAAGTTCGCTCGCTTCGGCATGTTTGAGTGAGTTATTTAGAAATTCCTGTACGATGCGGTAGATAGCGTGGGTTTGTTCCTCTTCAATCTCTACCTTTTCTGGGAGTGTCCAGCGGCAAACGATAGTGCTGGCCTTTTCAATTTGTCTTTTTAAGTCGCGCAAAGCTGGAATTAGTCCAAGTCGCATCAATGTAGCTGGCATGAGGTCATGCGATATATGACGGAGTTCGTCGATAGAATTGTTTAGTATTTGGATAGAATGGAGTACGGATTCATCGGGTTCATCCTGCATATCGAGACTCATTTTGGCCGTAACCAAAAGTTGACCAAGTCCATCGTGAAGCTCTTTTGCCAGGCGTACGCGTTCCTTGCTTTCTCCTTCAATCCATGCCTTAAATAGTTTTTGATTATGCTCACTCTCAAGCCGTTCAAGCGCGATGCGGTCACGGTCTTTTTTTCTTTTGAGCAAGAGAATGCTGATGATCGTTGCGCCAGCGAATACGGCGAGGATAAGTAAGATTATCAGGTTTTTCTCCTCATTTTTTCGCGCTTCTTCTTGTCGGGCGGCACGGAGCTCTATATTCGTTTTTTCTTGTTGTGCAACGTCATAACGTACTTGCAATTCGGCGAGGGCATCACTATTTGCTTCGGCATAGATGCTGTCTTTTTCCTCTCCCCAGCGAGCATAATAGTGGGCTGCTTCTTTCCAGTTGTTTTCTGCTTCAGCGATTTGAGCCATGAGGAGGAGCAGGTTTCTGAATTTGCTTCGCACACCCAGGCTGTCGGCATATTCTTTTGCTCTAATGCCTGTTTTCTTGGCTTCGGTATATTTGCCTTGTTTTAAATAGATTTGGGCTAGGTTGATTTCGTCGGCCACTACTAAATACGGGTCGGCTTGCATTTTGCGATAGGGCTTGGCACGAAGCAACATTAAGGCTGCGCTATCGAGCTTATTCATGTGCTGATAGTAAGTGCTCAGAATATTTAATGCATTGGCCGCGGAACTCGGGTTCTCCAATTGTACGGCTAGGGCATAGGAAGTCTCGGCATAGTATCGGGCTGAATCCAGCTCATCAATAGCGCCAAAACAAGCAGCTAGGTCGGCTAAAATAATATTTCTTATTCCTAGGTTCTCCTGTGTTTCTAAGAGGATTAGTGCCTTTCGGAACTGCTCAATGGCCTGATTCATTTGGTTGAGCTCCATATACACCAAGCCAATATTGGTTAATGGTTTGATTCTTAGTTCAGTATTCGTGAGTTTGTCGGCCTCTTTTAAGCTCTCGAAGAAGGCATCCATCGCTCCTTTGTTTTCTCCTTTGCGGAGTAGGCAAAGTCCCTTTAAGTTTAATAATGACGAGCGGCTTTCAATATCCTTGGGTTCTCCTTGAAAGAATTCTTCGACATAGGCTAATGCAGAGTCATACTGTCCTGCGATATAAAATCCGATACCAATATTTTTAACGGCATCTAAGTAGCGTTCTGATTGTTTTTGAGCAAGGCTAGTTGCTTTTGCTAGTCTGCCAAAGTGGATGCTACTGTCTGGATTTTGATAGCGGTAGGATTCAGAGATTTCGTTAAGTAGCTCGGCCTTATCGGTCTTCTTGACTGAAGGTAAGAGTTGCCGTAGACTGTCTATCGGATTTGCTGCTACTGGTTTTGATAGCGTCAATACCAGAAAGGTGCATAGTAAAATTAGCCCACGTTGGCTCATGACTCTTGTGTCCAGTTGGCGCGATCTGCAGGTGAAAACTGCCATGGCGCCCCGTTGTTTTCCAAGTTGCTGAACATATTATTCAATTCACTTGGTGCATCGGCTTGCTCCATTACAAGGTATTGGCGCATTTGGAAAATGATTTCCATCGGATTGATATTAATCGGACAGGCCTCTGCGCAAGCGTTACATGTGGTGCAGGCCCATAATTCTTCTTTACTGATTA
The DNA here is from genome assembly GCA_964620355.1 of uncultured Burkholderiales bacterium. GTDB lineage: Bacteria > Bacteroidota > Bacteroidia > UBA8524 > UBA8524 > UBA8524. The sequence goes on along the minus strand of CAZUIT010000028.1, from coordinate 11,217 downwards.
GGCTATGAAGGTTCTTTCCATCATCCACAAATTCACCCTTATTGGAATCAATGTTTTTGCCAACTTCCTCAAGTCGATCACGGGTATCCATCATTACTTTTCTTGGAGAGAGCAATTTACCCGTTTGGTTAGCAGGGCATTCTGAAGTACAACGTCCGCATTCGGTGCAGGAATAGGCCTCCATCAAATTTTTCCAGCTAAGGTCTTGCACATCCTTTGCTCCGAAGCTTGTTGGCGGTTCATAGCCTTCCGGTGTTGGAGCTGATGGGTCCATCATTAAATTTACCTCGGTGGTTACGGAGCTCATATTTGCAAAGCTTCCTTTAGGGTCTAAGCGAGAATAATAGGTGCTAGGAAAGGCGAGAATGATATGGAAATGCTTGGAGAAGGGCAGGTAGTTTAAGAAAGCCAAGATGCCGAGAATATGGAACCACCAGGCGCCTCTTTCTATGGTATGAAGGGATTGGTCGCCAATATTTTCGAAAAGTGGGGCGAGGAAAGAGCTGATAGGCATAGATCCACCGGTTGATAATTGGAAGGATCGGTCGGTGGCATTCATGACAAATAGCGCAGCCATCAAAACAATTTCTATAATAAGGATATAGGTAGCGTCTTTGCTTGCCCAACCTTTCATTTCGGGCATGTTCAGGCGAAAGAGTTTTTGAATATGTCGGCGGTATAAAAATGCTAAACAGGAAATAAGGACCAATGCTCCCAATATTTCAAAGAAACCCAACATGATAGGATAGAGCGCGCCAAGGGGACCTTGTAAAACACGATGCGTACCCGCTAGTCCGTCAATCATTATCTCCATCACTTCAAGGTTGATGAGCACAAATCCAACATAGATGAGTAGATGGAAAAATGCCGGAACCGGACGAGCACCCATTTTCGACTGTCCGAATGCAACACGTAACATGGTTTTGATTCTTTCGGGCTTGCGGTCGCTCATGTCGAGGTCTTGTCCCAACAGAATATTCCTTCTGATTTTCCCTACATTCCTACTAAAGAGGTAGATGGCCGCTATCAGTACGGCTGCGAATATTCCCTGTGCAATCATATCCCTATTTTTAAAGTACCAAATATGCGGATTTTTAGGGGGAACTAAAAAGGATAAGCCCTTCGACTCGCGCAGAATTGTAATTAGCCTAAAAATTGAGACGGCTCGCTCAGGATGACGAGGTTAAGGTTGAGGTTGAGTTCGAGCTCGAGAATTTACCCTGGCTGGAGCTTCAGCTTCCAGTAACATCAGTGCGAAGAAACAAAGGGGAGTGATTATCCGATATTGCCAGAGACGTAAGTGCAGCATGTCGCTCTCCGCTCTCCGCTCTCTCCACTGCAAACAAAAAAAGCTTCCGAAATGGAAGCTTTTTTTGTTTGTGGTGTGGGCCGGGATCGAACCGGCGACACAAGGATTTTCAGTCCTTTGCTCTACCAACTGAGCTACCGCACCTTTTTTTGGTCCTTTGCTCTACCTCCCGATAGTTATCGGGATGAGCTACCGCACCTTTTTGGTCTTTTATGAATGCTTTTGATAAAATCAAGCAGCGCTCTGTACTAATGAGGAGTGCAAAAGTAGTATTTTTCTCTTCTTCACAAAATTATTTTTTTAATGGAGTGTCCTTCTGTGCCTAAAAGAAAGGTAGAGAATAACTTAGCATTTCAAGTAAATTGGCAAATCAGCTTCATAAATCGGCTGTTTTCAATTCATAATTAAGTTCTCACCACAGCGCTTGCAATAGTTGGCATCATCTTCATGTTGGTCGAGTAGGCATTTCTGACAAACTTGAGTATTCTGCCGGTGTTTTTCTTTTAAGATTCCAGCGGTGACTATTCCAGTAGGAACCGCAATGATGGCATAACCGAGTAGCATCACAACACTCGAAAAGAATTGACCCACCGCGGTCATGGGTGATATATCTCCATAGCCTACAGTGGTGAGAGTTACGATTGCCCAATAAATGCCTGTGGGAATATCATTGAATCCGCTTTCTTCCCCTTCAATAAGGTACATCATGGTTCCAATGATTGTGGCTAAGCTCACAACAAACAGGATGAATACAAAGAGTTTTTCCTTGCTGTTGCCAATGGCTGTTATAATTATCCTGCCCGCTCGACTATAATGACTCAATTTTAAAACGCGGAAAATGCGCAAAAAACGAAGCATACGAATCACCATCAAGCTTGCGCCACCTCCTCCGATGAAAAGTCCGAGGAAAGTTGGAAGCAAGGAAAAAAGATCAATCAATCCGTAAAAGCTGAAAATATAGGACCACGGTTTTTTTACCAACCAGATTCTGGCCAAGTACTCAAGGGTAAAAACCACGGTTACAGTCCACTCAATCACCAAGAAATATTGGCTAAACCGCTGGTGTATATGTGCCACGCTGTCGAGAATAACAACCAGGATACTGATGAGGATAGCGGCCAAGAGTGCAAGGTCGAAGTACTTCCCTGCTGGCGTATCGGCCTCAAAAATAATTTCGTATAGACGTTTTTTCATGGAATCCTAAACGAGCATTAGTGCATAACAGGGTAAAGATACAGGGCGATTTCTGAGACAACAAATACCTGTAAAATTTGAATGATATTATCAATTTCAAAATGGGCGTTTATCCCTCTCACAAAATATTTCTCCTAATCGTTGAATGCCCGAACCTTTAACGCAAAATTTTTACGCGACGAAACATGGGTTGAACCTAATCCTGATCCCAAAAGAATACCAGATTATCGTGATTTTCAAATTGTTGAAATTCGGTATAATTGAATCATGAAGAAACTTATTTATACACTAAGCATGTTTTGCTTGATTTCACTTAGCTCGTCATGTGAGCAAGCAGAGGCCGATAGAAAAGGTGCTCCTTGGTGGGTTACTGGTCAAGAGTATACCCTTACTCCAACATCTGGGAGTTCTGTCAAATGGTTCTCCTATAAGGTAACGGATGATGGAGTCAAAGGCTGTAATAATACCGGACAAGTCTGGGAAACCTTTGAGGGTTATGATGGAAGCAACAGTCTTTCAGTCGTGAAAGTCACCATTTATTATCCGGATGGTGGCCAAGAAACAATTTCCATGAGAGACGACGGAACCTATAGCTATACGGGTAAAACAGCTTCCGGCACCTCGGAATCACATACGGGGAAGTGGTCGGAAGGAAGTGCTTGCTGAGGGTGTCACGCTTTCCCCTCTACGGAGTTATAAATGGCCACCGTTATTGCTTTAGCTTGAACAACATTACATGCGTTCGTTCATCGAAATAATACATGCCTACTAAATAACCACGCTTATCTGTGCTGGTTATTTCCTCTCCTTTTAAAGAATAAATATGGATGATATGCTTGTCGTCTTCAGTCACGATATACTGAATGCATGCTTCAATATTTATTACCCCTCCTTCCAATTGGTATTGAACAAGGCTATCGGAATTAAGGATGCCAAGGTTTCCATTATTGTCAACCAAGCTCAAGTTTCCTGTAAAGACATCAACCACTTCAAATTTCTTTGGGTAGATTAAAAATGTGTCATTAATGAAAAGTAAGGAACGATTGCCTTCATGCACAACTATCGGATTTAAAATATGACGTGTGAGATTTTTCGATGTCAAATTTTTATACCCGTGAAATGACTTTACCAAGGGGAGGATATATAATCTTCTACCTGGGTTCTTTGGTAAATAATAAATGGATTCAGCATCATGGCCATACCAATAAGCTTTTCTTTTCCAGTAAAGCGTGTCGGAAATATGAATTTTATTAAATTTAGAAGTCGTATTTTCTCCACTCAATAGGTAGGTGTAATAGCAATTTTTATTTGGATGATGGAGGATTAATTTGCTGCCTATGGTAATTTTTACATGCAAACTGTCTTGAAGAATTATTTTATTCGAGGCAAACCAGGCACCGTAAAAGAATTCGATACTCAGGTTAGTTAGATGCTGCTGGTCACTAATAAAAATCGAATCATTTCTAAAATCTGCAATTTGATTATTGTGCATATATGCCATTCGTGAATAAACGTGCCCTTCTTTTAAAAAATAAAAGTGGTTGAAATCTGCGGACCAATATTTTTGAAAGTCGATAAGTTCTAAAGTCAATTTTCCTGACTCGAGTATTTTGTAAAGCCCTTTTTTCCCTTGAGTGATTCCAATGAAGCTGGAATCAGAATAGATGGCCTCGATTCTATCAAAGCGATTTGGAAAGATTTGGTTTCCCTTGCTATTCAATAGGTTGAATCCCCCGTTATTATAATGCCTAAATAGACCGACAGACAATTCGTCAATTGGTCTTGCCCATCCATTTGAGCCTATTGAAATCAGGTCATTTGATTCCTTATTCTTTTCAATCCACGAACAGGTGCATTGACTAAATGAGGTACGGACAAGAAGTGTTAATACTATAATGAAAAAGACAAGCCTCATAATAGAAATACGAAAAAGTGTGAGCTAAATTATACAATATACTTTTGAAGCCCCGAGCAACAAAGAAGTAACCAAAATTGACATTCCTTGTTATTTTCTGTTAAATTTGATGGAGAAAGGTCGTGTTATGAATGTATCGTTAAATCCCCATTTTAATGAATTTATCAATGGTCTAGTAGAGGCCGGTCACTATAACTCAGCGAGTGAAGTAATCAGGGAAGCGCTCCGATTGCTAGAAAAACAGAAGCAAACAGAGGTGGAGTATTTCCGGAGAGAAATTCAGAAGGGAATTGATTCGGGGCCATCAACGCCTTGGAATAAGGAAGAGTTTTTAAGAGAAGCCAGAGAACGAGCTGGGCTTGATCAAGCTTAAAATAACATGGCGGTTGTAAATAAATCGAAGCAGGCAAATGAGGATTTGTATCAGATTTGGCATTATATAGCCATTGAAAAAGAAAGTCCTGAGAATGCGGAAAGGTTTATTGAAGCTCTAGATCAAATTATGGTGGAATTGGCGCAATCGCCAAGTATTGGTGTACTTAAAAATGAATACATGCTTGGCATTCGTCAGTATGTATTTAAAAAGTACTTGATTCTATATTTTTCCCTACCTGACGGAATTGAAGTTATTCGGGTCATACATAGTGCAAGAGATATGAGCGAACTCTTAGGTTAATGAGTCAGGGTTTATAATGCGTTGGTTCGGTGCTTAGCCATTCAATTCCTACGGACTAATAGAATGTTATTGGACCTTCTTATAAATATATACCGCCACACTAATTGCTACCATTCCTGAAAGCCCTAATGCGTACATCGGTCCAAACTGGTACCAGATAAGTCCGGCAATGGTGCTGGCCAACAGTGCTGCAATACTCTCAAATCCAGCGAGGGTCCCAATAGCGGTAGCTGTCTCTTCTTTTTTGGCGATTCCACTTATCCAGGCTTTGCTGATTCCTTGTGTGGCAGCGCTGTATAATCCATAAATAGCAAAGAGGCAGATAAAGAGATAATCCGAACTTCCAAGGCTCATTCCTGCATAGACTATGGCGAACAAAACTAAGCCGAGTAGGTAGACTTTTTTCAGGCTAAATCGGTCGGCCAACATACCCATGGGGTAGGCAGCGATGGCATAGAATACATTATAGAACATGAACATGCCAATAACACGGGTATCACCCCAGCCTGATTCTTTGAGTTTTAGGAGTAAGAACACATCGGAACTATTGAAGAGCGCGAAGAAGAGCAGGGCTCCACTTAACTTTTTATATTGAATGGAGCTGGATTTCCAATAGCTGAATGCCGCACCAAGGTGTGTATGTTTTCGTGGGGTAGTCTTTTTGATTTTCTCTTTGAGGAGGTAGGTCAGGGAGACAGCAATAATTCCAGGAATGATGGCCCAATAGAACATCTGCTTGTATTGGCCCGGGAGATAATGGAGAAATACCAAGGCGAGTCCAGGGCCAATAACCGCTCCCATGGTATCCATGCCTCGATGAAATCCAAATACCGCCGCCCGATTATGGCCTTCGCTTAAATCGGATAACATCGCATCCCGCGCTCCGGTGCGTAAACCTTTTCCAAAGCGATCGGTCGTTCGGGCAAAAAATACCCAAAGTGGATGGGTAAACAGTGCCAACATCGGCCGCGAAATCCCCGACAAAGCATATCCAGACCGAATAAAAGGAACTCGTTTCCCTACCTCATCCGACCAGCGTCCGAAATAGCCTTTACTCAATCCCGATATCGATTCAGCTACCCCTTCCAGCACCCCAATCCAAATGATAGAAAACCCAATGCTATCCAAATAGATCGGCATTACCGGATACAACATCTCCGAAGCGATATCTGTAAACAGACTAATAAACGATAAAACCCAAATGGGCTTGGAGAAGCGGGATTTCACTCCACCAATTTATGATTTATGATTTGTGAATTGTGATTTAAAATAATTTTGCCCCATGCCCCATGCCCCATGCCCCATGCCCCATGCCCCATGCCCCATGCCCCATGCGTTATGCTTGGCAGCTTATTCAGCGACGGTGGATGTCCATGCCCACGCGGTTTACTGCTTCGAAATGATGCGGTTAAAGACTTCTCCGTTAACCTGAACTTGCACCATATAAATTCCTGCTAATAAGCTATTCAGACTTATGCTCATTTCGGACTGATTTGAACTCGCGACATTCTCCATCAATAGTTTTCCGCTCATGTCGAAGATCTTCACTGACTGGATGATTTGGTTTAGTGCTTGGAGGCTAATGAGGTCTTTTGTTGGGTTAGGGTAGAGGAGCAGGGAACTTTCCCCCTGATTGGTCAAGGATCGCAGTTGCTTGCGCTGAATAATGTGGCTCGATTGTTTTGAAAGACAGCCGAATTGGTTTTCAAAGGTCAAGCGAACCGTGGCAAAGCCGGTGGGGTAGTCCCACTTAAAAATGGCAGAACTATCATTTAATGTTTTTGTAAGCTGACCCGCGTCGCTGCTCCATTCATAAGACGTGTTTGGATAATAAGTGCTGTAAAGGGTGTCAATAGCTTGTTCGGAATATAACGGGCCAATTATAGTCGGATTCGGTGGATTGGGGTGAATTCTCAGTTTTTTAATTATTGTATCAAAACACGCATTCTGTTCAGAACCAATGATTATAAGATCATAATTTCCGACAGTGTAAAATTTATGTTCACTTTGATTTCCAAGACTAGTTGAAAAATCACCCCATTGCCAATTGAACGTTTTTTTCGGATTTGCATCGGAAACCTGGCCAATAAACCGATTGCCCTCAAAGCATTGGCTATCGGAGTTTAAATTGAGTGTTGCAAAAGTACGGTCTGCAATAAAAAGACTGTCTATTCTTAATTTAGAACAGTTTTGGTTTGCAGCTTCCATTTGAATTAAGTGACTTCCAGATGTAAGGAAGGAATAGCTAATTGAATCTGCTATTAGGGTATCTTTCGAATTAATAATCCAAGTAATTCCAATAGAATCTTGTCCATAGCTTAGTACCTCAGATTTAAGATCTGTAATCTCGTTACTGCAGGTATTCTCTGCTTTAAAATTGGCATAGAGACATCCTGCGTGGTAGCGCCATAATTCAGCACCATAGTCTGGATTGATTGCTACAAAATACAAGGTATCATTCTTTAGCGCTTGGAAATATGGTGATCCGTCGTCTGGACCAGGAAATATATCAGCGACCATATATGTACCGGTTTTGGTTCCGTTTGTTTTCCATAACTCTCTGCCATGAATAGGGTCTTCTGCTACAAACAATAAGTTGCCATCTACCGAATTTGGTATTGGCCGAAACTTTGTACGACACTCAAGAGTACGGCCGATGCTTGCAAGCGAATCGGAAAGAAAATTGAATTCACCCGTACCTATATGGTACATAACTACTTGAAAGTATTTGTTGCCTCGTGAAAAGCTTAATACAATGGTTGAATCCCATAGCCCTAAGATTGAATTAGAGAGGCTATTGTTCCAAACGTCACTTGTGTCTGAAATTAGGCGAACATTAAGATTTCGCATGTTCAGTGCATAGAGAAAAGAACCTCGCTGGTGGCTCGCAGTGAAGTACAAAGAATCTCCGAAATGATTAAAATCATTGGGATTAGATTTTCCCATACCAGGGAAGATATTAATCACCATTCTAGTTCCTTGCGCAGTGCCATCAGAAACCCAAAGTTCGCGACCATATGCGGAATCGTCAAGGGTGAAATAGAATTGGGAATCGAGAGGGTAGAAATTATAAAGTTCATCTTGTCGTTTACCGTTGGTTTGAAAAATAAACTCGCGCTTTGAATAATTAATATTGTCGACCACGAATACTGGGTCTGGTGCACTTGAAGAATTTAATTCAATTTGGTAATACAGTTTTCCTTGAAATACCCCAAGTATAGTACTCCGATATCCTTTGTGATAGACGTTAAACCCGTTTGTTGTATCAAAACACCACAATTCATTATTGACCTTGCCATTTCCGACTGTGAAGAAATAGCGTTGTCCGACTTTATATATACTTGAGTAAAAGGAGAATGAAGAGAAATTATACGTTCTTGCCTCTCGACTACCATCTGGTATAAATTCAACGGCTCTTGCAGAATCAACCGATATGCTTGAAATGTTAAAAGCGAGAGTAGAATCGAAATAATATAAATAAGTCGTATTCGAGTATTCAGCAATCTCACGAGGTTTTTTAACCCCATCCAACTGAAGTAATTTATAGTTCTCACCGTGCCCAACACTCAAGTAGAGGTGATTGTTAAAATTGGTTATGCGATGGTTCGAAGATTCTGTTTCGTCTAACAATTCACTGATTCGTTCTATTTCAAAGGCATTAGACTGCAGCTTTTCAGCAAATAAAATCTCTTTTCCGTCAACAGGGAGTGTAAAGTAATAACGGCCATTGTGCACGTAAACTTGCTGTGGCTTAGCTTCAAACTGCCCGCTGATATCAGTCCAGTTTCCTTTATTATTTAAAAATACTTGAAACCCATCTTGAAAAAAGCTGAAACGGAGGTAAATAACTCGGTGACCGCAATCAACAAACATTTCAGATTCTAAGGTAGAGTCATACAATGGGAGCTGAAATGGGATAGGCAGGCTGTCAGCCGCATCGAGATAAAACGTTTGATTGTTTTTGAGGTAGGCAATAAATCTAGATTCACTCCATTTATTGATGGGTCCAATACCATAATCACCACTTGCCAGTTGAATGGTATACAAGGTGTCCAGTTGCATGCTTGCGAGATTCATGGATAGAAGCCTCGATGTGTTCGCTTCTGTCAGAAAAATATAGAGACTATCTTGTTTTTGGATAAATCCATACGGGGTATTATTAAAAGCAGTAATAGCTTTTGTGCCGGTATCTGTTCCGTCGGACTTCCACCAATCGCTGGTTCCTGTTTTTAAAAACAAGACATGTCCATTTTCAGAACTAACAGTATTTGATACACCCGAGCTTGGCCCTGAAGTAACGTCTTTTAAGAGGCTAGCTCCTTTAGGACTATTATCAACTTTCCATAACTCTTTTCCATAGGCATTAGTTGAATGCACGAAAAGGATGCCATTTACACTTGGATAGACGGCTAATGGATAAACGATTTGGAGAGAATCGCCGAACATAATCACCTTAGCAACGCTATCTCCGTCGTTCAATTTCCATAAGTCATAATAGAGGTGACCAGGTTGTTTTCCTGCAAAGTAAGCAGCGTTGTTGTACTTAGTGAAGTAGTTAACGACCTTTTCAAATCCATTCCCGAACTCAGAGTTTATGGGAGTGAAGTGTTGACTGTTTTTATTAAAAATTCGAAGTTGATATGCGCTAAAATACTCGCTATAAACAAGCGTATTTTGTGTTAACTCACAAACTGTATAGGTCAATGCTTTGTTGAGGGTGTCGAAATCATGGAACTGTTTGGTGCCGATTATTGTTCCATCAGAGATCCATAAACTCTTACCGTGCCGTTGTGTATTGGCCTCAAAAGTAAAGCTACTGGAATCAAGCCATTTAAAGTTAACTGGTCTTTGATTGTATTTTGTTTGATTGAAATCATAGATCAACTCTGGTGTCTGAGCAAATAGCTGAGAAAGTGCAGAAAGGAAGAAAAGAAAGGATAGTGCTCTAGTCAACATTTGAAAATCAATAATGAACCAAGCAAACTTACGGATGTAAAACAAAAAACCCCGCTCGAATTCGAACGGGATCTTGAATAATGTATGTTGTTCTTTATTAGATTGTGCTCATGTGCACCATCAAGTCAACGAGTTTATTAGAATAACCCCACTCGTTATCATACCAAGAAACAACTTTAACAAAATTGTCGTTCAAAGAGATACCCGCGCCTGCATCGAAGATAGAGGTGCGTGAATCGCCCAAGAAATCATTTGAAACCACTTGGTCTTCGGTATAACCCAAAATGCCTTTCATGGTTGTTTCAGAAGCGGTTTTCATGGCGGCTTTGATGGTATCGTAAGATGCTCCTTTTTCAAGGCGGCAAGTCAAGTCAACCACAGAAACGTTTGGAGTAGGAACGCGGAAAGACATTCCAGTTAATTTTCCTTTCAATTCAGGAATTACCAAACCTACTGCTTTTGCAGCTCCAGTTGATGATGGGATGATGTTTTGGTAAGCACCACGTCCGCCTCTCCAGTCTTTCGCTGAAGGTCCGTCAACTGTTTTTTGCGTTGCAGTTACCGCGTGAACGGTAGTCATTAAACCTTCAGATATTCCGAAGTTATCGTTCAATACTTTAGCGATAGGAGCCAAACAGTTGGTGGTACAAGATGCGTTTGACACGATATTCATATCAGCGGTCAATTTCTCTTGGTTTACTCCCATTACGAAAGTAGGGGTATCGTCTTTTGCTGGTGCAGACATAATAACTTTTTTCGCACCTGCTTCGATATGTTTTTGAGCCGTTTCTTGGGTCAAGAACAGGCCGGTAGATTCAACCACATACTCCGCGCCGATTTCATTCCAACGCAAGTTAGCCGGGTCTCTTTCAGCCGTTACACGGATAGTTTTTCCGTTTACCACAAGCATTCCGTCTTTTACATCTACGGTGCCGTCGAAACGACCGTGAGTTGAATCATACTGGAGCATGTAAGCCATGTAGTCTACGTCAATAAGGTCATTGATCCCTACAATCTCAACATTTGGGTTGTTGATTGCTGCTCTGAAAACTAAACGGCCAATGCGGCCAAAACCGTTAATTCCTACTTTCATCTTTTTGTTTTTGAGGAGAATGTTTTAAAACTTCCGCAAAAGTACGACCTACCCTTTTGATTTCCAAAGTGACC
>CAZUIT010000027.1:0-45823 GCA_964620355.1 uncultured Burkholderiales bacterium | reverse complement strand
CTTCCCGAAAAAATCGGAGTTGGATGATTATTTGGCCATGATGGAAGAAGCGAAAAAACGCGACCACCGGAAGATTGGGAAAGATTTAGAAATATTTGCTTTTGATGATGACGTAGGTCCGGGATTGCCACTATGGCTTCCAAACGGAGCTGCCATTATTGAAGCCATCGAAACCTTTGCAAAGAAAACCGAAGACGAAGCAGGATATGTACGCGTAAAAAGCCCGCATATTGCCAAGGAAGCCATGTACCTAAAAAGTGGGCATTTGCCATACTACGAAGACAGCATGTTCCCAGCTATGGTTATCGATAATGAGAAATATTACCTCAAACCGATGAACTGTCCGCATCACCACAAAATCTTTGGTGCGACCCATAAATCATACAGAGACTTACCAGCGCGTTATGCTGAGTATGGAACCTGCTATCGTTATGAGCAAAGTGGGGAATTATTTGGATTGATGCGCGTACGATCTCTCCAAATGAACGACGCTCATATTTACTGTACTGAAGCACAATTTGCTGAAGAATTTACTAGCGTAAACAACATGTATCTCAAATATTTCGAGACGTTCGATATTGACAAATATGTCATGCGCTTTTCGAAACATGATCCGGCCAAACTTGGTCAGAAATACATTGATGATGCAGAAATGTGGATCAAAACGGAAAAAATGGTTCGCGACGTGTTGGTGAGTTTAGGGGTCAATTTTGTGGAAGTAGAAGATGAAGCGGCTTTCTACGGACCGAAAATCGATATCCAAATTTATAGTGCGATTGGAAGGGAGTTTACTTTGGCTACGAACCAGGTAGATTTTGCTCAAGCACAGCGTTTCGATATAACCTATACGAATGAGAATAATGAGAAGGAACATCCCCTTATTATTCACCGTGCTCCACTCAGTACCCATGAGCGTTTCATAGGTTTTTTATTGGAACATTATGCGGGCAATCTACCGGTATGGCTATCTCCGAAGCAAGTGGCCATTTTACCACTGAGCGATAAGTACCAAGATTACGCTGAAAAACTTTTAAAATATCTGAAAAAATACGATATTCGCGGCCTTGTTGACGACAGAAGTGAGTCGATTGGAAAGAAAATCCGCGATGCGGAGATCAAGAAAATCCCATTGATGCTTATAGTCGGAGAGAATGAAGCGAAGGAGAACACCGTGTCGTTGCGCGTTCATAAAGAAGGCGATAAAGGCAGCATGGATTGGGAAGCTTTCCTAAATTTTTTCAACACATTAAAAGAAGAAAGGAAATAAACTAAACCTGTGAATAGGCCCAGAAGAGGACCCATAAGAAGAAACGAACCAGAACATCGGATCAACGACCGCATTCGTGCGCAAGAGGTTCGTCTGGTTGGAACTGGTATTGAACAAGGTGTATACTCGATTCAAGACGCTAGAAAACTAGCCGACGAAAAAGGCTTAGACTTGGTTGAAATATCGCCTACTGCGGTTCCACCTGTTTGTAAGATTACCGATTACGGTAAGTTCTTGTACGAGCAGAAGAAGAAGCAGAAAGAAATGAAGGCCAATACTGTGAAAACAGTTATTAAAGAAATTCGTTTCGGCCCGAATACCGATGAGCATGATGTTGAGTTTAAGCTTAAGCATGCCATTAAATTTTTAGAAGAAGGGTCCAAAGTACGGGCTTACGTATTCTATAAAGGACGAAGTATTATATACAAAGAGCGCGGAGAAGTGCTTTTGCTTCAGTTTGCCGAACAACTTCAAGAGTACGGTAAAGTAGAGCAAATGCCGAAGATGGAAGGAAAGAAAATGTTTATGATGCTTTCGCCAAAACCAAAGAAATAAGGAATAACAGAATAGATAGTTAGAGCTATGCCTAAAATGAAAACAGTTTCCGGAGCTAAGAAAAGATTTAAGGTCCTTTCTTCAGGAAAAGTAAAAATGAATCATGCGTTTAAACGTCACATTTTGACGAAAAAGACCACCAAGCAAAAGAGAAATCTTACGAATGGTACTTATGTAAACGATACCGATATGGGTAACGTTAAACGCATGCTCTGCATCGGAAAATAATTAAGTTTAACCTTGTCGAATGCAGCTAAGTCTCTTGGAACAATAGAGCGCACCGGCAAAAATTAACCATACAATGCCTAGATCAGTCAATCACGTTGCTTCTCGCAGGAGAAGAAAGAAAATGTTAACCCTTGCTAAGGGTTACTTCGGTTCACGTAAAAACGTTTGGACCATTGCGAAAAACGCTATCGAGAAAGGTTTGCAATATGCTTACCGTGACCGTAAAACCAAAAAACGCAATTTCCGCGCACTTTGGATTCAGCGTATTAATGCAGGAGCTCGTCAAGAAGGAATCAGTTATTCTGTATTGATGGGAAAATTGAAAACCGCTAACATTGAAATCAACCGTAAGGTTTTGGCTGATTTGGCCATGAACCATCCGGAAGCTTTCAAAGCGATTGTCAATTCTGTGAAGTAAGCGTAACAAAAAAATTAAAGATCCCGGGTTCGAAAGAGCTCGGGATTTTTTTGTTGAGGTTAAGGTTGAGGCTGAGGTTAAGGTTGAGGCTGAGGTTAAGGTTGAGGAAAAAAAGAGGTCAAGGTTAAGGGTGAGATTGAGGTAAGCTAAAGCTCATAAAGACCACTTAGCCCATGCTTTTAATTAGTTTATTGATTGAATAATACCAATCAGGTAAAAGAGAATGAATACGATTGGCTTGGTCAATAGTTATATACTCAACTTTTACCGCATATAGGAGCTGACCTTCTAATTCCATCATAGAGCCCCTGGATATGATGTAATATTTTCTTTTATCATGGTTACCCATTCGGCCGAAGCCTTCAGAAATATTTGAGAAGGTACTCACCGCTGCGCGTCGCATTTGGGAAGTCAAACCATAATCCTCACATTTAGGAAAAGTTTTTGTTAAGTCATGGACGATTAACGAAATCCTAAACGCTTCCTTCCAAACGGGCATCTCTTTGAAATGATTGATCATTATTCAATTTAATATTCAAATCTCATAATTGCCCCTATCTCAGGCCATCGACCTTCATTTTTACCTTTCCATGACAAACCCCTCAATCTCAATCTTAACCTCATCCTTAACCTCAACCTTTTTTTCTTTTCTTTCAAAAAGTATTGAAAGTTTAAAAAATACATTTACCTTTGACCTATGAATCTGCAAGAAGGAAGAGAAAAATTCATTCAAACATGGGGTACCCTCGGAAGCAACTGGGGCATCAACCGCACCATGGCGCAAATTCATGCCTTGTTATTAATTAGTCCGAATGCACTTTCGGCTGAGGATATCATGGAGCAACTAAAGATCTCACGTGGGAATACCAATATGAATGTGCGTGCGCTGATGGATTGGGGATTGGTATTCAAAGAACTCAAAGCTGGAGAACGCCGTGAATTTTTCTATGCGGAAAAAGACATGTGGAAAGTAGCCATGCAGGTAGTAAAAGAAAGAAGAAAACGTGAGCTAGAGCCTATCCTTGGGACTGTTCTGGATCTTAAAAAAGTGAAAGACGATAGTCCAGAAGGACAACAATTCGAATCAACTATCGCCGACCTAGATAATGTGATTGCCAAAGCCGATAAAACTTTAGAGCTATTGGTAAAAGCCGACGAAAGCTGGTTCATGAATAACTTTTTAAAACTAATGATGAAATAAGTCCCCTTTTTTTAACCTATGCTTTCATATTTTTCTGAAAGTATCAAAATAACAAGAAAATGAAAACCTTACACAAACTCGACCTTCCCGTTCAAATCACCATTCTAATTGGTTCCCTGCTCAGTATGCTTATCGAGCCTCGATTTGTCTTTTTCGGATTCTATTTCGGTATCGGTGGATGGCAAGCTCTAATGGCTCTTGCTTTTGCTTTTGATGATGAAGAATTTCGTGATAATGCGCGCATTAAGTATGAACGCCTTTTACTTATAGTCGTAGGTATCGCAGTCCTCCTAGCCTTTATCCCAGAAACATTAATAATGTATGGTTTCATTATGATATTTATTGGATTCATCATGGCCTTTTGGAATATGAGAATCGCGTACAGCGAATACAAACTCGCCAATAGCGAACACCAAGTCTGGGACATCGACTAACAGAGCGAGTGCGGAGAGCGAAAAAATCATAAATCATAAATCATAAATCATAAATCATAATTCATAAATCATAAATTTTTCAATCATGGACAAGCACGTATTAGCCTACAGTATTTATTTGGCTGTAACCATTGCATTGACAGTGTTCGTTGGCCGCACCCTTTTTAGAAATGGTCGCATCTTTCTGCGCGACATCTTTCATGGCAACCTAGAATTAGCCGAATCGGTCGATAAGCTTCTATTGGTTGGCTACTACCTGGTGAACATTGGCTATGCCGTACGTGCCATGATCATCTCAATCAGTATAAGCGATAATCGTCAATTGATGGAAGTTTTGAGTCAGAAAATTGGAGTCATTGTATTGATTCTTGGCGCCATGCACTTCTTTAATCTTTTCATCTTCTTCAAACTCCGTAAACGCGAACAGTATGGCTTATAAACCCTTGCTCATACTCGCAGGTGGCTCAGGATATCTGGGCCGCTTGCTTATTACTTCCTTAGAGGATAAATATGCCTTTCTAGTGCTTGGCCGATCCGACGACGCTCTGGTCGAAAGCGCCTATCTTCCATACCCTACTGAACCAAATAAACTAGCCTCATATTTCGAAGGAGCCTTAGCTCTTATCAACTTGGCGGGACATTCGGTGGATTGTCGTTATAACGAGAAAAACAAAGCAAAAATTCTTGACTCTCGTGTTATTACCACTCAATATTTGGGTAAGGCAATGGCTCTTTGTCAAAAACCACCACCGGTTTGGGTCAATTTATCCAGTGCAAGCATTTACCCAGATAGCGAAACCTTGCAAACCGAGAAATCTGCAACTCCCGGGGGAAATTTCTCCGAGCTTGTCTGCCTTGCGTGGGAAAAGGCTTTCTATGATGCCCATGTTCCTGGAACAAGAAAGGTTGCCCTGCGCTGTGGACTTGTTTTTGGCAACAATGGTGGCGCATTTCCTGTCTTCAAAAAACTAAGCAAAATATGTCTCGGCGGGACTCAGGGATCTGGCACCCAGTATATGAGTATACTTCATGAGGTAGATTTTATCAGAGCCGTACAGCACGTAATCGAGAATAGATGCATGGGAAGCTATAATGTGTGTATCCCACGACCAATTCAAAATACCGTTTTCATGAAGTTGCTAGCGTCTTATTACAGCCGAGTTCCCCAATTAAGCCAATCAGCATGGATGCTTAAACTTGGCGCCATCCTCCTTCGAACGGAAGCTGAGCTGCTACTTAAAAGCCGTTGTGTAATTCCCGAGCGTCTATTGAACGAAGGATTTCAATTCACCTATGAAAATCCTGAGCAAATTCTTGACGCCTTGAATGAACCCTATTTCCAGTCGGATGTAAAGGAATCTGCATCTGGTAAAACAGGAAACTTTGCTCTAGCATCGAGCAATTCCTTATAATTAATTTCAGCTTCAAGCTTGCCTTCATCATTGGTTAAAGAAGAAATCAGCTCGCCCTTAAAATTAATAATGCAAGAGTCACCACTATGACCGATTCCATTTCCATCCTCACCTACCCGATTACACGCTGCTACAAAACATTGATTCTCTATGGCACGCGCTAGCAAGAGTGTTTTCCAATGATGTGCTCTTTTTTCTGGCCAATTGGCTACATACAGAAGAAGATCATATCCAATATCATTGCGGCTAAATACTGGGAACCTCAAATCATAACATACCAATGGAAGTATTTTCCAACCCAAATAATCTATTATAATACGCTCCTTCCCTGCTGCATAATGGTTCGTCTCATCCCCCATGGTAAACAGATGACGCTTATCGTATTGATAATAAATCGCATCTGGCTGAACGAAATAAAGTCGGTTATAATGAACTCCATGCTCTCGGACCACCACACTACCACAAATGGCCTTTTGATGAAGTCGAGCCATGTTTTTCATCCAAGTTAAAACCCGCTCGTTGGCATCGGCTGTCTTATCTGGATTCATGCTAAACCCTGTTGCAAACATTTCCGGAAGAAGCACCAAATCAGCGTCACCTAGGTCTGAAAGCCTTTTTTCAAATGAAGTCAGATTGACCTCCAATTCTTCCCAAATCAGCGAAACTTGAATTATTTGAACCCTAATGGTATTCTTTTTCATTTGATAATCAGAGAATTAAACAATTGTTTCACTTTTTTTATTGCATTGGGCAACGCAAACAACCTAGACGGGGTCTAACTAGTACAAGCCAGAGATTATATAAAGGCCACTTTACATTGTGAAGTGGCCTTTTTTTTACGTCTTGTGCAAAATCTCCGCTGCCCTCAGCAAGGTATCGTCTTCCTTAGCAAAACAGAATCGCAAAACATGATGATCCACTCCTTTTCTGTAAAAACTTGAAGGTGGTATCGCCGCAAGCTTTTGTTCCTTCACCAATCTTCGTGCATATTCCTGATCAGATTCATGGGTAATTTTTTCATAACCTAGCATCTGGAAGTAGGAACCCTGACAAGGAAGCACCTTCCACTTCGAACCTTTTACCGCTTTTTGAAAAATATCCCTTTTGGCTTGGTAGAAAGACTGCAGTTTTAAATATTCGTCGCGCTTTGCCATAAAATCAGCCAAGGCATATTGAATTGGGGTATTTGTGCTGAAAACCATGTATTGGAATATTTTCCTGAATTCCTTCATCAATAATTCTGGAGCCAAGCAATACCCCATCTTCCATCCCGTATTATGATATGTTTTTCCAAAGGAGCTAATGATAAAACTACGTTCTGCTAATTTCGGATAGCGCGCTACACTTTGGTGTTCTAGTCCATCAAACAAAATATGCTCGTATACTTCATCGCTCAAAATCAGAATATCTGAATTCTCTGTCAACTTTTGGAGCTTCTGCATATCCAAGGCCGAGAAAGCCATTCCCGTTGGGTTATGCGGTGTATTGATGATAATGAGTTTGGTTTTGAAGGTGATTAATTTTCTCACTTCATCCCAATCTATCTGATAATTTGGAAACTTCAACTCGGCAAATACTGGGCGTCCGCCATTTAGTTCTACTGCGGGTAGATAACAATCATATGCTGGTTCAAGTATGATGACTTCATCCCCTTCACGTACCACGGCAGAGATTGCTGCATATATGGCAAGCGTCGCTCCTGGGGTAATCGTAATTTCCGTGTCTGGATGATATACAGCAGAGTATAGCTCTTCCGTTTTCTGCGCAATTTTTTCCCGTAAGGCCATCACTCCAGCCATTGGAGCATATTGGTTCAGCCCGGCATTCATATGATGGTTCACCCGTTCAATCAAAACAGGAGAGCAAGCGAAGTCTGGGAACCCTTGGGCCATGTTGAGTGCGCCATGCTCTTGAGCCAAGGCGGTCATGGTGGCAAAAATGGTCGTCCCAACTTTGGGTAATTTAGAGGAAAAACTTCCGTGAAATTCAGGCATAAAATCTTTAAACGTTTACTCCGAAAAGTAAGAGAAATATGGCGTTTTACTGCACTTTATTGAAAATAATTTCTTGTTTGCCAAGCATTAGAATCAAGGTGCGTTCATCCAGCTGCTTGATTTTATAGCGCTGCAAAAGCATCTCCTCCATATCGGCAATCTCTACTTCCTGGTTTTGTTGACTGAAGTTCCAGCTCCATGCATGTGCCTCGCGTTCCACCTCATATTTTTCACGGTCTTTAAATGTAATTACAGGACGTAAGAAATAATCACGGGAAGTGCGTATGATCTTGAGCATGGCTGCATCTTCACATTTCCATGAACCCAAGATGGCAGTATCCACATAATTTTTATCCCAGGGTTCTTGTTCTTCAATTTCTGCCTGCGCATGAACTCCGACCAAAAGCACCAGGTTAAACACGACCAAAAGTAAGGCCCGTATCATAGCTGTTCGCTTTGAGCGCGTTCTCCTTCTAGGCGGGCACGAATATCCAAGCGGTGTTTTCTAGCAGTGTCTTTCGCGATATCATAACCAGCATCAGCATGGCGAATTACTCCCATCGCTGGGTCATTATGCAAAACACGTTTCAAACGCACGGCTGCATCTTCGGTACCATCCGCAACAACCACCATCCCTGCATGGATGGAATAGCCAATACCTACTCCACCACCGTGGTGTACAGATACCCATGATGCTCCTCCAGCAGTATTTATCAAAGCATTCAGAATTGGCCAGTCGGCAATGGCATCTGATCCATCTAACATGGCTTCTGTTTCTCTATTTGGAGATGCAACCGAGCCTGTATCAAGATGATCTCTGCCAATAACAATCGGCGCCTTCACCTTTCCTGATTTAACCAATTCATTGAAGGCCAAGCCTGCTTTTTCACGCTCGCCTTGTCCGAGCCAACAAATACGGGCTGGCAGTCCTTGAAAAGCAATTCGTTCTTGGGCCATTTTAATCCAACGTTTTAATCCTTCGTCTTCAGGGAAAAGCTCAAGAATCAGTTTATCTGTTTCATAAATATCCTGTGGGTCACCAGAAAGTGCTGCCCAACGGAATGGTCCGCGGCCCTCACAGAACTGCGGACGAATAAATGCTGGCACAAACCCTGGGAAATCAAATGCATTTTCAACCCCATGCTCCAAGGCTCTTCCACGCAAATTATTTCCATAATCGAAAACGATGGATCCTTTTGTTTGGAAGTCCAACATCAACCTTACGTGTTTGGCCATGGTATCGTAAGCCAGTTCCACGTATTTCTCTGGATTCTGTTTTCTCATACGATCTGCCGTTTCATGATCCATACCTTGTGGGAAATACCCAACTAACGGATCGTGAGCTGAGGTTTGGTCGGTCAAAGAATCGGGGACAATTCCTCGTTCTGCAAGGCGCTCCAACAAATCCACCGCATTACAAACGATGGCTATTGAGATGCCCTGCCCTTTGGCTTTTGCTTCCAAGGCGGCATCAATACCTTCATCCATATTGCGGAACATCTTATCGAGGTAACGCGTTTGCAGACGTTTCTTGATTCTCCACTCTTCTACTTCCGCTGCCAAACAAGTTCCTTCATTCATAGTGATGGCAAGAGGCTGAGCTCCTCCCATTCCACCTAGACCAGCTGTTACATTCAATGTTCCTTTTAAGGTGCCCCCAAAATGCTGACGTGCCATTTCAGCAAAAGTTTCATAGGTTCCTTGAACGATTCCTTGCGAACCGATATAGATCCAGCTGCCAGCAGTCATTTGTCCGTACATCGTCAAACCCTTAGCCTCCAATTCGCGGAATTTCTCCCAAGTGGCCCAATGCGGAACCAACATAGAATTCGAGATAAGCACACGAGGCGCATCTTTATGCGTAGGAAGAATCCCAACAGGCTTTCCAGATTGAATAAGCAGTGTTTCATCCTCATTCAAATCTTTCAGCGCCTTGACAATTAATTCGAGCGAATCCCAGTTCCGAGCGGCTTTTCCTGTTCCTCCATAAACGATCAGGTCCTCAGGCCTTTCAGCCACTTCATCGTTGAGGTTATTCATAAGCATGCGCAAAGCGCCTTCTTGTACCCAGCCTTTGGTGGTGAGTTTCGTGCCAGTCGGAGTTTTGATATCGTAAATATTCATGGTAATCGCTTAAGCTGCAAATTTAGGAAAAACCTTTCATCCTGCTTAATTCCTATCTTTGTACTATGGGAGCGGCAGAATCCATCTTATCTGATAAAAAACTTCGTATCACACTGTCACGTAAAGCCGTGATTGACTACTTCTTAGCCCATAAACACGCCCTAACCCAGCCTGATTTGGAGAAAGAACTTGAATCCGTTTGCGATCGAGTAACCATCTACCGAATCATCGATTCCTTCTTACAACACGGCATTTTACACAAGGTTCCAGACTTGGATGGCACCCAAAAATTTGCCCTTTGCGATTCCTGTACCGACCACCATCATCACGATGAACATGTCCATTTCAAATGCTCCGTTTGTGGCAAGACCGAATGCTTGGATGAAATTCCGATGCCTTCTATAGCATTGCCTACTAATTACTCGGTAGCTGAATGGAATATGTTGTTGCAGGGAGTTTGTGCGGAGTGCAGTTAGTCGAATCATAGACTAATCGACCTATCGACTGGTCGACATGTGATATTTTTTGACATTTCTGTGACAATTCAAAGCTGGCATGGTTCAACTCTTGTGGTGTAATTGGCATGAAAAAGCACAACTATAAAAAACTAGAAATTTATCAAAGGAGCCTAAAACTGGCTTGCGAACTGATGCCTATTTGTGATTCCATTCGTCCTTATCGATTAAGCGAACAAATTGCCGGATCATGCATTTCTATCCCAAGTAATATTGCAGAAGGCTCATGCCGATCTTCAGATGCCGATTTTCTTCGATTCCTCGAATATTCATCTGGATCTTGTGCAGAACTGGAAACACAGCTCATTATTCTTCAATCTCAAAAGAAAGCGCACTTAAATGAGATTAAAATTTGGCTTAAAGAGATTGATTCTATTTTTTCAATGATCAATGGCTTCATTTATATGCATTCAAAGAATTAGTCCTTTTCTCAAGTCGATAGGTCGATAGGTCGAAAAATCGACTAGTCGCGTTATCTTTGCCCCATGTCAATCCGCATTTTTGTTACTGGTGGAACCTTTGATAAGGAATACAATGAGTTGAACGGTCAGCTGCATTTTCAAAACACCCTGATTCCAGAATTATTAAAAATGGGGCGCAGTCGCTTGGATATTCAAGTGCGAACCCTGATGATGATCGATAGTTTGGAGATGACGGATGTGGACAGAAATATCATCGTGGAATCCTGCACACGTTCTACGGAAAAGCAAATCATCATTACGCATGGAACCGATACTGTTTGCGAAACGGCTGAAAAAATTGCTACTGAAAACCTCGACAAAACCATTGTTCTCACTGGAGCCATGATTCCAATTCGCTTCGGGAGTTCCGATGGATTGTTCAACTTAGGATCAGCCTTGGCCTATGTCCAAACCCTGCCTCCTGGAGTGTATATTGCGATGAATGGTCGCTATTTCAATTGGAACAATGTGCGCAAGAATAAACAAACGGGGTATTTTGAAGAACTGGGCTAAGCTCATTCTCCTAGTACTCGTTTTTCAATCCTGCTCTGACCACGAGACTCACGGTCCAAAACGGGCATTCTATCATTGGAAAACAGCGGTTACACTTGATCAAAACGACAGTCTGAAACTCGATAGCCTTGGCATTAAACGCCTGTATATTCGGTATTTTGACATCGATAAACACGAAGATAAACTGACTCCCCTCGGGGTGGTTGAATGGAAAACATTGCCTCCGCAACACCTTGAAATTGTGCCCTGCATTTATATCACCAACAGGGCCATGCGGTTTCTACCTGATTCGGCTACAGAGACCTTGGCCATCCATGTTTTTAGTAAAATTCAAAAGATAAATCAGCAATTAGGCAAGGAGGTACCAGAGATTCAAATTGACTGCGATTGGACCCTTGAAACGAAAAAGAAATATTTTCATTTTTTAGAAGTCCTGCACGAGTTGTGTAAGAGCAAAAATTGGGTGTTATCGGCAACGATTCGTCTGCATCAGGTAAAATTTGCCACAAACACAGGGATTCCGCCAGTGGATCGGGGTATGCTCATGTACTATAATATGGGCGACCTTAAATCAGTACTTGAAAGCAATTCCATCCTCAATCTTGAAAAGGCCGAGCTGTATACCAGCGACTTAAGCAAATATCCGCTTCAACTTGATTTAGCCCTACCCCTCTTTTCTTGGGTTGTTCAGTTCCGGGGTGACGAATTAGAGGCATTGCGCTCTTCATGGAACAGAGAAGACCTTGAACACGACACGCTATTTCAGAAAACTGCCCCGAATTGGTTTATAGCCAAGGAAAACGGCCTCTTTAAAGGGCAGTATATTCTTAAAAATGACCGCTTTAGAATTGAAGAAATTCAGCCAGAATTGAATATTGATGCAATAAATCATTTATATTCACGATGGAAAGAACCCCCTGTTAACCTGAGCCTGTTCCATTATAATCCCTATGAGATTCAAAATTACTCTTGCCGAAATCTTGAGAAAGTCTACCGCGCTGCTTCTCGGTAGCGCTATTCTTTGCTCAACGTATGTTCAGCTCCTTGCCTGCTCTGGTGGCTGGGATGGAGAAAATGAATTTTACAGCCTAATTCCTCAAGAAACAGCAAGTTGGGACCCCTATGCTCCGTATTATTTTTCTGGGCATTCCGTTTTTGGCCGAACCGATGATCCAGACATTTTAGTTCCCAGTAATATCGAGGCTTGGGAAAAGTATTTCGGAACTGCCCAACGCAATGATATCCTAGCGCTCATCTTTCAAACGGATGAAAAAGAGTTGCTATCACTTATCGAATCAATCAAAAACAAAGAAGAATTACCTGAAGCCTGGAAGCAAAATACCTTAGCTCAACTTTTACATAAAAAGCCAAAAGCTCCAGTTTTAGACTACCTCCTATTTGCCAAGTATTGTGAAAAGCATGCTACACGCAAAAATGAGGACTGGTGGGGAGATGAAACACCAATAGATAGTTCTGGTATACAGGCTCTCATTGCGGAAGGGACTAAGCACGGCAAGAAAAATAAGGACAAGGAATTAAAAATTCGCTATCAATATCAGGTGCTTCGCTTGCATTATTATTTGGGGGAATACAAAGAAGCCAATGCCTATTACGCTGAGACCTTAGGAAAGGCCAAATGGGATAATAAACTAAAATACCAAGCATTAAATTATGATTTTGGCGCAAGCTGGCACTTAGCTCATCAGCATGATTCAATTCCTATTCAAGAAAAGGCAGCCCTCATATTAAAACTCTCAAAAACGTTTCAATACTGCGAAGATTGCCCGCTACTGCATTTCGAAGACCTTCATTATTTCAATGCAAATGACTTTTTTGAAGCGGCTCAAACTTTAACCAAACCACAAGATTTAATAGATTTATGGATGCTTGGCTCATTGCGCAGTATTCCGGCACATATTGCCTTAGATAAAATTGTAGAAATTGACCCCAATGCGCCAGAAGTGAGGTATCTGATGGATCATATTTTGAGCCATTCCCAAGGCAATCGCTTCAAACAAGACGAATCCACCACCACCGATTATTTTGCTACAGAAGAATGGAATCAGGTGCGTTTTGTCATGAAAAAGGCTTCGTTAAACAAAAAGGCTAGCGACCGGGCTCAATTTGCATTTATGCTGGCTTACTTCGATTATATCAGTGGGAAATATCATAAATCTCGGGAAGAATTAGAAAATTCAAGCCTACTTCCAGGAGCTGAAAATCCGATGCTTTTGCGTCAACAGCGTGTGTTGCGCAGTTTGTTGGATTTAGAGACGTGGAATACAAAAAACATAAGTCAAGGTCATTTATTGGTGGGACAATTAAATGAGGTGATAGCCATCAACCACGAAGATTTAACCAACTATACCTTCCGTCGCTTGGAAGAATTGGCTCTGAAAAACGGGGAGTTGCATAAAGAGAGTTTACTCTTTGCATCCATGTATCGTCCTATCTATTCAGAATTGAGTTATCCAGATATGCTTATGCTAGAAAGCAGCCTTTTGTCGAAAGAAAAAAATGTGATCGAACGCTGGGTATGGAAGCATCACCCGATTAAGCTAGAGCAATTAAAGGAATGGCAAGGTGATATTTTACTAATCATGCATCGTTTTGAAGAAGCCGCAGAAAAATATAAAGCGGCAGGTAACTCGAAAAATTTAATCACGGATCCCTTCCTCACTCGGGTAAATGATTGTCATGATTGTGACCACTTGCAAGTTCCTGGAACCCTCACTCGACAATCGTTTTGTTCCAAAATGAACGAATTGAATGACGCAGCAGAAAAAGGCGATGGTCAGTCGGCTATAGAATATGCGAATGCACTTTACAATATCAGCTGGTTTGGGAATAGCCGCGATGTTGTCAACACGGCGCTTTTAGCCAATGCCTCTGAAGAATCTTTCTATCAAATGGAAGCTCCCCTCGCCTCCTATCAAAGAGCCTTTAAGCTCGCCCAAAGCAAAGAAAACAAAGCGCTCTGTTTGTTTATGATGGCCAAATGTGAGCAAAATCAATTTTATACAGATGGTATAAACGTGAGTTATACCAGTTTCTATGGGGTAGACGAACCTTGTGATCCAGTAAAAAATCAAGAATTCAGGAAGAATTTCGCCAAACTCAGAAAGGATTATGCCACTACTGAATTCTACAAATTGGCGTTAAAAGAGTGCAGTTACTTCCAGCACTACGTGAAGGTGCATTAACGAGATTTCGAAATTGAGAGGTTGCGAGTTCCAGTAGACTAGGAGACTTTTGCATTTTGATAAACATCTCGAATCCTCGCAAACTTCATAACTCGTGCTCTCGAAAAGGGATTTAAAGAAATGCTCTTTCCATTCCATCAGAATTCTATATTTTTGCGCCACTAGTGGAATAAGCATGAGAGTAATCCAATTCAGAGAAGCATTGCGTGAAGCGATGAATGAAGAGATGCGCAGAGATGAGAACGTATTCTTGATGGGCGAAGAGGTAGCCGAATACAACGGAGCCTACAAAGTCAGCCAAGGTATGTTAGACGAATTTGGCGCAAAACGAATTATCGATACCCCTATTTCCGAATTAGGATTTGGCGGAATCGGTGTGGGTGCAGCCATGAATGGTCTACGTCCGATTATTGAGTTCATGACTTTCAACTTTTCGCTAGTTGCCATTGATCAAGTCATTAATGCCGCGGCGAAAATGTACCAAATGAGTGGTGGTCAGTTTGGAATTCCGATGGTTTTCCGCGGACCTACAGGAAGTGCTGGCCAGCTTGGGGCTCAACATTCTCAAGCATTTGAAAACTGGTATGCAAATACCCCTGGCTTGAAGGTTGTTGTCCCTTCAAATCCTTACGATGCAAAAGGACTTCTTAAAAGCGCTATCCGTGATAATGATCCTGTAATCTTTATGGAATCAGAACAGATGTATGGCGACAAAGGTGAAGTTCCTGAAGAAGAATACCTCCTCGAAATTGGTAAAGCCCATATCGTTCAAGAAGGGTCTGATGTCACTATCGTTTCCTTTGGTAAGATCATGAAAGTAGCTTTGACTGCCGCTGAAGAACTAGCAAAAGACGGCATAAGCTGTGAGGTGATCGACCTTCGTTCTGTTCGCCCAATTGACTATGCAACACTTATCGAATCTGTGAAGAAAACCAACCGAATGGTCGTGGTAGAAGAAGCTTGGCCATTGGCAAGTATCTCTTCTGAGTTGGCTTATATGGTTCAAAAAGAAGCATTCGATTATTTGGATGCACCTGTTCGTCGTGTCACTACACGTGATACACCGTTAGGTTATGCTCCAACCTTTGTCGAAGCCTTCTTACCCAATCCTGCCCGCGTAATTGAGGCAGTGAAAAGTGTGACTTACCGCTAAGTGAAAAAAGCTCTCCTTTTCTTGTTCTTGATCAACAGTTTTTCGCTGATGGCTCAAGATACGACTCAGGGGAAATTCTTTAAACGCAGCAATCGCGAAAGCCGAGTTGGACAATTCCATTTTTTCTGGGGATATAATCGGGCCTATTTCACTAAAAGTGACTTACATGTTCATGGTCCAGAATATGAATTCACCGTGTACGATGCGGTGGCCCACGATCGCCCCACACCAATTACTGACGAAGCTTATTATAACCCCAAATTAATTACCATTCCCCAGTTCAATTTCCGATTGGGTTATCAGGTAAATGCGAAATGGTCGGTATCCATTGGCTGGGACCACATGAAGTATGTGATGGACCAAAATCAGGTGGCCGAAGTTTCTGGTTATATCAATCATCCAGATAATAAAAGATACAATGGTACTTACCTACGTGAGCCAACCTTAATCACATCAGACCTGCTAAAGTTTGAACATACGGATGGACTCAATGTTGCATCAGTCGATATTGAGCGTCGTTTTAAACTCTGGTCGTCGAAGAAAAACCGTTTCTCTTTGCACTCTATATCTGGCGCAGGTTCAGGCATGGTTATTCCACGCAGTGATGTTCGAGTTGTAGGTGTCGGTCTTAATAATAAGTGGCATATTTCTGGTTATCATATCAATGCCAAAACAGGACTGCGCCTTGAATTTTTGCGCAACGGATTTTTTCAATTGGAATCGCGTGCCGGCTATGTAAACCTGCCGAATGTTTTAGTGCAAAATGATGCTGCCCACCGGATAGATCACCATTTTTTCTTTTTAGAATGGTATGGAAGTATTGGCATGTATTTCAAGGTATTCTAAAAAACCACTTCGTCGAATTTTAAAGTTTTAACATTACTAGCGTAAAAATTCGTGGGAAATCTATGCTATATTCGTTCTGGGTAATGAAATAGCCTATGAAACAAGTTGACTAGAAAAAGATAGCACCTCTCGGGGTGCTATTTTGTTTTTGGGAGGTATGATTCCGGTTTCTTTTTCTTCTTCAAAAAGACCACGCGCAATGAATAAACGCAAAACCTTGCGTCTCTATGAGGTGATGAGCCTTGTGATGCGTTTTTTCCTCACCAGCACCACGCCGAGCAATATCAATCCCATTCCTCCAACCTGGAAGGCGCTGAGGCTTTCACCATCCAATACACCCCACATCAAGGCCACAATCGGAATGATATAGGTGGTTAATGATGCAAATACAGCATTGGTAATTTGTATCAGGTGATTGAATAATACCAAGGATAAGGCGGTTCCAATTACGGCCAAAATGGCCATAGCTCCGATGCTTTCTAAAGCCTGACCTTCGAATGACATGGATTGAAAGGTTCCGGCCATCAACAAATAGAAAAAGGAAGGAATCGCCATAAATACAATTGGAAATGCAGCAATAACCATGGGTTTGCTCAAGGCAAATTTCTCCTTGATTAAATTCACATTAATTCCATAAAACAAGGCTGCTAGAATAACCAAACTCGCATATGCCAAATCACCCCGAAACTCGGACCGGTTTCCTAATAGAATTAATGCCAGTGCACCACAAAGTCCGATGACAACACCGAGAATTTTAGAGCGATCGAATGGCAGTCTGTATACTACAACACCAACAATCAAAGCAAACATGGGCGTTAAGCTGTTTAAGGCACCAGTAACAGACGAACTCAAATGGGTTTGTGCAACTGAAAAGAGAATAGCTGGCAAGCCGTTTCCAATCAATCCGGAAAGAAAGAACCAACCATAATTCTTTCGTTTTGACTTTGGAAGGTTAATGATAAATATGGGTAAAAGCGCAAGCCCTGCAATAAAAAGCCGCAAACTAGCCACTTCAACAGGACTGAAAGTGAGCAGCCCTCTTTTTATCAGAATAAAAGAAGATCCCCATATCAAACCCAATACGACCAAGAGCACATAGGCGATAGGGAAAAACTTTTTCATGGCGCAAATGTAGGCGAATAGCATGAAGTTCTGACATTGAATGGATAGTGGAGCTAATTGAGAGTTCGCAATAAAAACCTATTTTGTACATTGAATTGAGTGGTCTTTTAGCAAAAGAAGTCCGCTTTTTTACTCAATTAAATCCATGCCAAGCGCCGAAGAACTAAAACTCAAATACAGGGATTACTCGCTCGATCAAATTATTAGCGCCTATGCCAATAAGGAGAACTATTCAGAAGAAGGAAAAGCTGCCATAATAAGCGTTATAGAAGAGAAAGGAGGGCTAGATTATATCGTAGGAATTGTTCATCAAGAAGAGCAAATTAAGCAGGAAAAAGAGTCGATTCGCAAAGAGATTTATCAACTCTTGAAAAACAAAACTTTAAGCCCTTCATTTAAAGATACCGCGAAGGTAAAATTTATCAATCGTGAACAAATTGAACAGCTCATTCATGAGGCCAAAGAAATCTATTCAGCGGAAGAGCATGATGAAAAAATAAAGCTCAGAACCCTTCTGGGCGGCTTAATTGGAGCAGCAATCGGAGGAACAATTAGCGGAATCGCCTGGGGCCTACAAATGATCTATACTGGGTACATGTTTTATCTCATGGCCATCGGGTTAGCCCTTCTTTGCTATGCAAGTGTCAAGTTTTTCACCAAGCAGTCCTATCGGAATACTGCGGTCTTGATTTTCACGGCCATCGCATGCTCTTATGCACTTGCTCTCGGACAAATCCTGTTTGAATATTTCGGATACCTTGGTGCTGAAAGAGTGAATTGAGGTTCCTTATAAATGGTCATTATCCATACTCATCCAGCCTAAAATATTTTGAAAAAAATGTACGATTTTGGTATTGGTAGTTAGTTCCCAAATTGAAGGCCATCATTCTTTTTCTTGAACAAGAATTGAGCTCCCCTGCAAGTGCAATTGGGTATATGAAAAAATGACGCGCAATAGGGATATGATAAACCTTTGGCCTCTGCTTGCAACCATTCGTGCGAGCTTCACTTAGAAAAAAAGCAGCTTCAAAAAGGAGTAAAAGAAATTTCTTCAGTAAGGAGATATCAATCAAAATAAAATAACGGACTAATTTGTCCACTATAAAATAAATTCTGTAACTTGCGTCTTGAAATTCAATGAGACATGTTTTCTAAAGCCTGCGAATACGGAATAAAAGCTTCCATCTTTATCGCCGAACAATCTAAGCTCGGGAGGAAAGTTGGCCTAAAAGAGGTTGCGAAATCCATTGAATCTCCAGAAGCCTATACATCAAAAATTCTCCAATTACTGTCAAAAAACACATTGCTGATTTCCGAAAAAGGTCCGAAAGGTGGATTTTATATGGATTCTGTACAGTTGGAAAGTGTCACCCTTAGTAATCTTGTCACGACCATCGATGGTGATGGGGTTTACAAAGGCTGTGGACTTGGACTAAAACAATGCAATGAAATAAAGCCTTGTCCACTCCATAGCCAATTTAAGCATATTAGAGAAGAGCTTCAAACTATGTTGGAAGGCACAAGAGTAGCACAACTCAGTTCAGAATTGAGTTTGGGACTTACCTTTTTAAAGACGTAAAAAAAATTTATCATAATAGTGGACATTTTTATCCGATATATATTCTTTTAAACCCAACGCATTATGACGATTCAAGAAAAAATGATTATTGGTGAGATTGTAGCCTTCGATTATCGTGCTGCCTCAATATTTAATAAACACGGCATTGATTTCTGTTGCCAAGGCAAAAGGTCGCTTAAAGAGGCCTGTGAAGCGAAAAAAGTCAATATAGAGGAAGTAATAAATGGCCTTGAGGAGGTGTTAAACATCAAGCAAGAGACCGGAAGAATTGATTATGCCTCATGGCCTATCAATACCCTGGCCGACCATATTGAGGAAAACCACCATAGTTATGTAAAACAAAAAATTCAAGAAATCATTCCTTATTTGGTCAAAGTATGTCGGGTACATGGAGAAAACCATCCTGAATTGCATGATATCTATAAGGAATTTATGGCTTCTTCTGAAGAACTCAGATCACATATGCAAAAGGAAGAAGTCGTACTATTTCCCTATATCCGGAAAATGATGGGCAGTCCTTGTTCCACTGTATTTGCACAGGCGGCCCAATTTGGGTCAATCGAAAACCCATTGAAACAAATGGAAGCCGAGCATCTAACTGAAGGCAATCGCTTTAGCAGAATTCTTGCTCTTTCTAATAATTATACAACACCAGAAGACGCATGTAGCACCTATCGTGTCACTTTTGCCCTGTTGAAGGAGTTTCAAGACGATCTTCATGTACATATTCATCTTGAAAATAATATACTATTCCCTCAAGTGATTGAAATGGAAAGGACACATTCCGCATGCGACTGAACTGCAACAAAGCCGAATGCACCAAATCACCCACCTACCAGGACTCCGGTTTCGTTTACCTTGATTGAGGTACAGAAAAGTTCGGGCTACGGATGATTCTTTTTCACCCCAAAAATAAATCGAGACAAGCCTTCCCGATCTAATATGCTCAATTGTTTACCCTTGATGGAAATCAGTTTCGCATCAATTAACTCACCAAGACTCCGAATGGTCGATTCATAGGTGGTATTCGCTAATGAAGCCATATCCCTCTTCGATAAGGTAAATGCCAATAATGAAGGGGAGCTTTCACTAAAACCAAAAGCCTCCATATTTACTTGGATGGCCAAACCCACACGTTGTTTAACCGACATGTTTAACATGTTTTTCCGCATTCCTTCTGATCGTCTTAATTCCTCAGCGTAAAACAACATAAAATAATAACAAAACACATTATTAGCCATGAGCACATTCCGAAAAACATCCATCGGAAAAACATATACGGTACAATCTGTTAGCGCTTGTCCCGATACCGAAAAGGTGAAATTCGCTCCAATTCCTCGATGACCAATAACTTCGCCATCGCTGCAAAATCGAACGATAACTTCTATCTTTTTTGTGTAGGATGAAAAGACCTTAACCTTTCCCTCCTTCACCATATAAAGGTTATCTGCTTTTTGGCCTTCTTTAAATATGAGTTCTCCTGTTCTATAATGCAAAATGTTCGCTGACTCGAACAAAATGTCTTGCCATTCTGGTGAACAGTAATTCGCAATCAACTTATCTATCTTCTGGAGTTCGGCCGAATCTATCATCTTTAAGTGTCATCAAAGATATTGACTGTAACTGTATCAAAAAAAGCCAAGCCAAAATAAAACAAGTCTTGCTTGGAATGGCTAAAATCATTCACTTAAATTGCAGTCCCTCAATTTATTTTATGATTTCAATCATAATTTATATTGCAGATTATCATATTTTGCACAATGCAATTAATCTTCCTTTGAATATGAGTTTTAAAGACCATGTCAAAGGCTGAAACCAAAAGAATAAATTATATGAAACCTAGATTCAAAGTATTTATCGCCATCCTTACCATGGGGAGTTTCATGGCATGTGGCACTGGGGAAACCCAGAAGGCTTCACCTTCTTCTGCTAGCAGTAATGTTGCGGAACAAAATACCCCTTTAGGTCAAGCCTCCGTTCAAGATGATATATCCGCAGCAAATATCCTCCAGGTAGCCATTGAATCGCCAGACCATACCACATTGGTGGCGGCTGTTCAGGCTGCAAATATTGAAAACGTGCTAGTTAACGCAGGGCCACTGACTGTTTTTGCACCAAACAATGCTGCATTCAATAAGCTTCCTGAAGGGACTGTTGAAGAACTTTTGAAACCAGAAAATAAAGCCAAGCTTGCTGGGATTTTAACTCGACATGCTGCCCCTGGTTCTTTTGACTCCGATGGGCTCAAGAAAGAGGCTTCAAAAGGAAGGAAGATTTATATGGCAAATGGAGATTATTTGTCGGTACGAGTTGAAGGCGACGACATTTATGTAGGGGGCGCAAAAATTCTCGCCACAATACCCACATCCAATGGGATTATAAACGTAGTCGATGCTGTAATTCTTTCGGCTGAATAAATATAAAAACCAATCACAATGAACATGCATAAATTAACCATGGGCGCTCTGGTCGCCTTGCTACTCTCAGGATGTATTGACTCGCAGCCGGAAAAAAGTGCTGACAAAAAAACTGAAACACCTGCAGCTACAAGCGCCCCCACCAAAGATATTGGAGTGGGTCCAATCACAAAGGTCGAGCTAGCTGAAAATATTGACCAAGCATTGGCCACAAAAGGACAGGTAACCTTTGAAGCCAAATGCAGTGCTTGCCACAAAACAGACAAACGATTTGTCGGCCCAGCACTAGCCGGTGTTACTGAAAGACGTGAACCAGAATGGATCATGAACATGATTCTAAATCCAGAACAAATGGTGAAAGAAAATGAAACAGCTAGAAACCTGTTAATGGAGTATAGTGCACCCATGGCCAATCAAAACCTTACTGAAACAGAAGCCCGCGAAGTGCTTGAATATTTCAGAACCTTAACCCAGACCAGTGAAGAACCTGTTACAACCCAATAATTATGAAAAAGACACGATTATCAATCATAGCCCTCGTAACCGTAACAATCGGAATGTTTGGCTGTGGCTCTCCAAAAGAGAGTAAATCGGATGGCGCCTTAAATGGAAGTAACGCCGAAAAAGTATATGTCGCGCCAGGTGAGCACGACGATTATTACGCCTTTATTTCTGGCGGGTTTAGCGGTCAATTGGCTGTTTACGGACTGCCTTCAGGTCGTTTATTCAAGGTGATTCCAGTA
Source organism: uncultured Burkholderiales bacterium (assembly GCA_964620355.1). Classification (GTDB taxonomy): domain Bacteria; phylum Bacteroidota; class Bacteroidia; order UBA8524; family UBA8524; genus UBA8524. Next base: position 23,638 of record CAZUIT010000027.1, on the reverse strand, counting down.
TTCTCACAGGATGCGGAAAAAGCTTACGGATACAATGAAGAAACCAAACCGATGCTAAACACTTCTTATGGTTTCGTGCCGTGGGATGATGCGCATCACCCTGATATGTCGCAAACAAATGGTGAAATTGACGGCCGTTGGTGTTTTATCAATGGAAACAATACACCACGAATTGCACGTATCGACCTGAAAACATTTGAAACCACAGAAATTCTCGAGATTCCTAATAGTGCTGGGAATCACTCCTCATCCTTTGTTACCGAAAATACAGAATACGTTGTAGCAGGAACCAGATTCTCCGTGCCTATTCCACAAAGGGATATGCCTATCAAAGACTACAAAGGCAATTTCAAAGGTTCACTATCTTTTGTTAAAGTGGCTGATGATGGAAACATGGATCTATCGTTCCAAATTATGATGCCGGGATTTAACTATGACCTTGCACATCCTGGTCGCGGCAAATCACATGGCTGGGTATTCTTCACAACGTATAATACGGAAGAAGCGAATTCATTGATGGAAGTGAATTCTTCTCAGTTTGACAAAGATTTTATCGCTGCTGTCAATTGGAAAAAAGCGGAAGAATATATTGCCGCAGGTAAATTCACCACCATGCCCGCCAATTATGCGCATAATATATACAGCGACTCAACACATATGGCAACAACAACCATGGGTAAAGAAGTTCGAATCCTTAATCCTGCAGACTGTCCTGGATTGGTGTATTTCCTTCCTACGCCAAAATCGCCTCATGGTTGTGATGTCGATCCTTCTGGCGAATACATCGTAGGAAATGGTAAACTATCTGCTTCCTTAACCGTCCACTCATTCACCAAAATGATGGCCGCAATTGAAGGAAAGAAATTTGATGGAGATGCTTACGGAATTCCTATTATAAACTTCGATGATGTTGTTGCAGGAGTAGTACAACAACCAGGCTTAGGCCCATTGCATACGGAATTTGATGGGGAAGGAAATGCCTACACTACTTTCTTCATCTCCTCTGAGGTGGTGAAATGGAAACTTGGAACATGGGAAGTATTGGATAGAAAACCAACCTATTACTCTGTTGGTCACTTAATGATTCCTGGCGGAAACTCAAGGAAACCTTGGGGCAAATACATGATAGCTATGAATAAAATTACCAAAGATCGCTATCTACCCACTGGTCCTGAGGTTTGTCAATCTGCTCAATTGTATGATATTTCAGGCGACAAGATGGAACTGCTACTTGACTTCCCTACCATAGGAGAGCCTCATTATGCAGCCGGATGCCCTGCTGAATTATTGGAAACGAATTCTCAGAAAATTTATAAGCTAGAGGAAAATTACCATCCCTATGCAACAAAAAGTGAGAAAGATGCCAAAGTTACGCGTAATGGAAATGAAGTACATATTCAAATGACCATGATTCGTAGCCATTTCTCTCCAGATAATATTGAAGGAGTAAAAGTAGGCGATAAAGTATTCTTCCATATCACCAATCTTGAACAAGATTACGATGTGCCCCATGGTGTTGCTATGATTGGTGCAAACACATCTGAGCTTCTAATCATGCCAGGGCAAACTGAAACATTTGTATGGAACCCGAAACAGGTTGGCGTTTGGCCATTCTACTGCACAGACTTCTGTTCTGCACTTCATCAGGAAATGCAGGGTTACGTACGCGTATCTCCAGCCAGCTCAAGCATTGGGTTGTCGTGGTCGCTTGATGGCGAGTAAGCACGATTAGTCAATAAGAGCAAAACGGGCAGTTTAATCACTGCCCGTTTTAATTCAATTCAGCCTTAAAATCATCTAAATGAAACTGTCCAGACTCTTTATGTTCGTTGCTTCGCTATTACCATTAGCGCTATTTATTATGCCATTATGGACCATTGAACTTGGGGCTCCACAATATCCGGAGCCTTTAGGTATGGAAATTTGGATTAATAAAATTGATGGGATTAAAGCCGGAGATATTCAAAATATCAACCTCATGAACCATTATGTTGGTATGAAAAAAATCCCAGAGCATATGAAAGAGTTTGACCTTTTCCCTTTTGTGGTAATTGGACTTTCCTTGCTTGGATTCCTTTTCGCATTCCTTGGTAAAAGAATACTCTATTTCATCTGGTTCTGGGGCTATATCTTACTCGGGGCCATCGGCATGTATGATTTCTATCAATGGGAATATGAATATGGGCATAGCCTCGACCCCAAAGCCGCAATTAAGTTTATGGATGAAACAGGTAAGCTACTCACCTATCAACCACCACTATTTGGTACAGAACATATCCTCAATTTTGAAGCGACATCCTTACCCGGAACTGGAGCCTATTTTCTTGCCGCAGCCATTGTATTCGCTGGTATCGCCTACTACCTCGGACGAATTGAATCCGGTTTAAAACTTCCTAAAATTTAATCCTATGAAATATCTTCAATTCATTATAGCAGCCTTTGCTCTACTCTTCATCAGCGCTTGTGCCGTTGAACCTGAACCCATACATTTTGGAAAAGATGCCTGCTCCTATTGCAAAATGACCATAGTCGATAATCAACATGCATCAGAGTTTGTTACCTCGAAAGGCAAAGTCTATAAGTTCGACGCCATAGAATGCATGCTCAATCAAATGAAAACATTCGATGAAGCGCCGGTTCAATTGCTGCTCGTCTCTGATTATTCTCAACCTGGAGAATTATGTGATGCCACTTCATCTAGTTTCCTTATATCATCAGAACTTCCAAGTCCAATGGGTGCCAACTTAACAGCCTTCAAAGTGAACGAGGATGCTGTAGCTGTTCAAGAAGCGAAAGGTGGAGAAATCTTCACTTGGAGTCAAATGAAGGAAAAATTTGAAGTCAAGAAGTAAGCGAGCATGCTAAGAAATCTGCTTCTTTACATCCTGATTTTGCCAGCACTCAGTCAAGCAAAACAAATTGATATTTGTCCCACCTGTTCTCAATCTTCCATCACAAAGGCGATTGCAGAAGCCGACAGCGGAGATATCTTGAACGTGAAAGAAGGAACTTATTTCGAATATGAAATAGAGATAAATACCCCACTCACCTTACAGGGAGAAGGCCAGGTGGTTATTGATGGACAGAAAAAAGGAAGCATCCTAAATGTCACGGCAAACCACGTGCGCATATCAAATTTGATTATTCGCAATGTAGGAACGAGTCATACGAATGACTATGCCGCCATTCATTTGCACAAAGCCCATCATTATGTCATTGAAAACTGTCGATTAGAGAATGTGTTTTTTGGAATGTTGATTGAGAAGTCGAATTATGGGACGATCCAGCACAATACGATTTCCAGCGGAGCAATGAATGAAACCTCTGCTGGCAATGGCATTCACCTTTGGCAATGTCATCATGCGCTTATAGATCATAACCATGTATCGAAATTACGCGATGGTATTTATTTCGAATTCGTTTCAGAAAGTAGGGTAAGCTATAATGTGAGTTATAAAAATTTCCGCTACGGATTGCATTTTATGTTTAGCAATCATGATGCTTATCATGACAATGTTTTCCAAGAAAATGGAGCTGGTGTGGCTGTGATGTTCTCAAAATTTATTTCGATGAACTGCAATCGTTTTTATAAGAATTGGGGAACTGCCTCCTACGGACTTTTGCTCAAGGAAATCTATGATGCTTCCATCACCAACAATGAATTTATTGCGAATACCATTGCCATAAATGTTGAGGGGTCTACCCGCATAAACTATGAACATAATATACTAAAAAGTAACGGGTGGGCCGTTAAAATTGCGGGTGCATGTTATGCCAATCGCTTTCTACGAAATAACTTTCATTCGAATGCTTTTGATATTTCCTATAACAGCAAAATGAATGACAATGTATTCCAGGGCAACTATTGGAGCGACTATACGGGCTATGATCTGGATAAAAATGGCGTGGGCGACATCCCCTATCGACCCGTTAAACTCTTTTCCTATATTGTCAATCGGACGCCTGAAAGTATTGTGTTATTGAGGAGTCTTTTCGTTGATATTCTCAATTTTTCAGAAAAAGTTTCCCCTGTTTTCACTCCGGATGATTTATTCGACCTCTCCCCATCCATGAAAGAAATACGATGATACATATTGAAAGTATTAGCAAATCATTTGGAAAGCTCAAGGTTCTCAACCAGTTGAATCTCAGCATCGACCGCGAGGGGATTTTTGTTATTCTTGGACCAAATGGTTCAGGAAAAACCACCTTGATAAAAAGTCTACTCGGAATGGTGATTCCGGATGGAGGCGATATCCGCATCTTTGGAGAAGCCATCATAAAACAGTGGAAATACCGAGAGAAAATCGACTACCTGCCCCAAATTGCCAATTTCCCTGCTAACCTCAAGGTGAGTGAAATGATTGAACTGATTAAGGATTTGCGGGATGTGGATACACGGGAACAAGATCTGATTCAACTCTTCGGACTAAGCCCTTACCTGAATAAAAAACTCGGACAACTCAGCGGTGGTACCAAACAAAAGGTAAACCTCGTGCTAACTTTTATGTTTGATAGTCAGTTGATTATTCTTGATGAACCAACTTCAGGGCTCGACCCAATCGCGATGCTTCATCTCAAGGACCTTATTAGAAAAGAGAAAGCACGCGGTAAAACCATTCTAATTACGACACATATCATGGATTTTGTTGAAGAAATGGCAGATCAAATTGTGTTTCTATTGGATGGAAAAATCTATTTTAAAGGCAGTGTGAAAGAAGTTTTGGAGAAAACCAAGCAAGCCGACCTCGAACATGCCATCGCTCAAATTTTGAAGGAAGAAAATGTTTAAGATAATCAGGTACAGCTTTTTTGATTTAGTACGCAGTCGCTGGAGTATCGTCTATTTCGGATTCTATTTTTTACTCGGAATGGCGCTGCTTTTTCTCAATAATGACGCGTCGAAAGCAATCATTACAATGATGAATGTTATCGTTGTCTTAACTCCTTTAATCGGGATCCTTTTTGGGGTGATGTACTTTTATAATTCTAAAGAATTCACCGAATTACTTCTGGCTCAACCCCTCAAACGAAGCTCAATATTTATTGGTCAGTATCTCGGCTTAGCTATTTCGCTATCATTGAGTCTAATTCTAGGATTAGGGATACCCTTTGCCTTGTATGGCATTTTTGCCTCTGAATCAGTTACAAGTTTTATTCTTCTGCTCACCGTAGGCACCCTGCTCGGATTCATCTTTGTAGCCTTGGCATTTAATATTGGACTTGCGAACCCTAATAAAATCAAAGGATTTGGAATGGCTATATTACTCTGGCTATTTTTGGCAGTGGTTTATGATGGTCTATTTCTCATTTCACTGGTCATGTTCGACGACTATCCGATTGACAAATTTTCACTCATTGCCAGCATGTTTAACCCAATTGATTTATCACGTATCCTAATAATTCTAAAATTGGATATTTCCGTACTCTTAGGCTATACAGGTGCCCTATTCCAACATTTTTTCGGGACTTCTTTTGGCATGATAAGCAGCTTAGGCGTATTACTATTATGGTGTGTTATTCCCATACGTTTGATACTTCATCAGGCAAAAAACAAAGACTTCTAGAATTCATCCGCTTTTACCAAGATTGCTCTCCACAAAATAGTGCGGGTAAATTTTGCGGTATTCTTCTTTCCCTGCCTGGCTTAAATAAGGATAAAGCATAGATATCAATTGACTCGCTTGCCTCAATAAATAAACGTTGTCAATTTTTTTATGATAAAGGGCCGATGCATAAATCCAGGTATCGCTAAAGTTTATCATGCGTTCAATCAATAAATTAGCTTCTTCTTGAAACTCAAAACCGCACATAAGTCCTCTTTCTAGCAAGCTATTTAACATGAACTGGTAACCTGCTACTCGCTTTTCATATACCGACTCAAAATGCGCGGCGATTTTCTGATTCGAGCGGAGTAAATTGTATAAGTCAGTCCAAAAGAAAACATATTCGAGCATGCGTTCCATACTCGATTCAATATCAGCCTTGATCGATTCTAAGCTCAATTCAGCAGTTCCTAATTCAGCTATTCGTCTGTCAAATTCTGTCACCATATCAAAATAAAGCGACTCAAGAATGTCTTCCTTCTTCTTGAAATGATAGTTCAGATTTCCAGAACTCATGTCCAGCTTTAAAGCAATCATTCGAATGGTTACTGATCCATAACCCTCGCTGTTAAATAATGACTTGGCAGCTGACGCGATTTTTTCTTTGGTTTTGCTCATTAGTAAACTTGTCCTAACAATTGGATTTTAGTAAATTTGCCCTAAAAATAATCAAAATGAAATCCCTGTATAAATCTGAGCAAGGAAAAGATGAAATTTTTCGTTTGTATGATGAGAAACTGAAAAGCCTAAACATCAGCTACGAAAGCAAAGATGTAGCAACTTCCTTCGGAAATACACATGTAATTGTTACCGGAGAGCCTCACAACCCGCCATTGATAATTGTGCATGGATCAAATGCCTGTGCTCCTATTGCGCTAGAAACTTATGCAAACCTGAGCGCTAAATTTCAAGTCTATGCGGTTGATGTATTGGCTCAACCCAATAAGAGCGCAGAAACACGCTTGAGTATGAAGGATGACTCATACGGCAAATGGATGAATGAGGTCATGAATGGACTCAACTTGGACAATGTCATACTCGCTGGCTTTTCCTTTGGCGGTTTGGTCATATTAAAAACACTTGAACACGACGAATCAAAGGTTAAATCTGTGTTCTTGTCCGCACCAGCCTATATCGTAAATGGTAATCCTATCAAAGCCATTTTGAACATGTTCCTCCCAATGAGGCGCTTTATGAAAACAAAAAAAACACAGCATGTAGAGCGTTTTTTGGCGAATATTTTCACGGAACGAGATGCCTTTGCTATAGATTATCTTTCACAGGTGTTTTCCCATTTCAAAATGGATTTCACGCCCGTCCCGTTGATTAAAACCGAGCGTGCTCAAATGATCAAAACACCCATAACCCTCTTCGCTGCCAAGCAGGACCTGCTATTCCCCGGCGAAAAAATGATCAAGCGAGCCTCTAGAATATTTCCATCCCTAAAAAAAGCTGTGCTCCTCGAACAATCAAAACATGTGCAATGTGCAGAAGATAACCAGCTGATTGAAAATATAATTTTGACAAGCTAAGGAATACTAGCAATCAAATTAAGGGAATATGTTAAACCTTCACACGAGATAAAAGTGCCATGGACTTGAGCCATCTTAAACTCGATAGTTAACTCCTATCCATAGCGAACATGCGAGTTCAAAGACCGAGATCCCGATTCAATCTTGCAAAACATTCTTAGTCCTCATCCCAACGGCTGTTTGCTAAGACTCATTCATTCGCAGATTCCAGAAAGTCAAACTTCCGACTATGCTGCAGGTTGGCTGGAACATTATTTCACTCCCATGAAGACCTATTTCGCAGAAAAATAGTCTATAATCAATCGCATACCATAGACGCTTCTGTTTATAAATAACATTTTTCCATTGATTTACAGATAGTTAATTCGTTCACCCTAAAAACATTTACGAAACCATTTAGTTGCGCTTATATTTGCAACCGAACAGTTTCTTAAATGACTAAAAAATGAGAAAATTAAAATTGCAGGTACAAATCAGTGTTGATGGATTTATCGCCGGACCGCAAGGAGAAATGGATTGGCTCGTCCAAAATTGGGGACCTGACATCGATGCTTCGGTGAGTGAATTAACCGATTCAGTGGACACCGTTTTACTCGGCGCCAATCTCGCGAAAGGCTTCATTCCGCATTGGACGGCTGCTAGCAAAGAAGAAAATCCTATTCCCGGTGCTGAATTTTATGCCAACGTTTCAAAAGTCGTCTTCTCGAACTCAATCCAAGAAAGCGACACGGAAGTGCAAGCTTGGCAGAATACATCCATAGCAAATGGAAATCTAGTTGAAGAAGTTAAAGCCTTAAAAGCGCTAGCAGGAAAGGACATGATCGCCTACGGAGGAAGTGCTTTTGTATCCTCCTTAATCCAACACCAACTTATTGACGAACTCTACCTTTTTGTGAACCCCACAGCCTTAGGTAAAGGACTACCAATCTTTGCTTCCCTTACAAAAAATCAACACCTTCAACTCATCGACACCAAGCAATTCGACTGCGGCATCGTACTTCTAGCTTATAAAATTAGCTAAGATGAGAAGAGACGTATTCCAGGCTATTGCCGACCCAACGCGAAGGGCTATCTTGGTATTGATAGCGGCGCACGCCATGACACCCAATGCTTTGGCTGAACACTTTGACAGCACCCGTCAGGCGATATCCAAGCATTTGCGTATCCTCACAGAATGTGAATTGGTAAAACAGGAGCAAAAAGGCCGCGAAATCTATTATCAAATAGAACTCGAAAAGATGAAAGAAATAGACAAATGGCTCGAGCAATTCCGGAAAATATGGGAAAACCGTTTCGAACAGCTCGATCTAGTGCTTAACACCCTTAAAAAAGAAACAAAATGAACAGTAACTTGCTTTTTGATTTTTCAGTAGATAGAGCGAAGAATCAAATCCACATTAAACGAGAATTTGCCGCTGAGCTACCTTTGGTATGGGATGCTTGGACCAAACCTGAGATCCTTGATTTGTGGTGGGCACCAAAACCTTACCATAACAAAACGAAACATATGGATTTTCGAAATGGCGGTCATTGGCTTTACGCCATGTATAGTCCAGAAAATGAAGCCCATTGGTGTCGGGCTGATTATACCGAAGTGATACACCAAAAACATTTTTCAGCCTATGATGCCTTTTGCGATGAAGAAGGGAATATCAATACTGGCTTAGCTCGTTCCAATTGGAGTAATAATTTCTCAACGAATGGTCAGCACTCAGAGGTTAATATTATCATACAATATGATTCGTTTGAAGACCTAGAAAAAATCATACAAATGGGCTTCAAAGAAGGATTCACTATGGGACTCTCTAACCTCGATCAGTATATTGAAGCACAGCAAAAATTAAGAGCAAGATTAAAGACCGATAAGAAAGCACGCGTTTGTCACTATTTGAATTTCCCAGGTAATACGGAAGATGCATTCCTATTCTACCGACAGGTATTTCAATCCGATTTTATTGGCGGAATGCAACGTTTCAGTGAACTCCCTGCTGACCCAAATAGGCCCCCATTGGCTGAATCCATCAAAAGGATGATACTTCATGTTGAATTACCTATCCTTGGAAATCACATTCTTATGGCAACTGATGCTCCAAAAGAAATGGGCTTCGAACTCGTACAAGGCAATAACATGCATATTTCCCTCGAGCCAGAAACCAAAGATGAAGCCACTCGCCTATTCAATGAATTAAGCGAAGGCGGGAACATTACGATGCCTTTACAGGACATGCCTTGGGGTGCCTATTTTGGAGAGTTCTCCGATAAATATGGAATTAACTGGATGATTAACTACCAGACAAGCACCTGAACCTAAGGCCGATAAGAGGACTCACGAAGTATCTTATCGCCATCTGCCTCCCGCATAAGATCAAACAGACTTAACTCCGGGTTTTTCTCCATATAGGTCCGCACAATCTGCCAGCCAGAATATGCGCCAATACGTGGAGCACTACCTGGAGGAATATTTGGAGCAGAGGTAAACGGACCATCACTCAACAAGTTCATATAGAATGCACCATCCGTGCTATAAAGGTATTTATCGTTGATATAGAAAGTCCACATCTGAAATTCATTTTCCCTCAACCAATTCAATTGGTCGCCGGTCCATCCAGTAATCAAACTATCCGCTGTATTGGGCAACATGGCTTGCAAATAATAGAGCTGTTTGCCTTCTTTTATCATTTGATCAAGGTAGCGGTTTCCGGCAGGAATAGTTCCAAAATTCTGGTCTAGCCAAGCAATCATAGCTACCGTTGGAAGATGGTATTTATCCATTCTTCGCAGCATATAGGTTGGGATATTAAAAAAGGGATAGACTGGATAATTTTCTCCGAGGTACATTTCTAAGGGTATAACCAGCAAGCTGCTATCTGTGCCAGAGCGAAATAAGAATTCGGTATACGCCAATATCAAGCTTGGCATTGGCGTTTCAGGGAAGTGAGCTGAAAAGCGCTTTAAGGCAGGGTCGAGAATTTCCATTTGTTCTGAAAAATCGCCAAATACCTGTTGTATTGTATCTTGTAGATTTAACACATTGGTGTCAGAAAGCAACATTCTACAGTTTTGATTGACCTGATTGGGCTCCCATCCCATAATTTCCTGTTCATAGAAAGGATAAAAAAGCGGGTACTTTTTCTGTAAGGATGCTAAATCTTCTTCCAAATGATCAATTCTCATCGCAAAGAAGTCTTTATCAAACCTCTTTAGCGTTACATTTGTTGGGATATCGGAAACGTTTACCGGTTGCACAGAATCATTCGTGCAAGATTGCAGGAATATTACAACCGAGAGAAAAATGAAAAATTTGATTTGTTCTTTTTTTACCAACTTTGTAAGCATATCCACTAATCATCAAAGGACCAAAAGTATGAAAAAACAACTAGCACTACTCCTAAGTCTTTTCTTTGTGATAGCCGCACAGGCACAAAACGAGAAGAAAGAAAGAAAATTACATCTCGGATTCTTGGGAACCTCAAGTTATGGCTGGATGAGCACCGATAGCAAGAATATTTCTGGCGGAGGATTGAAAGCCGGTGTTGGATTAGGCATCTACGGAGATTACTTCTTTGCCGAGAACTATGCCTTTTCTGTCGAGTTATTGCATTCTACCCAAGGTTTTAAACTTGATGCTGATTCCATCTGCACCTACAGCAAAACTGACTTGGAGTTTAAAAAGACAGGCAATGCGAATATTAATTACCGCATGCGTTCCTTCCAAATTCCATTAACACTAAAATTGAGAACAAACGAAATTGGCTATTGGCGCTACTATGGCCAATTAGGTGTGGCTCCCACCGTTTCATACCGTGCGATAAAAGCTACCTATGATCCGGGCATTTTCGCTAGGGAAGACGATAATATCGACCGTTTAGCGAATGAAAACGAAAACGATTTTATCTCTGGCGGAAATATTCCAAACACAAATGCAGAGGATGCTAAGAACCATTTCCTTGAAGAAGACAATATTGGAACCTTTCGTCTACCCCTTATAATTGGTGCTGGCGGTGAGTGGAACGTTTCGGGAAACACTTCTATTCTGATGGGTGTGCGCTACGAATACGGTTTGCTTAACTTAATGAAAGCAGACCATACGGTAGGTCGAGCAAATGTCTTTAGCCTCGTAGCAGGCGTACGCTTCTAATCGAATAAACTCCCCCCCTTGAAAATAGCACTCGCACAGCTTAATTACCATACAGGAAATTTTAAGGAGAATACCAGAAGCATTCTGGACCATATTGAAAAAGCCAAACAGGAAAAGGCCGATTTGGTGATTTTCGCCGAATTGGCTCTGACCGGCTATCCGCCTCGTGATTTTCTTGAATTCAAGGAATTTTTAGACGAATGCGAAGCCTATGTTCAGCATATTGCAAGTCATTGCCATGGGCTAACCTGTATCCTAGGTGCACCTTCCCGGAACGCAAATAAAAAAGGAAAACGGCTGTATAATTCTGCATTTGTTCTTGAAGATGGAAAAATCAAAGAAGTCGTGCACAAAGCATTGCTGCCTACGTATGATATCTTCGATGAATACCGCTATTTTGAGGCAAATAAGTCTTTCCATTGTATCGAAGTTCAAGGACAAAAAATTGCGCTCACCATTTGCGAAGACCTGTGGAATGTTGGGGAACATGGTCTCTATGGTGAAATCCCGATGGAACACCTCATACAAGAAAACCCGAGCCTTCTCATCAATATTGCCGCCTCCCCTTTTAGTCGCGATCATATTGAAACACGAAAAGCTGTTTTGCAAACGAATTGCATCACCTACTCCTTGCCTTTACTTTACCTCAACCATGTAGGTGCGCAAACCGAATTAATATTTGATGGAGGAAGCATGGCCATGAATGCTGATGGAAGCATTGTGGATGAGATGGCCTATTTCGATGAGGAATTTAAGTTGTATGATTTTAAAGACGGCCGTCTGGCGCAAATTGGCCACGACAGCACCTTTCTTCCCCAAGAACGAATAGAACTCATCCATGATGCATTGGTAGTAGGCATCCGTGACTATTTCCATAAACAAGGCTTCAAAAAAGCATTGCTCGGTTCTTCTGGAGGTATTGATTCTGCGGTAGTTTTAGCCTTGGCTTCCGAAGCACTCGGCGCTGAAAATGTGCAAGCCATATTACTTCCTTCGCGATATTCTTCCGACCATTCAGTGAATGATGCCAAACAACTTTCGGAAACCTTAGGAAATCCCTTTGAAATCATATCCATAGAAAAAGCCTTTGGAGCATTTGAAGAAACGCTCTCTCCGCAATTTGCAGGCAGAGCATCTGATATTACGGAAGAAAATATGCAGGCCCGCTCAAGAGGAGTGATTCTCATGGCCATGAGCAATAAGTTTGGCGCTATCCTCCTCAATACCTCTAATAAAAGTGAAAATGCCGTGGGGTATGGAACCTTGTATGGCGACATGTGTGGCGGACTTTCTGTAATCGGCGACCTCTACAAAATTCAGGTCTACGAATTGGCGCGTTTTATCAACCGAAACAAAGAAATCATACCGAATAATATCATCGTAAAAGCTCCTTCTGCCGAGTTACGTCCGGACCAAAAAGACTCCGATTCCCTCCCCGACTATGAAGTGCTCGATGCGATTTTGTATCAGTATATCGAAAATAGAAAAGGCCCCAAAGAGCTCATTGCACAAGGCTATGATGAAGCCCTCGTTCGTCGTATCATCCGATTGGTGAACCTTAACGAGTACAAGCGCTTTCAAACTCCACCAATTTTACGCGTTTCTTCCAAGGCTTTTGGTATGGGAAGACGGATGCCGATTGTTGCGAAATACTTGCAATAGCTTTACTTTTACGTAAATGCACCGCCAATTAATTGTCGCTTTTCTATTTCTATTGATTGCTTGTCAGAAGGATACACCTTCGACTTGTGAAAGTAACTTACTCCTTCGAGAGGTAGCCCCTTTTTCAGTAGGTACTACAAGCGATGATGTTTATAAAAATTGGCAACAAGTTGTCTCAGGAATGCATTTCAACCGCATAACAAGCGAGAATATGTTGAAAATGGACCGCATGATGATTCGGCCGGATTCCAATAACTATTACCCTATTTCTTGGATTACCCGTGATGCTATGAATGCTGGATTCACTGAATTCCATGCCCACCCAGTTGTATGGCATAAGCAAGTCCCAAGTTGGCTGCCTGATGTTCCTCCTAATGACCTAAAAGAAATAATGCTACGCTATTGTAGCGGCTACAAAAGTCAACTTTCGCTTTTCAATCAATTTGTTCAGATAACCGGCATCGACGTGGTCAATGAAGCCCTAAACGAAGATGGAAGTTTTCGTCGCTCATTTTGGTATGAAGCCATGGGGCGTGATTATATCCGCCTGGCATTTCAGGAATTTTCAGACATGAATCCAGAAACTAAACTTTTCTATAATGACTATAACCTGGCACTCAACCCAAAGAAATTGGATGCTGCTTTAGACCTCTGCGATTGGCTGCGATCAACAGGCGTTCGCATAGATGGAATTGGCATGCAGATGCATATTGATATCCATGAACCCAGTCAAATGGATATCGCCGCTGCCTTTGAAAAAATTAGCAGTCGGGGCTATATGGTCCATGTTTCGGAATTGGATGTGAGTATTAACCCTAGAAATACCGAAACAACAGCCACTCCGACCCTACTGAGCAAACAAGCCGATGTTTACGCAGGAATATTCCGATTATACAATCAGCTCCCGAAGAAGCATCAATATGGAATCACCGTTTGGGGTTATTCTGATTCAGAATCTTGGATACCCGGCGAATACAACCGATTCGATGCCCCTTTGCTGATTGATGCTTTCGGAAATAAAAAACCGGCCTACTGTGCATGTCTAAATGCCTTGAAAAAATGAGAACCTTAATCAGCCTAATTGTAATTCTATTTTGCAGCCAAAGTCAAGCTCAACTCAGCATGGGGTATTATCCTTACCCCTATTCTAAGGTAGAGGTAACAAGCAATCCGAATGCAGTGGTTTTTGGCGGTATCCGTGTTCAAACAAACAGCTTTGCCTCGAATTTGAATACGGACCTCAACTTCTGCTGGAACTTCAAACGCAAGGAGCAAATCAACTTTTTTGCTGGCCTAGGTGCGCGTATCAACCTCACGGATTTTGGCAATAAGGACATCAATGCTTACAAAGGACAATACCTCATGCTTGGTGCACGCTTCTATCCCTTCGAAAAACTGGCACCACTCGGATTGAGTTTCGATGTTTGTCCATATGCAGAGGAAGACTTTAAAAGCGGCAGACTAGAATCCAACCTGGGTTTGTTCTGGAGCTTTGGACGTTAAAAAAGGGGCGAATCTATTCTTCGTGATCTGTGGAGTTAGAACCCATCTTTCCACCTAGAATCTCCATCAAAACGGCCAAATCAAGCACCTTTTCTTTGTCGCCCAATTTCGAATAGCTGCTCACCAAATTCCGAATCACACGTTTAAGGATTTCGACATGATTGCAAGGCAAATAGAATTCAGGCATGGCTTCTATTTTTAGCTGCTTCACAAACTCATCAATATTCTGCCGCGTAAATACTAAGCCTTTATTGAATGGATTGATATAAAACATCACCTTAGCCAAACTTCCTGACTTTAGTAATTTATTTCGATCGGGAATAGAAGATTCATCCAAGCTCGAATCGAATAAATAAGCCAAAATAAAATGCTGAGGCAGATTCACACCAAAAATTGGAATCCCTAAGCGCTGTGCAACAATACTATACAGTATGGCGAGAGAAATCGGGTTGCCCGATTTTTGTTCGAGTACTGTATGGATATAGGAATTCGCTGGAGCATGGTAATTTTCCGTATTCCCCTTGAACCCATTCACCTCATAAAAGATATGATTCAGAATCCGCACTTTCTCCAAGGCTGTCAAATCATAATGCAGTTCAAGCCAAGCATCTAGTTTTATTTTATCGATACGGTTGCTGATTTCCTGCTTATTGATGTTCGGGAAATGATAGCGACTAAGAATAATGATTCCATCAAATAAGTCCTGCTCCTCAGAAGCTAGCCACTCCTTGAGGTCGGCTTTTACACAATCCTGCTGAATGCGCCGTATTAATTCTTCCAAGCGCGATTGATGGATAACGCTGAAGTCTTTGCTCCATTGATCTTCAAGCATCGGCACGACTTCTTCCCCCAAAGACAGCAGACGTTCTTCAATTAAACGCACTACCTCCTCATCCGTATCGTCAAGAAGCATGACCATTGCATTGAGTTCTCTCGTATCAATCATCCATTCAAACTTAGGAAATGCAGGAGGGATTTCCCGAAACGCTTATCCACGAAATATGGATTTCGATGAAAACCTGTCCTAAAAACCAATTTTGACGGTTTCGTGACAAAAGGATGGTACTGAATTTGATTATCCTGTTTACCTTAGTAAAAACTTATACGTTATGAAAACATTATTCAGCTTCATCTTGGTCCTCTGTTCCTTTGCTTATGCTTCGGCTCAGGACAAAATTTATATGACTTCTGGAAAAACCATTGAATGCAAAGTCACCGAAGTCGGTACCGAAGAAATTAAATACAAAGTCAGCACAGAAGCCGATGCCGCCGTATATGCCGTGAAAAAAATCGATGTATTGAAGATTGAGTTTGCCGACGGACGCGTAGAAAAGTTCCAAGACGAACTCGATGACCCTGATTTGTATGCCGATAATAATAAGAATGCTTGGAAGATTGATTTTATTTCTCCACTTGTGGGCTCAACAATTTTCAGCTATGAACGTTCTATAAAACCTGGCTTCAGTCTAGAAGGAAGTTTTGGAATTATTGGGTTGGGTATAGACCAAGAGCAGGTAAAACCAAGAGGGGCCCTCGTGAAATTTGGTCCCCGTTTTATGAAAACGCCTGATTTCCGCAAAGGGTCATTGCGTTATTACCATATTTTAAAAGGCGCTTATATTCAACCTCAAGTTACATTTGGTGCTTTTGGTTCTGACCATCAATATTATACATTCGGCTCAGGCGGGAATCAAGTTAATCAAGTTACAGCACGCGAAACAACAACGTATGGTAGCCTGATGGTTGTTTTCGGAAAGCAGTCTGTTTATTCGAATGTATTTTTATTTGACTTATATGCTGGCTTTGGCTGGGGCTTTAATAGTACAACTCAAAATAATCGTCCAAATAATGCGACAACCGAATACTTTAATATGAACAGAACCTACGGAGTTCTTATAGGAGGCGATCGTCTACCGCTAGCGGCAACCTTGGGTATCAAAATGGGTTTCCTTACGAAATAAGCTGAAAAAAAATTATCCGTTAATTAATTTAGCATGACTGAGAAGCCGCCTGCCAGCGGCTTCTTTTTTTTTGCATTTACTTGATTCAACTTGTTACACTTGCCACTCGGGATTTTCGATTAAGACATTTACGTAACTATTATTTAAATTGGTGTAAATATTCATTCAATGAGAACAGTTTTTAGTTTGGCTTTATTTCTGTGTTCAGTTGTATATGCTGCAGCGCAGGACAAAGTTTTCATGAGCTCGGGAAAAATAATCGAATGCAAGGTTCTCGAAGTCGGCATCGATGAAATCAAATACAAAATCACCACTGAGCCCGGAGCGACAATTTTTTCAGTCAATAAGCTCGATGTCTTAAAAATTGAGTTTGAAAACGGTCATATTGAAGAGTTTCAAGAAGACCTAACGAACCCGGATTTATACGAAAACAACCGAAAAAATGCCTTTAAGGCTGGCTTTTTAGCTCCCCTATTTGGTTCGAGTGAAATCAGCTATGAGCATTCGTTGCGGCCAGGCATAAGCCTTGAAGGAGGAATTGGTATTGTCGGCTTGGGAATGGATCAAGAAGACGTTCGACCTGTCGGAACTTTTCTACGCTTTGGACCTCGCTTCTTTCATGCACCGGAATACCAGACAAACTCTACCCGTTACTACCATGTTCTCAAGGGAGCCTATATTCAACCTCAACTTCTGTTTGGCGCATTTACTTCAGATTACTTCTATACCATTAATGGTATAACGGGTCCTAATCGTCAAAAAACTAGAGTAATTACAAGCTATGGATCGCTGATGATGGTTTTTGGGAGGCAATCTGTCTTCCAAAATTTATTTGTTTTGGATTCTTATGCCGGTATAGGTTGGGGCTATAATAAAACCAATACAAATAGGGTACCCATCAATGCTTATGACCTCGAATCCAACCCTACCCGCACTACCTATGGTGTCGATGTTGGAGAGTCAAATTTCCCCTTTGCACTATCTTATGGAATTCGAATTGGATTCCTTCCAAAACCCAGAAAATGATTCTGCTTGAATGAGCCTAAGGGACCACACTAAATCGCAGACTTCCTCCCGACTTTCTTCTAATTAAATAAGTTCCTGGAGCCAGTTGATGTTGGAGTTGCGCTTTACCCTCCTCGAATTTAATTTCCATCATACGCTGACCTTGAACACTATAAATAACCATTAACTCATTTAGCGATTGATTGAGATACAGTGTCATTCCTAGAGCTGAATGAGATGGATTCGGATAAATATAGAGTTCAGCATTCACGGTTATCTCATCCGTTTGTTGAATGATTTGTCCACCTTGCACCAGATAATTTAAGGCATCTGCTTGCACACCCGTAAAGCTTTCAAATGCCTGCTCTCCGACCCATCGCACGCGCACACTATCAATCATAGAATTTTCCTTGAGCCCAAAATGCAGCCGCGCGGGTTTTTGCATCCGCACCCCTCTGCCGGCCGTCACTTCTTGCAGCAGCATTTTTCCGCCAACATAGACCTCAACCCGCGCCCCGATTGCCATTTTTTGTCCGTTTTGCTGTTTTAGTTCTATCTCCGTCCAATGATTTTCCCAGCTCGGATGAGTATTTTTCCAAATGCGAAACTTCCCGCCTTCCCCAATACCCATATCTAACTTGCCATCATTGTCCCAATCGGCCCAACAAACATCTTCGCCACTTACAATATCGGAGATTCCGGCTTCCTTACTTACCAAACGAAATTTTCCAATTTCCTCCTGCACATACATGTCCATATACCGGCAGCCATAAAAAGTACTGATAGCAAAATCTAGGTCACCGTCATTATCAATATCTCCCCAGGCTCCTCCAGCATGGGTTTCTTCATATTCAATGCCTGAACTTGCCGTTGCTCGATTGAATAAATATGACGGCGCCCCTGTATTCTTGTACAGTTGGGTAGATAAATGATCATATTGAATAGAAAAAGCGGGGTGGGCAAACATGGGAACCAGTAAATCGAAATTTCCATCTTGATCATAGTCACCCCAATCTACCCCCGTTCCATGACTTGATTGATTGAATTTATTGCGGTCAATACCCGAAGAACCTGCCACATCGGTGAAATTTCCCGTCCCATCATTGCGCCACAATTCATCAGGCTCCAAGAAATAGTTGGTTACGAATAAGTCGAGATCTCCATCATTATCATAATCACACCAGGCTGAACCTCTGCTGCGTCGGTGGGTAAAGCCTTCTGGATAGATTCTCGTTGTTGCATCAATAAAACTTCCTTTTCCATCATTCAAGAAAAGGTAATTGGGGGTAATATCCGGACCGCCAGAAGGATAGCTCGTCCACAGCCTACCGATAAAAATATCCGGAAATCCATCGCCATTCAAGTCTGCGATGCTATAGCTCGATACCCCACGAACGGGAATCATGGCAGTTAATTCTTGGGCGATAAAGTTCCCATTTTGTTGATTGATCAATACTTTCTGTGATGCTGAGTCACTGTACAAAAGCAGAATATCTGGTGCCCCATCATTATTGATATCAATAATTGGATGGATGGGTAAACCCGCTGTTTCAAAGCCTAAGCGATCAGTTTCATCCGAAAATTCAAAGTTCTTTTGATTAAAATATACCCGCCCCCCAACAATAATGTCTAAAAAATCATCTCCGTTCAAATCGGCTGTAGCAATATTTCTATTGCTTAATGTGAGTGGGAACCCTGCAGCTTCTGTTAATTCTTTGAAATAGGGTTCGTTCGGAATCCAAAGTGGCTCTGTTACCAATGTTAAGCCTAAAGTCCTTCGATTGCCTATACTCCATTGTCCTGCTTTCTTGAAAAAAAGCTTGTAATAATCACCGCCCGATGATGAGGAACACATATTCTCTGCCGGACTTTGCTCGGCTAAAACACTTACACCCTGCTCGACCTTGGATATGCGGATGAAGAATTGATTGTTTCTCAGCTCAATTCCTGAATCGAGATGCGCCTCTAAGAATTCGAGTCCTTCCTGGCTTTTTCGTAAGGTATAAGGCCCTGAAATAACCTTTTCCAATTGCGGAAATGAAACGCCACCTTCATGTCCATAGAGTGCTACTTCAATCGTTCCATTGGCTGATGCTCCATCCACAGCAATTACCACTTGGGTAAGCCGATAGGGCTTTTCTACATCAATCCGAGCCACATACTCATCAAAAGAAGAGGATAAAGCAACTAGATTTTTGGAGGTATTGAAGATTGGTAAGCTATCTTGTGCTGTTGAAGTCTCACAACAGGTACATACCAAGAGCATGAAAATCACTCGTTTCATGCCCAAATATAGGAAAGCCTATTTGTTTTTATTCTGTTTCGTCCAGAGCTCGGCCAAGTGTACCAATACTTCTGTAGCCTTTTCCATATCCTGAACACTCACGTATTCTAATTTCGAGTGAATGGCCATTTCGCCAGTAAATATGTTCGGGCAAGGCAATCCCATAAAAGAAAGGCGAGAACCATCTGTTCCTCCACGGATGCTCTCAATCTTCGGTTCTATGCCAGCGCATTTATAGGCTTCTGCAGCCAGGTCCATAACGAAAGGGACCTTATCCAGCACTTCCTTCATGTTTCGGTACTGCTCTTTGATTTCCAGCTTATAGCTAGATCCAGGGAAATTCGCGACAGCCTGTTTTGCAATTTGATCCATCCGCTTTTCATAGTCCGACAGTTTCGCAGTAATATGATCACGAACGATGAATGTCACTTTGCATTCTTCAATGCCCCCTTCAATATGCATGGGGTGTATAAAGCCTTCATGACCGCTGGTACTTTCAGGGTTCCAACTGTCTTTTGGTAATAAATCAATGAACTGAGATGCCACTTTAAGGGCAGAAATCAGCTTTCCTTTTGCATAGCCCGGGTGTGCACTCACTCCATAAAAGGTAAGCACCGCACCATCTGCCGAAAACGACTCCCCCTCCAATGAACCACGTGGACCGCCATCTAAAGTATAGCCATAATCTGCAGCCAAACGCGGCATATCTACTTTATCAACCCCACGACCAATTTCTTCATCTGGAGTAAAAAGTATGCGGATTTTCCCATGAGGCACCTTTGGATTCGTCATAAAATAGGCTGCTAAATCCATGATGATAGCTACTCCCGCTTTATCATCGGCTCCTAGTAAGGTGATTCCTGAAGCTGTGATGATGTCGTCACCAATACGCTGTTTCAAATAAGGATGATCTTCTGCTCTCAATACAATTCCCGCTTCATCCGGAAATAGAATATCCTGTCCTTGGTAATTTTTATGGAGGCGTGGCTTCACATTTTCACCCGTTACGTCGGCGGTAGTATCCACATGTGCACAATAGCATATCACCGGACAATCCTGCTCCACATTCGAAGGGATAGTTGCATAGACATAGCCATTTTCATCCAATGCTGCATCTGAAATGCCGAGCCCTTTAAGCTCTTCCACCAAAATCCGACTTAAGTCTTTTTGACGTTCCGTAGAAGGACAGGTTTCCGAATTAGCATCCGACTCAGTATAGACTTGAACATAGCGCATCAAGCGCTCCGCGACAGAGGAATTATAGTTGCTTAGTGACATGGCTTCGAAATTACAGAAGCCAGAGCTAGACTGCAAGCAATGTCAACGAAGACTTTAGCTTCCTCAACAAACTTCTATTGAATATTTAAATAAAGAATTAGATAATGTCTAGTCAATCTTGACGGGGTAACATTTACCTGTTTCGCTGATCGTGTACTTTTTTGACGCCGTCCGTCTACCCAGATCATCATATATCTCAATAAAGTAAGTTCCTGGATAGACAACTTTCTGAATGCCTTTGCTCGAATTGCAGCCAATTTCACTTGCCGAGTTAACCACATATGAAGGCGATCCGATATTTTTTCCATCTATATGGACCCACAGTCCTCCAAACTTTTGAGTCGTATAAAACCAAAATGTCGAAGTAGGTGATTCCGCCTCTTCGCAAGACATAATGGTCAGGCAGGATAGGGAAAATAGCACCAGCATGCATTTCTTCACATTCATAATTCCAATGACTTTAATAATTCCATATTAAATGCAAACTGATTCTCCGAAAAACAATTGCAAGGCACAATTGTACTAAATTAGAATTGTAAAGCCAATACCCATAAATAGGTAATTTTACATGATTCCGATGTTGGATTTACCCTTAAAAGTGAGATTAAGCCTCATTGAGTATCCGCCAAAATTAGTACCTTTCGCCCATGCTCCGTGGCCGTAATATTCTCTGCATGTCTACCCCATCTTGGGAAGGGGATTATGCAAAAACCATTGTAGAAATGATGCGTGTACTGGCCCAAGAAAACAAGGTACTCTACGTTGAAAACCCGGCTACCTGGTTGGATTTGTTCCGACTTTTCACCAAAAGAAAATGGTCAAGCATCGGCTTTCTATTGAGCGCCAAACCAAAAAGAGTCGAAGAACAGAACTCCTGTGTTTATGTTTTGAATCCAGGTCCAGTTATTCCGATAAACTTTCTTCCACATAATTCACTTTATGAGCGCATACTCAAGTGGAACAATACGCTCGTATTAAGAAAGGTGCGTCAGGCACTAAATAAGCTGAAGATGCAAGACGACCTGATTCATATCAATGCCTTTAACCCCATGTTGGCTGCGCATACATTGAATCATTTCAAGGAAGCAACAAGTATCTATTTTTGTTATGATGAAATCTCTGCCGCTCTATATATGAAAGACCACGGCACCATTCTCGAACCAGAATTATTGCAGACAGCCGACTTCACAGTGGTAACCTCTGAAGGGCTTTTAGAAAGCAAAAAGGCACAAGCTAAGCGGATAGCGCTGGTAAAGAATGGTGTAGACTTCAGCTTATTTAGCCAAGGCTTTCGCGAAGAAATTCCCGAACAAGTTGTGGTTGGATATATTGGAAGTATTGATGACCGTTTCGATCAGGAACTCTTGGCCTATTGCATGGATGCCCATCCGGAATGGTCCTTTGAATTTGTTGGTCGCATTACCGATGAAGCAACAGCCAATTTCTTGCGCAGCCGTAAAAATGTACTATTACGCGGTGCCAAGGCCAGTTGTGATCTTCCTGTATTTTTGCCGCACTATTCAGTTGGAATCATCCCCTTTGTAAAGAATAAATTTACCCGAGGAATTTATCCATTAAAAATCAACGAATATTTAGCTGCTGGCATTCCGGTAGTTTTAACAGACTTCGGATTATTGAATGAATTTCAGGATATTAGCAGTATTACAACATCCAAAGAAGAATTTTTAATGGCTTTGGAAGAACAAATTGCCAATGATTCTAAGGAAAAACGCCATGCGCGCAAAGACTTTGCACGAGGAAACTCTTGGAAAGCGCGCGCAGATGTATTTTCTTCGGAGATAGAAAAAATAGAACATGAACGAGAAGCTCAATTTGGATGATGCCTTAGTTAAGGAAGGAATGGCCTATGCGGAGAAAAATTTCCTCTCCGAAAATTCTCACCTAGAGCTCGACAAAGCTTTCATCAATTCGTATTACGACCTGAATGGAAAACGTGTACTCGATTTTGGTTGCGGAATGGGTGGCATGACCCTTTGGATGGCCAAACATTACCAATGCCATATTACTGGTATTGATATCGATACGCACCATATTGAAATTGCCCGAATGCTTAAGGCGAAACACGGGATGGATAAGGTAGATTTCCTTCTTCAAAATGTGGTGGAAAATCCGATTGATGAAAAGTTCGACTATATCTTCCTAAATGATGTGGCAGAACATATTCGTCCGGATTACCTGGTTCCAATCTTCACTCAACTTGGCAAACAGCTCAAAGAAGGCGGCGTGATATTCGTGAGCTACCCACCATGGGAAGGTCCGTATGCCTCACATCTGAATCGTATCATTCCATTGCCGTGGAGCCAAAAGCTTCCTGACTTCATCTTGATGCCCATGCTCAAAAAACGCAATATTCGATTGGTAGGTGAATCGGATTTATTGGGTGAATACTTGCAGCTAAACCACCTCAACCACAAAATGCTTAGTGGCATCATTACCGAGGCCGGCTTGCATATTGAACGCAGATTGAGTCACAGCAAAGTGAACCGCGTGATAAAAGGCTTAAACCTTAATTTCTGGCCATTTAAGTTT
The DNA here is from genome assembly GCA_964620355.1 of uncultured Burkholderiales bacterium. GTDB lineage: Bacteria > Bacteroidota > Bacteroidia > UBA8524 > UBA8524 > UBA8524. Next base: position 119 of record CAZUIT010000027.1, on the reverse strand, counting down.
CTAATTACGAAGGAAATTGTGGCCTTGAAAGTGAAAAGCTAGCTTGAATTGAGTCCTGCTAGTTCCTAGATTCCGCAGGTTATAAATTAAAAAAGCTGCAAAGCATTTGTTTCCAAAGC
>CAZUIT010000026.1:0-47111 GCA_964620355.1 uncultured Burkholderiales bacterium | reverse complement strand
CTAATAAACATAAGTGTTATGCCAATGTTGGTGGTAAATTAGCGGAGACACATGAGGTTATTACTACGGGCTACCGATGGGATTGGGTAAAGGTTTTGAAAAATGCGCCTCCTTATACATATCTCCGTTTTCACTTCATAAGCGACTCCATCCCAGATAATAAAGAAGGATGGATGATTCATTCCATGGAAGTCTCTTATCCGCAAGCTGGAGGATTCGGCAATCTGACTTCTGATTTAGGAATCAAGATTTTCCCAAACCCATCTTCAGGCATCTATCAGATTGATGCGAATGCGCTCAACAACAAATCTTACCTGCTGCAAGTATATGATCTGCAGGGAAGAGTACTGCTTGAAAGAAATTCAGAAAGTCCCGCAACTGAATTCGATTTACGCCCATTTGATGGGAAGCTTTTTCTTTATCGCATTGTAACAGAAGCCGGCAGGGTTCAATCGGGCCGTTTGGTGAAAGAGTGAGCGAGGTTTCGAGATTTCGAAATTGGGAGATTGCTAGACAAAAAGACAAGAGACTTCCAGACAAAAAGCATCAAGCAGCTTGGTGACTGCCCTGGTAAATTCAGAAAATCTTTAAAAAAAAATGTCCGGTCTTCCGGACATTATGCTCGGAAAAGACGAATTTTCCATAAGGCGAGGGTTGTAGAGGATTTAAGATGCTTAAAAGTGACTAAAAAACATCTAACTCATAATCAGAGGGTCACAGGTTCAAGCCGGGTAAAGTAGATATACAAAGAATATAGGATTAGATGCTGATGGAAATAAAAAAATTACTGTTGCCTTGCAGCTTAGAGCCATAAACACTTGCCAAATCATCCCAAGGTATCAACGACGCCAACTTAACCCACCTATTATGCTTATCAAGTTGGTTATCAAATGGATGCTTAAATGATTCGAGTGATAATTGGGCGACTGGAGTATATTTGATCATCAGAATGGGGCTTTGTACAAGTGCAAGGAATTTAACACCAAACCTACCAAAACCGTGCAGTTATGAATATAACAAAACTTATATTACCCACATAATAGTGATGATTATCAATGTGTTATACATCATGTATAGAAAGCCAGCAGACCCTAGGTAATCCTTTTTTTTTTTTGATGCGCTCATTTTTAACATGTAATACCACTATGCGCCTATTTTATTCTGTTTGCGCCCATATTTTTTTATATTGCGCTCATAAGTAACCAAATATGACTAATAGCGCCTATTTTTTAGATGATGCGCCCGTAATTCAAGGGATAGCAAAGCCTTGTCCAGGATGGATTGTGGGGTACACGGCTGTCATTGAAAAGTTAAAGCTCCAAATTCCAATGCCCCTGGTGAAAGCCATGGTTTCGGAGAAATACCGAAGCGTAAAGGATGAATCGTGGCTGGTATTCTCAGCCGCATATCTGCCTCAAGATCATGCTAGCATCACCAAAATACAGGCATTGTACAATCACTTGGTATTTGCGCTTAAATACGAAGGAGTAAATCTACTGGTGTTTGCTAAGTTGCAAGAAGAGTTGAGCAGTGAAGAGCTTTTAGCGTTAGTGAACATAGAGCCATTGGGCCAATATTCCAGAAGGATTTGGTTTTTGCTAGAATGGGTATCAGGTAAGCCGATTGTTGGCAAAAGTGACATCAGTAAAAAAAGCTATGTACCCGTGGTCGATAGCAAATTACAATTTGCTGTTGCGGGTATTAAATCGCCCCGGCATTTGGTACTGAATAATTTACCGGGAACAAATAAATTCTGTGCGCTCATCAGGAAAACGGAAAAAATCGAACAGCATCTTTCCAAAAGTTATATAGAGGAGAACAGAAAACAACTTGCGGGGATAAGAAAAGATATCATTCAAAGGGCATCTGCATTTTTGCTGCTTAAAGACTCTAAAGCTTCATTTACCATCGAAGGTGAAAGCCCAAAGAGTAAAAGGGCGGCTAGGTGGGGTAAAGCCATAGGTCAAGCAGGTTTAAACGACCTAAGCAAAGAAGAATTGATACGCCTACAGCAGTTGGTGATAGAAAATACACGATTTGTTCAAATGGGATTGAGAAAAAAAGGTGGATTTGTTGGGGAGCATGATCGAGTATCCGGCGAGCCTATCCCTGATCATATCTCTGCAAAATCTGAGGACCTGGATGACCTTGTAGACGGTTTGATTGACGTAAATCAGATGCTCATCAAAGATGACATCCATGCAGTATTGGCAGCGGCGGTCATTGCTTTTGGATTTGTATTTATTCATCCTTTTGAAGATGGCAATGGAAGAATACACAGGTATTTGATTCATCATATGCTGGCAAAAAAACAGTTTGCCGACCAGGGTATCATTTTCCCTGTTTCATCTTCAATACTTGACCATATCAATGACTATCAAAAAGTATTAGAATCTTATTCCAAACCATTGTTGGATCTTATTGCATGGGTTGAAACCAAAGATCACAATGTGGAGGTGACCAATGAAACCAAAGACTATTACCGATTCTTTGATGCTACTAAACAAGCGGAGTTTTTGTTTGATTGTGTAGCAGACACCATCAAAAACATCGTCCCACAGGAGATAAATTACCTGGCAAATTATGATGCCTTTAAAGCCTACATGGAGGAGGAATTTGAAATGCCCGATAAATTAATTTCGGTGCTCGTTAGATTTTTAGAGCAAAACCAAGGTGTGTTATCAAGGCGAGCCAAAGAAAAAGAATTCAGCATGCTAACTGAACGGGAAGTAAAGCGAATCGAATCAACCTATATCGAAATCTTCGGCAGTTAATATGGAGAAATTATTATGTCTTCTCCGGGGTAGCCCTAAGGGGACAATTGTCGAACTCTTTTGGCTAATATTCAAATAATCTTTCTAAAAAAAAGGTCCGGTAATCCGGACAAGTTGCTCGGAAAAGACGAATTTTCTCAGGGTAAGGGTTGTAGACGTTTTTCCATTCGAGATTTTGGTTCGATTTTTTCCTTTCTCCGATGCCAATCCAATACTTTCTGCCCACATACCATTGCCTATCAGGCATCATCATGCCAAAGTCAGGTTAGTCGTATACTCTAGTAGAATTATTATAGACAGAAATTAACCTTTTTTGGCCTGAGAAAAACAAAACAGATGTATCATGAAGTACCCAAGAGCTATTAGAATCATTCGTCCCAATTGATTTCAGTTTAAACCTAGTTATCAAACTTGTATCTAGCGTATTCTTATTTAATTCAATTCGCTGGATTAGGGTATCCATGGCACCAATCTTTAACTCAAAATTAACTATATAAAGTCTATGCTCCAGATCAATATTATACTTTGTAAAACTCTCATCATAAATCGGAATTTTCCAAAATTCAAAATTTGGATCAATTGTGCTGAATTCTACAAACGAATCAATAAAAATATCTTCTTTAAAAATCGGGTACAAATTACTTCTGGTCTTGCATTCTTTTCCCAATGAGAATTTACTTATTGAATATCGATAATATTTATCTTGAACTATACTGTTTTTCAATCTAATCGCTGTTTTTGATACGCAACCAATGATCAAGCAAATTACCATGAGTATCCAATATTTTTTCATGTTCTTAAGAAGAATCTATTATTTATTAAATTAAGCTGCTATTCTATTCCCTTCAGAAGGTGTTAATGGTGATCCGTCAGCATTGGTAACTGTCACTTCTGCTTTTCTGTTTTCAGGATTATTTCCGCTGCCATCCTTGATTTCCCCTCCATTATTTGTCGTTATTCGGCTTTCTATTTCTTTAATTTTTTTAGGATCGACTTCATTTTCCCGTAAAAATTGAAGTATGTATTCCTTCGAAGCGGCGGCGCGATTTCCTGCATCCCAGCCAGTCACCTCCAACTCAGCCGAAAACCAAAAAGAATCCAAAAAACAATCCGAAATCTGATCCTGATTGATTTCTAGATTCACATAATTATCCGCCTTATAAAGCAGATAATCCCCCAAATTACTATTGGTATACTCAATATCCTCAATCACACGGAAACTATCCGCCACCAAACTCACATTCCCACTCATCGAGTTACGCAATACAGGCTCCTGGCCTGCATAAACACAACCCAAACTCATCAATAGAAATACTATTAAGTTTATTTGGTTCTTCATAATTGATACTATCTCTCTGTTAAGTGCAATGTGCTCAAGTCATTACTAATACGACTCATTTTTCCAATGGCAACAATCAAGTGGCTCTATGTGATAATCAATAACACGCCAATTCTCTTCTTTAAATAGTATTGCATAACATTTAAAATATGATTGATTCCTATTTGAATCGCTAACGAACCTTGCAGTAGTATGAAAGGTGAAAAGGCATGAATCATCTTTAAATAATATTGTATCTATCACAACGAAGTAGTCAATATTATAATAATATATATAACCATCATCCAAAGAAGAAACATTCGAATTAGTATCTATTTCTAAGTTCAAATGGAACCTCTTATTCTTGAAAACAACCACCCCGTTAGTTTCATTATTATAGATATAGGGATGTTGGCATGAGAAGTCAACATGACTAAAAAATGACTGAACAACTTTTACAGAATCTTGAGAAAAAGTACATGTGCTCGCAAATAAAAATATAATTAACAATTCAATTCTAGCTAATTTCATAAACATATCACATTACCACTTTCTCCTGAAAAACAATAATAATACGCCAATGAGTATCTGAATCAGGATCTGATCCATTAACAATTCCAAAAGTTCTTTGACCTTTATCTCTTCCAGGATTTACAAAAACAGGCAAATCTGGTCTATTCTCTTTGGGTATGACAATTATTGTTTCTCTTGTCCCAGGAACTTCACCTTCAGGATTTTCGGTTGATATTAGATTAGGATCACGCCCGAATATTGTATACTCAACTACAATTAAGTTAGGAGCTTCATTTAACTGATCTTGAAGCTCAATGCCAGCCATATTACCCAACTGATTAATAACATTATCTTTTGACTCTTTATCTAATCCGGTGGTAGCGCGGTAGCCCTTAAGGGAATCGAACCCCATGATTTTCATATAGTCCATCAAATTGTAGTCAATTTAAAAAAAAATTGATCGATTAAAAGCCGCGCCCTTCGGTAGTTCGTCTTTTCCGAAGCAAATGTCCGGTTATCCGGACATCTATTTTCAAAGATTTTATGGAATTAGGCGAGAAAAAAAGTATCCAGACTTATTTAAGTGGGCTTATGCGACGGGAAAAGAAAAGATTTTGTTAAGCTGTAAAGAACGCCTAATTCGATGGCTCATTCATGTTTCGGCAATGCAGCGTTCATTTTGATTGTTTTGCATTCGTAATTTTCCGGTTCGCCCCCATGAATATCATACCCCATCCATTTCAATTTCAAATTGCAATCAATTTAATACAATTGATGGATTAAAAGCCGTGTCATCCGGAATGGTCCTCATTTCTGTTTACACAATAGAAAGAATAAAGAAGATACGTTTAAAACGTCCAGAAAAAATTCAGCAAGAAGGTCGGTGTCCCGCCGATCTTCACTTATTGTCTAACTGTCGATAAGTCGCCGAGTCGATGAGTCGCCAAGTCGATTTAGAACAAGGTTCCCTGCTCAGGTTTATTCTCCGTATTACCCTTAACCTTTACCTCAACCTCATCCTCAACCTCATCCTCAACCTCATCCTCATCCTCAACCTTTACCATCCCAATAAACTCCTCTTCACTGATAATCTTCACACCCAGTGCCTCTGCTTTTTTCAATTTCTCAGGGCCCATTTTATCGCCTGCAATCAGGTAATCGAGTTTGGCAGATACGCCACTTACATTGCGGCCTCCATTGGCTTCGATGGTCGCCTTGAGTTCGTCGCGGCTGAATTGGGAGAAGACGCCCGATACCAGAAATGATTTTCCTTCTAATGCATTGGAAACAGGACCTTCTTCTTCGGCCATCTCAAACTGTAGACCGGCATTTTTGAGCTTTTGGATGATTTCGCGGTTCTTCTCTTGTTCAAAGAAGGCAATTAACTGCTCGGCGATTTTTCCGCCAATCTCATCCACGGCAATCAATTCTTCCATACTTGCCGCTGCCAAAGCATCGATATTCCTGAATTTTTTGGCCAGCTTCTTTGCTACGGTTTCTCCTACCATGCGGATGCCCAATGCGAATAGCACCCTTTCAAAGGGAATTTCTTTCGACTTCCTTATTCCTAATACCAAGTTGCTCGCTGATTTATCGGCCATGCGGTCGAGGGCAATTACCTGGTCGTAGGTGAGGGAGTAGAGGTCGGCATAGTTGGCGATGAGTCCTGCATCGAAGAGAAGTTCCACGGTTTCGGCACCCATCGAATCAATATCCATGGCTTTGCGGCCAATAAAGTGCACGACTTTGCCGCGTACCTGCGGACCACACCCTGCGTCATTCGGACAATAATGTTGGACTTCACCTTCACGTCGAATCAAAGGAGTGCCGCATTCCGGACATTCCGTTGCGTAGATCAAAGGCTCTGCATCCGAAGGACGTTTGTCTAAATCAACCCCAGTTACTTTAGGGATGATTTCTCCACCTTTCTCCACATAAACGGTATCGCCAATGCGCAAGTCGAGCTTATTGATTTGGTCTTCGTTATATAGGGAAGCACGTTTTACAGTAGTGCCTGCTAGTTTCACAGGAGTAAGATTGGCTACTGGGGTAATCGCACCCGTTCGTCCGACTTGGTAGCTTACTTCCTTTAAAATGGTGGAAGCCGTTTCTGCCTTAAATTTATAGGATATCGCCCAACGTGGAGTTTTGGCAGTGAAGCCAAGTTCTTCTTGTTGGTCGTAATTATTGACTTTGATTACCACCCCATCGATCTCAAAACTCAGGTCATGGCGGGCATGGTCCCAATGATTGATAAAGGCCATTACCTCATCCATATTCTTGCACTTTTTGCTATGCGAAGAAATCGGGAATCCCCAGCTTGCCGCTTTTTGCAGGTTTTCGTAATGGTTGCGGTATTCATTTCCATCCGCCAAAACATAATAGAGGAAGAGGTCGAGCGGACGTTTCGCTACCTCACTGCTTTCTTGCATCTTGATAGTTCCTGCTGCGGAATTTCGTGGATTGGCAAAACCAGGTAAACCTTCTGCCTCGCGTTCGGCATTCATTCTTTCAAAGGCTGCGCGGTGCATGAATACTTCGCCGCGGATATCGAAGTCGGCAGGGTAGTCGCCCTTGAGTTGGGTGGGTAGGTTTTTGATGGTTTTTATATTCGTCGTCACATCATCACCTTGCACACCATCGCCTCGGGTGAGTGCTTGTTTGAGCTTTCCATCCACATAGTTTAGGCTGATAGCGAAACCATCAAATTTGAGTTCGCAAACATAGCTGAAGTCATCACTGCCCAAGCCTTTGCGCACCCTTTCGTCAAATTCTTCGAGCTCCTCCTTATTGTAGGTATTGCCCAAAGACATCATCCGTGAGCGGTGCTTGATGGTTTTAAATTCTTTGGTGATATCGCCGCCTACTTTGTTAGTAGGAGAATCTGGATCGGCAAGTTCAGGATATTGCTTTTCGAGTGTCTCCAATTCTTTAAGGAGCATATCGAAATCGTAGTCGCTGATGCTGGGCTGAGCGAGCACATAGTATTTATAGGAATGTTCCTGTAATTCTTTGGTGAGGATATCGATGCGTTTTTTCGCCTCAGATGCATTCATAGGGAGCTATTTTTTCTTCGGATTCAGCAAATCTTCGAGTGGATAATCCATTCGTTCGTTTTCTACCTTGCCTCGTTTTATCAAGGCTAGATGCAAGGGAATCAGCATATCGTCTTCTTTGGGGCTCCATCCCAAACCGGCAGTAATACCATTGAGTGAACTCATCAGAGACGGCCAATTCAAGAGCGAAAGTTCGGGCAATCCCAGCAAATCACCAATTTGATTTCCCAACAAATGCCGAATCATATGCGCGCCATAATCGGGGGCAAGCGGACGTTCCACCTCATGAATAAACTTGATGAGCGATTGGGTCAATGCTTTGCCCTCAGGAGAAGGACGGAATAAGCGGCGAACAATACGCTTTTCAAGGAGTAGGGCTTCTTCGTAATTGGTGGCTAAGAGTGCTTTGTCGAGTCCCTGCATATTCGAAATTATATTCCATTTATGGATGAATGCATCACGAATCTTCATGTCCACTTTCGCTCCCATTCTTTCCATAGCACGCAGGGTAACCAAGGAAAAAGCTAGGTTGGTGCCGGCCATGTCTTCCATGTTAACAGGGAGTCCCCAGTTTTTGTCCCAAGTACCGTTTTTCAATAAGCGGTACCGCACAGCGGCATGGATGAGACGAACCTTGGCGATACTTTTGAAGGCCTTTCCCTTTTCACCGAATGCCCCGGGTTCGGAAACATCCATAATGTATTGTCCGGTTTCGCTCAATCGTTTGCCGGTATTGTCTTGAATCCGGTTGGAGCCAGCCAATACTCGAGCTCCATCAGCTGCGGCATAGCAATAGGGGAGAGAAGCAAAAAGCAGGGCGGAGTACACGTAGATTTGGTATTCTTTGAAGAAGCTTTCGGCTAATTCAATTTTGGATTGATCTGCCCAATCGGGTAATTCCTGCACCTGTTCTAGGAAAGCGACAATTTTAGGATCGAGGTCTGCCGGAATAGGCTCTTCATTTCCCTCCAGCTTCATGAGCAAACCGAGCTGAGCATGGAGCTGATTTTCCATAATATAAGCAATCAGCAAATCGGCTTCCGTATCGCTGTGTTCCCGCTGCGTATCGAGCAGGGCATCGTCCCAAGTGGTCATGATTTATTCAACAGGTTTAGTCTGAATTCGTTTGTTATTGCAAACATCAGCCAAATACCGTGAATAATAAAAAATATTGGAAGGGCCGATTCTGTGTTTAGCAGACATAAAAGGCGAAATGCATGAATAGTCAATTGCCCTTGCCGCCTATTCTTTGTATGGTTGAGTGCGACTTTAGTTTCAATTCAAGATCAGGATAATAAGGGCAAAAATGAAAAGCAATAAGTTGAGAAAGAATCCGATAGAGAAAGGAATTAGTGATATGAGAGAGATTAGGGCTAAAACAAGAAAGAATTCAGCGAAAAAACGAAGATTGTCGATTTCACCAAGACGTTTTTTTGCTGCTTTACGAATCAGAAAAAAGCCAACAATAAAAAGTGCAACCCCCACGAAGAGTAGGCCTAGTAAAATTAATCCTAAACCAGCAAGGCTCCCCCCGAATAGCACCCCAACCAGTAAAACTGACCCAATAACTCCAAGGCCAAGACCAATTATAATCGAAATGATTACAATTCCGACCAGAATAATAGCTCTCAAAATCCAATCATCGCTGAATGAGAATTCCTTGGTATGTTTTTCTTCTTTCTCTTTCTTATCCTTTTTTTGCTTCGGTTTACGATTTGAAATGAGAAGAATGATTATTGGAATTGCAATGAGCATGGCTAAAAAAAGCAATTCAAACGGAGGAGCATTGGACTTTTGAGATTCCCCCATAACTTTTTTCTTCCCAGTATAAGGTACTTCTTCCGTAGAGATGGATTGAAGGTTCTCTTCAGTTTTAGGAACAGGTTTAGACCTAGTTTCGAGCTGTTGTTTCGGAGCAATTTCCTCCTCAATAACCAAGCTGTCAATGGCTGAATCAACTGTATATAGATGCTGACCGCTGCTATCCATAGCGCGCTGGGGTGTATGCTTTTTTACTCCCGTTTCTTTGGCGCTGGGATGCATCTTCACCTTAGCCCGATGCGCATAACGTTGTTGGCAAGAAAATCCGCTGATGCAGACTAAAAGGAGGAATAAATGTTTTATGTTCATGCAGGGTTCTACGTACGGAGACGGAATTAAGCTACAATTTGTTGCAAGAAAGATATATCTGCAAATTGAATTTAGACTAGTCCAATAAAATGGCCCTAAAATCCTTTATGCCTTCCGTCGCAGTTTTTGCAATCACCTGTAAGTTAGACTGTCCACCTCGTTCCTCTGCCTTTGGGTCAATATAAAAACGAGGAATATCGAAAGGCGCTTCATGCACTAATCCGGCCGCTGGATACACTTGCAAGGAGGTGCCAATCACTAAGAGAATATCCGCTTGCTGACAAAGCATGGCCGCATCATACAAGGCAGGAACTTCTTCACCGAACCAGACGATATGCGGACGAAGTTGAAAGCCATTCGCACAGAGGTCTCCTGTTTTCAATTCCCAATGTTCGAGTAGAACTTCCTCTCTACCTGGTCCAGTGCTCCTCGCTTTATTCAACTCGCCATGTAAATGAAGTACTTGCGTTGAGCCAGCGCGTTCATGCAAGTCGTCGACATTTTGGGTGATGATATGAACATTAAACTGAGCTTCCAATTCAGCGAGTCCATAATGGGCGGCATTCGGATTTACCTCGCGGAGTTGTTTCCTTCTTTGGTTATAGAATTCCTGTACCAGCTCGGGGTTCCGGTGCCAAGCTTCGGGAGTGGCTACATCATAAATAGAATGTCCTTCCCAGAGTCCATCCGCATCGCGAAAAGTCTTTAGTCCGCTTTCGGCACTGATACCAGCACCACTGAGTACGACTAGGTTTTTCCGCATGATGCTTTTTAATTTATGTCTCTCAATTTACCACCACTTCTATAAATTCCAAGTTCCAAGGGTTAATGAATGACAAGGCTAATATGGAATTTGGTATTGGAATTTAAGGCAGTCATTACATTTTCTCCACTTTCGGAATTCCAAGCATATCAAAACAAGCAGCCATGGCTTCTGCTGTGGCTTTACTCAGTTGCAGGCGCAATTCTTTTTTGCTTTGATCTTCTTCCTTTAGAATAGGCAAATCATGGTAAAAACGATTATACGCTTTCACCAAATCATAGGAATAATTGGCTATCAATGCCGGACTATAATTGATGCCGGCTTGCACGATGATGGCGGGCATATCATGAAGGGAACGAATCAATGCTTTCTCTTGTGCTTCCAATTCACCATCATAGGATGTAAAACTCCAACTTGGCGCATTTGCCTGCAAGGAATTGATACGGGCATAGGTATATTGAAGGAAAGGACCGGTATTTCCTTGGAAGTCGATGCTTTCACGCGGGTCGAAAAGAATACGTTTGCCTGGATCTACCTTCAATAAGAAGTATTTCAAGGCACCCATGCCCACACGTTCAAAGAGTTGGAAAAGCTCTTCTTCGCTCAAGCCTTCAATCTTACCCAGTTCACGGGTGATTTCTTCGGCCGTTTGATGCATTTCACTCATCAAGTCATCGGCATCTACTACCGTTCCTTCGCGCGATTTCATCTTTCCGCTGGGCAAGTCGACCATGCCATAGCTGAGGTGGTACAATCCATCCGCATAAGGTCTGCCGAGTTTGCCCAAGATGCTGAACAAGACTTTGAAATGGTAATCTTGCTCGTTACCCACCACATAAATACTACGTGGCATCTGGTGTTCTTGGTATTTGAGATCGGCCGTTCCGAGGTCTTGGGTCATGTAAACCGAAGTGCCATCCGAACGCAGTAGGAGTTTTTGATCGAGCTTTTCTTCACTCAAATCAATCCATACCGAACCGTCTTCTTTTTGATAGAGGACCTTTTTACTGAGGCCTTCATTTACAATGTCTTTTCCTAATTGGTAGGTTTTCGACTCATAATAATATTGGTCGAATGCCACGCCCATGCGGGTATAGGTTTCATTAAAGCCAGCATAAACCCATTCGTTCATCATTTCCCAGATGCGAATGGTTTCTGGGTCTTTCGCTTCCCATTTTCTGAGCATTTCTTGGGCTTCCAAAAGGAGGGGGGCAGATTTCTCAGCTTCGTCCTTCGTTTTTCCAGCAGCTACCATTTCGGCTACTTCTACCTTGTATGCCTTATCGAAGGCTACATAGTATTTACCAACGAGGTGATCGCCTTTTAGTCCGCTAGAACTTGGAGTTTCTCCGTTTCCGAAGCGCATCCATGCCAACATCGATTTACAAATATGGATGCCGCGGTCGTTAATGAGGTTGGCTTTGATGACCTCATAGCCGTTGTATTCAAGAATCTTGGCTACAGAAAAGCCCAAGAGATTATTCCGGACATGACCCAAATGAAGAGGCTTATTGGTATTTGGCGAAGAATATTCTACCATCACCTTTTCACCTTGGCCCGCATTCGGACGCACATAGCTTTCCATAACTAGCAAGTCTGACTGCACAAAGCTGGTCCAATAGCTATCGTGAATAACCAGGTTCAGAAATCCTTTGATTACATTATATCCGCTTACTAGTTCTGAGTGTGCTGTGATCCAAGCGCCTAGTTCTTCAGCAGTTTGCTCGGGATTCTTCTTGGACTGTTTGAGGTAGGGGAATACCACCAAAGTATAGTCGCCTTCAAAATCAGGTCTCGTGGCATCGAGCTTTGGAGCGTCAATGGGTACGTTATACAAGTCTTGGAATGCTTGCTGTATGATTTCTATAAGGTGGTTCTCGATCTTCATTTCGTGCTGCAAAAATGCGCAAAAGCGAAAAAAGAAACGAGGAAATACTGAATTATTGGAGGGGGGTGTCTTTTTCGTTGCGCATCCCGCGGATGAGTTGCTTTTCGAGCCAAGAGGGATAGAGGATTCTGAACAGCCAAATGAGCTTGGTTTGTAATCCGATTAAGACATGTCTTTTTCTGCTTTTCACGGCCTTCAATACCCGAGCAGCTACTTCATCAGGGGAGGTCATATGGCGTTCATCTCTGGGGCTTTCTTCCTGTTCCTTGCCTTCTTCGGTTAAAGCATGTTTGCGAATATTCGAGCGCACGAAGCCCGGGAATATCATGGTAATACCCAATCCATCTTTTAAATGCTCGGAGTGCAGGGTGTCAAAAAATCCATGTAAAGCAAATTTGGAGGCCGAATAGCCTGTTCTGCCAGGGAGTCCGACGAAGCCAGCCGTAGTGGATATGATAGCAATAGATCCTCTTGAAAGCAGGAGATAGGGAAGGGCATATTTGGTACAATAAACACTGCCCCAAAAATTGACTTGCATCACGCGCTCAATAACGTCGACCTGGGTTTCATTAAAGAGACCACGCATCGAGATTCCTGCATTATTCACCAGAATATCGAGTCTGCCAAACTTAGCTATGGATGCATCAATGAGGGTTTTGCAGGCGGACTCTTGTGTAATGTCGGTCGGAACAATTAGATAGTCACCCTTTAAGGAAGCGGCTATAATTCGCATACCTTCTTCATTACGTGCAGCCAGAATTACTTTGGCCCCAGCAGCATCGAAAGCTTTGACACAGGCTGCACCTATTCCTGAGGAGGCTCCCGTGATGAGTACTATTTTGTCCTTATAAAACAGTGGATATGGTAATTATTTCCAAACAATCGGACATCCTTCTGCAGGCATTTCCGGGAAATCAACTTCGAGTCCATCCAGGCAATATTCGATGGCATCCTCAAGATAAATTCGGGTAACGAGATGCGCATTTTGCCAATTGTCGTCAATCGCACCGCGGTATACTAATTCTCGCTTGGAATTGAAAAGGAATACTTGTGGATTGGTATGCGCGCCATAGGCCTTCGCTACTTCTTGGTCTTCATCATGCAGGTACATGAAGTTGATTTTCTCAAGGCCAAGTTTATCAGAAATAATCTGCATGTTTTCAAATGAATCCTCTGGCGACTTCACCGCATCGTTTGAGTTGATGCCAATAATCCCGAAACTATCGTCCTCGTATTTGTTCAATAGCTTGATCAGTCGTTGTCCGTAAGACTTGGAATATTCGCAGCTATTACACGTGAAAACGATACACAAGGCATATTTATCGGCATACTCATAAACGCTATGATTTTTACCGTCTGCTCCTTTTAAGTTGAATTCAATGAATTTATCTCCAATTTCCATGACTGAGTTTTTTAGTTGCTAAATTGTCCCCGCGAATATCTGATTTGTGACGTACAAATGGAAGTAATAGAAATTAAGGATTTCAAGACAGAAAAACAATTCCTTGAAATTCCCTTCAGCATCTACCAAAATGACCCCCATTGGATTTGTCCGCCGCTCGTGGATGTGGCGTCATTATTCGATCCCTCCAAGAATAAGGCCTTCGAACATGGAGAAGCCAAGCGATGGATAGTAGTGGAAAATGGAGTGCCTTGCGGACGAATAGCGGCATTTTATCAACGTTTAGAAAGCCGTGAAGAAGCTGGAATTGGCTTTTTTGAATGCATCGATAGTCGGGAAACGGCGCAAGCCCTCTTTGATGTGGCCACAAATTGGCTGAAAGAAGCAGGTTTTTTAAGCATAGAAGGTCCGATTAATTTCGGTCATAGAGATTCTTATTGGGGGCTACTTGTTGAAGGATTCACTGCACCGGCCTTTCAAGATAATTACCATCCACCGTATTACCGTGCGCTCTTTGAAGACTATGGATTCGTTGCCGACTTCGAGCAAACCACCGCTATGATTACCCGCGAGGACTTCAATGCCGAGCGACTTGGTCCTATTGCTCAGAAGGTGATGGCAAAGCCCGGTTATATATTCAGGAGTTTTAATATGGATGATCCTAAGAAGATGGCTTGCGACTTCTGTTCTATCTACAATAAAGCGTGGAAGGACCATGAACATTTTAATCCCGTAACTGAGGAGGAAATAGGAAAGATGATTAAGAGCATGAAACCTTTGGTGCTGCCAGAGCTGATTTCCTTTGCCTATGTAGAGGAGGAGCCGGTAGGATTTTATATCAGTCTGCGTGATGTTAACCCAATGATGGCCTCGTTTCTTGGCAAGTTCGGATGGCTGCAAAAGCTACAGCTATTCTGGCGCTTAAAAACCCAAAAGCCAAAGAAATTGCGGTCCATTGTTTTTGGTGTGATTCCTGAATTCCAGAATAAGGGCATAGAAACCGGCATGATTTGGCATTTTTATCAAGCCATTCAAAGAACCCCAAGCATTGAAGAAGTAGAACTCAGTTGGGTAGGCGATTTTAATCCGCGTATGCTGAAGTTGCTAGAAGGCATAGGGGCTAAGCCTTGGAAAAAGCATATAACATTCAAGCTGATTATCAGTGCTTAATGAAGAATGGTAAAATATTTTTTCAGCACCATTTGGATTTTTGACTTCGCTGCTTACCTTTGCAATCCCGTTACGGGAAAATGATTCCTTAGCTCAGCTGGTAGAGCATATCACTTTTAATGATAGGGCCCAGGGTTCGAATCCCTGAGGGATCACTTTTAAAACTTAAAACCCCTTACGACAGTAGTGTTGTAAGGGGTTTTTTCGTTGAAGGGATTTTAGAGTTCTGGGATCGAGCGGAGAGAGATGGATCAAGTCAAAAAGTTGTGGCTAGGCATATAATTTAGCGGGTCTAAAGAGGAAGAAGTTGACATTTCTCACTCCTCTGTGTTGTCCTCTCTGGATAAATTCCATGACATGGGGTGCTTAAAAATTATAGTCGTAATTTTGGTACGACCGATTCAAAACCTATGAAGCGACTTGTGGCCTATGGCCTTTTTTTGGCCTTAATGATTTTATTCCCTGCCTGTCAAAAAGAGCAGGCGATTCCGGAGTCGAAAAGTGGCATTCAATACTATTACCATAGTGGAACCGAAGAGGTAATAGATGCTACATTTTTACGCGATGGAGGGATGGCCTTTGTTGGGGCCGGTCTTGGTAAAGGTTACATTTTTGTGACCGATGAAAATGGGAAAGAAAGGTGGAAGTCGTATATAGGCGGGAATGAATTGGATATATTTTATTCGTTAATTGAATTAATGGATGGCAGTTTTGTCGCTTTAGGAGCTACGTTCTCGTATAGTCTTGACGTGACAAATGATGACCCTGATGCATGGATGGTGAAATTCTCACCCTCTGGTAAGGTCATATGGCAAAAGACCTTTGGAGAGGATTATCGAGAAGTATTTGTTGCTGGCATGGAAGACAATAATGGAGACCTCGTTTTGGTTGGCTATCAATCTCCTTCGAACAGACAATCTTTATTAGCGAAATTTACAGCTAATGGAGACCTTATTTATTCCAAAACATTTAGGGTCGGACCGTGGCATTCCACATTTGAAGCTATAGCACAGGCTCCAACTGGTGAGTACGTTATAGGCGGCTTGAATAGTCAGTCAACCCTATCGTCTCAAGTAGGGAACCATGTCACCAATATGCTTCTGGTTAACCCTGATAGTGGGCAGGTATTAATGACCCGGATATTCCAAGATTACGTGAGGTCTAATTATTTAGGTGCTCGGGTAAAAGTTGATGTGAGTATAACAGGAAATGAGGTGACACTAGCTTCATTTTTTGAAGAACCAATAGCAAAGTCACGAATACAAATTATCAGGGCTAATATGGATGGGACACTCATTTTTGAGAAAAAATTTAGTGGAGAGGGAGAAGTGTATTTTAATAATTTAGAACGGTCGAATGATGGTGGATATATACTTTGTGGCCAGACCACTGCGGTTCAAAATTCTCAAGGTGCGGTTGATGTACTTGGCGCCGTTATTAAATTGTCGCCCGATTGTGAGGAGGAGTGGAGCTCGGCATTTGGTGTGCCTGATATTAATTTAAGTGTCTGGTCTGTCAAGCAAACGCTATCGGGCTACCGTGTAATTGGACAATCGTCGAATAATAAAAGGCCCTTACGTCAAATGATGGCTTATCGCTTAAATAATAAGGGGGAGATTGTGTATGAATAGGTTTTCATTTACGCAGCTTATGAAGAATAGCAGTCAGATCCTATCGCTTCTGCTAATTTTCGCCCTGTTTTCATGCACGAAAGAAGTAAATCTAGAAGATACTGAAGGAAAGCACTTTGTACGGGTTTTTGGCAATGAGAATGCGGAGTATGCCAATTTTGTGCGACAAACAGCCGATGGAGGCTTCTTTATAGGAGGTGGAAATTATGGCGATTCAAGCATGACTAGTACCCGCCTCAATAAACTTGGAAATCAAATAAATTCTTCCTACCTGCACACAACAAAACAGGTTTTTACAACCGGCACTGCTCTGGCATCCGGAGGTTTTTTCATGAACAGTGGCAGTTCGGCTCAAATAGTTCGCTACGATGAGTCCGGAAACATGATCACGAGTCGAATATTTGATCAAGCCTTATCTTCAAATAATCTTTTTTCACCTCCATATCAAGCAGACTATGGGTTGATTTATATTGCCTATAGCAACGGACAATTCACCGGAGCGCCATCTACGTCTGTTGTTTCTGAATTAGACTTAGACGGAAATGAAATTCAGAAATTTAAAGTGTTGGATAGTCAGATTGGTGGTAAAGTAATCCAATTGCAAGTATTGAAGAAAGAAGACAATATCCTCTTTTTGGCCGGTAACTATCTTCCTTCCCCTTGGAATTGGGGACATAAACCCAAGCAATTTGTGGCGAAATACCACATGCAAGACGATAGCGTTTCTGGAATATTGAATTTTGACTTACAAGATGAAAAGGAAGATGATTTTATAGATAAGTGTCTCGTTTTTTCAAACGGACAAATGGCAACGGCAATTAGTCCAATTCGCTTTAGGCATGATGCTTATCCCGCACAATACGAGTTTGAAATATTTAAATACAAGACAGACTTATCCTTATTGTGGCGAAAGCGTTATCATGCGGAGGGTGCCATTAGATCCATGGCTACTGATCTATTTGAAACATCCGATGGAGGAATGCTAGTTACAGGTTATTGTTTGAGTTTTGAATCCTTAGAGTTTAATTCCTTCTTTATGAAGCTAGATAAGCTGGGAAATGTAACAACACAAAAGATTTTTTCATTGTCGGGTAGCCTATACTTGAATAGTGGAATCGAATTAGCCGATGGAAGATTTGTTTTTGTGGGAACCTCCTATGGTTTCGGGCAAACTAAAGAAAAAAGTACCCCACTCATTCTTGTTACTGACCCTGAAGGGAATTACGAGTAAGAGCCGTTTGAGTTCAGAGCTGAAAGATTACGAGGCTTCGAGATTTTTCTCACCGTCACCTGTCTGGCCATCTGAAAGTCTAATCGTCTGGAAGTCTGAATACCTAAGATTTTACTAATTTTGGCTTTTGAAGTAACAGTAGAAAATGAAGAACTTTGATTGGACAACATTCACTAAAAAAATTGCTATAAAAGCGCCACTAACTGACATCTATTCAGCTTGGACAAAAGCTTCAGAAATTGAAGCCTGGTTCTTGAGTCAGGCTGTATATTATGATGGAGATGGTAATGCCATTTCAAAAGAATTAGCCGTTGAAAAAGGGATGCGTTATGAATGGAATTGGTATTTATTCGACGTGACGGAAACAGGCAAAATCACTGAAGCCAATGGAAAAGATTATTTGCAATTTACTTTTGCTGGTGATTGCTTGGTGGACATCAAACTTAGCATTCAAGACGATTATACCCTAGTTGAATTGATTCAAAAGAACATTCCTACAGATGATAGCTCCAAACAGGGAATTCGACTGGGATGCGATTCGGGTTGGTCCTTCTTTTTGGTGAATTTAAAATCGGTATATGAGGGTGGCGCTGACCTGAGGAACAAAAACCCATCTTTAAAAGGAATGCTAAATAATTAAGCTCATCTGCATGAAAAATAGCCTTCATTGATTCAATTTTTTTGCTTTTGTCTCAATGTCTCAGCCTTTCATCGTCAGTTTTTGACAAAGCTCTTTTTATACGTATCCTTCAATAATTATATTAACCCAATGTGAATACCCGAATTGATGAGAAAAATTACCAGTCTCCTTTTGTTTTTATCATTTGCTTATGTGGCCAAAGCACAGCAGTCCCAATCTGTTAGCTTCGATCATGATGGATTAACTGTGAATGCTACTTTTACCATCCCCGATGGCAAGGGACCTTTCACTACGCTTATAATTAACCCAGGAACGGGCCAATCCGACCGGCATGGAACTGTTCCGCTGAAAGATGGAAATAGTGCATGTCTCTTTCCTCAAATGTATGGGGATACTATCCGCATGTATCAGGATTTGTCGGATGCTTTAGTCGCTGCGGGATATGCAGTGTTGCGCTATGATAAGTTAGAGTATACATATTCTGCGGCCTTATCGCCTATCACGTTCTATAAACTTTGGCTTCCTGTTGAAAGTGCCATTGATTATGTGAAGACGCGGAGTGATGTTGATACTACTAAGATTGTGCTTATCGGCCATAGTGAAGGTTCAGCACTCATACCCTTTATTGCGCGCCAAAGAAGTGATGTCAAGGCCTTAATTTCTATAGCTGGTGCACGTACACCTTTTGATTCTTTATATGCCAATCAGCTGAATAATTTGATTGCGATGCTCAGGCCTTGTGGCGCAACTGCCACCGATTCTGCTAATGCGGCCTCTCAGGGCAATCAACTATTGAGTTACTTCAATATGATTCGGACAAATAATTGGAATGCCAGTACTCCTGCTGCTTTTGGAGTGCCCGCTAGTGCATGGTATGACTATTTTGTTGCGACGGATTCTGTTTCTATCAACTACAATTTAAATATGTTACCAACCCTATTTATGGGAATGGGGCTTGATTTCCAAGTGAAACCTACCGAGCTGATTCGCTTTCAAAAAGAAGTGACCATCACCAATGATTTTTGGAGCATGGCAGGACTAACCCATTATATGACCCCTATGGATAATCCCCGTGTTTCGTCGGCTCTTACCGACACGATTGTTTATTGGTTAGCAAAAAATAATCTGGCCACAGGAATGGATAAGAGGAAACTTAACAGGACGCGAATTGAAACTTATCCAAACCCATGCAGCAATGAAGTGAACTTAAGTATTGATATGCCTGGAATGAATTCCGTTGCTGTCGATGTAATGAATGTATTCGGACAAACTGTTTTCCAATCAGAATCAACCAAACTGACTGATATTTATTCCCTAACAATAGATTTGAGTTCTTATCCATCAGGTGTTTATTGGCTTCGTGTCTGCGTAGATGGAATTCCATCCATCACGAAAGTAATTCGAGAGTAAAAGTGACTTTTTGAATTGGCAAGATTTCGAGATGAAGATTTAGAAGGCGGTGCTGAAAGTGTTGGAGTCCTTGAGATATGTCCATATTCCAGCATTAAAGGACTTTCTCTTCGCCTTGCCACCTGTCCCATTGTCTTCTGTCTCACCCTCTCAAGTCTAACTGCATTAAAGCCCAATTCGATAAAGTAGCCCACTATCTGTAATCGCATAAAGCGCACCATCTGTTCCTTCAAGAACATCGCGGAAGCGTTCGTTCAAGTCTTCAAGAAGACGTTCCTCCGCTTTGATTTTATTGTTTTCAATGACCAAACGTACAATATGTTGACCGCTCAAGCAGCCGAGGAAAAGATTATTGCGCCACTCGCTAATGAGTGAACCGGTATAGAAGGTCATGCCACTCGGAGAAACGGATGGATCCCAATAGTAAACAGGTTGCTCCATGCCTGGTTTCTGCGTGTTTCCAGGCCCAATTGGTCCTCCGGAGTATTCGAGTCCGTAGGAGATAGCTGGCCATCCGTAGTCCTTTCCTGCAGCAATTAGGTTAATCTCATCACCACCTTTTGGTCCGAATTCGCCTTCCCATAAATCACCCGTTTGGGGATGTCTTGCTAAGCTTTGCACATTCCGATGTCCGTAGCTATAGATTTCGGGGAGTACGTTCTGTTGACCGATAAACGGATTCCCTGCCGCTGCTTTTCCATCTGTGGTGATGCGCAAAACCTTGCCTAAAGCGGCATCGAGCTTTTGTGCCTCCGGACGAGATTGGATATTAGATCGCTCACCTGTACTCACAAAAAGGTTGCCTTGTCCGTCCCACTCCAGTCGCGACCCATAATGTAGGGTGCTGTTGAATTCCGGGATTGCTGTATAGATCACAAGGGCATTTTCAATTTTTGTTTCATCATCGGAGAGCCGTCCTTTAGCCACCGCTGTGGCTGTTCCTCCATTGCCATTTTGCGAGAAGGTCCAGTAGACCATTCTATTGCTTACAAAGTTTGGATCAACCGCTACATCCAACAATCCACCTTGTCCGTTGCTATTCACGGCAGGTAAGCCAGTGATAGCATTGCTTATGGATCCTGATTGCGTTATTATTCGAAGCGTCCCTTTTTTCTCGGTAACCAAAATTCGTCCATCTGGCAAATTGCACATGCCCCAAGGACTGGACAATCCACTGGCTACTTTGGTGACAGTATAGTTTGTTTTTGTCTTAATCCCAGGTGCTCTTGTTTGTCCCTTGAAGGCAGGTTCATAATCCGCATTTGGTCCCAAAGTTTCAACAGGAGGCAAAAGGCTGTCGGGTTCATTCACGGGTACTTGTTCTGTTTCGGTCTCTTTCTTTTGACAAGAACAAGATACCATCACAAAGGTGGCAAGAAGGAAGGGAGCTATTTTAAACGGATTATTCCATATGGTCATGGTAGCATATTTTATGATGTACGATAAAGGCTTAAATTTAATTAAAAATGAGGAAGGATGCAGCGTCCATTCTACTCATCTAATCATTTTTCTTAACTTGAGTCCCAATCATGCATAAAGCTTTTCTTTTTATATGGATTCTGATAGCTGCCTGTGCGAATCCCGATTCATCCAACCAAGAAAATGATCAAAACTTGGAAGTAGATTCTATACCTGTGGAAGAGCTAATCGAATCTGACTCAGTACTTCAAGCTGACCAAGATACCTTTGATACGTCCTTTGATTTGTACAGTGTAAATAAACTAGGCTTCGGTCCGTATTATCTAGAATTTATCCCGCTTTCTGAAAGACTACTTACAGGAGAAATTCCAAAACAAGCCATCGTGCCTCCTTCTCTCTTAGGACCAAATGCACATAAAGAGCTTGATACCATCTATAACTTGGCCGGAAAATACAGAGCTGCAGCATTACTATTTGCTGGAGTTGAAGAAACCGATAGTGTATTCATCTTTAACCTCAATCAGAATAAAGTGTTGACTTGTCGTGTTTCTGACTTACCGATGATTGCTTTAATAAACCCGTATGGCCCGAATAATAATGTGACTCAGCTAGACTATGTATTTGGCTTAGATATTTTAGGTCTAAAAAATCGAAAACAGAAGAATTACTTGGAACAAGAATTAGTGAGCATTCATACGAGTAATCCTTTTATTCGTGGCGGAGTCCAGCCGATTGAATGGGTAGAGATTGATTCAAACACATATCCAAAATCAATAAAAAAAATAGAGAAGAGGTATACCCCTGATCGTTGCTTTTATTATCAATACGAAGACTTCGATATCTATGGAAGAGTCTATACCTCGAGTAATCGCCCCACGGCTCTAAAAATTGATGTGTTAAAAAATGGCCATACGGTATTCAGTACAACAGCAGCCACAGGTGAGGGAAGTGATCCGATACTCCCTATGCTTGATGATCAGTCGTATTATGCCAACTGGACCGGCCGCTTGTTCAGAGATTTACCGCCAATTATTTATGGAATCCAAAGCTTGTCATTTGGCTGCAGTCAGGTTCATTTTATTCAGAAGGAGGCCTATTCAAAGTATATTTTTTGCGATAATAGGCACTGAGGGGGAAGGTGGGAGTATTCGAGGAATCGAGGTTTCTAGGGTTTTCATCGACTTATTTCGTGATTATTATGCGGCTTGCTTTAATTGTAAACGAGTAGCCCATAAAAATGATACCGGCTCAATTCTTCATCGGCCCCTTTTCTCCTCCTGCGCTTTATGCCTCCCCGTTGTAAAATCGTATTGTCGTAAACTAGTACAGTTCTCCTATCAGACCATGTTAAATTATTGATTTATCCTCAAAAGCGGCATGAGAAAGTTTAAATTTTTATGCAAAAACAATTAGCTTGCAGGTAATTTTACAAAAAGAGACATGTCAGAGTTAGTACAAATGCTAAAGGCCAAAATTCATCGGTGCACGGTGACCCAAGCTGAATTAGATTACTTTGGTAGTATAACAGTCGATGAAGTTTTACTCAAAGCTGTAAATATCTATGAATACGAAAAAGTACTGGTGACCAATATGAGGAATGGAAGCCGGCTTGAGACTTATGCCCTTAAGGGTGAGGCCAATTCGGGGACAATTTGTCTCAATGGACCCTCCGCTCACTTTTTCTCCCCGGGTGACGAAATATTAATCATGGCGTTTTCCATGGTTCCAGATGAAAAGGCAGCGTCGGTGAAGCCAAAGGTTGTATTTCCGAATGCGAAGAATCAAATCACTGAAGTTTTAGAAATGCATGAACGCTGATATGGCAGTTTCGGCTAGCTTGATAGACCCTAATAATCTTCAAGCTATTGAGTCGTTTGAAAAAAGTTTTTATACGGCTTATCGGAATATTGAGCAGCAGAAGTTAATTCGACAAATCTGGGTTTGGGATGATAAGGAAGAACGTATTGCTCTACGTTGTCCCCTCGAATCAAGCACCATATTCGCCTGGCTGGAAAATGGTATTCCGAGCTTTTATGCGGTAGGGACCTTTGATAGAACAGTGTTCAGTCAGCTTGACTATTATGGATTTCAAAAACCAGAAGGCGTAGGTCATTATTGCGAGGTGTTCACCATCTATGCAACGACGAATTTGGAGGCTTCGATATTTGAAATAGAAAAAATCTTTCTGAAGCCATTTTGTTACGAATACGCCAAGGAGCAAGGAGCTACGCAGCTTCTCGCAACCTGTTCAAAAGCAATGCTCACTCTTTATAAACGTTGGGGTTGGGATGTATTGGATACAAAAAGCATTGAAGGCGAAGAGCGCTTTTTTATTCAGTTGACGCTTTGAAACCGTGAGAGCTCGTTATTGACCTCAACTACAAAGTGTTACAGAAATTCTAATTATTGATTCCGTTCCTGCTACCGAAACCAACTTCCAAAGTTCTTTATAGAGTATGATCAAGCCACTCTAGGTGGAAAAACCTGCAAGCTTTGACGCGGTTATTCTATCACTCCAACGATTCGTCATGGAATCTTAGCTTTTTCGTCTTTTAATATACATCGGCATGCCCTGCGTTACGTTGGTCGTGATGGCTGCAATCATTTTAGGAGTATAGTTTGGAATCGGCTCTGGAGCGAAATCTTTGATCATAACAGCAATCAGAGCCGTCATTTCCATCATTGCAAATTGAGATCCTATGCAAATGCGCTGACCGCTACCAAAAGGCATATAGGCTCCTTTGACCTGCTTTTCCTTATTCTCCTTAGAAAAACGATCTGGATCAAACTTTTCTGGGTCAGGCCAATATTCAGGGTTATGGTGCAATCCGTATAGGCTCACCAAAAAGGGAGTGTCTTTTTTAAGTGCGTAACCCGCCAATTCCATGTCTTCTCCAACATCACGAGGTATTGCAAACGCTGGAGGGTATAGCCGCATAGTTTCGGAAATTACTTGATGGGTATAGGTGAGTTGCATCAAATGCTCAGGCTTCACCTTATCCTTTCCAACCACAGCATCTACTTCGTCGATAATTTGGCGAACAACTTCTGGGTGCCTATAAAGTGAATACCAAACCCAAGTGAGGGCCACAGAACTGGTTTCAAAACCTGCAACGAGCATAGTAAAGATTTCATCGCGAATCTGGGTCCTGTCCATCCTCGCCCCTGTTTCTACGTCTACACCACTTACGAACATGTCCAATAAATCTTCATAGGTTTCATCTCCCTCAAGGCGCTGATCAATAATATCCAGGACCGTTTTATCTAGGTTTAACTTCCTGCTAAAGAATTCTTTATGCGACTTTAATGGCCAATGAATGGGCAAACGGGGGAATTGATAATGCCTTTGATTGACAAATCGAAGCAGGAATTTTAAATCCACAGGAAATGAACGGGATTCTTCGGCTAGATCCAAACTGAACAAGGTTAAGCCAACTACCTGTAAGGTGAAGCGGCTCATCTCCGGCGAAATTGCTGTTACCTCATCTGATGGAATCGCTTTCCAGCGTTCCGCGGTTTGATAGCTGCAGTCGATGAAGGTTTGAAAAAATGAGTTAAGCCTTTCTTTATGAAAGCCTGGTTGGGCTAGTCTTCTTTGGCGTTTCCAAAAATCGCCATTTTCTGTTGTGATTAGTCCGTTTCCTCCAATTATACTCAGCCGTTTGTAATTGGCGCCACGATTAAATTTTGAGGCCTCAGAAACCATTACTTTCATGGCTATCTCTGCATTTGCAGTTACATACAAACGACGGCTTGCAATCTTTAAAAGTACCAGCGGGTCATGCGCCAAGGCCATGTTGGCTGAATATTGAATCGGATCACCTTTAATGCCTTCAAGGTTCCCAAAAAACCAATGACCAGGAGGGCTTGGGGGTGATTGCAACTTAGATAAGTCCATATGCGCTTTGTATTTTTTGAGCAAAATCACTGGCCAACCGGGTGGCAGGTGCTCCATCCATAATGTCGTGATTTAATGTTAGGGTGAAGGAACAGTAATCTTTTTCAACTGGTATTCCCCCTTCCATGACTAGCTTCTTGTATCGCCCTGCTGGGAGTAAACAAACTGGCGTAGCTACGAGCGGAATTCCGTGCCATGTTGAGTTTTCGGAAAAAAGATTCAAAGAACTTACTGCCGCTGTGCCGTAATATTTTTTCATTTTAAAAGGGTTCCTGTGAATTTGCCAGAGCTTAAAACGACGAATAAATCCGGGGTAGGCGATTAACCTACGTCGTTCCTTTACCCCTTCAATATCTAGCGGGTCTTTTTTTCTGGCTTCACGCAATTCGGTATTGATCTCGTCTAAACTCTTTCTCCCAGCATCACGAATAATCAGACTAATAGGAATGCTAAGTTCTTTATTGATGCGCTTTTCTATGAGGGTATTGATGTCAATTTCATCAAAACAAACAGCTTGGTAGCGTCTCTTGCGCATAGCCAGCACGCCTTTATTCGCATCCAAAACTTGGACCAGGCAAAAGATGAGATAGGCAGTGAACGAATAAACTTTACCTTCCTTTTGAAGGGCTTTGAGTCTTTGCTTTGCAAGGGTGATATCCAGCTCAAAGGTGCCGTGTATATTATGCCGTTTGTTGGCAAAATCCATTTGATCGATAATGAGTTTTCGAACCGGATGGAGCTTGTAGGTTGTGTACTTAGTCATACCTAGTGCAATTAAGGTAATTCTAATGAAAAAGCCATGGTAAAAAGGCAGTGTGCAGAGAGCTTGGGCCGGTAGATTGATACTTGAAAGATGTAACCGGTCAGCGAGATATCGGCCAGGCTGATGGTTTTTGCGACTGTCACATCATTTCGTTCGCAGAAGGAGCATATGACGCTATGGCCCTTTTGCCTAGAGGCTCGTTGTTGCTTTTCTAAACTTATAAGCATCTCATTGGCATAAAACCGAAGCATTTGAAAAGGTAAAACACCCCAAATGAGAAGCTTAGGACATTGCAAAGAAAACCCTTGGTATGACCACGTTTTATAGCAATATTTGCCACGCTTTTTTTCAAGAATAACTAATTATTGGTACCTATAAATATCTCATGATAATAACTAAATTAAAATTCATTGCATTTATTCTGATTTTGAGCAGCTTATGCAGTTCGTCAGTTTTTGCTCAAAATTACTCTGGAGGTTCGGGTACACATGCTGATCCCTATCATATTGCTACTAAAGCAGACCTTAAATATTTGAGTGAAGACTCCACGGGTTGGGCAAAAGATTATATTCAAACGGCAGATATTTTTCTTGTTGCAAGTGATTTTGAAGCTTCGGGAGATTTCTACTATGGTGGAAATGGATTTCTTCCAATTGCAATGGGCAGCAGTTTTACTGGGACCTATGATGGTAAGAAGCACTTGATAGAAGGGTTGCAGATTCGACGTGTTAATCAAAGCAAGCTTGGACTTTTTTCTGAGCTAAGTGGCGCATCTATTGCGAATATTGGCTTGAGCAAAGTTTCCATCGTTGGTGATTCCATTGTTGGAGGTTTAGTAGGGTCGACCAATTCAAATAGCGGCATATATACATGTTTTACCACAGGCTCGATCAGTGGGAGCTTAAAAATTGGCGGACTAATCGGTTCTGAAAATAACGGCATAATTTACAATTGCTATTCTACCGCAGTAATTAGTGGAACAGAAAGCATTGGTGGTTTTGCAGGATCCCTGAACACGACTACCATTACAAATTCTTATGCTTCTGGTGAAGTAGATGGCACCACAAATACAGGTGGTTTTTGTGGTTTGTTTGATGGGCTTACCGTGACGAATAGTTTTTGGAATAAAGAAACGTCCAAACAAAGTGATGGTAGTCCATGGTTTACTATAAATGGACTTGAAGGGATCGAAAATGATAAAATGTTGGATGAAACCACATTCACTGCGGTGACTTGGGACTTTTTAGGTGAAACAATCAATGGAACGTCCGATGTCTGGAAAACAGATTGCGTCTTAAACACAGGTTTCCCAGTTTTCACATGGCAATCTTTTACGTATACATCTAATGTGATTTTTGTCGATTCTTCTGCTGTAAACGGATTAAATAATGGAACGAGTTGGGCCAATGCCTATACCAATTTAGGTGACGCATTTGCCTTGGCTAATTGTGTTTCTGTGGATAGTATCTTGGTTGCAAAGGGTACGTATATTCCAAATAGATCCCAATACAATCCTACGAATAAATTGGAGGATAGACTTGAAAATAGTTTTGTGCTCATTGATAAGGTAACGGTTCTTGGTGGCTATCCAAGTGGGGGTGGTAAGCGAGATTTTAAATTAAACGAAACCACCTTAAGCGGAAATCTAATTGCAGCCCACGTGATAGTATCAGCAGGTAATGACAGCACCGCGGTCTTGGATGGATTTACGGTGATGCAAGGGGGGAGCGACACCTATCTTTCTGGAATGGTCAATGGCTATGAAGTGTTCGACTGCTCAGGCGGCGGCATGTATGCTTCAGTAGCTCGTCCGACAATTAAAAACACGCTATTCATGAATAATGAAGTAGGCGAATCAGGTGGCGGATATTTTGGCTATCAATCTTCTCCGTACTTTGAAAATGTAAGCTTCGTGAGCAATAAGGCCAAGAATGGTGGCGGTATGGCGAATCAGGACAAATGTTCTCCAATACTTTTTAATTCCTACTTCGCTTCGAATTGGGCAGAAGATAATGGGGGAGCAATTTACAATGTCGATACCTGTGAAGTATTTGTCAATGGTGCCTATATCATCGGAAATAGCAGCGATAATTATGGAGGAGGAGTGAGCAATACAGATTCTTCCGTAACCTTGCTTCTCAATACCCAACTTACAGGCAATACCGCAGTGAATGCAGGTGGTGGAGCGTATAACTCAACCGAAGCGACGCTGAGTCTTTTGAATTCAACGGTTTCTGGTAACTCTTCTGCAATGGGCGGGGGTACTTATAGTGACGATGCCACTTTTCAATTCGTAAATAGCATTGTTTTAGGCAATACCAATGAACAGGTAGTAAGCGTGAATGAGGTGCCTTTGATTGTCTATAGTTTGATTGGCAATTCATTTGAACCGGGCAATTTAGACGGAATCGGACTTTCACCTAAAGATGTTTTTATTGATTATGCAGATACCGGTCTTGCACCAAGCATACAAGGAAATTATAGATTAAAATACGGAAGTAGTGCCATCGATGCAGGGTATGATTATTCAGACACCATTAAAGTGGATATCGTAGGGACCCCGCGCTTTTTAGGAAAGGCGATGGACCTCGGTGCATTCGAAAGTTTCTATTGTTATATGACCAGCAGCATCACTAAGCAAAGCAATGTAAGTTGTTTCGGGAAAATGGATGGAAGTATCACCATCACACAAGATTCAGGTAGAGCTTCTTTTGATTACCGTTGGTCGAATGGCGATTCTATCATCAATAGCTCATCAAACAGCAGCACGATTGATTCTTTGTCTGCCGGAACCTATGTCTTAGTGATTGAAGATGCCTATGGCTGTGAGGTGATAGATAGCATAAGCATCACAGAACCATCAGCCATCGATACAGCAATAACCCTAAACGGTTTTGTCATCAGCGCGAATGCAACAAATGCAAACTATCAATGGATAGATTGCAACAACGACAGTCTATTATCTGGTGAAACCTCACAAAGCTTTTCTCCAACAAAAAATGGCAGCTATGCCGTGATCATCACAGAAGGAAATTGCTCGGATACCTCGTCTTGTGTATCCATTTTGAATTTGTCGGTATCGGCGAACCTGAATGGTCCTTTTGCTTCGGTGTATCCAAACCCAACAAATGGAAAGTTCACTATTCAGTTATCTCGAGAAGAGAACGCGACCATCGTGGTTTACAATTCGCTCGGACAACAAATTAGCGCACTTCAAGGAAACGCACAAAAATTTGATTTGAGCGTGAATGAAGCACCAGGAATTTACACCATCAGAATCAGCACAGCCACATTCAGCCAAACGATGATTTTGATTAAGAAATAGTAGGGCAATTTGGTTCATGTCAATTGGACCCAATTTAAACATGACGCAATGGGCGGAAGAAACACAACACAATGTGGAGCTTCCGCCTTTTGGGCATAGAGCGCAGGGCACAGGGCCGAAAGGTAGTGGGCTTTTTGTCTCAACGCTCGAATCTTTTTTGTAAAAGCATAGGTAAACAGGCTTCGCAAGCACTACATTGTGGGTCATTTATAAAGCTAAATGAAGAAAGTTTTCAATAGAATCTACCTCATTATCTTAGTCACCGTCAACTTTTCCTGCGTGGAAAAGAAGGCATCCGAAACTGAGTTTAATGCGGAATCTGAAATGCTGTTAACAAGCGATACCTTAAACTTCACATCTGGAATAGGGGTAGTTTTTCAAGACAGCAAAGGCCAGTATTGGCTGGGAAGTAATGAAGAAGGGGTGAGCTGGTTTGATGGAAAATCCTTTCGCTGCTTGAGCATAGCGGATGGATTGCCCGACAACCAAGTCCGCTCTATACAAGAAGATGAAATTGGAATGATTTGGATTGGGACAGCAAACGGCGTGTGCAGCTATGATGGGAAAACAATCATCCATCATACAAAAAGCAAAAAAGAAGATGCGCTGGTTCAATGGAGCAAAACCGACAATGACCTCTGGTTTAGTGCCGGGAACAAAGCGGGAGTATATCGCTATGATGGTCATACGTTGACGTATTTAGCATTCCCAAGCCCTAAAGTGATCAATCCAAACAATACCTACCATATAACAGATATGGCCAAAGGAAAAAACGATATGCTCTGGATAGCCACCTATGCTGGGGTTTTTGGCTATAATGGAAAAGAGTTCACAATCATCAATGATGAAACTTTAGGCTTCAATCCAGCCATAAATAGACTGCATATTCGAAGCATCCTGGAAGATTCAAAAGGCCGACTCTGGATCGGGAATAATGGGATTGGTGTTTTGCTGAGGCAGGGTGACAGCACCTTCAATTTCTCAGAAAAGATGAACTTGATGCATCCAACAAGCAGCAGAAGAGGAGATAAATCATTCCCTGGCACCTTGGAGCACGTTTTTGCCATTCAGGAGGATAGTGTTGGAAATATTTGGTTCGGTGATCGCGATACAGGGCCTTGGAAATACGATGGTGAAACGATCACAAACTATACCATCGATAAAAACCTTGACTCACAAATGGCTTGGACGATCTACGAAGACCAGAATAAAAAATTACTCTTTGGAATGGAAGCCGGTGGGGTCTATCAGTTTAATGGGAAATCTTTTGATCGAATGTTTTAATAGATAATTATGTGAGGCAGATGAAGACTTCGAAAACCACCCGAGGTATTTAAGGTCAGGTAAACATGCAGACATTCCTACACTACTTTTTACATTTAGTATTTCCTTTTTTTATTGCTCTTGGATTTTTTAGAAAAGAGTGAAAAAAGTCTTCTTGATCCTGCTAGCAACCATGTTGGTTGATTTAGATCATTTGCTGGCGAATCCAATTTTCCAACCCAATAGGTGCAGTATTAACTTTCACTCGCTCTATTCATAACCAATTCAAATGTCCTCGGCACTTAATAGCAAAGAAACGTTGGTGCCAATTTTGTATGATCAAAATAGACGAGGAAGTTGGAGTAATTTCAAGTGACCATTTAAACCTTGCGCTTAGTAAAATATCATCGCCATGAACCCCCAATACCCACTAGAAAAATGTTTAGGCTTACTCACGAAATTAGTTTTCGCAATCCTCACAATATCATCTTGTGGAATGGCCAATGCACAGCTCCGCAATCTAATGATCATACAGCATTCATTATACTTGATTGATGAAAGCGACACCGTAATGTTAATGGATGATATTGAACAAATTGGTATTCCATATCAAAATGTCATTCCATTTGTAAGGAATTCGCAGGTAGGTCTTATGGATTCAAGTTTCAAGATTGTCCTTGCTCCCCAGTTTCAACAATGCGGCTCTGATCTTGAATTTCACGGGGGCTTATTGAAAGTTTCTAAGGGGGATCAAGGAATGGGCTATGTTGACACTTCAGGAAAGGAAATGATCAAGATAAATGATGTATGTTCATGTTGTTTTGATAATCATTGGGCTACATCGTATAATAATGGGTATGTTATTGTGTACAACGGCAGTTATCATATTACGGATAGTACAAACGAAAGCTTCGAGATGACTTCCGAAGTCACGCAGTATTCCGAATCGCTTCAGGATCACTATGAGGATATAAATCCTGGCGGATTGGTGCTTTTTAAAACAAGCGAACTCATGCATGGAGTAATCATGAACGGCAATGTCTGTATCTCACCCCTCTATCCTGAAATCATATTTTACCAATCGGATAGCCCTGGCATTTGGGCAGACTGTAAAGACGAACACAAAAAGCATGTCTGCACTTATTATATTGACCCGTCAAGAAACACGGTTACCAAGTATCAAATAGAGGAATAATAGGTTGGCACGAAAGTGACCAGCAGAGAGCATGTGGCTGGGTGTCTTGTCCAGAAATATGTTGGGCCTAATTGTCCGCATCATTCTGCGGGAGCTTTTACTCCGCGACAAAATCCTCATCTCAATACAAACAAATTGCACCTCTACGTCTCAGAGTCAAATTACCCTGCGACAAGATCCTAGGCCGCCTTCGGAAAGAAAATCCCTGCTTTCGGAAAAAATCAATTTGCTATCTACAAACTTCTCTATTCCTTCACGGGCAATAACCTGTGATTCTTTTATTCTCATGCGTCGTTTATGGAAAGATCTGCTCATCTGAACCAAAGACGTATGGGAGTGTGAGTCATCTGAAAGCAAAAGTCATTCAGTTCTCCCAACTGAAGCCAAGGCCGGGAAGGATTGAACTAGCGAAGCGGATATTTAGGTGTCCATTTTCGTCTAGTTTTATCTGAAACCGGCTTTTTTGTTGAGGGTGCAGAAGTAGGGTAGATACGCAATTTATCACTTCCTCAAGTTCATCTCGGACGCTTGCTCCCAATTGCTATCAGGACGCGATCACTCACAAAGTCTCACCTAAAAATTACATATCGATAACTCAAACTCGCCGACCAAATGGCCATTTTCCAATACACAAAGCCCTGATCAAAGAAGCTGCCTTTTTGGTCACTGTGCCGCTGGTAGCGAATTTCGCCATATATCCAATCTTTAGGATTGTAGACAAAACCACTTTGCAACTGGATAGTATGGTGCTTGTATTGATAGCCAAGCTGCGCCCCAATATTTAATCCCCATACCCGAGTTCTACTGCGGTAAAACTGGGATTCTGTTATGGTAAAGATACTATCGCCCGTTCCAACTTTGATGAGGGTATTGCTAGTTGACCGGCTTCCAAGAACATAGTCGCTTTTCGATGTCCAGATAAATGAGGTGCCAATCAAGGGCACAAAATAAGAACGTTTTCTTTTTCCTATTCGAAATTCATAGCCTAAGCGCAAGGGAATTTCACGGTATAGGGATGCATCAGAAAATTGCCGTCTGGAATTGCCTTGCCGAAGGGCGGTATCACTTACATCATAGGTCATCCACATGCGATGATGGAGGTAGGCCGTCTCAAACAAAATAGGACCAATTTTATATCTTAAATTGATGCCTCCATATGCATCCGCAAAGGGATTTCCTTTACCAATGCTGCCATACGGCGAGCTTGCCCTGTTTTGAAAAGCAGCCGCATATCCATATTCAAAACCAATGGTAAAAGAACGATGCCCCGGAGGTGGCAGTTTCACCTCATTCGACGCTCCAGAGGATTGTCCCCAAGCCCTTGAAAAACTGAATAGAATCACCAAATAAGCAGCTCCAAATAAACGGCGAAGTGTGAGCATAGCGCAGACTTAAAACGACAAGATACCAGAAGGCCAGTTAAATTCAAAGGCTCAAGATTACTGCGAACTAGGGTGAAGAGTGATTAAATGATGAGTGAGGAGAATTTGCGCTGCGCCCTCCCTTCGCATCCGTCAGGGCGTATGCGAAGGGGTGAGCTTTTTCAGCAAAGGAGGAGTCAAAAATGGCAGGAAACGTATTTTGGAGTAAAAATTCACAACACAAAGTACATCAGAGCATCTAGCCCTAACCTGTAACCAGTTACCCTGAACCCCTTAAAATTGCCTACCTTAAGCCTATGCAAAACTCAACATCAAAATCAGGAGAAAACGATAAATGGGAATTTTACACCGATGTCCGCGGCGAATACCGGTGGAGACGCACTGCCAGCAACGGTCGCATTGTCGGCGCAGCTACCGAAGGCTATTCTTCCCACGCTGCATGCGAAGAAAATGCGGTCCGCAATGGCTACGTAAAGGAGCAAGAGAGTGAACGTTGAAAAAATGTTTAAGGGGTAAGGTAGGTAGGCGATTCATCACGTATTCATTTTCCTCCTCTCTGCCGCCTCGCGCATTTCCAAAAACCATCTCAACCCTTCCTTGTGGTACTGTCGATAAGTCGTAAAGTCGACAAATCAATTTCTAGATTATATTAGCGGCAGAAAAACCAGAACCTATGAAAAAAATTCTTCTAGCACTTAGCTTAATCATCGGGAGCCTCACCTTCTTGCAGGCTCAGGATGCCACAAAAAAGGAAGCCCGCTTTAGACACCATCGTATCTTTTTTGGTGGATCCATATTTGACCTTAGCGTTCAAAACGCGCTGAATTATAAAGTAGACAATGCTGTTATCGATCAGCAATATGGCGCAGGCCTAATGGCTGGATACGAATATAAATTCAATAAGCGTATCAGTTTGGCTTTAGAAGCTTATGGAAGCGGAGCAGGTGCCGGATACGATCATGAAACTAAAGGCTCACTAAAAGCTGGATATATCTCGTCAAACTATTTGCTAAAAATGCGCTATTCTTGGTTATACCGTCCTTTTAAGAAGAGCTTTTTCCGCATGTACAGTGGATTAGGAGCGGGTGTGACCAATACCATACTTGTTTTCGACGATGTACTTTATCCAGATATAACTGAAGGCATAGGATTCGGTTACCAAGTAGATGCCATTGGCGCGGAAATATCCTTCTCCTGGTTCGGTTTATGGATAGAAGGTGGTTACGGAAATCAAGGAAACGTAAAGGCAGGTATCTCTTTCAACTTCAAGAAATAACTTTTTCATTCCCTAAAACAAAAAGGAGTGGTGCCAAGTGTTTCGCTCCTTTTTGTTTTATTTAATCTAGCTCCCGATTGGTGTCGAACTCGCGCAACCTCTCCCTACAACAAGCTAGACCTAGGCATCTGCTTATGCCCCCTCGGGATCAGCCATAGCCTACGCAGGTGGCGCACGCAGTCAGAGACCCGCTCAGCGAGACACCGATCTGCCTGCTGAAAAATCTACTACTATTTTGTCTGGCAATCTGGCAATCTGTTTGTCTATGAATCTCGCTCTCGCTCCCGATTGCTTTCAAGACTCGAACTCTCGCCAAGTCGACTAAAATCCCCATATTTGCCCTATGTCCCCATTCGCAGCCAAGCTCATGCGCCAACTCGGTGTAGCTGTCTTCATCGCAGCTGTGTTCTTGGCCTATTCCTACCCACTCATCTGGAATTGGAATACTCAAATCATCGGACTCGATACCGCCTTTGCCGATACCCCACAGATATTGTCCAACCTCTATCTGTTTCAGGCCGACATGGAGGCCGGGAACTACGGTCATACCCTAGAGCTCTTCCACCCAATAGGAGCCAGCACTTGGATGCATGGGTTTACGCCTGGGATGTCATTGCTCTATGCACTATTTGGAGGCAATGTCTTGGCCTTTTTAAATGGTTTCTTGCTTGGCTGTTTTGTGCTTGCAGGATTGGGCGCATACCAATTGGCATGTCGTTATACCAGCAGCTTCATGGGTGGCTTGTTGATCGCATTTGTCTATACATTCTCCAGCTTCCATTTGGCGCAGTGGCAAGATCATTATTGGTATGTGATCAATTTCATCCTGCCTTGGTACTTGCTCTATTTTCCTAAGGTTTTTGATTTCCATCCCAGACACCTATTCTTTCGACTTGCTTCGTGGAAATACCTGTTTATCTGCGTTGCGCTTGGTCTTATATCGGCATCCCTCGATTATTATACCACCTTCTTTCTTATCTATCTCAGCATCTTCTATGCGTTATGGAAACGCTATTTGAGCACCATTCGCTGGACATGGAAACCGTGGAAGAAAGTACTTACAATTGTTCTGGCCTTCTTCTTCATTTCTTTATTGATAGATGGATTACGCAGCGCTGGTTGGGACGATAATCATGGTCTATACTGGAGTGGCGATGCAGCAGGTTTGCTTGTTCCTCAGAATAGTATGCTCTATGGTGATACTTTTAAAGGCTGGCAAGGGAGCTGGCAAGAACCGGGTCCGGATGAGAAGAATATCTTTTTGGGCTTTGCACTGATTATTGCCTTAAGTATTGCCAAGGTTTTCTTCATAAAAAATGCTCGTGAAGATCAGTCTGCCAAGCAGTTGTTTTATGCCATGGCCTGCTTATTTCTGCTCTGTTTTCCGGTGTTCAAGCTGTTCGGGCATACCCTCCTAAAACTACCTAGCGCCTTATTGCATTATATCCCATTTTTGAACAATATCCGTGTGCCTACCCGCTGGGCCATACTCCTGTATTTGTTTGCTGGCCTATTCTTGGTCCGCATCTTTGAGATAGGACTTAGCAGCAAACAGCGGCTTATAGCTTTTAGCCTACTGCTCCTGACTCTAGTCGCCGAATACTGGCCCAAAACCTACGAGCGATTTCCTCAGCAAGATTATAGTGCGGATGCTCAATTAATACGTGAGCAAGAAGGGGAAGTCGTCATGACAATCCCATTTGGCGTTCGGGATGGATTCAAGGAAATAGGCAAGCAAGACAACCGACTGCAGTATCTGCAAACCCTGCATCATAAAAAAATGCTCGGCGGCTATTTCTCCCGAGTTTCGGATACTATTTTCAGCCATTATGCTGAAGACGCATTGTGTTCTGATCTTTTTTTATTGATGGATAATCCGGATACCGCAATCACTCCCCAAGACTACAGTCACTTCTTCCAAGCCTTCCATCCAAATCTGGTTTATTTAAGGGAAGATTATGTGAGCAGCAAGGCATGGGAGTTATTTAAGAATGCTTGCGAACAGAGTAAAGTGGATGTGGTGGAAGTAGCGAATAATTTGTTTCGACTCGATTACTCCAACGAAAATTAAAAATTTTACTTGCTGAAGATACGTTTATTTACGTATTTGCTGTATGAATAGGTGGAAAATCCTGCTGAGCGTACTCCTGCTTAGTTTGTCCTTTACATCAAAGGCTGCACATTTTGTGAGTGGTGAGATTTACTGGAAGCATGTTGGCAACAGGGTATTTGACGTCTATGTAGTCTACTACAATGATTGTGCAGGGTATTTGACTAATTTTCCGTATACCCTCTACATTAATGGGACAAGCGGTACAATCAACAAAGCAAAAACTGCAATTAAGTATGATACCATAACTTATGCCCCAGCCTCATGCGGAGGTCCGGTTTGTTCTGCCTATAAAATGTATACCCGATCAGAAGGAAGGTTTCGTCTTGATTTGAGCAATGATACCAGCAGCTCCTATACGCTAAGCATTGAAGATTGTTGCCGTTATAATGGACTTACTAATGTGGATTTAAGTACCAGTCAGGCTATGACCTTGCACGCTAGTATGAATTTGGCTGGAGTTGATAGTCAATATTGGAGCTCTCCCAGGTTTCTTAGCGACCATCAATTCACGGCCTCCATGGGGGGCTTACATCAGATTTCCTTTATGGCAGACGATACAATTAATGGGGTTGACTCGATAGCCTATGAATTAGTATCACCTTACAATACCTCGACGGGAATTCAATATATATCCGGGTATAGTTATTCCTCCCCACTCAAATATCAAGGATACCCAATTAGTTCAAGCCCGAAATACGGCTTAGGGTTTATGTTAGATGAAACTAAAGGCCAATTGGTCTATACGCCAATGGTAGCCAATGAGGGAACGGCCATCGCCGTTCGGGTAAAAACGTATAGAAAGAAAAATAGTAATTGGGTTTTAGCTTCAGAAATCATGCGTGATATCACCATTGTTACGCAAAATGCCACCATCAATAAATTTCCATACTTCAAAGAAAAACTGGATGATGTGGTATTTTGTGATACTTCTGATACCCACTATGATGTGGTGGTGGCTGATTCCAATTTAACAGATTCTATTTCATTAAAACTCGTAGGAAAATTGCCAGAATACACCATCGAATACAAAGGGCGGTCGGGATTTGATCGTAGATTTCGTATTCACTTTAATTTAAGTGCAGCTCAGTGGAATACTGGCGACTATCATTTTGTTGTCCAGGCAGCTGACGAAAGATGCACCGGAACTGCGATGGGAATTACTCAGCATGGCTTAACACTGAAAACCACTATTGATACGAGCCTACTTAGTGGAATTTCGCTTTCACTATTGCGCAATTGCAATACGCTTAATGCAGCGGTAAGTGGACTACCACAGGTCAATCGTTCTTTTTGGATATTTGGTGAGGATACAATTTCACAATTGAACTTTTCGAATAATCTTCAGAGCGATAGCCTATATACATTGAGTTATTTTGCTGAACGTAGTGCCTGCCGAGTTGAATTTCGAGATACGATTTGGTGGGATTCGTTGTATCATTTTATTGGGAGCATCTCAGGGTTTCCAACTAAGACTTGCGTGGGTCAGGAGATGAATCTTAGCTGGACCGTTTCAGGAGGACTTGGTGCCTATCGGTATTTTCTGAATGGGAATGCAGTTACAAATGCCATGATCATTTCTGCGGTTGATTCAGGCTATTTAGCTTATGCTATAGATAGTTCAGGGTGCCGTATTGATACGAGTATTACCCTTCAGCTGTATCCAGAATTAGGCTCACAATCCAAACAGCGGATTAGTCTATGCAGAGAAAATGCTCAGCCATTTTTTGTCAATAGTTTACCGATTGGCGGCGCTGGTGGATATCGAAGCAGCTGGAATTGGACGACCTTAGGTGATTCATTTTTGGTAAATACAGATACGATGCAACAATTGCATTACCGTATCGAAGACAGCATAGGCTGTTTCTTTGAAGATACATTGAGATTTAATATTCGTCCGAAGCCTAACTATATCCTGGCCGGCAATGAAACCCACTGCTTTGGCGATACCTTTCATTTGTCAGTTCGGCATAATTTTGATACGGCCCTAGTTCGTTTTAACTGGATGAATAGTTGGGTGAAAGACTCAACCTACACGATAGCTCCTAGTCAAGATTCTATACTTTATATTCAAATGAGAGATACAGGAAACTGCACAATTGTAGATCAGTTTTCGCTCAATTATCATCAAGGAAGGCTCCCCAAGCTCGCGGATTCCATTGTCTATTGCCAGGGAGATTCACTAACCCTTTCGAATGGGTTTATTGGCCTGTATGATACGGTTACATGGACGTATTTAAACACAGTCGTAAATCAGCCCAATGTATCCCTTGGCGCTGTTCAGGACTATTCTCTTAAGCTCCGCGTGGTAGATGAAGATGCCTGTATCTATTTGGACAGTACCTACGTGAGCGGCAAAAAGAAACCTGATATTTATTTGCTGATGGCAGATACGCGTTGGTGTGAGAATGACCAGGCTTTCACGCTAAATGATTCTGTGGTGCAATCAGGAGGTGTATGGAGAATTGATGGAGTGCTGGATAGCGTGGTAAACCCGTCTGCATTAAGTTATGGCGATCATGCATTAAGCTATGAACTGGATTCCAATGGATGTAAAGCCATTTCATACCAAATTGTGCGCATTCGTAAGCTTCCTCAAGTTGACTTCGTGGTTCAAAACCCTCAAGGAAACGGACCACTTCAAAGTAAGTTCATTCCAGCTATTCTTGCAGATACAGCCTACGCGCTGCATTGGGATTTTGGTGACCCCGCTACAACCACAGATACCTCTAGCCAGGATACCAGCACATATTCTTATAACATCAAAGGGATTTATACCCCATCTTTAGTGGTAAGAACGGCTTATTGCAGCACCACTCTTGAAAAGGACAGTGCGGTACAAGTTTACCAAGGTGTCGGATTAAATAGAATTGACAATAAACTGAGGATATATCCAAATCCAGGTAAAGGAATCTATCAGCTTCAAACTGGATTGTTAAAAGTAAACAGCATTCGAGTCTATACGAGTTTAGGTCAAGAAATCTACCTGCAAAATCAAGTGCCGGAGGACAATACTACGTTCACGTTCGACCTTGGTTCGCTAAGTCCGGGTATCTACACGCTACTTGTGCGAACGAATGAAAATGAATTTCATTCCATAAAACTCATCCATCAACCATGAAAAAGCTTATCCTATTAGCAGGTGTTTTATTTGGCTTTCTGTCGCAGATTCATGCGTCACATCTCATGGGAGGTCAGATTACTTATGTTGCTCAAGACTCACTTAATTATAAAGTATTTGTTGCCGTTTATCGGGATTGCACAGGCAACTCCATGGCATCTAACCCAGCATTGGTCGTTCATTATGGTACTAGCGATACCAGCATTTATGGAAGCATGTATTCGGTAAAAGATGTTACTGATATTGTAAGCGGCTGTTATGTAAAGTCAAAATGTGGGACAAGTTCGGGCTTTTCAGCTTATGGAATTCAGGAGTATATTTATGTATACGACCTAAGCTTAACGGGCATATCACACTGTAAAATTGCCTTGTCATGGCAAGAGTGTTGCAGAATTAATACCTTAACAACAGGTGGTTCCAATACGCCTTTCTATATCGAGACTAGTTTGAATAAATGCATTGCTGGAGGAAATTCTTCTCTTTTTTATGAAGACCATGTCCAAATGGTTTTACGTTATAACCATCAAAAAACTATCTCTTTCGCAGGTCAAGATTCAACCCATGGAATGGACAGCGTTCACTATTCATTGACCAGTCCGCTTCGAGGTCAAGATTCGGTGATGGCCTATACAAGTAACTACAGTTACGATAAGCCGTTTAATTTTCAATTCTTTCCAAATGCCGGATATTCCTATCCCTATGGGTTTAATTTTTATTCGAATATCGGTTTGATGGGCTTTACTCCAGTGCAAAACAATCAAGTATTCACTACTTCTATAAAGGCAGAAGTATTCAAGAGAATAGGAGATTCGATGGTTTGGGTTTCAACCATTCATAAGAATTATACCGGCATTGTGGCCTACGCTGGTGGGAATTCAATGTTCTGGTATAACCCTTTTGATCACGCGAATGAATTCCCGAAGGTATGCGCTGGAGATACCCTAGAATTGACCAACAGAATTACGTCTGTCCCAGGCAATTTCTATGCACACGATTCTTGGTTATCCATTCCACATGATACAGTATTAACCACTGGAATTCGAATTCATAATCTCTATTATTATCCTGATTCCAGTCATGTTCAATATGGTCCACATTTCCATAATCTTTATTACTCGGATAGCGGTTGTCAAGTTGTTTCCAATTGGCAAAGTTTAACCCGAGCTTTTTATGTGGTCCCCGAAATCAAGGAAACCCATCATCCGCTAATTTCCATAACGAAAAATTGCAACAGCGTTTCTATGCAGGTGCGGGATACCAATGATTTAGGAATTGAGAAGTTCACGTGGCGCTATAATGGGGTGGAACAAACAGGTGATTCAGTGTTCTTTTTGGTGGCAGATACAGGCTGGAAATATTTCAGTATTAATTTGGACAATGGGGGAGCCTGTAATCGTACTTTTATGGATTCCTTTTATATGGATTCGGTGTCATATCAAAGGCCAATTTTCACCTATTCAACGATAGAAACCTGTGTTTCGGATACCGCATTTTTAAGTTTGAGTAGCAGCACAGGAATCCGGTCTTGGTATTTGGATAATATTGACAGCGGGTCGCAACTCGCATTCAATTCTGACACGCTAATTCCGATAAAAAACCAATACGTCAGCATAAGCTACGACAGTCAATATTGCTATTTCTCGGATACCATGGTTTTCCGTTCTCGCAATACGCCTTACTTGGTTCCACATCCCGCACGCGCAAATTGTATTGGGAATCTTGCAGACATAACACTCGAAAGCACGATAGACTCCGCGGCTGGTATTGCACCCTTCTCCTTTTATTGGAATGGACAGCCAGCTGCTAGCTTAGATACAACATTCCACACGACCGGGAGTATTCGAATTGGGAGGACAATTATTGATTCGCTGGGTTGCAGTTATACCGACTCGGTTAGTATTGTTGAGAATAATCCATTCTATATCTATGCTGGTGCAGATAGTTCGGTTTGCGAAGGAGCTGAGTTTAAGATGAAACCCTATTTTTCCCCAGCAGCCAGTATGATTCGTTCTGAATGGGTAGGGGTGGATTCTGGGGCCTATATCCCAATTAAGGCAGTGAAATCCGCTTATTTTGTTTTTGAAATGGAACGCTATGAAGGCTGCACTTTAAGAGATTCATTTTTTCTGACTGTGGGGAACTTTACCAGCGTCTCTATTCTAAGCGACTCGATAATTTGTCCTGGAGATAGTTTACTCAATTCCTTCACCACAACCGGCCAATACCCAGTTACACAAACTTGGACGTTTATGGGCGATACGGCCTATAGCAATGGAATTATGCTGGGTCATACTGCCGGAACTTACACTGCTCAGTTAAGCATCGTGCTTGTCGATACCAACCACTGTATTGCACGTGATAGTCAGTTGATTTACACTAGAGAACCACAGGCCCAAATCGTGTTGGATAGTTCCT
The DNA here is from genome assembly GCA_964620355.1 of uncultured Burkholderiales bacterium. Lineage (GTDB taxonomy): Bacteria > Bacteroidota > Bacteroidia > UBA8524 > UBA8524 > UBA8524. The sequence continues at coordinate 5,018 of CAZUIT010000026.1, read as the reverse complement.
TTGTATGTAAAAATCAGACTATGGTTCTGCATGTAGATTCCTTTACAAATCTTCAGCCAACAGGATATTCATGGGTGGTTCAAGGATATTTTGCTTCTTCAGCAGATAGTTTAGTTTATAGCAACTCACTTGCCGGACAAATGGATACCGTAGCACTCGTGCTGAACGATGACTTCGGATGTAATACAAGGTTGACTCAAGTTATGAATACAAGTGGATTTAGGAGCACAATTGATGCGTATCCCTTGGTTTGCGGAGGAGACAGTTTATTGGTTAAAGCCCGACATTTTAACGCTAAAAACCAAGTAATGCTCGATTGGGAAATAGGAAATAAACAGTATAACGATTCGAGTTTCTTTTACGTGCCCGTACCCGGACAAAGCTACCAAATCAAGTTGGTGACAACAGATGGCGATGGATGTGAAGCGAGCGATAGTTTCGATTTCTCTACCACCAACTTTATGGTTTCTATTGTCAGCGACTCTGTATTATGCTTGGGGGAAGAGCATACCTTCGAAGCAGTTCCGCGATTAGGACCTGAACCGATTAATTATATATGGAAGCTGAATAATCAAACAAGTGGCACTTCCTTGCTTGCTGTTTCAAATGCTTCACTAGCTTCAGGAGTATATACCATCTCACTTGAAGCAGTGGATTCAAATGGGTGTCATGCAAGTAATTCAAGCCAAGTCCGTATCAATAAGTTTGGCAAACCAAAAATCACTGACCAGCATCTCTGTTTCGGTGATTCATTGCTGATTGATGCTTTGGATACCGGAGCTTTGGGCCTAGTTTCTTATACCTGGACGAACGGAATTAGTAGCTCGAATGACAGCGTACTCAATTATTTAGCAGATGCCGTTGTGAATCAAAACTGGTATTACCAAGCTATCGATGATTCATGGTGCCTGACCCAAGATTCTTTTCTTATAGAGGTGCGTAAATTGCGCGACGATATACTCGGCGATCGTATTGCATGCGGACAAGATTCCCTTATGTTTAGTCATCTACCGCGATATGGATATACTCCTTATAGCAGCACTTGGACGAAAAATGCTGCTTTGGTTTCATATCAAGATAATATCGTTCTTCGAGGTATAAGAGGAGACGTCTTTGAATTGAGCCTGCTTCTAAAAGATAGCATGGGCTGTGAACTTCTAGTTTCGGATAGCATTTATTTCAATAATGAAACGCAAATTGTGTTTTTGCATGACAGCATATATTGTTCTTCCTCTCCGGCCATCCTTTTAGATACGGTAGTGAGTCCGCAAGGTGGAACATTTACCAACCAAGCAGGTATTCCTATTCAGTATTTTGATCCTTCGAGGCAAGCATCAGGTAATCACCTCTTGATTTATCGGGGAGGAGATTTCGGATGTGAAAAGATTGATACGAGTACCTTGTATGTTCACCCGCAGCCAACTGCCCAATTTTATTCATCAGGTCGGGTTGGACTCAATCCTTTTCAAGTGCAATTTTTTGGAACTATTCAGGCTCAGAACCCTACTATCAAATGGGATTTTGGAGACGGAAGTTTCACTTTAGATTCTATTGCCCCTAGTCATATCTATGTGGTAGATTCCTTATATGATGTGACGCTTACAGTTGTGGATAGTGGCTGCCAAGTAGTTGAATCAAAGCAGGGTTATATCTTTGTTAATGGAAATACGATAGGACTTAACGGACCGGGTGTCAATGCCCTCAGCGCCTACCCAAATCCGTTCAAAACCTCAGTCACCATCCAAAGCGAGGTGCCGATGGTTCAGGTAAAAATATTTGATATGAAAGGAGCGTTGATTGAAACACGAGAGGTGGAACACCAAATGGAGCTCGTACTCAACCTGTCGAAATTGGCTGCCTCAGAGGTGATTCTTTATGTGACCACTGAAGTGGGTTTTGAGGTAATCAAAGTTCAGCGAAAATAAAAATCCCACTTTTTTACAAAAGCAGGATTCTAATTTTAAAATTCCAACAGCCAACGCTATTTTTCTCCATCGTTTATCTTCTTGGCCAACTTGGCTTCTTCTAAGAATGCTGGGGCCTGCATGAATCCTTCAATACGGTGTGATACCTTTTCTTCATGATGGATAAAAAGGAGGGTAGGGAAGGCCCGTACCTTGTATTTATTTGCGAGCGGAATACCTACTTCACTTTCCATATCTATTTTCATATTGATGAAGTTGGCGTTCATGTATTCTGCCACATCATCGTTCGAAAAGGTTCTTTTATCCAGCTCCTTGCACCATCCACACCAGCTGGTATAGGCGTCAATGAATACGGCTTTTTTTTCTTTTTTTGCCAATTTGATGGCCTCTTCATAGGTGCCATCAAAATACTTTAACTTGTCTTTCTTTTCTGTTTTGTGGGCTGCAGTAAATGCCATTCCCATAAAGGCAATTAGAACGATCGCTCCTGCGAATTTCATGCTTTGTTTCATCATTAATATCTCCTTTCGTTTGTTATCAATCCCTATCTGTACTAAATAGTAAACGTTTATTCTTTTCTATTTCTTCTCACCTCCTCAAAATGTCCGCCGACCGCGTAAGCCGATGCAGATCCCGATGGCTATGCGGGAAAAGCGAAGGTGAACCTCTTCATTATCGTTGTCAGGATGACGGGCTAATAGAATCACTCTTCCTTACAGTCTCCATCATACGCTGCTTTTCTTCTTCACTCAAACAATAGGCTTGCACTTTTTCCGCCATATTTTCTTGCAAGACTTGATCAATAATCTCATTCTGCTTTTCGTAGGCCGTACAATACTTACACGCTTTTTTATGCAGCTTCAATTGCATCTTCTCAATGGGGCTTAGCCCGAAGTGCATTTTCTTCTCCATAAGCTGGGTGGCGCGCTTGCAGGAGAGCATAAGCCAATGCATGAGTGTCATCATTATTTTCATTCTGCGTGTTTAAACCAGGTACTATCCAAACAATTTCTTAATTGAACCTTTGCTCGATGAAGTATCTGCCAAAAGTTGGTAGCGCTTATTCCTAGTTCCTGACAAAGATCGGCACTTTCTTTTTTTTCTAAATATTTCCCCACCATCACATTTTTGAATCGATCACTCAGTCCGTCGATGCAGTTATATAAAGCATCACGAAATGCCGTTTGATCCAAAAGTGCGGTTTCATCTTCACCCCATAATTGTGGACGGTGTTCAGGTTTCCAGCTACCATTGCTATCGAAGAAGTCATCAATTGGCCGTTCACCTGCCATCTCATCGAGTGAAAACATGCGGTTTTTATTTTTTCGGTAATGATCGCGAATTTTATTATTCAAGATTGAAGTTAGCCAAGTCTTAATGCTCGATCGTCCTTCAAATCGTTCCCAAGCTTGTAGGGCAGAGATAAAAGTGTCTTGTACCAAATCCTTTGCGAGGTTGGCATCATTGAGTTTATAAGAAGCCCAGGTATAAAGGGTATCGCTATAATCGCGCATCCATACTTCCAGATGTTCTTGTTTTTCTCTATCCATAAATGGGGGTAAAGCTAGGTTCCTTTTAATGACGCCGTCGTTTGAGAATCGTTGCGTCAGTGGTAGCTTTTATTTGACACAGAGGACCGCGATGCCTTCTTCATTCAGCACCAAGTTCTCTTTATCCAGCTTGCCGAAATGGGCATTGTCATCTGAAACTCGGGTAAGGATTGAAATCACATCGACGCTGTTTTTTGCTGCATATTCAATGGTGTCACGCGAATAGCCGATAGAGTAGTGAGAAGATTCAATCTCCACATAACTATGCTTTACGTGTTTCTCATCAAAATATTCCTGACTCGACCGTGCCACGGTCAACATTTTCTCACCAATAGGAACTCCTGGCTTTTCTATAGCGAAGAGCTCAATATTTCCTGTAGGTGCAAGAAGGGCGGCAGTTACATCCGCCTTATGCGCAAATTCGGCATGTGGACCTAAAGGCATCAATACCTTTTCAAAACCATTCACATTAAATTTAGAATGTTCATTGATAACTAATGCAGATGTCGGAATTGCACTGACAAGCTTCCAAATATTGGAGCCAAAGAGATTTTGCATGAGTCCTTTTTTGCCATGCGTGCCGATAATCACTAGGTCAGTCCCCAGCTTGAGGCATATTTCGGAAATTTTTGTAAAGATATTTCCCAAAACAATCATGCTTTCGCATTCTATTCCATTATTAGAAATGTCAGCAGCTATGGTGTTCAGCTTCGTTTGGAGTTCACTCGCTTCGTTGTCTTTTTCCGTAAAATGACATAAGGTTATAGGAAGACCATGTTGTTTACTGAGTAGGGTCGCTTGTTGAATGACATTTTCAGAAACATGAGTGAAATCTATCAGGGCAAGTATATTCTTCATTCGGATAGGCTTTGATGCGCTTGGTCTGCAAGATAGGGAATTCGCTAAAACTCTTTACCTCACAAACCAGCAAAATCAATTCCGAGTGCTACGATTTATGCACATGAACATCCATTTGTGGGAATGGGATGTTTAAGTTGTTCTCTCCAAATTCTTTGTAAACGCGTTCGTTCATTCTGAAAAACACATCCCAATAGTTCGCCGCTTCCACCCAACCACGTACGGTAATATTTACTGAACTATCGGCTAATGCACCCAGTCCGATAAAGGGAGCCGGGTCTTTAAGAATTTTTTCATCCTCTGCAATAAAGCGCTCTATCAAGGCTTTTGCGGCATCATAATCATCACCATACCCAATGCCAATCGTCCAATCTACACGGCGCAATGGCTCTGCAGAAAAGTTGGTAAGGTTTGAACTCGCCAAGGCACCGTTGGCAAGTATGATGCGTTTGTTATCGGTCGTATTCAGTATGGTAACAAATATTTGGATTTCCTTCACCGTCCCTGTATAGCCTGCCGCTTCAATGAAGTCGCCTACTTTAAAAGGTTTTAATAATAGGATGATAACTCCACCAGCGAAGTTTTGTAAGGTACCCGATAAGGCCAAACCAACAGCCAATCCTGCAGCTCCCAATATGGCCACAAAAGAGGTCATTTGTAGTCCAATCATAGAAAGTACCGTCAA
>CAZUIT010000025.1:41688-47476 GCA_964620355.1 uncultured Burkholderiales bacterium | reverse complement strand
AATCCTCCTTTAATGGAAGCAATTTCTTCGGTTCCTTCAACCTCTAATCCACCAGCAGTCAGCCTTTCAGACAGTATTTCTGTGGTGTCATTCCAATCGATGTGCTGCTTGAGCCAGTTCAGCGAAATCTTCATATGTCCGCGAAAATACAAAGGCGCATCAGTATTTGAATGAAAAAAGGCAATTGCTTTTGCTAAATTGCGCCCTCAATGAAATTCAGACTTAGCCGTCCCTTACTTTTAGCCATCTTAACCACTGCAAGCATGGTGATTGGTGCCAAGCTCCATTTTACCTTAAATGGTAGTCTGGTGACCTTTCAAACATTCTTCTTATGTCTCACTGCTTTATTTTTTAAACCCACTGAGGTATTAATTGGACAAATACTTTATTTGGTCTGCGGATTTTTTATCCCTGTTTTTGCCAGCGAATACACGGGTATGGCGGTATTGGGTGGACGTACAGCCGGATATCTCTACGCCTTCCCAATTGCAGCATTTGTTTTGGCAAAATATGGAAAAGGTGCCGATTGGTTTGGTACCATTAGCTGGACGGTTATGGCCCATGCCATCATTCTATTGGGAGGCTTTTTATGGCTCATCCTAAAAATTAAAATGGATACTGCAACTGCATGGTTGGCCGGTGTTATTGTGCCTTTGCCTGGAGCATTCATCAAAGGTGGATTTGCCTCTTTGCTTTTTCTTGTTGCTGAAAAATTTCTTCCGAAAAAATCATGAAATACACGTTCATACTTCTTGCCTTCTTCTTGTTTGCTTGTGATACCCATATCCTTCCAGAGGAAGAACCTACGACCACCGATCCTATCATCCGTGCTCGTGAACTGAATGATTCGGCGATTGACTTATTTGCCAAAGACCAGCGCTATGGAGATAATGCCCTACAAATCTTTGAAGATGCCTTGGCTTTGGATAGCAGCTATGATAAGCCATATATCAACAAAATTGCCGTTTTGATGCAATTGCGTCGCTTCGACCAAGCACATATAGCCTCGGAGGCCTTGCGGAAAATGCGTCCAACAGATGCCGACTTGCTTGTATTGACGGGAATTCTGTTCAGGCTGGATGGTGATTCTGCCAATTCAATTGAATACTTCAATACTGCCGTTCCCATGTATCAAAACAGCATGAATAATTTGGATAGCACAGCACCTGTTTATTTAGCAGAGCGGAACAAACTGGCCCTTACCTATTGGCTCCTCAACCGCCCAGAAGAAACAGAACGACTTGCTCCGGGCATGACCCAAGAAGAACGTCCGAGCGACGAACAACTCGCAGCCGAACTTTGGATTAACCTACGCCCGGAAGAAACCTCAGTTACTTACGACTAAGCGTTCGCGAATCAACACCGAACCATCTGTTCCTTTTACAAGCAAAAGGTAAGTTCCATCAGTTGCTCCAGGATGGATGGTCAATTCTTGATTTCCAGCATGAAGCACTTGTATTTGTTGAAGGATAATTTGCCCTTTCATATCATAGAGAATCAACTCAATACGTTCATCTTTGGCTAAATCGAACTTCAATATAAACTGTTTGCCTGGGTTTGGGTAGATGTGATTACTTCTAAATTGGGGAGGCAAAACGGAAAGTGTTGGATCTTGATTGGCTGCTGCTCCAATCCACGTTTGCGAGCCACCCGATGCAAGACTATACGAGCCCGCAAACCAAACTTTCCCAACCTGACTATAGGAGCGCTGAATTCCGGTATAATCTCCCCAGCGTTCTAGCGAGTCCTTAGTCAATACATTCATCATGGCCAAACCTTCCTTGGCCCGAACGAGATTTGAAGGTGTAAAGTCGCGGCCCATAGAGAATACCGAGGTTCCCGGATAGCCCTTTTGTGAATTATGCAAACACATAACGATTGCAGATTCATCTGGCCAACCTGCTCCCGCATAAGCGATAGATGGGTAATTCAAATCGAGAGAATCCACGCCAATTATTTGTGTCGAAGCCTTCGGAATAGCCGTGATATTCTCAATTTTCCCAACATAAATACCCGGCCTTCCCGTAACAAAATCAATACTATTTGAGCAGAAATAAATGGACCCATTAAAATAATATCCGTTTTGAATATCACAGTAATTGGTGCGAAGCTTCTTCCCCCCTAGCTGTGTAACATTGGGTTGAAGTCCGTAAGGCTGGTTCGCAATAACTGGTTCGACGCGAATTTCATCAGGCTGGGTATCCCAGTTTCCTTTTATACGAATCAGGAACAAGGTATCGTTTGATGCATCCTTCGGCCGGTTGCCAAGGAGGTAAAAACCTGGACCATAACTTTCGAGTGCGCCGCTTATTGGTCGGGTATTCCATAGCTGCTTACCCGCAAAACTTAAATCGTGGTATTGTTTTGTTCTGAGACTATCTCCAGCAAAGCCTTTTTCTAAATCTACCTGCCAAATATTTTCATCGATGGCATCCGTATCCCAACCTGTTTCTCCATCCTGCCAAAGCAATACGGAAATAAATAGCGCATCTTTTGATATGCCAATAAAGGGGTAATCACTCCACCATTCATTTGGGGAGGTATTTCCAGGGAGCGAATAAAAATTCCAGCCTTCCCTTGGGTCGTTGGTTTCACTAAACCCTATAATAAGCGCAGTATTCGAATGATCGGAACCATTTAAGAAAACCAAGATAAACCGATCGCGGTCAAAGTCATAAAAAGTATGCGGGTCAAAGGTTCTAGTTAAGCTCCCTAACTCATTGGCTACAGCAGCAAGTGAACGCGAAAAGAGGAATTTACCTGTACTATCTAAGACACGCATCGTTGTATTGGCACAGGAAAAAACCAATCCATCTTTGGACACAGCCAAATTATTATCCAGTGGCGTGCCTGTTGGAGCCTGACCAAGAAATCCTTCAATTAATGTTGGGTCTGGGCTTTGCGCTTTCTGCTGTTTGAGGGTATTGACCGTTGAACTCGGCTCTTTCGGTTTTATTCCATCCAATCGCTTTATGGGGGAATTAAACTCTTCTAAGGTTTTTATTGAAACCCCCTGTACTGGCAGGTCTTTCAGCACTACATGTCCCCGTTTGGGAAAGATGTGTGCACTTGATTGATAAGAGGATTGGGCGTAAGTAAAAAGGCTGGACGTCGCTAGTAACAGCAGGAAGAGCAATATTCGCATGTTTCGAAAATACGTAATTATTCGAAGAGATTCCCTTTGCGGTCTATTCACTCCCGAATTGGGTAATTTCTTTTGTTTTTTCCTCAAGGTATAAAATAATTCGTCAAGATACTTTCCACAATAGTGTATACTTTTTAGACGATAGAAAAAGCCTGAAACCTCAGTAAAATCAGCGCCTTCACTTTATCCACAAGGGTTTTGACGAAAAAACCCATCTGTTTGGCATGGTTTTAGACAATAGGGGGCAACTTCAAAAAAATACGCCAATGTTATCAAAAAACATAAATGCTTCCACATTGAGCCCTGAGCAGGTGTGGGACATGCTAAACAGCGGACGAATCGATGAAGTAAAAGTAAGAAAATTTTGGGCGGCCAACCGTCACTATTTTCTGTTTTTACTGGCCTTTGGGCTTGGAATTGCTTTTACACTCTTTGCGAGTTCAGCCAATACGGCGAGCAGTTCTCAAGGACCAATCGACCTGAAAATGGCTGCCTCCGTTATACCAAGTGAGCCGGCTAAACCCGAATTTTCAAAAGAAAACTTGTTAAAAGAGATTCAACTTCTTGGAATTCTTTGTCCGCAAGTTGTTTATGCACAAGCCGAATTGGAATCAGCATTCCTCTCTGCAGGCATGTCTGTTAAAACCAATAATCTGTTTGGAATGCGCTATCCTGGCCAACGCCCTACGTCGGCCATTGGATTGTACCTTCAGGGGAAAGACACCATTATTTATGGTACCCGCGCTGAATTGCGCCCCTACCTCCGTCAGGCTACCTATTCCGTTTACGCGCATTGGACAGATTCTGTTAAGGATTATAAACTGTGGCAAGACTATTCATTTAAAACACGTCAGAAATACATTGATTTCTTATCTCGTGTTTATGCCACTGCTCCTACCTATGCCAGTCGCATACAGGAAATGGTGAACAGTAAATAAAGTTTAGGTTAGAAAATCAAACGTCAGCTGCTAAGGCTGACGTTTTTTTTATTCTATTTCTGTATGGATGCTTCGTTTTCTTGTCAGATTGTATCTTAGTCAAGTGAAACAGTTCCTATTTTGCCTCAGCATTTTCTTACTAGCATGTCAAGTACCTGGTGATAAAACCAGTACAAGCATCCAAGATAATGGCGATACCCTTTCATTGTACCTTACCTATGATATCTCTATAAATAGCTGTCTACTCGCATGGGAATCCATTGAAAAACGGACATTAGCTGCAGGAAAAAGCGGAGAGTTGGCGCTCTATAAAGCGGCTTTTTCTGATTTGATCCCACTTGAATCGAGAGCGCGTAGTTTTTCCTATATCGCCCATGATGTGACCAATGGTAGCGAACAATTGGTTGCCATGGAAACCATTCTCTTTCAAACCGTTGATGATGGTTTTCGCCTCCATCAGGTCAGTCCCTTTGATGGAAAAACACTGGTTTGTGGTTTTGTAAAACATGAAGACCTTTTAGCAATTCTTGGCTCCAAAGAACAAGCTTTTCTCCGTGCACTCATCTCCTTCAAGAAACTTCCTAACATTGGAAAAGACTATTCCGCTAGCGCTATGTATACCACTTCCATGCTCTTGATTGATACCGCTCAAAGGTATTTAGCCTATCAGGTGGAACACGAAAAGTCCTATGCTCTGGTCGATGAATATTTGAAGCCCATGACCGATTCTGTGATGCGCGAAAGAGTATTGCAATATGTTGACAGCTTGGATGGAAATAGCAAGGTTGTTTCAGTTAAGAACCGCGTGTCTGAATATGATTTATGGAAAGGCTTCATGGCATATGGCCTGTTAGGTCCAAACCAATTAAGCTGGAATTCCTTCGGCTTATTGTATCATCCAAATTCAAAATTTGGCGGATTTAACCCAGGAAAGATTCTTTGGTTTGCTGTACCCAGTCAAGACCTATTCAAACAGGATCCAGTCTTGGCTGATTTTGTTTCAATGCTGGCTCAATATGGCATTCTACATTCAGTTGACCCTACACAATATCGCTGCACTTATTTCCGGACCAGTTCTATTGATATTGATAATGGACGATATCCTGGGGGGAGACATTAATCTTTTAGACAGGGAGATGCTTAGAATCTAATCCATCAGAAGGAATACGAGCTAAGCTCCTAAAAAGAAAAATACAAACCAATAAAATACGTAACTGACGTTAATCTGGCAGTCTAACCATCTAGCTGTCTAAAAAAGTCCGTGCAATTCTCCGTCGATCTTGCTGATGACTGTACCAAGGTCTTCGGGATTATTGTTGATGTCCAAATCATCAATATTTAAAATTAGCAGCTTTCCTTTATTGTAGGTACTGATCCAAGCCTCGTAGCGTTCATTGAGGCGTTTGAGGTAATCCAAACGTATAGAATCTTCATATTCTCTACCTCTTTGTTGAATATGATTCACCAATGTTGGAATGGATGCTCTCAAGTAAATCATCAAATCTGGTGGTTGAATGAACGTGTTCAAGGAAGCAAACAAACGCGAGTAATTATCAAAGTCACGCGTACTCATCAAGCCCATTGCGTGTAAATTTGGAGCAAAGATGAAAGCATCCTCATAGATTGTTCTATCCTGAATAATGGTCTTGCCGCTATTTCGGATTTGCATGATCGTATTGAAACGATTATTCAAGAAATAAATCTG
>CAZUIT010000025.1:0-41678 GCA_964620355.1 uncultured Burkholderiales bacterium | reverse complement strand
AGACCAACGCTGCATGTCTTCGTAAAAATCATTGATATAGGGGTTGTCTTCGACATCCTCAAAATGAGGTTCCCAACCATAATGTTTAGCAATCAGGGTAGTAAGCGTGGTTTTACCCGCTCCAATATTTCCTGCAACGGCGATGTGATGCATAGGGTCAAAAATAATCCCCGAAAGATAAAATACCGCATCTAACTCCCCTTGATAAATCTAAAAAATCTTGTATACGTTGCTGGAAGTCCCTATTTACTGTGAAAATCTGCTGAAAGCTTTTTGTAATTTTCACTCCAGCCGCCTTCTTCGTTTCGGATTTTCAGCACGTCGAGGATAATTTCCGACTTGTTTTTTGCAAAAGCCAAAACCAAACGATGCGGTGAGGCTTTTTCATCATGCGCAACTTCCATCCGATATACGGGGTAAAGTCCGCGGTGTTTCCCAGCTTCATACAACTCATTTTCGGCAAAATGTGGAATCACCACGTAAAACTTTCCATAGCTCACCAGTACCTTTGAAACGCTTTCCATCAGTGCATCAAAGCTTAGCTGATTCTGGGTGCGCGCAGATAATCGGCGCTCATCTGGCCATTCCTCATTATTGCCCTTTTGGGTTTGTATTCTTTCAAAATATGGCGGATTGCTCACAATCAAATCATAATGTAAGGTTTCATCCTCCACAAAATCTTGAACCCGCTGATGATACACTGTAAGCCGATAATTCCAATCAGATGCTTCGAAGTTTTCATTTGCCTCTTTCGCCGATTCCATATCGATCTCTACAGCATCTATCAAGGCCTCTGGATGTTTTTGTGCCATCATGAGCGCCACAACTCCCGTACCTGTTCCGATATCCAGAATATTCATGGCTCCGTCTAATTCAGCAATGGCTCCAAGCAACATGGAGTCTGTGCTCATTTTTTGGGCGCTTCGGTCTTGCTTCAATAAAAAATGTTTGAATTGAAATGCCTTATTCATGGTGATAGGGTTCACTTTTATTGATGCTGCAGGCTCGGTAAAGTTGTTCTAAGAATATCAAGCGGACCATCTGATGGGAAAAAGTCATCGGCGAAAGGCTCATTTTGAAATTGGCCCTTTCGTATACCTCTTCAGAAAACCCATAGGCCCCTCCGATTAAAAAAACTAAGGTATCGATACCTTGTACGGACCAACGCTCAATTTGGGCCGCGAAATCCACAGAGCGGTATTGCTTTCCATTTTCATCCATCAATACCAAAAAATCGCGGTTGTCTAATTTTTTAAGAATCGATTCCCCTTCTCTAAGCTTAAGAGTAGGTTGATCCATATTCTTCGCCTGTTTGATGTCGGGTAAAACCTCTGCTTGGAAGGGTAAATAATGCGGCAAACGTTTTTCGTAGATTTCCATCCCTTTTTCAAGGTAGGACTCTGCCGTTTTGCCAATCATCCAGAACTTGACTTTCATCGGTTTCCGTAAATGCTATAAAGCTGACAAACGCCAACAATATTCCCATGATCTTCAACGAGAACCGAAAGAATCTTTTTATCCAACATGATCTGTTCTGCTTCATGAATTGGAGTTTCAGAGGATACATGCTGAGGGTTTGGATTACACAATTCAGCAATATTCAGGTCTTTTAAATTCTCAATAGAATTCATCGCCCGCCGCAAATCGCCATCCGTGATAATTCCTTGCAATTGCTTATTCGCATCTTGTACTAAAACTAGACCCAGCCGACCTTCCGATAGTTTGAGTACCAATTCATGACCTGAAGCATCTACGCTCAAATAAGGCAAATTATCCGACTGCATATAGTCCTTCACCTTATGCAAGAGTCTTCGTCCTAAAGATCCTCCTGGATGGAAACGAGCAAAGTCTTCAGGTTGAAAATCTCTAGCCTCCATAAGTGCGACGGCAAGTGCATCGCCCATCACTAAGGTGGCCGTAGTGGAGCTAGTAGGTGCCAAGGCTAATGGACATGCTTCCTGGTTGACTCCAATATTGAGGTGGAAATTTCCTTCTTTCGCAAGAGTAGATTTTGGATTTCCGCTCATGGAAATGATGGTATTTCCATTCCATTTTAAATAGGGTATGATACGTAATACTTCATCGGTTTCCCCCGAGAAGGAGATCAATACCACCACATCTTCCTTACCAATCATGCCTAAATCCCCATGAAAAGCTTCACCAGGATGGACAAAGAAACTCGAGGTTCCAGTGCTCGCGAAGGTAGCGGCCATCTTCTGGCCAATATGACCGGACTTGCCCATACCACAGACCACCAATTTTCCTTTGGCAGCTAAAATGGCCTCTATACTATGCTGAAACTGGATATCCAAATTCTCAGCAACTCCGCGCAAGGCATCCAGCTCTATGGCGAAAGTCTTTTTAGCATTTTCAATTGCGTTTTGCATGCGGGTGCAAGTTACAAAATAGAAGACCGCACGCACAAGCTGCATGTTTCTATCTCTTCACTACTTTTCTTAAGAATTTAGCTATCTTACCATCAGAACCACCCTGAATGAAGCTCCGAGTTCCCCAACATTATTTATCCTTTTTCTATGCCTTGGGGGTTTTAATAGTAGTAGGTGCATCCATTTGTTATGGAGCGTATCAGGAATTAAAAATTTTACGAACGCAAGAATTAGAAGAAAGGATTCGTGTTGCCAATTCAATTCAAGATCGTATTGAATTAGCGTTTCAGTACAGCATAGCCACCACTAGTACACTTGGATACCTTGTTGAAAAAGAAGGAGCTATATCTAATTTCGACTCATTAGCGGGCTATCTTCTTCAAGGAAGTCGGTTTATAGATGTGATTGAGCTCTTAGATAGTGGGATAATTACGCATGCCTATCCATTGAAGGGAAATGAATCGGCAATAGGTTTTGATATTTTGACAGATTCAAATACCAAAGCAGAAGCCGAAATTGCGATCCACAAAAGGCAACTCTATTTTGCTGGACCTCTCATCTTAAAACAGGGTGGGAAGGCCGTTGTAGGCAGACTCCCATTGTTTCGTCATAATAAATTTGTTGGATTTTCTGCCGTCATAATTTATATAAACACCTTGATTGAAGCGGCAGGGATTGACACATCTACTGAAGCCGCTTATCGTGTTCAATTGGGAAAAATCAATCCGCTTACAAAAGCGAAAGAAACTCATTTCCCGGGACAAAAAATTGACCCAAACCGAAACTTCAGCGAGATTCCAATTGAGCAGGGGAATTGGGTGCTCTGTATTCAGGAGAATAACCCTGTAACATGGATGCGCGTGTGGTGGATTATTGTTTTTGCCTTTTTTGGCTCGACCATTTCAGCCATCTTCACTTATCGTTTAGCCCAAGAACCCGTTCGATTACGCAGTTTGGTCAATAAACAAATAAAAAAAATAGCAATTTTCGAAAAGGAGCGTGATCTTATTCTCGAAAGTATTGGTGATGCCTTTTTTAATGTTAATCATAATTTAGTGATCACCTACTGGAATAGACAAGCTGAAAACTTATTGCGTCATAAACGTGAGGCCGTTATTGGCAAAAAATTGATTGACGTTTTTGGAGAATTTATTGACCCAAATCTTTTGAGTGGGCATGAACCGAGTAAAAAGCTAAAGGAACCCCTTCATTTTAAACAAGAAATTCCGCGTTTGGAGAAATGGTTTGAAGTAAGTGTATACCCACATGAATTTGGAAATGCTATTTACTTTTCAGACATCACCACATCCATAAAAAGTTTGGCAGCCATCAAGTTACGAAATGAAAAACTCGGTGAAATTGCTCGGATTCAGTCTCATGTGGTTCGAGCACCATTGGCTCGTATCATGGGCATTATTCATGTCTTCGAAATGGCTCATAAACAGGCGCTTTCTGATGAAGAAAAAGAAATGCTCTATCTGGAATTACTTAATTCAGCCACTGAACTCGACAAGGAACTTCATAATGTGGTTGAAAAGGCGAATAAGCTAGAGCATGAAAACGCTGAAAAAATCGATTCTGATAAATGACGAAAAAAACAACCCTTGGCTTCTTCTTTTGTCTAGCACTGAGCATGATTTTGACACTCGGGATTTCCTGTGGTCCAAATGAAACTCTCCATGATTCAGCTGGGGAAACTGACCCCATCAAATCATACTATAAAGCCAATAAAGGCAATGATTTACCCAGCATTTCCCATGGCTCTGTAGGAAACGGATCCCTCGAAAACGGAAAACTGATTCCCTGGGAAGGGGAAAATTATCGCTACTTTGACTCAACAAGTTATTTGGCAGGTCGTGCCTTTTTAAATGACAAAGTGTTAGCCTCTCTCCTCCAAGGTTTCCAAGCACTAGCACTAGGAGAAGATGGATTAAGCTACCGAGTGATGGAATGCTCGCATCAAAAAGGAGGGAAACTTGCTCCACATCGCACCCATCAAAACGGAACGAGTGTCGATTTAATGATGCCCAAAGTTAAAAACACTAAGCCTTATACAGATCTCGATGATTTAGGAAGTAGACATTATTTTTTAAACTTCACAAATCAAGGCCGATTGGACACTGACTCAAGTGTACATATCAACTTTGAGGCTGTTGCTTCGATGATTATGTGCATGAACAAAGGAGCCAAACTGTATGGATATAAGGTGAGTAAGGTGATCATAAAAATCGAATACAAGGAGTTGCTATTTTCTGGTCCGATTGGACAGAAACTGAAATCCAGTGGTATCTATATCGTAAAGAATTTAGGTTCTCAAGTCAACGCGTTTCATGACGAACATATTCATTTGGATTTTGAAAAGCTGTAGAGATTGAGTGCCTTCATCCATCTCTCTAAAAAATTTTAACCGACGAAGAAAGGGTCCATATTACGCCTTTTGGTTCGAATCGATAATTCTATAAGTCGTCCATTCTGATATTTTAGTATTTTGCATATAGAGAAAATCCTACTGACATGAATACCCTAGAACCCATCATCAAACAATTCAATTATTACCGGGGGCTTGGTGAAAAAGCCATGGCACAAGTACCGGATGAAGCCCTCTTTTGGCAGGCAAATGAAGAAAGCAACAGCATCGCAACCCTTGTGAAGCACCTTTGGGGTAATATGCTCTCCCGCTGGACGGATTTTTTAAGCAGCGATGGCGAAAAACCTTGGCGCGCAAGAGAAGCTGAGTTTGATAATGATTTAAGCACACGGCAATCAATGATGCAAAAATGGAATGAAGGCTGGGATTGTCTTCTAAGCACATTGACCAGTCTGAAAGAGGACGACCTCGATAAAATCATCTATATCCGAAACCAAGGACATTCGGTGAAAGAAGCCATCGAGCGGCAACTGGCCCATTACCCCTATCATGTCGGACAAATCGTTTTTATCGCTAAGATGCATGCGAATGCGGACTGGAAATCGCTTTCAATACCACGGGGTGGCACTAAAGATTTCAACCAGCAAAAATTCGAACAAGAGAAAAAGCGGGCACATTTTACAGACGAATAGCTAATTCGACGCCTCTCCCGAAAGCGTTCGGTCTGGAAGACCAGAACGCTAACCAAGAAACAAATCGCAAATCACAATTCATAAATCATAAATCAAAAATCCTCAATTATCTTTGTGTCATGTCGCTATTCTCCCGCATTCAAAATGAAACATTTTTCTTTCTAGGTCCTTGTGTTATTGAAAACCAAGAGTTGCTGTACACCGTTGCTGAAGAGCTGAAGCGGATGGAAGAAAAATACAAGGTGCCTATTGTCTTTAAAGCTTCATTCGATAAGGCCAATAGAACCTCGATAAACTCATATCGCGGACCGGGCTTGGATAAAGGACTCGAAATGTTGGCCAAAGTGCGCGAAAAATTTGACCTACCCTTGCTTACCGACATTCATGAAAGCAGTCAGGCAGAGGCTATCGGACAGGTGGTTGATGTGATTCAGATTCCCGCTTTCCTTTGCCGCCAAACCGACTTACTCGTGGCTACGGCAAAAACAGGCAAGATTGTGAACATTAAAAAAGCTCAGTTTTTAAGCGGACAAGACATGTACTATCCTGCTCAGAAAGTTAAGGATTCTGGCAATGATCAAATTATCTTGACCGAGCGCGGGAATATCTATGGTTATAATAATCTGGTAGTGGATTTTAGAAACCTACCAGACATGGCAGAATTTGGCTACCCAGTTTGTATGGACTGTACCCATTCTGTTCAAAGACCTGGCGGTGCAGGTGGCAAATCTGGTGGCGACCGCAAATTTGTCCCTCAAATGGCCTTGGCAGCGAAAGCCTTTGGCGCCAATGGTTATTTTATGGAAGTACATCCTGATCCTGAAGCCGCGCTATCCGATGGTCCGAATATGGTTTTCTTGAGGAACTTAGATGGTCTGATGGAGAAAGTCCTTGCCTAGTTAATTGGCTTAAAAGACCCAAACCCACTTCGGACCAGCATTTGCATTTTATGAGGTCACGATGAAACTATATCTCTCCTTATTGAGTATTATTCTTCTTTCTTGTGTTGGCTCGAAGTCAATTCAACAATCAGATATCACAGCCATTTATTGGGGTAAAAGTTTCGGCATGTGCCGTGGATATTGCTATTCTGAATACCAGTTTCAAGCAATGGAAAGCCAATTAATTCGTCGTGCCTGGGACACAGTTCAATATCCGCAAACCTTAGAAGCCCTCTCGCCTAAACCCGATGAATGGACGGAAATGAAAAGCTTAATCTCTATTGAGGAATTTATCGAACTACCCGAAACAATTGGCTGTCCGGATTGTGCAGACGGTGGTGCTGAATGGGTACAAATTATTGGCCCTGGCTATTCTAAAAAGGTGATGTTCGAATATGGCAGCACACCCGCTGGCCTTGAAGCCCTGTTATCTAAGTTGAGGGAAATCTAGCATTCCACTCCAACATTGAAATTCCTAAATTCCTCACTTCATGCCTCCCTAATCCAAATCCAAAATACCCATTATCCGAAGGTGACGTATGTCACTTTTTCTAACCACAAACCTCCCGAACTTTGTAGCAACAAATCGAGATACCATGAAAGTAGAACAGATTTATACCG
The DNA here is from genome assembly GCA_964620355.1 of uncultured Burkholderiales bacterium. Taxonomy (GTDB): domain Bacteria; phylum Bacteroidota; class Bacteroidia; order UBA8524; family UBA8524; genus UBA8524. The sequence continues at coordinate 34,669 of CAZUIT010000025.1, read as the reverse complement.
GATGTTTGGCGCAAGGTGCCTATTATATCCAATCGGGCAAAGAAGCTGCGATAATTGACCCTTTACGTGAAGTTCAGCCTTATATCGACCAAGCAGAAAAAGATGGAGTACACATCAAATATATTTTTGAAACCCATTTCCATGCAGATTTTGTGTCGGGACATATCGACTTAGCCAAGAAAACAGGAGCCACCATTGTATACGGACCAACCGATGCACCTATTGGTTTCGATGCGCTCATCGGGCATGACGGACAAAAATTCAAGATTGGAGAAGCTGAAATCGAGCTGTTGCACACACCAGGGCACACCATGGAAAGTTCCTGCTATTTGATGCGGAATAGCCAAGGAAAGGAAGAAGCAATTTTTACAGGAGACACCCTATTTATTGGCGATGTAGGTCGTCCGGATTTGGCTCAAAAGGTAAAAGCAGAACTCACGGAAGAGAAATTAGCCGAACACCTATTCCACTCATTGCGGAATAAAATTATGCCTTTGGATGATGCATTGATTGTATATCCAGCCCATGGAGCCGGATCCGCTTGTGGGAAAAACATGAGCAAAGAAACCAGCGACACCCTTGGGAATCAGAAAAAGACCAATTATGCATTGCGTGCTGACATGGGTATTGAAGAATTCAAAAAAGAAGTACTCACAGGATTAATGCCCCCACCATCGTATTTCCCCAAAAATGTCATGATGAATATTCAGGGATATGATGCGATAGACACCGTACTTGAAAGAGGAACGCAGGCCTTGAGTCCCGAAGCATTTGAAGTAGCAGCCAATGAAACTCAAGCGCTAATATTGGATACCAGAGACCCAGAAATATTTGCCAAGGACTTTATTCCTAATTCGATCAATATTGGTATCGACGGAAGCTTTGCCCCTTGGGTAGGAACGATGATTCCAGACATCCGCCAAGAAATTCTTCTGGTTACTGATGAAGGCCGAGAAGAAGAAGTTGTTACCCGATTAGCCCGTGTGGGTTATGATTTCGCTATTGGCTATTTAAAAGGAGGAATAAGCGCATGGAAGGAAGCAGGAAAGGAAACAGATTATATCGAATCCATCTCAGTTGAAGAACTTGCTAAACGGATGAAGAAAGGTACAGTTCAGTTGCTCGATGTGCGCAAGAAAAGCGAATACGAATCAGAGCATATACAAGGGATCAATAATATGCCTTTGGATTATATCAACCAGAATATGGCCGAGCTGAACCCAGACGAGAACTATCATATCCACTGTGCTGGCGGTTATCGATCAATGATATTCAGCTCCATACTTAAATCACGTGGATTTGAGCATGTGGTGAATATTCAAGGTGGCTTTTCTGCGATTAAAGCATCAGAGCTGATTCCAGTGACAGACTATGTTTGTCCGACAACATTATTATAGGACTAATTAAATCCGATGCGTCTCCGAGGAGTATTCCATTCGTCCCATTCTCGTTGCTCGATGATGAGGTCGATAATTTCTCGGAGCACGCCTCGCCCACCAGGGGTTTTCGTATGCATATGGACATGCGGTGCTACATAGAAGGAGGCATCGGCAGGAGCCACCGCAAAACCCACTTGTTTTAATACAGGGATATCGATCACATCATCGCCGATAAATATAATTTCCTCGTCATTCTTCTTGAACTCCTTTTTAAATTCGGCATACGCCTCCTCTTTTTTTCCTTGACCCAAACGCACAAAGTCCATTTTGAGGGCCTCCATTCTTTTTCTGGCAGCCACCGAGTCACGGCCCGAGATAGCGCCGAAGACAATTCCCTTTTCTTGCATGAAGGAGATTAATTGTCCGTCGCGTACATGGAAACTTTTTATCTCCTCCCCTTTTGCATCGAGTACGATACTTCCATCTGTGAGTACTCCATCTATATCAAAAAGAATGGCGCTAATATTTTTTAGTTGCTCCATCTTTTATTCAGCGCAAGGCAAATACAATAAAAGGCTATGGATCTTTCCATCGCGGAAGAATACGCGGTAAGCCAGACCAGTTTCATCCTTGTAGACGGTATAAACTATTTCATCGACCCGCCGGATATTCACTTCTTCACGAGTTTCCTTGCATTTGCATCGGCGAATTTGACGCTCAAATTTCTTTAAGGTCATCCCCGATTCCAATTCCAAGCGATTGATTTCAACTTCATTTTGCGTGTAAGAAAAATCCACTTGGAATAAAACCATAGAATCGCCTAACAGCAAATAGCCTATTCCATGTTTGTAATCCAGGTCGAATACGCTTTTTTTGAAGTAGTCGGCTATTCCGCATTTAACGGCTAGTCGGTTGGTACTATCCGGATTGGTATCAAATTGTTTTACGCAATCTCCTTTCTCGATAATGGAAAGGCTGTCATTGATTCTAACATCACTTGGTTTGAGCTGGGCAAAACTTCCACCAGCCAAGCACAAAAAGAGGAGACTAAAAATGTACTTCATACTTCAAAAATAGAAAAAGGCGGGACATGCCCACCTCTTTCATTTTACCCACACATAATATCGACCTTTGGTAAATTCCAATTCCGTTCGCTATCGGAACAAATTCCAAAATCCAAAAAGACCCTTGTAACAAGAATTGGAATTTGGAATTTAGAACTTGATTATTACCGTAGGTTATTGTTGGTCAAGAAGTTGATAAATCTCATCCAATTTTGGTGAGAGGATAATTTCTGTTCTACGATTTTTCGCCCTAGCCTCTGGCGACTTCGCTGGGTCAACTGGCAAATATTCACCGCGACCTGCTGCGATAAACCGATGCGGATCGACCTTTCCTTCTTTGGTGATGATACGTACAATCGAGGTTGCGCGAAGAACACTAAGATCCCAATTATCTTTAATTTGTGGCGTACTCATCGGCACATCATCGGTATGGCCCTCCACCATAATCATGATATCTTCCATATCCTTGATGCTTTTCGCTAATTCCAAAAGTGCTTCTTTCCCTTTTTTATCTACCACGATACTTCCTGAGGCAAACAGAAGTTTTTCATCCATAGACACATATACTTTTCCATTGCGAATTTCCACGCTCAGTCCATTGTCTTTGAAACCCAAGAGTGCTTTTTGCAGTTTGGTATTTAAGGCTTTTACAGCGGAGTCTTTTGAATTAAGAACACTCTGCAACTCAACCACACGGGCCTGCTGACGAAGTAAATCAGCTTGTAGGGTTTCGAGTTCCTTGCGCATGGTCTCATTCTTTTTGATATTGGCATTAAGGTTCGCCTCTTTTTGAGCCAAGTCGATTTCTTTGGCCGTTAATTTCTTTTCTAGGTCGCGTAAAGATTGTATCAATCGTTCCTCTTCAAGCTTATTGTTTTTGAGCAGCGATTCATACGAACTCTTCAGTTCACCATAAAGGCGCATATTACTTTCAAACAAGGTATGAACTTCGATTGAGTCGGTGACCAATTTTGCCACATGGGCCTTCAGTCCGATATTGGCCTTTTTAGCAGCCTCAGCCTCTTCCCTTGCAATAAGCAAATCTTCCTCACACCCTTTTTTCTTTTGCTCCAATTCCTTGTAAGCCGTTTCCAGGTCCTGATACTTTTTCTGCGGTACACAGGCGCTCAGCACCACCATCATGGTGATTGCGAACATTATTTTCTTTTTCATAAGCATAGCTTTTGACAGAACAAAAATCACCACTTAGAAAGCTAGAAAATAGTACAGTTGGGCTCAGGTTAGCCACAATAGGTAGAAGATATTAACAGAAGGAAGGGGTTCTAGGTACTGGGTTACAGGTTAGAGGTGAATTTGCTCAAATTCATGACCCAATGACTATGGCCTCTTATTTCAGCCATTGCTCCAGCCATTCGAAGAACACCGTTTGCCAAAGCAAGGCATTTTGTGGTTTATTTACCCAATGGCCTTCGTCTGGAAAGTAGAGGAATTTGCTTGGAATCATTCGCTCTTGAGCAGCTGTAAAAGCTTGCATTCCTTCACTCAATGGTACACGGTAATCTTTTTCATTATGGATGATGAGAATTGGTGTATTCCACTTGTCTACATACTGGTGTGGAGAATGTTTCTTGTAGTTCTCTTTGTTTTCAGGCTTCCAATATGGACCATTATCATAGTTTGCAAAGAAGAGTTCTTCTGTACTTCCATACCACGATTCCATATTAAACATACCACAATGAGCAATAAAAGCTTTAAAACGATTATTATGATTTCCAGCCAACCAATAAACAGAATATCCACCGAAGCTCGCTCCAACAGCTCCTAGCCGGTTTTTATCGACAAAAGGTTCTTTTGAAACCTCATCAATTGCGCTGAGTAAATCTTCCATTGCCTGTCCGCCGTAATCATGACCGATAGCATCGTTCCATTCTTGTCCGAAACCTGGCAAGCCTCTCCTATTTGGTGCTACGACTATATAGCCATGGGCCGCCATCAATTGAAAATTCCATCTATAGCTAAAAAATTGCGATACCGGGCTCTGCGGTCCGCCTTGGCAATACAATAAGGTTGGGTATTTTTTATTGGGATCGAAATTGGGCGGATAAATCACCCAGGTGAGCATGTCTTTGCCATCTGTGGTTTTCACCATGCGTTTTTCCACTTTGCCCATGGAGATTTTTGCGAGCAATGCATCGTTATTGGATTCTAGGGCAGTTTCATTGCCAGCCATATCTACCTTGAACAACGCAACGGGGTGAGACATACTCATTTTGGTGGCTACCAGATAAGGCGTTTTCGCTCGGGGTGTAGGTGTGATTGAAGTATAATTGTGAACTCCTTTTGTAAGCTGACGAATTGAATCCTCCTTGAAATTATAGATGAAAATTTGCTCCGTTCCCTCAATCGCCGCTAAGAAGAAAATTTCTTTTTCATTGCCCGACCAAACGAAGCCGTCAACACTGTATTTAAATTTTTCAGTGATGTCACGCACTTTTCCTTTCTTCATATCCATCACCATGATGCGGTTTTTATCCGACTCATAGCCCGCTCTTTCCATGCTTAGCCAAGCCAATTGTGAACCCGACGCATTAAATGCTGGCGCTTTATCATAGCCTAGATTATCCTCTGTGAGGTTTTTCGTTTTTTTGGAGGAAAGGTCGTATTCATAAATATTGGTATTGGTGGAAATGGCTGCCTGTGTTCCGAAAAGTTTTTTGCAGGTATAGTATACTTTCTTTCCATCCTTGCTCCAGCAAACTTCTTCGGAGCCTCCAAAAGGCATGGTTGGGGCATGATAACGTTCGCCTTCGAGGATGTCAACAAGACTGGTTGAAACGTCATCTTGACCGTAATCCATCACAAAAAGATGGTTATAACTATAATCGCTCCACGCATTCCAATGGCGGTACATTAATCCATCAATTATGCGGGCATTGGTGGAAGGATATTGGCTGTATTTTTCATTTGCCATTTCATCCATCTTGATACGGCGTCCGATGAGTAGTTTTTTGCCGGTCGGATCATAATGAAACAGATGAATTCCTCCTTCAATTCCTGTAACATTTTCAAAGCTTTTTTGCTCTAAATCATATTCCCAAAGTTGATCTGAACCATTTTTTCCAGAAATGAATCCAATTTTCTTTCCATCCGGTCGAAATGCGAGTTCTGAAGGGCTATACTCCTCTGGAATCAAGGTGCTCTGCTCGCCTGTTTTAAGTTTAATCATTTCAGCACGGCGGAAGCTTTTATTGGCCTCTACATCGTAACGTGTGACTAAAAACACCAAGAATTCGCCATTGGGTGATTCAATCTGCCCACCTATGCGCTGCATCTTGAAAAGGTCGGTAGGCTCCATAGGCTTCTGCGCGGTTAGTGAGAGGGTAAATATCATGGGAAGTGAGAAAAGAAATAGCTTTTTCATACGTCCAAAAATAAGAAACGCTTCCACGCAAAAACGAATCTGAATAAATTTTTATCCGTTTGAATTGGCACTTTATAGAAAGCAAAGGCGATAATGGCAAACTTCTGCATTAAATTGTCGCCGTATTATCTGAAGTTATGATGAAAAAAACCATATGGGCCATGAGTGCCTTACTCATGCTGAGCATGGCATGTCGCCAGCCAAAACAAAACACGAAAAAGGCGCCTCAGAAAGGACCAGCCAAAGGAGCCCCAACTGTTGCATCGAAAACAAAAGGCTGCGCAAAAACCACCGGATTATTTACCATTTATCAAGACACAAGCACGGGTCAGGCCTATATGCTGATCAATAAAAATCAACTCGACAAGGAGTACATTTATTTCGCCTATACCGAAAATGGAGTAATTCAAGCTGGTCACCACCGTGGAAGTTATAGAGACAATGAGGTATTCACCCTTCGCAAGACCTATAATAATATTGAGTTCGTAAAGGAAAATAACTCCTTCTATTTCGATTCAACCTCTGCCCTTTATAAAGCAAGGAAGGCGAATATTTCTTCTTCTATCCTCATCCAAGAAGCAATTATTGCCGCCGATAAGGATTCGCTTTACCTCATTAGTGCAGATAAAATTTTCTTGGGTGAAAAGCTCAGCCGTGTAAAACCACCCATGCTGCCTATTCCAGGAGCTGGCTTCCGTTTTTCATTAGGCGGCTTAAATCCTAAAAAGACACATTATTCAAGCATCAAAGGCTATAACCAAAACCTCGATGTGGTCGTTGAATATGTATACGATAACCCGAATGCCTTTATCCAAGGAGGAAGAGAAGTTACAGACCCACGTTCCGTAAGCATCCTCTATCAACATAGCTTGATGGCAGTGCCTGATAACGAATTCAAATCACGTAGAGACGATCCGCGTGTAGGATTCTTTGCCGATCAGGTAAACGACATGACTACCCTATCGTCAACCCCATATAAGGATGTTATCCATCGCTGGAACTTAGTTAAAAAGGATCCAAGTGCTCCTTTATCTGACCCCGTTGAACCGATTACATGGTGGATTGAAAACACGACCCCTGTAGAATACCGTGAAACCATTGAAAAAGCTGCCCTCACCTGGAATATTGCATTTGAAAAAGCAGGCTTTACGAATGCTATTGCAGTAAAGGTGCAGTCTGATACCGCAGATTGGGAAGCGGGAGACATTCGCTATAATGTATTGCGTTGGACCTCATCCCCAAACCCTCCATTTGGTGGTTACGGACCAAGTTTTGTGAATCCGAAATCAGGGGAAATATTGGGTGCAGATATCATGTTCGAATGGGTCTTTTTAAGCGGTCGGCTTCGTCAATTTGATTTATTCACCACCGCTGGATTGGCCTTTCCATCTGAATTAGAGGAAAATGACGAAACCATGATTCCTCAAGTACACAACGGACATCATTGCGAAGCAGGCGACCTCCTTCAGCACAATACACTTTTAGGCATGGCCCAGTTGAATGCAATTGATGCCGACCCTGCAGAAAAGGAACGTTTCATCAAACAGGCCATTCACTATTTAGTCCTTCATGAAATGGGACATACACTTGGCATGATGCATAATATGAAAGCGTCAAATTTATGGATGCCTAATGAAATAAATGATGTGAGCAAAACACAAAAACTTGGTCTAATAGGCTCCGTTATGGATTACCCAGCGGTAAATATCAATCCAGATCATGCCAATCAAGGTGACTACTTCACGACGAAACCAGGTCCTTACGACCTTTGGGCAATTGAATATGCTTATTCTCCTTCATTGGAGGACCCAGCCGAAGAAGAAGCTCGATTGAGCAAAATCTTAGCCCGCAGCACAGAACCCGAATTAACCTTTGGCAATGATGCCGACGATATGCGCGCTCCAGGAAAAGGAACAGATCCACGTGTTATGATTTTCGATATCTCTGGCGACGCCGTGCAATACTCGTACGACCGCATAAAAATGTTGAATGGTATTCTACCAAAATTAAAGGATAAATACAGCATTGAAGGAGAGGGATATCAGCAATTGGTTATGTCATACCTCACTGTAACAGGTGAAATAGGAAATGCCTCGAACGTGATGAGTCGCTATATCGGTGGCGTTTATGTGGAACGTAGTGTGGTTGGACAGCCGAATGCCAAAACACCATTTACCCCAGTACCGGCAGATCTTCAGAAAAAAGCAATGAACTACCTGAGCACTTCACTTTTCGCTCCGGATGCTTTTGATGCCTCCAAGGGTATGTATGACCACCTGCAGCGTCAACGTCGTGGATTTAACTTCTTTAGCAATACAGAAGATCCAAAAATCTATGACCGTGCCTTAAACATGCAGAAAAGCGTATTGGTGCATATTCTTCATCCAAATACCCTCGATCGCGTGACGAATTCAGAATTGTATGGGAACACCTACAGTCCGGTTGAAATAATGAGCGATTTAGAATCAGCAATTTTCAGTGCTGATTGGACCGGAAACGTGAATACTTTCCGCGTGAACTTGCAACGTCAATATGTGGACTATCTCATTATCATTGCCGGACTGAAAAGGGCGTCAAATCATAATACGGTAAGCCAAGCAGCGGCCTATACTACCTTGCTTTCAATTCAAAAGAATTTGAAAACGTATGGTACTCGAGGCGATCTTGCGACCCGCGCTCATCGTGCTTATTTGTACTATACCATAACAAGCGCGCTAGAGAACAAATAAGGGTTTAATACTTCCAATAAAAAGAGATGCATTTCGGTGTGTCTCTTTTTTTATGATAAAAAAAGACAAAAAAATACCCACTCCAGGGAAAACGGAGTGGGTAATGAACCTATGAACCAAAAATTACTAATCCCTGCTCCATATAAAACAATCATTATGCCAATGTAAAATTGACCTTAGATTTTTTCGAAGAAGAGGCATGAATTTTATTATACGCCTGATTTTCAGTTCAAAATATTTTATAACGATTCTAAATAAGCTTTAATAATAGCTTACAGAATAACTCCATAAAACCCAAATTTGGAGAAGGAACCAAAAGGGTTCAAAACTAGTTTACCCGCAGGTATTTGAATTTTGCAATTCCCATTTTCTGGATTCGGTATTGAATGGATGTGAGCAATACGCCCAACCCGTATTTTACGGATCTTCTAAAGTTAATCGAAGAAGCTTCATCAAAATATTTGGTAGGACAAGTTACTTCTGCGACTTCGAAGCCAGCCATAAAAACCTGAGCAGTCATTTGATTATCAAAAACAAAATCGTCGCTATTGGCTTCAATGTCAATCTTCTTAAACACCTCGGTACTGAATGCACGGTAACCCGTATGATATTCGGATAGTTTCTGGTTGATTAAAATGTTTTGAAACAGCGTTAAGCAGCGATTGAAAAAGTACTTATACATGGGCATTCCACCCTTTAATGCGCCTTTGCCTAAAATGCGAGAAGCATAGACCACCGGAAACACATCATTGGCAATAATTCCAGCCATCGAAGCAATCAGCATAGGAGTGTACTGATAATCTGGGTGAAGCATCACTACAATATCTGCATTTAGCTCCAAGGCCTTTGCATAACAGGATTTCTGATTTCCGCCATAACCGCGGTTCTTCTCATGGCGGACAATATGTCGAATTCCAAGCTCTTTGCCCTTCTCTACTGTTGTATCTTTACTCGCATCGTCTACAAGCACCACTTCATCCACGATTTCCATAGGAATTTCGCGGTAGGTTTTCTCCAAGGTTTGTGCTGCGTTGTATGCAGGCAACACGACTACCAGTTTCTTGCCGTTAATCATTTCGGCAAAAATAGGCAAAAACCTTAGTCTTTCGCTTTGAATCCAAGTGATACCGAGTTGATGCAGTAGCGCATGCCCGTCGGGTTAGGTCCGTCATTAAATACATGACCCAAGTGTCCGCCGCAATTGCCGCATAAAACTTCAGTGCGAACCATGCCATGACTGAGGTCTACTTTCTCCACCACTTTAGACTTGTCGACACTCTCGTAAAAAGAGGGCCATCCGCAGTGTGCATCAAATTTTGCATCGGAGCGAAAAAGCTCAGCTCCACAAGCCTTGCATACATATATGCCCGAATCGAAATGCTGATCATACTCTCCGGTATGAGGGCGTTCGGTTCCCTTCTCACGTAAGACGCGGTATTCTTCTGGGCTTAAAATTTCTCTCCAGGCTGAATCGCTTTTGGGCAAAGAATCTTTAGGAATCATTTTTTGTATCGATTTACTTGTATCACTGCGTATTGTGCCGCTTTCTACACTATCGCAAGATGTGGTAGTCCACGCACTTAACAAAAATAAACAACATAAGAGACTAGTCATTGTTCGCATTAGTCATTCTCCTTTCTTTTATTTGAACATGCAAATTCAGGCCCTAATCAAAAAACCATCGTTTCAGCTTTTTTGTTTACTGCTTCTTGTTACTATCAGTCGTATTCCTTTGCTGTTTCCTGACAGAATGATTTTAGATGGCGACGAAGCATTGCTTGGCCTCATGAGCATCCATCAGTTGGAACTTGGCGAAATTCCTTGGTTTTTCTGGGGACAGCAATATGGATTCACCTTTGTGGAAGTTAGCTTTATCAGTTTTTTTCACCTGATTTTGGGGTATGATGATTTGGCCGTGAAGCTGGCCATGTTAAGTCTCTGGCTCTTGAGTATTTCCGGCCTTTTTCTCTTCCTCAAAGAAAAAACCTCTGCGCCGATTGCCTTTGCCGTCTTGCTATTAGTAAGCATTCATCCTGTATGGTTTTTTTGGAGCTTGAAAGCGCGAGGTGGGTATTTGACAGCGCTTTGTGCGAGCAGTTGGATGTTTTATTTTGTTCAGCGGAAAGGTGTTCAACCTTGGATCAAGGGAGTTTTGGCAGGTTTCCTTCTGGCCATTGTATTTCACTCCATGAAGCTCTGGTTTCCCTCCAGCTTATTGGTGCTAGTGGCCCTGATTATTCCGCAGAAGAAAAAAGGGCAAATTGGATTAATAGGGCTCGCATTTTTTGCCCTTGTCTTTTTTGGTCTCCATCAATTGGCCTTGCTCAACCCAGATTATTGGAATCCGAGTGTGGCCAAATTAGCCTTGTGGAAGAGGAATATCGGCCTTGCTGTTTACCGTCTTAAAGTGTTTTTTGAAGGCAACTACTTTCTTGGTGATGTTTACCCGATTAAAAACTGGACGTATAATGCCTGGATTGTTGCCAAATGGTGGATGATTCTAAGTTTCCCCTTGGCCATTTTACAATGGAAAGAAAGGAAGGATAAAGGAGCTCAAGTCTTGTTTCTACTAGCCGCCTTGTTTCCATTAGGAGTATTGATTATTACCAACGAGTTTTATAGTCCGCGTTACCTTTTTCCTGCTCCCTTTTTTATTGCCCTTTGGTGTGCCATGCAATGGAAAAATTTACGTTTTGAGCATTTTACCCGATTTGCATTTGTTTTGAGTGCACTGGTGTTTCTAGCTGGATCATGGCAACTTACTACCCTCTCCTACTTTCAGAAAGAAAGTGTAGAACGAATCGCCAAAATTGAATCCGCTAAAAAATTGATGGATGATGGCTATACCCATATTTTATGCAATTCGCCAGAAACCCATTGGCAACTCATGTATTATAGTGGAGGAAAACTTATCTGTTCTGGAATCTATCCACACGATAGACTGCAGCGATTCCCTGATGCAGTACGTGAAGCGTATAAAGCGGGTAAACCAGTACCTGCTCATGCCCTCGATCAACAACATCACCGGGGCTTAGACACTTACTTTGAACCATTTGGCGACTATTATATCATACGAAAACCTGAGCTTTGGCAGCTTGACTCGATGTATTACGATATGCGGACTTTTAATGAATGGAAAACTGGTAAATAAGAATTAGACACCATTAAAAAATTAAAATACCAAATTATAGGTATCTTCTTCCGTATGAAAATTCATAATTTGGTCCACTCATAAAAACAATAAATTCAATGGCGAATAGAGCAACCCAATCCCTCACCGCAGGTATGAAAATTTTAGGTGGAGCAAATCTGCCAACCTATACCCTCGAATACCTTACCCCCACTACCAAACACACACAGGGGAGTTACGAAACAATTGTAATCCCCTATATTGAAATCGGGCGAAGTTCAAAATGCGGTGTGCAATTTGGCGATGATACACCCACTGTTAGCCGTCAGCATTGTGCCATTGAGCGCAAAGGAGCTGAAACGAGCATCATCAATCTATCCCAATCGAATCCAACCTTAGTTAATGGTCGCCCGATAAATAGCAAATACTTCCTGAATAATGGAGATGAAATTCAGCTCTCAGCAGAAGGGCCAAAATTGCGCTACAATACAACCAAAGCAGGAACAGCCAAAATTGGGTTTACCAATAAGATGAACCTGGTGATGCAGCAAGCAATCAAGCCTTACAAAACAGCTGCTGTAACTATTCTCTGCGTGTTCTTGCTCGCCGTTGCTGGCGGTACCTTTGCTATTGCAAACCTCAATCAACAAACAGAAGTACTCACAGACCTCACCAACCAGCAAGCCGATTCTTTGGCAGCCTTGAACGAGAAAAATCAGGCCTTGGCGGGAATGATGAAAGCCTCAGAAGACAAGCTTAAACAAGAACAGGAACGACTCGTCAATGCCAATAAAAACCTTGTAGCTCAAGTAAGTGATCTGCGTAAAAAGAATGAAGAGGTTATTGCAGCGAATAAATCAGGTGCCGACCTCATCGAACCGCTCAAAGGCTATGTATTGGCCTTGTTTCTCAATAAGATGACTATTGAGTACAATGGAGAAACTTCTACCTATGATTTAGGGGGGGATTGCATGTGCACAGGCTTCTTAACAGACGACGGGAATTTCGTTACCGCTCGTCATTGTATTGATGCTCCATTAACGGACAATGAAGTCGCCAATTTTGTGGACCATAGTGGCGGCAAAGTAACGATGCATTATACTGCAGTATCTTACGATAACAGCATTAAATTTGATTTTACCAACCGCCAAATGAAAGCGGATTATTCAAAAGACAATAAATACGAACATGTTGTTCAAGGAGTGAGTGGAAAGCTTCGGGTTCCTAACTATTTCAGCGGCGCTGATTGGGCCTATATGCCAACCAATATCTCAGGAGGACTACCGTTTGATAAACCGCTTTCATCCGCATTAAAATCAGGCGATCGTTTGATTGTTCTTGGTTATTCCTATGGAATGCGTTACCGTACAGACGGCAATATGGAGCCTTACTATTCAACAGGAAATGTGGCTTTGAGTGGCCTACATAATCAAACCATACAAACAAGTGAAGCAGGTTTTGATGGTGGAAACTCTGGAGGTCCAGTATTCGTTGTTCGTGATGGCAAGATTCAATGCATTGGAATTGTCACCGGAAAATGGCGAAAACCTGAAGTCACTGTGACCCAAACGGGAGATTATACAAAGACCATGGTGGATGCAAATATTCAAATTGTTACGCCATTGACTAATTTTTAGAATGAGGGGAAGTCATCTAATATTTAGCATACTATTTACCGTTACGGCTGCGCTATCCACTGCGCAGCCTTTGCGCATTAATACCCAATGCAACCCTCTAGTGGCTTCTTTGGAAGACATCACCTATGTGGTCCGGCAAAATTACGCCCTGATGGGAGACGATGGAGCAATGTATGGACAGAACAACCAAGACTTTTTTGGGTTTCGTTATGGAGGTGCAATTATTTGGAACGGACAGCTCTACATGAGTCCCACTACCTATTACGCCCATTTGCTCGACAGCACAACACAAGCGTATGGAAAAGAATATACTCCCGTTCCTTCCAAAAGTTTTTTCAAACATTTGCAAGCCCCATCGTTTACCTTGATTGATTCTGGGAGTATAAAAGCTACACCAGGAAAAGCAGTCGTGGCCATGCCGGATAGCCTCAGCGGTTATTCACCGGAGAATATCAACGAGCACAGCAGCAAACGAGTTATACTAATGACCATGGAATGCAAAGACCGAGAATTAAATGATAGCTCTCAGTATAAATTGAGCTTTCTTTATACGGATATCCTAGTTGAACCAAATGGCGTTTCGCATTTACCAAGCAATAAAATTGGTAATTCGGCTCATTTCGCTCTGGTTTTTGAGGAAATCACCGAGGTCGGCGTTACACGATTGGAATTTCTTGGATTTGCGGAGACTGTTGGAGATAAAGCCATTGTAAAAATGGTAAAAATTGAACCAACACCCACACCGCAACAAGAAGAAAATAACGGATTATTTAGAAGACGATAATGGCTTTAAAATTCACCCTTTTTGGCAATACAAACGTTGGGAGCGTCCGCGACCACAACGAAGACAATTTTGCCGTATGTTCAGATTTGAGCGAGAAACTTTGGAGTTTTTCAAAAGATGAAGCACGAACTCTTTCGGATAAAGGAGCCGTGCTCATCGTTGCCGATGGTATGGGCGGCACCAATGCAGGCGAAGTAGCATCTGATATCGCACAGAATAGCGTAAAAGAAGCCTTTAATGCATTAGAGAAAATACCCGACAGCCAAAAAGAGCGCGAACAATTGCTCAAAAAGATGGTGGTTCAAGCCCATCAAAACGTCGTAAAACACCAGGAGGAAAACTTGGAAACTGCTGGAATGGGAACCACCTTAGTCATTGCATGGATAATCGACGACATGCTCCATACCGCTTGGAGTGGCGATAGTCGCTGTTATGCCTTTGATCCCGGCTCCCCCTTCCTGCCTTTTACCGATGACCATTCCATTGTTTGGGAATTAGTCAAAAAAGGAGACCTCACCTCCGAGGAAGCTCGATTGCATCCAAATAGTAATATTATTAGCCAGAGCCTTGGAGATCCTAAAAATGGACCAAGTCCGGATGCCAAATCACGCAAACTCTATAAAGGCACCAAAATATTGGTTTGCAGCGACGGACTCAACGGTATGATTAGCGATGACGAAATTGAGGCTTACTTAAAAAGTTCAGACGATGTTGCACAAGTTTGTCGCAGCTTGGTAGAAGCCGCAAATGCTGCTGGAGGACATGATAATATCACCTGCCTATTGATGGATGTAAAAGAAGGAGCTGCAGCACCAGCAGAACCTATCCAACCTGCATCTAAACCTACCAATACCACCGTACTTCGGAAGAAAGTCAACTTCAACAGAGGAATCATCGGCATCTTAATTTCGGCGATTATCTTCTTGGCCTATTTTCTTTTGAAAAAAGATACGCCTCAGCCGAATGATTTGACTAGATCCATTCATACTATTGAGATGGGGATTGAAGAAGAACAACAAATAGATTTAAATGGACTTTCGTCGGGGAATGCATGGACCATCGAAAAATTAAGTTGGGATGCTTCACGCTATACGCTCAGCGGCATGAGACTTCTTATCAAATCACCTGTTGACGAAAGTGACACGCTATTCATCACCTATAGTATGCCAAGTAAAGAAGGACATTTTGAGGCTGCATTAATATTTAAAGTTGATCCTGAAAAAGTTAATCAGGAGGAAATGATGAAAAGCGATGATGATGCGCCAGAAGCACCTCGCTCAAATAGGATGGAAACTGAAGGAGCATCTAACCGCGAATCAACAAGCAACCCGAGTGAATCGCACACTCAGCCGCGTGAGGAAACTCAACCAAGACAAGCGGTTGATACCCCTAAGGTAAAAGCCCCTAAACCTGTTCAGCCAAAAGACACAGCGAGGACTGCACCGAGACCTCAGATTACACCAATTACACCAAAAACTCAACCCGACACCAGCAAATAAATCGATACCGCCATGAGATGTTTAGAATGTGGATACCAGAATGAAGAATCAGCAAGCAGCTGTATGAAATGCGGAACGGCCTTAACTGCTGCACCTCAAGTAGAGACTCCTAAAGCACCACCAGTGGAAGATTCTTCCGCACCAAAAACGATCAAACAATCAAACGACTCAAAGTCATCGGGTGCGCCAACCATGAAAGGAAAAGTGGTAGACATGCCTGCTTGGGATGAACCCGAAGAAAGTCGCGCTCCTAAAACAGAGAAAAAACACACCTATTTTACTTGCGGCGAATGCCAATACTATCCATTGCAAGAGCCAGCGAATGAAAAAAATCCTTGCCCGAACTGTGGAAGCAACGGCAAGTCAAAAGCGGCGACACCTGGGACCCAAAAACTAGGCGACATTCGATTGGGTGACGTGAACTATAGCTTAACGCTTAAGGACGACCAAAATGAAATAAGCTTAGCGTTTGAGGACGGAATAGCGATGGCCAATAGAGAGGTCTTAGACGAAAAGAATAAATCCATCTCTGCGAATAAACATGCAGCATTCAGTGTCGAAAATGGCGATTTATTCCTCGAAGATAAAAGCAGCAACCAGGCCACCTTCGTTCAAGTAACCGGGAAGGTAAAACTGGAGAATGGAGCGAACATCATTCTTGGAAATAAAATTTATGAAATCCGTTTAGAAGAAAAATAATGGCAGCTCCAGAAGTCATAGACATACAAGAAGGAAGCATAATCAAGTCCTCCAGCAAAACCTATACGACTGCAAAGCTCCTAGGTGAAGGTGGGTTTGGTAGTGTGTATAAGGTAAACGACGGACAGCGTGATTACGCCTTGAAGATTACCAAGATGTGGACTTTTATGCCCAATGAACGCTTGGAGTATGCTAAACGATTTAAGCAGGAATTTGAATATGGATCACGCTTAAAAAGTCCGTATCTCGTTAAAAGTTATGATTATGATTTAGCGAATGGCAATCCATTTTTGGTGATGGATTTATGCGCCGGTGGATCTGTACGTGATATGATTGGCGCTTTAAACCCCTCACATGTTGTTGATGAGGTGGCCCATGGCATTCTTTGCGGACTTCGCGACCTGCATGCCGAAGGGATTATCCATCGCGATTTAAAGCCTGAAAACATCCTGTTTGATGCCAATAAAACGCCACAGCTGTCAGACTTTGGAATTTCTGCCTCGATAAAAAAGAGACATACCGTTGCCAATTTTTTGGGCCATGCAAAAGAAGTATTTGCCACCGGGACTTACTCTCCGCCTGAACAAATTGACCCTCGATTGGCCATGAAAGTTATGGGCCCTGGAAATGACTTTTTTGCCTTTGGCGCACTCATGTATGAATTACTCACCCAAGGAAAATTTCCTTTTGGAGACTTTGATGATTTCATGAACAATATGTCGGCGTATGAAAAGCGTAAAAAGACCGAAGATTGGGATCGCGATGCCTTGCGAGCCAGTGGTGTCGATACCAAGTGGATAACCATTATAGAGAACTGTCTCAAAGCCAAACCAGAAGACCGTTACCAATCTGCTGACGAAATCATCCAAATATTGGGCGTACGGCCAGAAGCCTTGAGAGAGAAGATTGAAGTAAAACCGGATTCACTCTGGAAGCTAGTTGTTCAAAATGGAGAGGAAATCGGGCGGAGTTATTTCATATCGAACCTCTTGTCGCGAAAAAGTGCCAATATCTTAAGCATTGGATGGTTCAATGAGGATGCGCCATTCACCAACGATATTGGCATCGCTGAAAATTTTACTGAATATATTTCTAACTACCATGCCACCTTAGAATATATTCCTGAAATGAATTCCTTCAAAATAAAAGACGGACAATTCCGTGAGAAAAATGGGGTACAAGCATGGTATCGATCGACCAATGGCCTTTTAGTAAATGGAAAGTCGGTCGATGAAAATGGCTTTATGCTTGCTCCCGAAGATATCATCAGCATTGGTGATTCTACTTTAAAATGCACCCTACTTTAAAAAAGAAATAACGATCCAAATGAGTACCTACAATCCAAATGACCTATTCGCAAATCGCTATCTACTTCTCGAAAAAATAGGAATTGGCGGTTTTTCAGAAGTATGGAAAGCCCAAGATCAAATGGCCGAGGATACGGTTGTTGCTATAAAAATCTATGCCCCAGAACGCGGTATGGATGAGCTCGGACTTAAGCAGTTCAGAAGAGAATATGCAGTGGTATTGAACCTAAACCATCGCCACCTGCTCACAGCCCGACATTTTGATGTGTATAATGGCAGTCCGTATTTAGTGATGCCATTTATTGACGGCGGATCTGTATATACCGACATGATGGAGCATGGTCCGTGGAGCGAGGAAAAAATGGCCAAGCTTATCACTCAGATGGCAGAAGCACTCGATTTCTTGCATGATAACGATGTTTTACATCAGGATATCAAGCCTGACAATATATTGGTGGATACCAGAGGAAATTACCTCCTTACAGATTTTGGAATCAGCTCTCGCCTTCGCAGTAGTTTAAGAAAGAGCACCACAACGGGCAAGGCTATGACGGTTGCCTATGCCCCACCGGAACGTTTTCATGGCACCCAAGAGGCACAAGAGGCCGGTGATATATTTTCATTTGGCGTCTTACTCTATGAACTTTCAGTAGGCGATGTTCCATGGATGGGTGCCGGTGGTGTGGTGGTAAAACCCGATTCTGACCCTATTGCTCTTCCAGAAACCTATTCCAAGCGCTTTCAGCAATTGGTGCAGGCTTGCCTCCGATTTGATGCATCTCAGCGGCCAACAGCGGAAACCTTGCAGAAATGGGCAGAAGAGTTTAACAGAGAAGGAGCCTGGCCAGAAATTCCTGCTGCTACAGCGGCCATCACACCAAATGAAGGACCGGTCCGCGGAAGAAGTACTCAACGCATGGAGGATATTCCTGCTGAACAATTAGCACCGGCCAGCGAACAAAAAAACAAAGGCAAGGAAGCGGCTACCATGAAACAAGGAACTGGCGCAGCTGCCGCAATGCCGGAGAAAAAAGGCAAAGGGGGTATGATTGCCATTATCGCAGTAATCGTTCTCATTGGGGCCGCATCGGCATTTTTTCTCTTGAAGCAAGATGAAGACCCTAATGCAAATTTACTGGAGAACACAAATCAAGTCGCTTTTGATTCCTTGATGCATACGGGCGACAGCTTATTCGCGATTCCTGATCTTTTGGCAGCAAAATCCGTGTATGAATCAGCACTTGAGCTCTTCCCAACTGATTCTGCAGCTTTGGCTGTATTGGCCCAATGTGAGACCGCGTTGGCCAATGTAGTTACGAACGATTCAATGACTTCTGATACCATGCAAATGGAGGAAGAAGCACCTGTTAAGCAAGTGGCGAAAACAGAGCCCGCAGTTCAAAAACCTACTCCCAAGAAAAAGGAAGAACCTCAAAAACCAACAGAGAAAGAATTGCGTGAAAGACGCATGGAAGAACTCAAAGGCCAAGGTGGTGGCGGAAAAAAATACGATCTCACCGACCAAACGTCCATCGCTGGAACATACGACTATAAGGGAAGCGTGAAAAGTGGAAAAGCGAACGGTTACGGTGTAGGCTATTTCACAAATGGAAATCGCTATGAAGGAAACTGGGTGAATGGAAATCGTGAAGGCCAGGGAACCTACTATTTTGAAGACGGTACCAAATACGTTGGCGAATGGGATGGCGACCGGTTTAATGGAAGAGGCAAAATGACATGGGCCGACGGCGATAGCTACGAAGGCAGTTATAAAAGTGGTCAACGTCATGGTCTTGGCACCTATATCACAACCAGCGGAACCTTAAATAACTGTCCGGATTGCACCAAATACCAAGGCTATTGGAAGGAAAACGACAAGCACGGTTTTGGTAAGTGCTATGATAAATATGGCAATCTGCTTTATGATGGCGATTTCCGGGATGGGAAACCAACGGGAAGATATCCGAATCAATAGATGCCTAGACGTTGAGATGGTGAGACGCTGAGACAAAGAGGACGTTCTTCGTCTAATTAGTTATAAGATGACAATCATTGACGCTGTGGTTTATGTACCTTTCAGGCATGCGTTGGGGATTGCTTTTTCTATCTATACTTGGGAGTTGGTATTCATCTGCTCAGCCCTACAAAGAGATTGAAACCAATAATGTTCGCATTGATCCAGACTGGGTGGAAACCTTCAAGTCTTCAGGATTTTGTTGGGCCTATGATATTTTGGTGGATGATGTCGGGAATTCTTATAGCTGTGGTTATTTTAAAAATGCTTTAATCACGGGCGATTCGGTGCTTACCCCAAAGAAACTCCCTGGTGGTTCTGGCCAGGAAACTAGCTTTTTAATCAAAAGAGATTCATCGGGAAAGCTAGCCTGGATACTCCATATTGGAGGGAATAATCGTCCAAATACGTTAAGATTTAGTAAGGACGGCTCCATTGTTCTCCTTGGATTACAGCAGGCTGAATACAGCTATTTTGTTGAACCGGATGGCAAGGAGACCCAACTGCATCGAGAAGGAAATGGGCGCATATTTATAGCACGTATTTCAACAGAGGGCTCACTTATCAAGGCGGTGTCATTGCCGAACGAATCCCCACAATATGGACGCGATATACGGGAAGATTCAAAAGGAAATTGGTATATCGCAGGGGAAGAGAATTTCCGCCGACCAGATCAGCCCTCCTATGTACAAAACCGATTTCTACTGATCAAGCTGAATGCCGACTGGGATATTGAATGGGTGCAAAGAGGCGATACTGCACAAACCTCTGGGTTCAACAGCTTGGTACTTATCGGAAAGCATGTCTATACTGCTGGCTCTTATCATCAAGCATTAAAACTTGGCGAATTTCAACTCGATAAAAAAAAGCAAGCGCAATATCCCCTCCTGGTAAAATGGAATTCCAAAGGGAAAGCATTGTGGATTCGTGACCAATTGGGGGCCTATGAATCGGGGAGTATTTCGAATTTGGTGAATGATTCCAAAGGAAACATTTATGCCTGGGCAGGAAGTTCTTATTCCTATGCCATGTTAGCCAAATTCAATAACAAAGGCGAGACATTATGGGCACTTGAACAAAAAGGGAAGGCATCTGTCTATACTGAAAAAATGCTTATCGATGATAAGGATAGGCTTTATCTATGCGGACAATCTTATGGAAACGTTTTTGGCAGTAAAGGAAGTGAAGTCTATACCTTCAAAACCAAAGGCGGAACGGACCCTTTCTTGGCCAGTTATAGTAATGATGGTGTTTTGCTTTGGGTAAAAGTCTATGGCGGAAAAGGCACCGACTATTGTAAAAGCATCGCCATCAATAAGTCGAACCTGTATAGTTTTGGGTGGACGAATACCACGATGAACTTTTTCAATAAGCAGATCACGGGGCGAGGGTACAACTTCTATACTGCTAAATTTCAGCTCAAAGATTTGGCCTTTATGGATATGTCGGTGCAACGTTCACCGTTGGATACCACAGAAAGATGGCCCAAAATAAATCTTCAATCCTGCGAATGTGAAAGCAAACCTAATGCAAAAATTTCCTATGCGGCAAGCTTGAAAAACCTTTTAGACTATGAAGCATTTCAAAAACTCAGTGGCTGGAGTTTAGTTGGTGGTGATTCGAGCTACAACAAACTTTTCTTCATCAATTTTCAAAGTAGTGTAGGGCATGATCAAGCCTTCTATTCCCTAAAACTAGTAAGCTTCAAGCCCCTTTTATTGGAGTCGCCCGACCGCACATATCGGGTGGAGCTAAATTCTTGCAACAATCAATCACGGCATCGCGACCTCACACTCTCTTTGAGTTATAGCGAACCAATCCATCGATACGACCGAAGTTTTGAGCGCGAAGAATTTGATAGCACTGCTGCCAGCTACCTCAACCTAATGCAGTATGTCGGACAAATCAACGACGATGAAGTATTGTTAACCTACCTCTTCAATCACCCACGCAGGCAATACCAACAAATTCTATCCGAAATGGAAGATGCCTTTGGATTTAAACTCGACCCCAAACTGGAAGATGAAGAGCAAATTGTTCAATCCATACTTTCAATGATGGAAGAAAAAGAGGCTGAACCTATTCAATATATCATAAACAGCTATGTGCTTGAAAGCGAAGAAACTCACCCGATTACTAAACTTGAACGGCAATGTCTGAATGACTTATTTTATAGTCTTGATTCGCGCTTAACAACAGAAATGATTGACCAGATGATCGATCCCATGGTGAGTCTTTCGATCGATAAAGATTGGCTTCGTTTGGAGGTGGATGGAAAAATCATGCGCCCTTGGGACCCATTTACCAATAGTGCTGAAATCGATTCAAATGGAAAGATAAAACCAGCCTCAATTCTCGTTGAATTCAGCACCTTATATTTTCGCAATGAATCTGGATTACAAGTTGGCATAAAGACCGTTTGTATGCCGCGTTCAGAAATTGGAAATACCGGAATTCTTCTTGACTTTGATCGCGTGGAGTTAATTGACCCACGTAATAAACATTCTGAACTTAGTCCGAGAGACTTCCCAACGCTCTTTCCTAAATCCGAGAAACCCGAACTTCAGCGCTTTGATAATCCGCCTACGCCAAGTCCATTCCTAAGCAATTTCAGCGGCTTGTTTGTGTCGCAGGCTAAAGTTCTTATTCCATTTTCTGGTCAAAATCTGTTTTGCAACGCCAAGCAAATAGCCATCAATAATCATTTCATTGCAGGTTCGATTTTACTCGATGCAGAAACGGAACTAGAAGGCGGCTCGGAAACTGGAAGAATACTGGTCCATTTGCCAAATGGTGATGCCACTTATACTCCAGAGGAAATTGAAAAAATATTTCTTAATCTAGGCATGGATTCGGTGCAGTGCAGCGCCGACCGTTATGGAGTGAGGGTATATTTCGTTTACCGTTGATTCCTATTTATTAAAAATACTCATTTTTCAGTACAACTGGGTAGCGTGTCATGCTTAGGTTTGAATGAACAAAAATCCTATACCATGAAAACACGCTTCTATTTCCTCTTATTATTCTCTGGATTTCTCGGCCAGGCAATTGCGCAAAATATTGACTTGAGCAAGGTTAATACGCGAAATCAAAAACATTATATTTCCCCCAATAGTCCAATAAATATCCAAATCAGCAACCTTTTGCTCAATGGTACTTACAGCATCGAAATCAATAAACAGGTCATTCCGATTCCAACTTTCACTAACCCACTTGATTCGATGTCAGAGAAATTCGTTGAGATACCAATCTACTGTGACAGCTTAATTCGGAGTACCAAAAAACTCTTTGAAGCAAAAGATGAAGGCGAGCTAGCCAGCGAAATACGTTCCATTAAAAGTTATATCAAGGAAAACAATGAAGCTGCCCAAAATGCCACTTGTTGGGTAATGTTAAAAGATTCCGTTAATAGCCTGCTGAACAAAACACAACAAAGCTATGGCCCGTATACCTTAGTGCGTGGCGAAGAATTAGAAGTAAAAATCACGCGTGGAACAGGGGAAAACAAGCAGGAATGGACCTATGTTTACTCGGCTGGGTCAAGAGGAGAATGGCAAATCTCTTATGGGTTTACCTTCATCACCCAAGTATGGAACCCTGAAGAAATCTTTTATACCGCAGAAGATGCAAGCAGCGGTTATATCCTTAAAAAAGAGGCCCAACGTTCAAACTTGATCTATTCTCCTTCCCTATTTTTTACATGGATGCCAGCCACCAGAATGAATAAAAATACCTCATACGGTGTTTCTGGAGGCTTGGGTTATGACTTTTCGAAACCTACCCTTTTTCTCGGGCCAACCCTCTCCTATAACCAAAATATCAAATTTCACGCTGGAGTAGTCGCCCACCAGCAAAAGGTGCTGAACGGACAATATGTCGAGGGACAGACCTTGAGTCAAATACTAAATGAAACCCAGCTTCACAAAGAGGCATATCGGATGAATCTGTATTTCTCGGTTTCTTTCCGCTTTGATCAAAATCCATTTAATAAAAAATGAGGTTGAGGATAAGGTAAAGGTTGAGGTTGAGAGTGAGGTTAAGGACTTTAGGTGGTAGGCTTCTTCATCATCTTCCCCTCACTTCACTCCATACGGCATCTTCTTGCATGCATGATAAAGCATGGCTGATATTTGCTGATTTGGAGCATCATTAATTCCTGAACGATAAGAGCCGGTATAGGTCCAAATGGACTTGTCATAGGTTTTGTCGTACAATGTCATGGATAAATTACCTTCTTCCATAATAGCTTTCCTTCTGCCCACACTGTCCATCACGGCGATATGAAAATTGGTCATCGGACGGTTTACCAACAGCTCAGCACTAATCAGCGCATCTACTTGAAGTGCATCTGCAAGTTCCTTTGGAGTCATTGGGTTCTGCGGGTATTGGTATTGTTGAAGAATGGCGTTGGTTGTGGCTTGATCCAAAATCTCCGCAACGATATAACCTTTTGATTTTCTTTTCAAAAGGGTAGAATACAGATTTTGAGCCACCCGCTGGGAAATGGCAAATTGTTCGTTCGTTAACTGGTAGGGCGACAAATACTCTCGACTTGTAAGCAAGGTTTGCGGTGGAAGAATGGCTATCTTCTTATGCAACAACACCACTGATTTGGCATCCTCACTCATGTATACGCCGCGAGTGGAGTTGCAGGCAAAGAGGTAAAATATCCCGAAGATTAAGAGTAGTCGTTTTTCCATGTTCGAATCGATTTACGCAAGCTTATTCAAATAAGATGCCTGAAAATGAGCCCTTCGACTCGGCGAAAAGCCTCCCTCAGGATGACAAGGTTGAGGATGAGAAGTATAAAACGGCTGTTCATTTACCTCAGATTGTCACTACAATTTAACGATTAAAGGGTTTGACCTTACAAAGGAAACTAAAGCAAGTTTAACCATCTATCCCAACCCAAACAAAGGGAGCTTTACCCTTTCCTGGGACCAAGAAATACCAGAAGCTAAAATTCAAATCTACTCTGCACAAGGTACATTGGTATATGAAAAACAGGTCAAAGATGGAGATCAAACCCACCTCTACCTTTCCTTGCCCAAAGGGATTTATTTGGCAATTGTCAATGGTGCAGATATGCGATACAGTGCAAATATGGTGATTCACTAATGCTACGCTAGACTTTCAGATTGCCAGATAGCCAGACTTTCAGACAGAAGGACAAACAGACTTCCAGATTGCCAGACTTGCAGACAGACAGTCTTTTAGATTGTCGGAAATGTGCAAAATGAATGGGCAAATTCGCTCGATATCTGCATCCATCGAAACATGTATTCGATTCTGGGGCCTGTCAAATCAAAAGTAGCATTCGTGAATTGTGCAAAATAATTCCTCATGAGTTCAAGACCTTAGTTTTTCAAATTGAACTACTATGAAATCCTTTATCCTAAAATTAACATTGCTAATCCTTGCTATGGCTAGCTTTTTAATGAGTCATGCCCAAGCGAAGAAAGTCCTACTTTTTGTCGCTCAAGATGGCGCCTATTATTCTGAATACATTGTCTGCAAAGCTGGACTCGAAGCAGTAGGTTACCAAGTAGATGTTCGAAGCGCAGTTAACATGCCGGCAAACACGTATATGTTGCCAGCAAATACTACTATCGATGCCACGGCAAATGCCCTTTCCGGAAGTAGTTATCCGGAATTTCAATTGCAGTTCCAGCGCGCTTTTGGAGCTACATGGAATAGCAGTCTAAACGGAACTCCTAGCGATATCCCTGTTGATGGAAGTATTTTGGATATCGTAAACTCGGATGACTATGCCGGATTTGCTATTGCTGGAGGTACTGGAACCATCAGCTACCGTCTAGATGGAACTTATGCTGCACAGAGTAATGTTGGAGCCGATACGGTTGAATTGGTTGCCAAAAAACTAAATATTCTCGCCCTGCATTTTCTTGAAAAAGGAAAACCTGTATTGGCACAATGCCATGGCGCTGCTCTTCCTGTTTTCTGGCGAATTCCTAATACAACAGGCCCCGATCAAGAACTTTTAGGCTATAGCATTCTGAAAAATCAGCAAGCAGCGGGTTTTCCTGATGCCAACACAAATACCCTCTATTCTAGTTTGGGTGCATTCTATAATGCAAGTGCAGCTACGATGATTGCTAGTCCGGGTTCTGCCTTTCAATTTAATACCGAATCACGTTCACGCGTAATTACTTCGCGCGATTGGTATCCACAAACTGTTAGCTATGCCACACGAACGCTGTTGAATATCATGGAAAGCTTTCCGCATGAAAATCAGGTAAAGCAGTCATGCAAAGTTTTGGTTCTTCATGGTGGTGTTATGGATTCAACAAACTGCCATTATACCAATCTGGCGAATGACATTCCTTGTAACCATGCAGGAATAGATCCAGCAGACTACCGCCATGTGATGAACTTGCTAAATGGCAATTCACAAAAAGATGAATTTGTGTTTGATGTTGACGAGTTAAATATGGCCGAGCCTAACTTGCCGTATGATTCGAATAGTGCGGCCTCCTTCAATACCTATATCAGCAAGTATGATGCAGTAATTTTCTATAAACATTGGTCGACTCATGTGCGTAATGAAATGATGGAAGGCTTCCGGACTTATGCCGAGAATGGCGGAGGAATTATTGCCTTGCACCACGGACTCTATGCTCGCGACGAGGCAGGTGGTGCGAGCAAACGAATTCTTACCGACTCCTTATTTGGTGCTGCTTCTCTGAATGCTGGTTTTGGAATTAGCTTAAAGACCTACACCCTATACGCCACAAACTATGGGCACTTTGTCTCTACTTATGGCATCACTTACGGACATAGTGTCTTGCAAGACTTATGGAACAGCGACCCAACTGCAGGTATGAACCGCAGCTTTAGTGAAATGCCAAGCATCACAATTGATGACGAGCTATATACCAACCTAAGTTTTACTTCTTCATTTGGCTTTGGTTATGATATGGGAGATATCACTCCTTTATTCAGCAATAACGAGCTGTCTGAACCTATGGCACATACTTCCGGCTTTGTTCGTCATATCAATTTTAATAATGACAGCAGCGAAGGCCGTTTGGTTTATCTCCAACCTGGAGAACGTCGTGAAAACTATGAGATAACTGGCACCTACGGACAATTGATTCGCAACGCTACCTTTTGGGCTTCAAAGGATAGCTATACAGCACCTTCAATTCCAACACATATTTCTAAAATTGAACCTCGCGATATTGTTAAGGTTTATCCTAACCCAACAAATGGCGAAGTACATCTTTATTTAGATGAAGGTAATATCACTACTATCCGACTCTTTGACGCCCGCGGTGCTGAAGTGTTCTATCAAGTTGTTGCTGCGAACGCTACTCAGTTTTCTGTGGCTCATCTTCCAAAAGGGGTGTATTTGCTTCAAATAGAAGCTGCTGATGGATTTAAATTCGTTGAACGTTTGGTGAGGGAGTAGTTCGCGTCGGTTCGTCCATTATTGTTAAAACAGACAATTTTATGTAGCCAATGGGAGATTCAAGATCTGTTTTGCATTATCCCTCGGCTGCGTGCGTCGATTGTTCTTTAATTGAAAATATTCGAATACTTCTCTCGGGATGACGCAACCACTATTTTCGAATAGTCGCAACATCTCACAGTCGTAACATCCTACTCGGAAGAGTAGCGCGCAGTCATAGCGCGGAGCATGTCTTGTAGTTCATTGCGGAACCAATCCGGCTCGATGACTTCAATTTGATCGGCCATGGAAAGGATTTTTTGCTTGAGTTCGTAGTTGGGAATTACTTCTAATTCATACCAGACATTGTCGTCGTCTTGCTTAATTTTTTGAAGGCTCGGATGCCAAGGTGAGCTATCCATATACCAAGCCTGCAAAGCGGTGCAGCGAAGAATTATTTTTGACGGATGTTCCTGGTCGCTGTAATTGACGCCAATTACTTGGCTGAATTTGGAGAAATTGTCGGTATACAAATCGCGCTTAAATCCTTGATTTAATACCTGTACTTGTTCAATTCTATCGAGACCAAAGGTGCGGCAGTCTTTTCGAATTTCGGCATAAGCGTAGAGGTACCAGCGTCCTCCATATTCTTTAAGCATCAGTGGAAACACTTCGTAGTCAGTATACTTCTCCGTATGGTAGTTAAAATGCCGAAACAGAATCACCTTTTCTTCATGGATGGCATTGGTGAGTATTTCCAGATTCTCTGTTCCCTTGCTGGCAAAGGGTTCAAACTGAATGCGATCACGTTGGTTGGCATCGGCAAAGAAACTGGCTTGCAAGGCTTGTACTTCCTG
The DNA here is from genome assembly GCA_964620355.1 of uncultured Burkholderiales bacterium. Classification (GTDB taxonomy): domain Bacteria; phylum Bacteroidota; class Bacteroidia; order UBA8524; family UBA8524; genus UBA8524. The sequence goes on along the minus strand of CAZUIT010000025.1, from coordinate 6,777 downwards.
ACTTAACTCCAATACCTGTTTCAACCGATCTGCATCTCGGCTGTCTTTTTCAAACACATAGGCCTTCAATTTGGTATTGTATTCCAATTCCACATTAAAATCTCGACGCAGATCCTCCAAGTCGCGCTCGAAAGTCCGATTGGATACTTCAAAGCCCTGGGCCTCCATCTTCTCAATCAGCTCTTTTTTGGTAAAGGCTCCTTTCTCCAAACTTTGAATGATGATTTGGAAGCGACGAATTTTTGCAACAATCGATGCCATGACATGAATATAATTTTGTATCCATAAACACGCCACTTGTTTCAAAATCCCAAGCGGTAATGAGTTTTTATTAGGATAGTCATGCGAAGATAAATGCCAAAGGCTCAAAATCAGCTACCGTTTATCCTGAAATCGAAACATCTCTAATTCAATTGGTATAGAATTGGTAAATTGGGGATTATGCGCTATTTATTCTCTTTTCTCGCCACACTTTTTTTTGGTCTGAGTTTTGGCCAATATGTCCTACCCAAAACGCAGCTGTTAAAGGACTCGGGAATCCATCGAGTTGAGGTCTATTGGGAAAGCCTTGGCGTATTTAACATCTATTCCAAAGACACCATTAGCCAAGTCATTTCACCTGTAAAAAAATTGCATTATATAATTCTACTCGACGATTCAGGTCGTGTGATTCAAGAGCAAGGGGTTCACGACAAAGGCCTAGGCGGAAGAACGACTTATGGCTATGATGAAAAAGGTCGATTGATTGAGACTGCTCAATATTCAGGTGAAATAAAAACGAGTTGGGCATATGTAAAAGAACTTGACAATGGAAAAGTAGAAAGTCTATTCATGGATAGGGGAAGAAAATACCAGTGGGTGATCGACGATTCGAATGGCATTTGTCTTTTTTCTGGCTTATACCGAGAGACAGACAGCACCATCACCACACAAGAACCTGATAAATACCTGCGCACCCAATACTTCTATAGCAAAGGCAAACTTAGTGTAAAGAAGGAATGGCAGTGGATTGTAAAAAATGGAAAGCCCATTCGCTATGTAGAACGTCACCATCAATACGCAAAAGACCGAGATCGAAAAAGAGGCAGGAGCGAAGAAGTATTTCCAGTAAAAGAAGATGGCAGCTTGACGCTTCATGGCTGGTATAGCGACAATATTGAATATACCTCCAAGCGACTTGAGAATTGGGACAAACCGGGTCCGAAGCTGCTACCAAGTTCCATACCACTGGTTTTGAATGATTATAAGATGATTTGGCCCGATCAAACACGTGCAATTACCTTCAGCGGAGATATGGAGTATTTCAATCTTCATTATGTCTATTATTGAGCTAATAAGCAAGTTGTGCGTAAGCTGAAAAAGAAATACGAAAGAATAATATGATTAAAATTATACCATATCAAAGAGATTTTCAAAATGAAATAAACACTATGCTATTAGAGATTTCTAATGAGTTTAAAATTAATATTTTCAATAAAGGCACGCCAATTCAGAGCAATATATTTGATAAATATTGGGTTGCCCAACGTGAACAAAAATTAATTGGTACAATAGCAATTTTAGCACCAGAAAATGGATACGCTATTTTGAAAAATATGTTCGTAAAAAAGGAATTTCGTGGTAAAGAATTTGGTGTTTCTAGTGCATTATTGTCAAAAGCATTAGCTTGGTGTAAATCGAAAAATTACAATATCATATATCTAGGAACAATGGAACAATTTATTGCAGCACAAAAATTTTATGAGAATAACGGTTTTCAAAGAATCGACAGAAATGAACTTCCTAAAAGTTTTATCAACAATCCAATAGATTCTGTTTTTTACAAAAAAATATTTGAATCTTCATTTAGAGTTTAATAAAGAAATGAAAATCAGAAAAGGAAACATAAACGATTTAGCTTCTGTAATCCAGTTGGGTCAAAATACGTGGAAACAATTTGAAAAAAAATTAACTAATGAAAACTGGATTAAATTATCAAATAATCTATCAAACGAAGACTTATACAAAGACTTATTGCAAAATTCCATAAGTTTCGTTTGTGAAAATGAAACAGAAGAAATAATTGGAATGAGTTTTTTAGTGGCAAGTGGAAATCCAACTGAAATTTATAACTCGGAACATTGTTACATCCGATTTGTAACAGTTTCAGAAAAATACAAAGGTTTAAAACTCGGACAAAAACTGACAGAAGAATGTATTGAATTTGCTAAAAAAAGTGGCGAGAAAAAAATTGCTCTTCATACATCGGAATTTATGGCTAAAGCTCGTCACATTTATGAAAAACTTGGATTCAAAATAATAAAAGAAATTGAGCCGAGATATGGTAAAAAATATTGGCTATACGAAATGAATTTATAAAGTATCAAATAGAAACAGAATTATGCGTTGAAGAATTTACTGGAGTTCTTATAAATTCGACATTGGGAGAACGGAGACCAGTTTCTGAACCTGACAGAAATACTAAAATGCTTGAACACGGAAATTTAACAATTACCGCAAGACACAATAGGAAATTGGTAGGAGTTGCAAGGTCTTTAACTGACTTTGAATATTGCACTTACTTGTCTGACCTGGCGATTCACGAAAAATACCAAAAACAAGGAATTGGAAAAGAGCTAATTCGGAAAACTAAATTAGCTTCACCTAACGCCAAACTTATACTTCTTTCAGCACCTAAAGCAGTTAATAATTATCCAATAATTGGAATATCGCAATGGGAGCAATGTTATGTTTTAGATAATATAGAAGACCTAAATTAAGAATGGATGACTGATTATAACGGAAAAATATTCAGACCTATTTCAAATTCAGAAAACGGAGAAACATCGAGCGAAACTGTTTTTATCTATTATCAAACAGGAAACATTCTGACATCTGAATATTCTGGTGGTATGATAAAAAAGGGACATCTAATTGGAATTGTAGATGAAAACGCTAACATAGATATGCGTTACCACCAAGTAAATAATAAAAACGAAATTATGACAGGAAAATGTAAATCAAGACCTGAAATACTTAAAAATGGGAAAATTCGACTTCACGAAAGTTGGGAATGGACATCAGGAGATAAATCAAAAGGACAATCTATAATAGAAGAACAATAAAAGCCTACGCACAACAATCTATATAAAAAAATAGTCGAAACAGTACTAAATTCAAAGGTTTTTGCTCGTATCAATCTTTGTGCTTAACTCAATGTTTATTGCTTCTAAATCGCCTACTTTTCATATACTAACCGTTAGAACCCAACGGCCATTCCATAAGTAGTTCGGAAAGAATAGGATTCTCTTTCGTTTAGAAGAACCGGCTCGTTTTTACTCATAGTAAGGGTATCAGCCATCAAGAGAGGCAATGAGCTTGCTGGAACATTTTTCACAAACCAGTCAACTTTTCGGGTATGATGTAATCCATAATCCTCATCTATTTCGAAGTGATAATCGCCGCGAACTTCTCCCATATGATAGAGGCTATCGAATCTTCCAGGAATGATGATCCAGTCGCCTTTTTGAATGCCATTGGCTAAAAGGTCAATACTCTGAAGCATGAATTCAGAACAGAATACCGAAGAGGAACCCTCAGCAATGGCTTGACGAATCAAGGTTTCATTCCCCTTATTGGTGAGGTCGATATCCAAATCTTCGAAAGGAAAGTAAAGGCAATTATTCTCGATTGATTTGCGGGAAGTCCAAGCTTCTTTCGCTCCCCAGTACATCCATATATTATTCATGATTCAAAGATTCGTCTCAGCTCCGCCATATCTCGACGGAGGTAAAAAAAAAGATTTGAGACTTGAGATGGTCAGACCGAAATAGCCACCTTACATCGAAATGACGTAAAATCTCACAGTCGATACGTCGATATTAAGAAGAAAGCGTAGTTTTACACAGTGACACAATCGAACATCCAAAACCTGCGCGAAGCCCTAGAGCATTCACCTGGAAATACACCTTTACGACTCATGCTGGCCGATGCCCTTTTTGAAGCAAATGAGTTTTTGGACGCGGAAAAAGAATACAGCCAAGCCCTTCAAAATGCTGGAGGTAATCGGGCGAAGATGGGACTTGCCCAATGTTTCTATCAATTGAAAAAATACTCGGCATGTGCGATTATTCTTGAAGAGCTATTGGCCGATGACCAAAAGAATGTCGCTACCCTTTTGCTTTATGCCAAAACTCAATTAAAAGAGCGCGATGTGCACCGGGCTATCGAATATTACCAAAAGGCTTTAGCAATAGACCCTTCTATCAGTGACACAGAGCTCGATCAAAGCTTACGTGCTACATCCATACAGCAAGAAGAACCAGATGACGATGAATTAGACATTCGCTTTTTAGAAAAACCAGATATCAATTTCTCGGATGTTGGTGGTATGGAGCATGTTAAAAAGGAGATTGACCTAAAAATCATCAAGCCCATGCAACATCCAGAGCTCTACAAGGCTTATGGAAAGAAGGTTGGAGGAGGCATCTTGCTTTATGGACCTCCAGGTTGCGGAAAAACTTATTTGGCAAAGGCTACAGCTGGACAGATTAACGCGAAATTTATCAGCATCGGATTAAATGATATTCTCGATATGTGGATTGGACAAAGTGAAAAGAACCTCCATGACATGTTCGAAATGGCCAGAAAAAATGCGCCATGTGTTCTGTTTATTGATGAGATAGACGCTTTAGGAGCCAGTCGCAGTGATATGAAACACTCGGCTGGACGTCAAGTCATCAATCAGTTTTTACAAGAGCTTGATGGCATTGACACAAAAAATGATGGCGTACTTATTCTTGGAGCCACCAATACACCATGGAGTCTAGATACCGCCTTTCGCCGACCGGGTCGCTTCGACCGAATCATTTTTGTTCCGCCACCCGATTCGGCATCACGGCAAGCAATCTTGGATATAAAACTAGCAAAAAAACCATGCGGACAAATAGATACAGAAAAGTTAGCCAAGAAGATGGACAATTACTCTGGCGCAGACATCGATGCAATAATTGATTTAGCGATAGAGGAAAAATTGGAAGCGGCATTTGTAGATGGTATCCCGAAGCCTTTAGAAACCAAGGACCTACTTAGCAGCCTAAAAAAGCACAAAGCTAGCACCTTAGAATGGTTTAAAACCGCCAAAAACTTCGCGTTATTCGCCAATCAGGGAGGGGTTTACGACGATATCCTTAACTACATGAAAAAGAACCTTTAATATGCATGAAGCACAACTTGAGAAGATCCGTCTTCTATTAAATCAAGATAATTTCTCCCAGGCACAAGCTCTGATTATGCCAATTCTAGCAGAGGAGCCGGAGAATATTGATGCGTTGTTTTTGTTATCAGAAATTCTTCTCAACTTGGATCGTTTTGATGAGGCGCATGAAATTATCAATCAATGCATTACGTTAGATCCTGATGAAGCGGATTTCTATACTAGTCGAGCACGCATCTATATGCTTCAGGATAATTTTAGAGAAGCGGAGACCAACTTAAAAATCGCTTTAGAAATTGCCCCACTAGACCCCAATAATCGAGCAATTCTAGCGCATATTAAATTGGTAAGAAAATCTTATCAAGAAGCTTTGGACCTCGCGGATTCTGCACTTGAACTTGATCCGGAAAATATTCTTGCACTCAATACAAGGAGTGCGGCCCTCATGAAATTAAACAGGAAGGATGAAGCACAAGAATCGATGGAAGATGCCTTGCGCGAAGATCCGAATAACTCCTTTTCCCATTCCAATAATGGTTGGGGAAAGCTTGAACAAGGAAAACATAAGGAGGCCTTAGATCATTTTAAAGAAGCCTTGGTGATTGATCCAAACAATGACTATGCACAATCGGGATTATTAGAAGCTATCAAAGCAAAAAATCCCTTTTATCGCCTCTTCATGGCTTATTACTTTTTTATGAATAAGCTCACGGCGAAATACCAGTGGGGAGTAATCATTGGCTTCTACATTGCATTTCGTGGCATTCGTGCACTTGCAGATAACAATGAGGCACTTGAGCCCTATCTCACTCCCATATCGGTCATATTGGCCGTCCTTGCATTTTCTACCTGGATCATCCCAGCCATTTCCAATGCGTTTTTACGTTTCAATAAGTTCGGGAAATACCTCTTAGATGAAGACGAAAAAAAGAGCGCCAATTTTGTAGCCGCTAGCTTAGTCCTCTGCATTCTTGGCTTTCTTCTTTATGCCTTCACTCAAAATGAGTTTTTCCTGGGAATTGCCGTCTTTGGCTTTGCAATGATTCTCCCCTATAACTTGATGTTCGCCGCAACCAAACGACCTAAAGTGCTGCTTATTTATGCTATCGCCATGACGGTGCTTGGTATCGCCGCTTTGGCTAGTGCCTATTCATCTGGACAACTTATGAATGGTCTCTCCAGCATCTTTATCATTGCATTTATTGCCTTCCAATGGGTAGCGAATTTTATGATCATCGATGAAGGGGATCGCTAAATCGCCCTAAAAGCTTCTACAGATAGCCAATTGAACGGGCAAGAGCACTTTGACTTTTCGATACGTTCACTAGCATAGGCTTGGATTTTAACAAATCATTCAATGAATAGACATTGCTCAGCTGCCGTACGCAACCCGTCGACAGTTCAATTGCCATGTAATAAGCACATCCTACTTTCCCAACGCTACATTTTACTTTTTTCCGCCTTGGAAATATTTCAATACCGTTCAGTCGAAAAAGCATATTACGAAATAGTATTCTAAATCAAGAAACATGAGTCTCCGCTTTTATACCACTAACCCTATTTTCATTTTGCTGTATCAATAA
>CAZUIT010000024.1:0-50216 GCA_964620355.1 uncultured Burkholderiales bacterium | reverse complement strand
GAAAACGATCGTTTTCGACCTTCTTGGTGATATTTATTCCATCCCTGCTGTAGGCGGAGAAGCGAAACTACTTCGCGGTGGATTGGCCTTTGAAGTGCAGCCTCGGTTTAGTCCTGATGGAAGTAAAATTCTCTTCACTAGCGATGTGGGGGGTGGCGATAATATTTGGTACATGAAGACTGATGGTTCCGATGCCAAGCCCATTACCAATGAGGATTTCCGCCTCTTGAACAATGCGGTATGGTCGCCAGGTGGGGAGTATATCGTCGCGAGAAAACACTTTACCTCTGGCCGCTCTCTCGGTGCTGGTGAATTATGGATGTACCATATTTCTGGAGGAAAAGGAATTCAACTAACCAAGCGCAAAAACGACCAACAAGATTTAAATGAACCCTGCTTCGATCCTAGCGGGCGCTATGTTTACTATTCGGAAGACGTATATCCAGGTGGGTCTTTTCAGTACAACAAAGACCCAAATAGTCAGATCTATGTGGTGAAACGCTATGATTTGCATACCGGTGATATCGAGACGGTCCTTTCGGGCGGTGGTGGTGCGGTTCGTCCTCAAGCCTCTCCAGATGGTAAATACCTGTCTTTTGTTAAACGGGTACGCGAAAAATCCGTGCTCTTTTTGCATGATTTAGAAAGCGGCATCGAATGGCCTTTGTATGATTCATTGAGCAAAGACCAACAGGAAGCCTGGGCAATTTTTGGCATTTATACGGGTTATTCATGGACCCCCAATTCCAAGGAAATTGTAATATGGTCACATGGAAAAATTTTGCGCATTGATGTCACGTCGGGTGCGGTGAAAAATATTCCCTTCCAAGCCAATGTCCATCAAAAAATCAGAAAAGCGATTCGCTACCGCCAAGAGGTGGCTCCTGAAACCTTTACGAGCAAGATGATTCGCCACGCAGTTACTTCTCCTGATGGAAAATCCCTGGTATTCTCTGCTGCTGGCTATCTATACAAGAAAGAACTGCCGGATGGTGAGCCCACGCGCTTGACGGAGCAAACGGCTTATTTCGAATTTGAGCCGAGCTTCTCCTCAGACGGCAAATCTTTGCTATTTATTGGCTGGTCGGATGTAGAGACCGGTGCCATCTATTCTCTTCCTACCAAAGGAGGAAAAGCGAAAAAATTGAGTCAGGGCAAAGGGATATTCCGCAATGCAAGCTATTCACCTGATGGCAAAGAAATCCTCTTTTGGAAGGAGCATGGAAACGACCACCAGGGATTCGCCTGGACCGAAGATGCGGGAATCTATGTGATGAAAGCAGATGGAACTAACGTCAAGCAAGTTGGAAATGCAGTGGCTAAACCCTTCTTCTCCAAAGATGGAAAAACGATTTACTTCCAACGTGGAAACACGCTCTTTAAGATGAATCGCTCAGGATTTGAAGTGGAGCAGGTCATCAACTCGACCTATGCAATGAATTACTGCATTAGTCCGGATAATAATTGGGTTGCCTTTAACGACTTGCATAAAGTCTATGTGGCGGCTTTCCCACAAAGCGGAAAAACCCTGGATCTCGGTGCTGGAACAAACACGATTCCTGTTGCTCAGTTTGCCAAAGATGCGGGAATCAACTTGCATTGGTCTGGAGACAGCAAAACCTTACGCTGGACTTTAGGCGACGAATACTTCTCAAAACCTTTGAACGAGCGTTTTTTATTCCTCCCAGAAGCAAAGGATTCCTTGGAGAATCTTCCATTGCATGGATTGCCGGTGAACCTGACGATAAAAACAGATAAGCCAACAGCCACCTATGTTTTAAACAATGCGCGAATTATTACGGTAGATGCAAGCGACAAGGTGATTGAGAAAGGTTATATCGTGGTGAAGGAGAATAAAATTGCAGAAGTAGGAGAAGGAAGCTACGATGCAGCGACGGCTATGGTCAAAGGTTTAAAGGATATTCGCGACTGTGCAGGCAAAACCATCATGCCTGGAATGGTTGATGTACATGCCCACCTCTGGACTTTCCGCGAAGGCATCCATCCTCAAAATTACTGGCCGTATGTTGCGAATTTGGCCTACGGTGTAACGACCACCCACGACCCTAGTTCCAACACCGAAATGGTTTTTACTCAAAGTGAGATGGTAAAGGCAGGCCGTATGTTGGGTCCACGAATTTATTCTACCGGAACCATCCTTTACGGTGCAGAAGGCGATTTTAAGGCAGTGATTAATAAGTATGATGATGCCCGCTCAGCAGTGCACAGAACCAAGGCCTTTGGTGCTTTCTCGGTGAAGAGTTATAACCAACCAAGAAGAGAACAACGTCAGCAAGTGATTACTGCGGCGGATAGTTTAGGTGTGATGGTTTATCCTGAAGGAGGTTCCTTCTTCTACCACAATATGAGCATGATTCTGGATGGTCATAGTGGGATCGAGCATAATATTCCAGTTGCACCAGTATATGATGATGTGGTTCAGCTTTGGGCGAATTCCAATACCGGATATACCCCAACTCTCATAGTATGTTATGGGGCAGCAAGCGGAGAAAATTACTGGTACCAGCATACCAATGTATGGGAGAAAGATCTTTTACTCACCTATACTCCTCGCGGAATTGTAGATGCACGTGCACGTCACCGTATCATGCTTCCTGAGGAAGAGTATGAAAATGGACATATTCTGGTAAGTAAATCGTGTAAAAAACTGGCCGATGCTGGTGTGAAAGTCAATATGGGTTCTCATGGTCAGCTTGAAGGATTAGGTGCGCATTGGGAAATGTGGATGCTTGCTCAGGGCGGAATGACACCCCTACAGGTTATCCGTGCGGGAACGATGAACGGTGCGGAATATATCGGTATGGGCGATCAGATTGGTTCAATCGAAGTGGGCAAGCTTGCCGACTTAATGATTATGGAAGAAAACCCACTAGTAGACATTCACCATACGGAAAGTATAAAGTATGTAGTTATAAATGGCCGAATGTATACCTCAAAAACCATGAGTGAGTATGGAAAAGACAATGGTCCGCATTTTTGGTTCGAAAATTCAAAGTATGGTCAACAATACCCATGGCATGAAAATGGAAATGGCATGATGCGCCCGAAATGCCACTGTGGCAGGCATTAGCGACGATTTTGTCTTTTTATTTAAGGACATGATTTAGAGCCGGAAGAAAAAAATTTATTTTTTTTTCATACTCAGGGCAACATTTGGCAATATTCATGCATCATCATTGTAACGGAGTTAACCACTCTACACGTTCTTTTTATTACTCTTCATAGAGTTTTGGTTTGGTTTGGTTTTACAAAGGCGCTCTTCGGAGCGCTTTTTTTTTGCTCCAGCCCTGTGTCGTATGATAATGGTATGTATGGAAAGCATCACTTGTTTATTTGAATTCTGGGGCTTAGCTTTGGTTAAGTGCTTGATTATCCAAGATTTGACGAGCACTATAACCATATAAAGCCAAAACCATGAAGCGTATTTTTCTAAGCATGATTGCATTGCTTGCTGTCTGTACGTACAGCTCTGCTCAGTATTTTTTTGATGATTTTGATTCCTATACTGCTGATTCTTTTCTAGGGAAACAGTCGACAAACTGGACGACCTGGAGCGGGATTAATGGAGGTAGCGACGACGTAATAGTAGTTAATGATTCTTCGTTTTCTGGATCCAATTCTCTTTATTTTGAATCGGCAAATGGGGCTGGACCCCATGATGTTATACTTGATTTTGGTGGGGTCCATAGTAGCGGTACCTTCAAATTCTCCGCCATGTATTATATCCCATCAGGTAAGGGTTCCTATTTCAATTTTCAAGCGGGCTCAACACCCGGGGCTCAATGGGCCATGGAATTTTACTTTTATTCTGGTGGAAATTGGAGCATTTCTGGAGGAGGTTCTAAGAGTGGAACTTTTCCCCATGATCAATGGTTTCAATTAAGCATCGAAGCAAATTTCGATACGGATGTTTGGGAAGTTTTTGTTGATGGAAGTTCACAAGGAACTTTTTCTAATACCCTTTCAATCTCTTTCCTTGATTTATATGAAGCAAGCGCCGGTTCAGAATGGTGGATGGATGATGTTAGCTTTTGTACCAATAATGGCTGTAATCCTGAGCTTCAAATTGAAAACCTTCAAATTAGTCCAACAACGGTATGTACTCACCACCCAGCCGATGTGAGTTTTAAAGTAACCAATAATAGCACTTTCCCAGCTGCTGCCATGGTTCTGGGTATTGAAGTTGGAAACAATCAATTAACTCAAGGGGTGAATCTAAATAACCTTCCAGGGGGTAGTGATACAACCATCACTTTAAGCGGGTTCTTCAACTCGACGATTTCGGGAACTTCGATACCTGTTGCCGCAATTAATTTGCAAGCGGATCTCGATTCTTCCAATGATACGGCAAGAACCACCATCGATGTGTTGCCCTCTCCGAGCATGACAGCGATAATTCATGGTACGCCTTTCGAATCGCCCGATCAGAATTCTTTAGGAACCATGGCTAATTCAGATATTGTAACGGCGGGAGATGTGCTGACTTACGAGATTACGCCGCCAAGTGGAATGAATAATTCGGGCTATGGAAGTGCTTGGGAGATAACTGGACTTACATTCTTTACGGGAAGTGGTGCGGTATTGAGTTCTAGTTTTTATTCTTTCACAGCAGCTACTTCATCATCCAATGCACTGATTTCTTTTAGTCCAGATACAAGCTTATTGGATTCATCTATTAGCTATTCCTTTGCGGTAAGTAATAAAAGCAATCAATGCGATTCGATTTTGTCCCGCTATATTAAGGTAGTTCATAGACCAGAGGCATTATTTACTCAAACGAATGTGTGTGATAAAGAAGAAATGAGTTTTACGAACAACTCAAGTATCCCAACTGGAACCATGAAGTATACTTGGAATTTTGGCGATGGCGTGACGACCACAAAAGTGAATCCAACGCATACGTATTCTACAGATGGTCAATATCGGGTAGTCTTGTATGCCACATCTGATTACGGCTATGTAGACTCGATGGAAGTGCAAGTGACAGTCTTCGAACTACCGGTAGCTGATTTCCAAGTTCAGAATAAATGCGATGGCACTGCCCTTGTATTTTCCGATCAATCGATACTGCCAGCAGGAACGCCTTCCTATGAATGGAATTTTGGAGATAATAGCGCCAAAGCAACAGGACAAAATGCAAGTCACCTTTACGCCAATACAGGCACTTACTCAATCAGTTTATTGGTAAGGATCAATGGTTGTGCAGATTCAATAATAAAATTTGGAACTCAGATGCCGCGTGCGATTCCAGATTTTAGTAGTGAGGTTAATTGCAATATCAGACGAGCCTATTTCACCAATTTAAGTTCTGTTTCCTCCGGCAATTTTGGTTCGCTCTGGCGCTTCGGTGATGGAAGTGAGTTTTCAGGTTTTAGTGTAAACCATGTTTACCCGATGTATGGCACTTACGATGTTACCTTAATAACCACAACAGATTTAGGTTGTGCAGATTCCATTACCAAATCGATCACCTTGCTTGAATCTCCAAAGGTAGAATTTAGCCTAAACCATGGGTGTGCAGGAGAGGAAATAATCATGAGTAACCAGACTACCACGCCTGCAGGAGGGTCAAATAGCTATTTTTGGGAGCTTGGTAACGGACAAACTACCACTTTAGAAAACCCCAGTGTCACCTATCCATCGCCTGGTTTTTATACCGTGAAACTGGTGGCGCTTAACGGAAATGGCTGTGCCGATTCTATCATGAAAAAAGTAAAGCTAGATACGAAACCATTGGCCGATTTTATTGCTGAGGCGGTATGTGAAGGCAAGACCTCTTATTTTGTAGATAAGACCTTAAATATACCCGACGGAGCAAGCTATGCCTGGGATTTTGGAAATGGAAAGGGCAGTGCAAAAAAGGATACCTCATTTATATATGCTGCAACAGGAACCTATACCGTAACCTTAACCATAACAACCCCAAATGGCTGTTTGGACACCGTATCTAAAATGGTTGAGGTCAATCCAAATGCAGATGCTGGCTTTAGCATCGAATCAGCCAAGTTGGGAGATGGTACCATGACTTTTTCGGCCGATGCCGGTGCTCCTAATACCTATCTCTGGTTCTTCGGTGATGGCAATCAGGATTCTGTTCAACATGCAACGCATAAGTACGATGTTGTTGGGACATACAATGTTAAGCTTGAGGTGACCACCGATAAAGGGTGCGTAGAAAAAACCACACAAAGTGTCAACATCAATCCAAGTGGTTTGGCTTTTGATGGGAAAGCTATTCAAGCATACCCCAATCCTACACGTGGAGGAGTAATACTTGATTTATCCGAATTGTCTTCAGGACAAATAGACTATGTCTTGCGTGACGGACTTGGTAAAATACTTGATCAAGGTTTGCTGAAAGGTGGAGAACGGAATTCCTTGAGTTTAAATAATTATCCAGCCGGCACTTACTTTATCGAACTACTTGATGGGGAAGAACGATACCGCTTAAAATTGAGTCTGATTCATTAATAGAATCAGAATTATAGAAAAGGGAAGGCATCAAGTCTTCCCTTTTTTGGTAGTGTGCGATGCAGGGTAAATAACTTGGTGGAGTCAGTCCGCTAAGAGAATAGTAGGTGCGCGGTTTGATCGGACGAATTTCGAAAGTTTTTAAGCTGTTATCTTCCTGCTCAATATGAAACGCCTGTGTATACATTTCGGAGATTGATTTATCTTGCCGTATGCGCGTCCTCTTTTTTACCCTATTGCTTATCGGGCTATCCAATTGCTCGGTACCCAAGGTGATGAATCAATCCGGGCGAGTGACTCCAAAAGGTCAGGTTACTGGCGGACTGACCTATATGGGCAATGTGTCGCAACAAACAACGGTATTTGTGACAGACGCTATCAAAAATTATTCAGAAGCATTCTCCCCCGGAGATACAGCCAATTATTCGCCGAATTTAGAAAACGCCAATGCCGCTATCATGGCCTATACCTTGGACCCCATTGCTTTTGGTCCCCAGTTTTATTTACGGGTAGGTGTTTGGGATAGAATGGAACTGGGATATACCCGAGGAAAAAAGGCGAATATGATTAGTCTTCATGGCCAATTCTTAGGCTTTGAAAAAGACCCGAATGAGGATAGCAAAAAGCGCTGGTTTGGCAGTGCTGGCTTGCAATATTCTTGGAATAAATTTGCATTGCCTAGCTATTTTGGAAGGGTTCAATCCCGGTTAGGCTATAGTTTTGCGCGCAATGACTTTTTGATTCCAGTAACATTCTCCTATTCATTTGGTCCGAATGAAAAACATGGCGCTTTGGGATTTGGAACAGTCATCGGGTTTCATTCCATCGATTACTCCTTTAAGCCAGAAAAAGTATTTACCGGCAATGGGGTTGAGTTGAAACCCGTTGCATATCAGAATCGTTTTGGTTCTATTGGTTTCTTCATGAACATGAAGCTGGGATATAAGTTTATTTATTTGATTCCTTCCATTAGTGTCTACTACCAAAATTACGGCAGCTATCCATTAGCAAATGGAAATTCAGTTGAGCTGAAAGGATTCACCTTCGTACCTGGAATAAGTCTACAGCTAACTAGCTTCGGCAATTGGAGTAAAAGGGAGTATTAAGCCTCCTTTCCTTGCTTCTCTTTCATGCCCATCAATTCATCACGCAAACGTGCAGCACTGATAAAGTCCATTTCTTTCGCCGCCTTCATCATCGCTTTCTCTGTTTCTTCGATGGCCTTTTTGAGCTTATCGCCCGTTAAGTATTTCATGACGGGGTCAGCTGCCATGGAGTTTTTCTCTTCCGGTTCGATATAGATTTTCGCCACACTGCCTTTAAAATCTACCACTGAGCTCTGACTCATAATAGCCTCGCGCGACTTAAATACAGTGGTCGGCGTAATGCCATGCTCGGTATTATAGGCAATCTGCTTCTCGCGTCGGCGGTCGTTTTCGTCAATGGTCTTGGCCATACTGTCCGTCATCTTGTCAGCGTACATAATCACCTTTCCGCGCTGGTTCCTTGCCGCACGGCCTATTGTTTGAGTCAGCGAACGTGCACTGCGTAAGAAGCCCTCTTTATCGGCATCCATAATGGCTACCAAGGAAACTTCAGGTAAGTCAAGCCCTTCTCTCAATAGGTTGACACCCACCAATACATCAAAGTCGCCTAAACGTAGCCCGCGCAGAATTTCCACACGGTCGAGGGTTTTTACTTCGGAATGGATATACTGGCAGCGAATACCAAGGCGGGCCATGTATTTGGTCAACTCTTCGGCCATTCGTTTGGTTAGGGTGGTGACCAAAATACGGTCGCCCATTTTGATGCGCTCGTCTATCTCTTCCAATAAATCGTCTACCTGATTGCCACTTGGACGCACCTCAATCACTGGGTCAAGGAGGCCAGTCGGACGAATGATTTGCTCTACCATAATCCCTTCGGACTCGGCTATTTCAAAATCGGCTGGGGTTGCAGAAACATAAACCGTTTGTTTGATGACTGAATAAAACTCGTCAAAGGTCAGTGGTCGGTTATCCATAGCCGCTGGCAATCGGAATCCATATTCTACGAGGTTGGTCTTTCGTGAGCGGTCGCCACCATACATCGCACGCACCTGCGGGATGGTTACATGGCTTTCATCCACTACCAGAAGGAAATCCTCCGGAAAATAATCCAAGAGGCAGAAAGGGCGCTCTCCAGGGTTTCTCTTATCCATATAGCGGCTGTAATTTTCAATGCCTGAGCAATAGCCGAGTTCGCGCATCATCTCTAAATCGAATGTTACGCGCTCCTCGAGGCGCTTAGCTTCGAGGTGACGGCCATTTTCATTGAAATAAGTCACCTGCTTCACCATATCATCCTGGATCTCATGGATGCACTGTTGCAAGCGGTCTTTTGGCGTTACATAAAGATTGGCGGGATAGATAGCGATATCCTTTTGGCGGCTATGGTCTCCTCCCGTTGTTGGGTCAAAAACCGTGATTTCTTCAATCTCATTGCCAAAAAGTTGAATGCGGTAAGCATAATCGGCATAGGCCACATACACATCGACGGTATCTCCCTTGACACGGAAATTCCCACGCTTGAATTCGGCAGTCGTCCTTGAGTAGAGTGAATCCACCAAGGCATACATCAGCGTATTTCGCGTGATCTGTTGGCCTTCATGCAAACGGATGATACTGCCTTCAAAATCTTTCGGGTTTCCTGCGCCGTAAATACAGGAAACAGAAGCCACAACAATCACGTCGCGCCGACCAGATAATAAAGTCGAGGTCGTGCTGAGTCGCATTTTTTCTATCTCTTCATTGATGCTGAGGTCCTTTTCGATATAGGTGCTCGAAGAAGGAATAAAGGCTTCGGGCTGGTAATAATCGTAATAGGAGACAAAATATTCGACCGCATTGTCGGGAAAGAACTGCTTGAATTCTCCATAGAGCTGTGCCACCAAGGTCTTATTATGACTGAGAATTAAAGTTGGCTTTTGTGTGTTTTGAATCACATTGGCCATGGTGAATGTTTTTCCAGAACCCGTCACTCCCAAAAGGGTTTGTGCTGGGTCTCCAGCTATCACTCCCTCGGTTAATTGGCGTATGGCTTCGGGTTGATCTCCTGAAGGAATAAAGTCAGAAATAAGTTTGAACGGCATGCTCCGCGAATTTACGGAAAGCTGAGCCAAATTCAGCCACCTGAGCGCGGATGAAATTTATTCACGACCGATTTTAAGAATTCTCGATCCATGTGGGTATAGATTTCAGTGGTTGTAATGCTTTCATGCCCAAGCATCTGCTGTACAGCGCGCAAATCGGCGCCCCCTTCAACGAGGTGCGTAGCAAAAGAATGCCGGAAAGTATGAGGAGAAATATTCTTCTTAAGTCCGATGCTCTTGGCCAAGTTTTTTATCAGGGTAAAAACCATCACCCGACTTAATCCATCGCCACGAGAATTGAGAAAAACAGTATCGATAGCAGAAGGCTTGACTTCCACGTGTACCCGAACCTGCTGGATATAAAGAAGCACATGTTTTAATGCCGACTGCCCGATAGGTATCAGTCTTTCTTTATCGCCTTTGCCCGTCACCCGCACAAAGCCTTCATTAGGAAAAATATTGGAAATCTGAAGGGTGATGAGTTCAGAAACCCGCAAACCACACCCATACAAAACCTCCAGCATGGCACGGTTTCTTTCTCCAGCAGGAGTGCTTCTATCGATGGCTTCAAAGAGCTGTTCAATTTCGCCATAGTCCAGAGTATCGGGAAGTTTTCTGCCGAGCTTAGGTCCTTCCAATAATTCGGTGGGATCCTCTTTGATGAGGTCTTCCATCAATTGGTATTTGTAAAAGGCGCGGATGCCGGAGAGGATTCTTGCTTGGGTTGTAGAAGCTAAACCGAGTTCACTAACCCAACGTAAAAACTGGTGCAATTCATCCGAACTTATTTCTGCAGGTTTTTTGTCGATTTCCTGCATCTCCAGAAACTGGGTGAGCTTTTCTACATCATGCAAATAAGCATCCAGCGAGTTGGCTGACAACGACTTTTCTAGCCTCAGGTAGTTCTTGAAGCCACGGATCTCTGCTTGCCACATGGGTTATTTAATTTTCACTTCGGCGGTTTGAAGCACTTCAACCGATTTGTGGATATACGCCATCAAACGGCAGTTTTCAGGAACCCAGTCTTCGTTAAGCGTATAGGCAAATTGTTTAATGAAAACTCGGCCATTGCTTGCTGACGGTGTATTGTTTGGATTGAGACTTTCACCGAATTGAGGCATATCGCGCAGGATATGATTGTGCTCGAATTCTTCATGTTCTCCTTGTGTATCTTCCTGTTTCCCGATGATATTATCTTCAGTAATTGCCGTGCTGAAATAAAGCTCATTTCCACTAAGGTCGCTCGTTAGTTCGAAGACGACTTCATACCTAAGTTCTCTTGATGTGGCATCATAAGAAAGAATGCGAACATAGGTATTGGCATCGCTGATTTTGGTCAGGTAATGCAATGCCAAGGAATCAAAGTGTGATGTCATGTTTGAGCCAGAAATCCGGTCAACTATTCCATAAGGAATTCCATTTGGTTTCTTGATGATGGAAAAAATGGAAGTTCCCCAAGAGGTATTCAAGTCGGGTTGACCCTTATCTTTAAATGGTCCTGCCTGCACAAACTCTTTTTGTCCGGCATGAATGACAATGCCCGAAATTCCATTAGGGTATTTGGTGATGATACTATCTAAGGCCTCAGTCGCATTGGGACTTGTTGGACAGCGAACTCCCGAAAATACTTCGAATAGAACCCGCTTAGCTGCTTTCGGGGAAGGGTTTGGTGTAATATAACTGCTATCAATTAAGGGCGCTGCTGTTGTAGCTTCGGGCAAGTCCTTGTCCTTCTTCTTACACGCAGCAAAGAATAAGAGTACAAGTAGCGCAACTGTGAGCAGTTTCCTTAACATACTCCTATTTAATTTTCACATCCGCAGCCTGAAGCACATCCACTGCTTTGTGGATATAGGCAACCAGATGACAATGATCCACTACCCATAATTCAGGCAGGGTATAGGTATACTGTTTAATGAATACTCGGCCAGTGGTAGTCGCAGGGACATTGCTTGGATTGAGGTTTTCAGCAAACTGTGGCATATCGCGCAGGATATGGTTATGCTCGTATTCTTCGTATTCTCCTTGGGTATATTCTTGCTTGCCTTCAATTTCACTTTCGGTAATGACTGTGCTGAAGAATAAGGCTTCATTGAGGTCGCTGGTTATTTCGAACTTCACCTCATAGCGCAATTCGCGGGTAACCTCATCATAGCTAATAATTTTAATTTCGGCATTCGCATCGGTAGTCAAATTCATACGCTGCGTTGCATTCGATTCCCATTGCGAAGCAATATTGGAACCAAGCAAACGATCAACTATTCCATAAGGTATTCCGTTGGGTTTATTGATGATGGTAAAGATGGAAGTGCCCCATTTGGTATTCAAGTCTTGCTGGCCTGGATCCTTGAATGGAGCCGCTTGCACAAATTCTTTTTGCCCTGCGTGAATGGTGACCGCAGCAACACGTCCAGGAAAATTGGTTTGCAAATCTTCGAGGGCTTTGTGGCCATTCGGACAAGTCGGACAACGGACTCCTGAAAAGTCTTCAAAAAGAATAATTTTATCCTGCTTGGTTGCCGGACTTGGATTCATATAGGTGGTATCTACAAGTGGCGCCACACCTTCTTCCATAATGATTGGAAGGGGTTCTTCCTCGCAAGAAACGAGTGCGAAGGAGGCAAGTAGAAGAAAGGCAGATAATTGCTTGAACATAATGTCAAATTTAATAAAAGACCATCAGAATCGGTAGAGGGCTGCTTCCAACCTAAAAGTTCGTGATTAAACCAATACGGAAACCACTAAAGGCGGGCTCAACCCGACAAATACCTCCTGTACAATTTACCCCTTGCACCTGCTTCAAATAGTTGACGGTAAAACGAGTAGAACCCATCTGATAGCTCATAAACAAGTTATAATAATGGATGATTTCATCACTCACTACTTCTTGAGGCGTACCCACTGTCCGAACAGGGGCGGTATTTACCATGTCACCAACTGAGAAGCTCCAATGTGGGGCAAAATTGTATTCAATCAAGGCATTCACAAAGCTTCCAAGATCTTGGCGGGTGTGCAAATACTGCGCTTCAAAACGAAGACTTTGCTTCATCGATAACTTATACGTGACCTCAGTAAAAGGTGTAAATGTGCGTACATCTGGCGCCGCTGGACTCAATTGATAGATGGCTTGGCTATAGAAAACACTTTGTATCCCTAATTGGATTTTCAACTTCCTAGAGTGCTTGTACAGCACATCGAGGTAATATTCTTCAAATAGATGCTTTCCATCCAGACCGTCTACCCAAGAAAAGTTGGCGTTAATGGTGAAGTGTTTATTCGGCGTCCAGAGGATGTCTGCCGCAAATGCATTTTCTCCAAGTTCTTGTACAACAGGAATATAACGCGCCAATAGTCGGTATACATTCTGACGGGTAATCGATGGAAGGTAAGTTGCCTGACCGTTGAGGAGTACATTATATGGAGAAGAGCGGAATTGGTAGGTTTCAACACGTTTGTACGATGCATTGATTCCTAAACCTTTCTGGGAATAGCCTAAGGAAGTAAAAAGGACAGACCCTTCACTTCCATAAAGTTGTTGAGTAAATGGATTCCGCAGGGCCTCTTCCGTTTTGTGATTGTATTCCGAGGCCAAAGCAAACCCTTTATAATTCATGGTAAACCCTCCAGTCATAACATACGTGTTGCTTTTTGGCTGGAAGCGATCTTCAATCGGCAATCCGTTAATTTCAGAAACGATTCGGTTGAGGGTTTCGCCATCGAGGGTTCTATTTACAACCCCTCCAGCAATATCGAGCGAAAAGTCATTTGTGAACTGAAAACGTTTGTCGGTATAGATTCCTTTAACCACCTGCGGGCTCACAGTAAAACGCGTATCTTCATTCGTCCCAAGATCGAGGAATCCCTTCTGCTGACCAGTAAAGGCTTTAACTCTCCAGCTATCGCTAATTTCATATTGGGCATGAATCCCTCGCACAGCATAGTCGAGTCCGATGAGGCGGTCTTCAAATGCTCTAAAGGCAGCTCCAGTTCCAAACTGATCATAGAAGTAACCACCGGTTAAGGTTAGCTTTCCTATGGATTTTTTAATGCTCCAATAGCCGATTCCGGAGTGGGTATACGATTGCTGTGGGTTGAGCAAGGGAGAGTTATTGAACACATCATAGCGTGCTGTGATATCAAACCCTTGAAATTTATAGTTCATGAATAACCAAGCATCGGTGGAGGATTTTTGGCGCAAATACTGGATGGTATTCGCTCCGATCCTATCGTCGCGCACATAAAATTGGGTATTCGTTTGAAAGTTCCCGCTGAACTCTCCGTATTTATTTTCTTGTGCAAACAAGTCGGAAGAGCCCATTAATAAGAGCAAGCTGGATACCGTAAAGATTCTTTTCATGCCAAGTAAGAAAGGACAAAGAAAAGAAAGCCTGAGCGAAAAATGAAACGACTTCTCACTCAAGTCCTTGATTCATTGCAAAGAATCTATTTTACCACGCTTACACGAAGCGTATTTGTGCGGTATTCTGGATGCGAAACGATCACGAAATAGCTTCCATTTCCTAGGCGATTTAACTGGAGTTGTTTGAGGGTAGTGATAGAAGGATTCCATTGATCTGTGAGTACGATTCTTCCAAGCACATCAATCACTTGGATAGTCAAATTCGCATTCAGACTTTGCTCATGCTTTAGGTTCAGTGTTCCTTCTGTGGGGTTCGGGAATGCAGTGAGATCGAGCAAAGGTAAAATTCCCTGCACGCTGTTTAAAGTGTCTTCCGGACTAAAAGACGAACTCAAGAAATGAACTCCACCCCGACTATTCCCAACGATGACATCAAGTCGTCCATCATCATTAATATCCATCAAAGCCAAGGAAGTTCTGCCGCCTAAATCAGCGATTCCGCCAGACTGGTTATGGGGTTGTATGAAGTATTCAGTGAGGCTTGGGAAGGAGTCGGATAAATTATTTTTATCCAAGGGGAAGATATAGATTTTTCCACCTCGGCTCCCGCTTAAAATCTCTGGTGTGCCATCATTGTCGAGGTCGGCAATCCAAGGCGTACTGTGCCCTTCATATTCGAAAGTTTTAGTGGAGTCGATGGGTTTTCCATTCGGGTCGAAGTTCCCGTAATTATAGAAGAAGTCGGCCACTTGGATGCGTCCTACGGAGTCAACTGTTGGGTCTTGCAAGAAATTAGGGATACTTCGGGTACCGTAGTTTTTGTAGTATTGGATAAATCCACTGCGGTTTCCAACAAAGAGGTCCAGCACCGAATCGCCATCTAAATCATAAAAATGCGGGGCGGAAAGTGTGCCCACATCAATGCTTCCTAAAGTATCATTTTGTAGTGTAAATGCAGGTGCAGTGAGTGTTCCGGTGTTCACATAATACCGGAGTCGGCCATTGATCTGACCAAGAATCAGATCTTGTTTTCCATCGCCATTTAAGTCGGCAAAGGTTGGATTCACGCCAGTAAGGCTATCATTACTCAAGCCAAGGTAGTCCTCGGTTTTAATCTTGAAGATGGCCTTTTGAACCGTGCCTACATTCTCATACAAGGCAAGTCGATCGTTGCTGTTTTTGGTATCTCGGTAGTTTCCGCGATTTGCTAAAATGAGATCGAGGTCGCCATCGCCATCCATATCAAATAGCGCCGGACTGGTCTGGGAACCAAAATCGATGGTCATATTTTGCAAGAAAGAGCTGTCTTGGAATTCAAAATCGGGTTTATTGGTTTTGCCCTTGTTCTTATACCACCAATTTTGTCCGAGGTTGGTGGCAGCATTTGCTTCGTTGGCCGAGGCAATGAGGTCTTTTACCCCATCATTGTTGACATCGAGATAATAGGCTGCTGGGAAAAGGTCAATATACACCCCCAAAGTATTTAGCGGGTAATGTGTGGTATAGGAGGTAACCGTATCGTAGGGCCACCCCGTTTCTTTTTTTCCGTTGATGAGGAATTTAAAATCCGGGAAACCCACATCGCCAACGAGCATGTCTTTGTCGCCATCTTCATCTGCGTCAAAAGTCAATACAGTACTTCCAGAGTGAAGTTGATTTTTATAGAATTTTAAACCGAAACAATTGTCCCCAAGGATAATATCATTGGTCAGCCCTGCTTCTACAAAGGAGCCCCAGCAGAAGTCCACAAAGTTAAAATTGAGGGCGTCGCAGTCGAGACCTTTTTCCACACGTTCATTGCGGTAGTACTGCACATAACCACCCAAAACGCCAAACGCTAATATGTCTAAGTCTCCATCTCCATCCACATCATCAATCGCTGGGATATCCAAGGTGAGGTTATACATATTGCCTCCTGCGGTGTCAAGAAGGTCATAGATGATATGTTCAAATTGCAGACTATCCGAAGTGCTGATGTTTTTATAAACGGTAAAGCCGCTTTGCTCTGAGCCAGTGAAAATATCTTCCTTGCCATCGCAGTTATAATCTCGGAGAAGAACCCAGCGGGCAAGGTCAGGAAAGTAGTATTCATATTTTGGGGCATAGATATACGAGACTTGTCCTCCTTTTCCTTCATTGAGGAAGGTCATTTTCTTATTGCCACTCCGGTCGAAGATGAAGAGGTCCTTGATGCCGTCATCATTCAGGTCAATCTCGCTAAACTGTGGCGCTACAAATCCACCAATAAAGGGGAAGGGAATCGTATCATTATTCGCATCCAAGAACCTCAGGCTATTGCTCAGGTAGAACGCAGGTGTTTGTGCGAAGGAGGAAATAGAGAACAAGATTCCGAGTGTGAGTAGCAGTTTTTTCATAGGATGGCTTAATACATATAGGACTCCTCAGCAGGCCTAATCGTTGCTTGGAGCTGAGCCTATAGATTGCAAAGGACGGGGAATGTACGCAAATGGAAAAGAGCACTTAACGAACAATCACGATTCGCAGTGCTTTGCTCCTTAAGTTTTTCGAGGAAACCCGAATCAAATAGGTGCCGTTTGAAAGTTCAGATAGATCAACATTTTGATAGATGCTAGTGGGATCGGCCCAAGAAAAGACTAGGAGCCTTCGCCCTGTTAAATCATAGCATTCGATTGACGCCGCTTCATCGAGAGGAACCGAAGTCTGAATCGTGGTACTATTTTTTGCAGGATTGGGCCAGCAATGCAGGGTTAGTTGTGGCGAATGAGGTTCGAAGCCAATATGAATGGAGTCTGGTTTTGTATAGGATGATTGATAATATTCTAAACCACCGCGGCTTGTTCCAACCAGAAAATCCGGTTTGCCATCGCCATTCATATCGAGAAGGGCGGGAGTCGCACGTCTGCCAACATCAATTCTTCCCGTATCCGAGTTTTGTCCAGTGATGAGATAATTTCCCAGAGGCTGAATGCTATCATTCGGGCTTCTTCCTTTGATGGAATAAATCAGTATTTCGCCATTTTCTGATCCACAGATCAATTCTGGATAATCGTCTCCGTCTAAATCAACAAAAGTAGGTGACGAATTTCCTGTGTAATGAAATTCCTTGGTGGAATCTGTCAAGTCGTCATTTAGCTTATAGGAATAGGAATTCACCCAAACCTTCCAAGCCGTATCGATGGCAGGAGTGGCATCAAAGCTGGGGGAGGTTTTTGTACCTCTATTGGGGAAAAATGCCAAGGGACCATCATGTGTTCCGATAACTAAATCTACCAAAGAATCGCCGTTGATATCAAAGGCTGCTGGGCAGCTAAGTGTGCCAATATCGATGCCCGCATAATTGTCGGTGATTAAAGTGAACTGCGGGTTTTTTGCGGTTCCCGTATTTTGGAAAAAGCTAAGCTTGCCGTTTAAATGGCCAAGCAGAAGATCCTTTTTTCCATCGGCATTCATGTCAACAAAAAGTGGATGGATTTGGGAATATCCAGCACTTGAAAAGTTGAGGTAGTCCAAATCGACTAATCGGAAAGTAGAGAGGGAATCCCCATCATTTAAAAAAAGTGCGAGTTGGTCTCTTTTATTTCCAGTCTCCGTGTATTTGCCGGAATAGCAAAGTATCAGGTCTTCATTTCCATCCCCATCTGCATCAAAAAAGCTCGGGACCGTATTGGCTCCGAAGTCAAGAGTAGCATTCTGAAGAAAGCTGCTGTCCTGGAAACTGAAAATAGGTGCGGTGTTTTTTCCGGAATTGGTATAGATCCAATTTTGATGCAGGTTCTGGCTATTTCCGGTTGCATTGCTGCTCACGATGAGGTCCTTTTTTCCATCATTATTGATATCGATAAAGTAGCTAGCAGGAAAGTCGGGGACGGCTGCGACAAGGCTGTTCTTCGGAAAGTTTTTACTCGATGAAATTATTGTATCACGGTACCATGAATGGTCACTTTTTCCATTGATGAGCTGGCTTAAGCTTGGATAGCCCAGATGGCCCATTATTAAATCTTGATCGCCATCATCATCCAAATCAAGGGTCAACATGGTATTGCCTCCGTCCAATGAAAGTGTTTTATAATAAAATGGAAAGTTGCAATGTATGCCAAGATTTATATCGCTAGAAAAGCCCTCACGAAAACTTCCCCAGCAATAATCAACCAGTTTATAATGCAGCGTATCGCAGGGTAAATTTTCTTCTTTTTGCTGGTTTCTGAAAAGATAAGGGTCACCAAAAGGCGGGAATCCCATGATATCTAAATCACCATCACCATCCAAGTCAGCAATTGCCGGAATATCATTTCGGTTGATGGATAAATTGTTTCCTTCTACGTCATTTAAAATGGAGTGTTCCAGCGCAAAGGATAGGGTTCCATTATCACTCGTATTTCGAAACACACGAATTTGTGATCCAATATCTGAGGTGAAGAGGTCCATTTTTCCATCACAGTTAAAATCTCTCAGCAGCACCCAGCCAGCCATTTTAGGAAATGCATGGTTATACTGTGGGGCATAGCGATATGCTATATTATTTGGAATCCCGAGGTTCAAAAAACACATCACTTTTGACCCTTCTCGATCAAACACAAACAAATCCATATAGGCGTCTCCGTTTAAGTCGATAACGCTAAACTGCGGCGCAACAAAGCCACCTGTGAATGGGGTGGAAATGGTATCTCCGCTCATATTGAGTATTTTAACAGCGTTACTTGGGTAATAATTTGAAACCTGAGAAAAACTGTCTTGGCAAAAAAAGAGGCCGCTAAAGACTAAAAGGAACAAGCTTTTCATACGCAGGGTTTTAATAAAGAGTAGTTTAGTAGTTTATTTGTTGCCTTATGAAATTCAGTCAAGTTGCCAAGCTGCTCGAGATATTTAAGTTGCACCCTGTGGTCAGCACCGATTCGCGTGCCATCCCAGCCGGATGTATCTTTTTTGCGTTAAAGGGACCAAATTTCGATGGCAATAAATATGCACTTCAATCTTTAGAAAAAGGTGCGGCATATGCTGTTATTGATGATGTAGAAATAAAGAAGGCCTATCCTGAGGAAGACCGACTATTATTCAGCAATAGCGCTTTGCATACTTTGCAGGAACTTGCCCGCTTATACCGCGAAGAGCTGGCCATCCCAGTCCTTGGAATTGGAGGGAGCAACGGCAAAACCACCACCAAAGAGTTACTGAAGGCGGTATTGAGTACCCAATTTAGAACGCATGCTACGAAAGGAAACCTGAATAACCATATCGGACTCCCACTCACCCTCTTAAGCATGCCGGCAGATACGGAGATTGCTGTTATTGAGTTAGGAACAAACCAAGCCGGAGATATTGCCGAGTTGGTGGAAATTGCAGAACCCGACTTTGGACTCATCACCAATATTGGCAAAGAACATCTCGAAGGATTTGGAAGTATGGAAGGGGTGGCTCGGGAAGAAAGTGAGCTGTTTTTGTACTTGAAGAAGCACGGCGGACTCTCCTTTGTGAATACCGATGATGCCTGGCTCGAGTCCATGTCGAAACGCTTAGACCGTATGATTTCCTTTGGTGTCGATTCTTCTAACTCAACCAGTGCAGCAATGCTTGGAAGTTTCCCTGGGGTGAGCTTAGCTTTGGATTCAGGCATAGAAATCCATAGCAAACTACCAGGAGCTTTTAACTTTTCTAATATTCTGGCTACCCTGGCTGTGGCACGTCATTTTGGAATTCCAGACTGGGTCAGCAAAACCGCAATTGAATCCTATGTATCGCAAAATAATCGCTCGCAGGTGCTTGAGAAGGCAGGCTATACCTTTCTGCTCGACTGTTATAATGCGAACCCAAGCAGCATGGAAGTGGCGCTGAAAAGTCTGGCAGAGCACGATGGTGAGCGCTTCTTTATTTTAGGCGACATGCTTGAATTGGGCTCTTATGAAGAAGAAGAACATTCCGCTATTGTAGCATTGTTAGAAACATTAAACTTGAAATCCGGCGTGTTTATTGGTCCCGCATTTGGTAAAGCCCTCGGCAATGACCCACGTTGTTTTGCCACAGCGACTGATGCTAAAGCCCACCTACAGGCAAACCCACCAGCTCCCGGAACCTTGATTTTCCTAAAAGGCTCGCGAGGAATTGCTGTAGAAGGAGCCATTGAACATTGGATGGGTTGAGCCCTTCGACTCGCCGTAACTTTTAGCAATGGAATAAAACGCTAGACGACTCGCTCAGGATGACGAAATTAAGGTTGAGTTTAAGGTCGAGGTTGAGGCTTTTGCAAAAATAGCTCCAGCGAACGCAGATGGAGAGCGACTGATTTAAATTAATTTTGCCCTGAGCCCTGAGCCCTGAGCCCTGAGCCCTGAGCCCCACGCCATTGGAATGTTAGATTTTAGATTTATTTTTCCCTTCAAATAGGGGCAATCCCTGATGAGATTGTCATAGCTTTAGGATGAACGAGGAATTTTTAAATCAGGCCACCAGAGTAATTCTTGGAGAGACCAGCGAAAGGGAGACGCTAGACTTTCAGGAGACTTTAGAAAAGGATGCGGAGAAGAACGCAGCTTACAAAGAACTCAAGGAAGTTTGGGACCTGAGCGACACATATAAAAGAGAAAGTTTAGCAGAGAAAGACTGGGAAAGCTTTTCAAGTCGATTAACGGCAAAGCCGAAACAGGCATTTTTACGAGGTGCATATCAGAAGATGGCAATTGCAGCTTCTATCGTGTTGGTTGCAACTGTAGCCTGGGTAACGTGGATACAGGTTTTCTCCTGGGAAAGCGTTGAAGCGACGGCATCCAATCAAGAAATTATTTTGCCGGATAACAGTTTGGTGGTCTTGAAAAAAGGCAGTGAACTCCGCTATAAAAAGCAGTTTTCATCGAACCGATTAATCGAATTAAAAGGCGAGGCTTGGTTTGATGTAACTAAAGATGCAGCTCACCCGTTTCGTATTCAAACCAAAGAAACCTATACCACTGTTTTGGGAACCGCTTTTGACATTCACGAACTCAATGAAGAGGGCGACGTAGAATTGCGCGTTGCAGAAGGAAAAGTGAGTTTTGAAGCCCAAGGTGCTCAGTTGATTTTAAGCAAAGGCATGGCGGCACGTTATTCTACGACCGAAAAAAGTCTTCAAACTATCGAGTTCGGTTCAATGAACCAGGTTACTTGGATGAAGCAAAAACTGACTTTCAACAATACCGATATCCATACCGTGCTGAATGATATTGCACATTATTATGAGGTAAATATAAGTTATACCCTTCCGAGCAGCTATTGCACGCTTTCTGGCGAGTTTGGAACCGCTACCAAGGAAGAAATTTTGGAAATTCTGGAGGTCGTTCTTGAACTCGATATGGATGTTCAAGGAAATACCTGGATGGTGAGAAAGGGGACATGCCGCAAATAAGTTCCGCTCCAGACTCAAGTCAGTTGATTCATCGCCTTCAAGAGGGGGATGAAGGTGCATTAAAGGAAATCTTTCACCTCTATTACGATGGGCTGGTCTACTTCGCCTCTCCCATATTAAAGGATCAGGACCGCGCGCGCGATATGGTGCAGGATGTGTTTTTTAAGGTTTGGGAAAAACGGGAAACCCTGGATATCAAGACGAGCATAAAATCATACCTCTATATGGCAGTGAGAAACCATGCATTAAACGTGCTTAAAAAGAATGCAAGAATGGATTTAAGCGATGATGAAAGCAGCCTTGAACAGCTCTCGGGCACCCAAGATGGCAGCTACGATCGGCTGCGTGAAAAAGACTTGCAGCAAAAACTTGCGGCCTGTCTCGATAAGCTTTCGCCAAAATGCAGGGAGGTGTTTGAGCTGAGTCGTTTTGAACAATTTTCAAATAAGGAGATAGCTGCGACCCTAGATATTTCCATAAAAACGGTAGAAAATCAAATGACCAAGGCGCTGCAAACCATGAGACAACACCTGCTGCCATTATTACGATTTGTACTTTTCCCCATGCTACTCGCGTGCGTCTAAATAGCTATGGCAAGCAAATACGCCAATCATTTCTTCCCGATTTGTTTGTGCGTGAATTCCTTGATTTGTGTCAAGATTTTTCTCTGAATAGCTCCTGTTCTTTGTACCCTAATTTATATACTATGAAGAAATATGGAGTGAGCCTCTTTCTCGTATTAATGGGATTGGCCTTTGCGAATGTGGGAGTTCAAGCCTTAGTGAACCCCGAAGGAATTATGGGTTTTGTGGATGTGGAGCTGAATAACCCGAGTGCGAGAAATTCGATTCGTGCCTATTATGGGGCAGTCAATTTATTCTTTGGATTATTCTTGATTTTAGGGTCCTGGAAATTGAAAAAGGAAGCATTGATTCTGGTTAACCTTTATTGCTGGGGATTTGTGGTTGGGCGAGTTTCCAGCCTTGCTCTGGATGGAACACCAAATGACTTTGTGATGAATTGGTTGATTATTGAGTCGGTAAGTGGCGTTATTGCCTTGCTCCTTTTAAGGGCGAACATGCTTGCTAGTGGGAAGTTAACATCCATAGAATTGAACCATTGAAGTCCATAGAAAGAAATTGAATTTTTCTTAATTAGCGGGTAGGGGGAAGAAACGAATGGATTGTCATACCTACAGAATGACACGGCGAACCCTTATCTGCTTTTTACTTTTTTGTTTGCTCTCCAAGCAGGAGCTCTTGGCCCAGTATGTTCAAGGCTTTGTTATGGATAGAAATACCAGAGAAATCCTTGTTGGAGTCAATATCTTTTTGCCGGCATCAGGCAGAGGAACACAAACTGATTTGAGCGGTTATTTCCATATCGATGAACAAGAAGATTCCATCCTAGTTATCTCCTACTTGGGTTACGAAGCGCAATCGGTTTCCTTAAGAGGAGTAAAGCAGGATAGCCTGTTGCTGGTGCTATTGGATGAATCGGCCATAATAATCGGCGAGGCAGTGGTCAAGGCAGAAGCAAAAAGTAACCCTGCGATCTCTGTTCTAGAAATCAATACCAAGCAAATAAAAATGATGCCCTCCTTCGGGGGAGAAGCAGACATCGTGCAAGCCTTCCATAGTATGCCAGGGGTGAAAAAGGCAGGCGATGCAAATGGAGGCATGCTCGTTCGGGGTGGCTCAAGCGACCAAAATAATGTGGTGTTGGATGGGGTGCCGATTTACCAAAGCGGACATATCATTAGCTTTTATTCTCCCTTCCAATCGGAACTTATTGGCTCAGCAAAATTGTATAAAGGCATGATACCGGCTTCATTGGGTGGTCGGCTTTCGTCGGCCTTAGAATTAAAAACGGCACCAGCAAGTGATAGCCTCCAGGTTGATTTAGGATTGAGCATCCTACTTGGTAAGGCCTATATTCAAACGCCCATCGTTCCTGGGAAGTGGTCCATGCAATTGGCCGGTCGGCGCTCATTGCCCGACTTGGTTTGGCCGGTGATTGGCGAGCAGTTTCCAGCGAAATTTTTTGATGGACGAATGATCCATAATTTTCAACTCAGCAGCAAAAACCAGCTCCGACTTTCTTTCTATCAATCAACAGATGAATTATTGGCGAATGGAAAGACCATCTCCAAATTCAAGGAAACCGAAAAATCCTTAATGCCGGATATGCAATTGCTGAGCAAAAATACCGAACGGAATATGGCGCTTTCCTTTACACACCAAGGACCTTGGAATCTTGAAGCTGTGGTTTATGCGAGCGATTTAAAAACCAGCAATGCTATGTCGTGGGCCGATAATGCCCTAGAAATCCATTCAGGAATTCGTGATTTTGGAATGAAGACCACGGTAGCAAAAAGCTGGAAAGGCCACCAATCCTATGCGGGTGTGAGTTTTATCTCCCACCATTTTAGCGCGATGGGCGTAAGCAGCAGTGGAACGATTGGAGAGGTAATTCCAAGTAAAAAGACAGAAGAATTACGCTCTGGTGAGGGTAGTCTATTCCTTGGAGATACTTGGAAACTGAGTCCTATCTGGAGCATAGAAAGTGGAATGCGATTGGCTGTATGGACAAGAAGTTCCCAAGCGCGTGTACTCCTCGAACCAAAGTTGGCTGTGAATTTCATTCCAACAGTTAATTGGTCCGTTCAATTTGCGGTTCAGCGCAATACCCAAAGTCTCCAGAAATTGGGTAGCAATTCGATTTCTCTTCCTACAGATATGTGGTATCCAACAAACCTTGACCAGCCAGCCCCAAGTGCTTGGCAAGGCGATATCTCCATTGCATGGAAACCAGAAAACTGGTCGATGAGTGTTTCTGGCTATTATAAAATTATGGATGGATTGAATGAATTCAATGAAGGAGCGACGCCTTTCCTTGCAACACGTATTCAGGATGAAGTGGTGAGCGGATCAGGACGTGCATACGGAACAGATATTTCAGTTGCTTATCATGCAGAAGCTTTTACAGCTCAGCTGGGGTACTCGCTTTCTTGGTCAACCCGCCAATTCGACGACCTAAATGGAGGAAACAGGTATTTTGATCGTTTTGACCGCAGGCATGATCTTTCCTTCCAGTTCCTTGGTCAGCTAGGAGGGAATTGGAGTTATTCCTGTGCATTTTATTTGGCGACTGGCGCGAGGTTTACTCCCCGTTTGGCCCAATATGTTATCCCTGGAATTGGTGAAGCATCTCCGGTATTCATTCCGGTATATGGCGAACGAAATAGTCAGAAATTGAGTAGCAGTCACCGTATCGATATAGCCCTCAATTACCAAATAAAAACACCAAAAGCCACTTGGCAATTTCAAGCCGGGGCCTATAATGTCTATAACCAAATGCAGGCCTTCCGTATTGAAAATGTGGAGCGCAACGGACGAATGATTCTCCGCGAGGTAGGTCTCTTTGGTATGATGCCTTCACTTGGTTTAAGCGTAAAATTTTGATCATGAAAAAAATGCTGTTTTTGTTGGCACTTAGCTTATTGGCCGCGTGTCGTCCTGAAGGAAAAGAAATTCCATATACCACTGTTGAGCCTAAATGGGTGATGAATTCTCGGGTAGACGAGCTGGGCGGAATCTGGGTTTCACTCACTTATTCTCTGCCGGCGAATTATTCGGGAGCGGCAAAAAACTTGGCCGAACAGTTGGAGTCGATGATGATTCCAAACGCTAATGTTCAGCTACAACTGCAAGGCTTTAGTTTTAGATTTGAAGAAGTGGGCAAAGGCGTATACTACCTCAATAGTCCTCAATTGCAAGAGGGAGATATCGCCCAAATAGAGGTCATGGATACACAGGGCAGGCTTAAAATGAAGGCGAATTGCAAAGTCCCTGCGCGGGTGGACTTGCTCAAAAATGAAGTAATCGGAAATAAAGTAAATGCAGATACGGTATTCTCTATTGATGTTCGGATAAGAAAATCTCGATCAGGAAATGCGCGGTATTTGGTAAGTATTGGCAAGACTAGCGATTTTCAACGACTAAAATCTGGAGCCAAACCAAGCCTTGCTCAAGTTATTGGCGACCGCTCCTTCTTAGAAAAACGGGCTTTTTTGCTGCAGGCCAATGATTTTATCGGCGATAGCATTCTGTTTCATCAGCGGCTACCATTTGCCCAAACTTCCGATACAGTGGTGGTGAATGTCGCACAGGTTGATGGTGTTTATTTTAAGTATGTTGAAGAAGTATTGCGCTCCTCAGGCTGGCTGCAGCAGCTGCTTGGCGATGCAGTTAATTTCCATGGAAATATAGAATATGGATTAGGTTACTTTACTTTGCACCAAACAAAGAGCAAAGCCTTTGTGTTAAGAAAGATGGTTCGGTAGTGCAGCACATGAGCTTTTTTCATGTCTATACATCGAAAAGTAAACGTATTAAACTATATCCATGAAGAAATTAAATTGGCCGATTCTTGGTCTAGCCTGCACCCTAGCATTCACTGCCTGTAAAAAGGATAAAGAGGATGCTGTAGTAGAAAAGAAAAATACCATTCCTGAATTTTTTAGCCCTGCAGAAGATGGAGTATACGGAAGTGTAGCCCCTTCTTTGGACGTGATAGTGGCCGCCGGACAAGACGTCAACATTCCTCAAGACCTCGATTTCCATCCAAATAGAACGATGGAATTATGGGTCATCAATAAAGATGTCGATATGACCGGAGGAAGCACCATTACGATCAGCAATGCTGGAAAAGGAAATCAATCAGAAGATTTCCGCCGTGATGGAAATGCCTGGCACTTTATGGCCTTGCCTTCTGCCATCGCCTTCTCCGATAATGGAAATTTCGGCACAACAGCCAATATTCAAGATGCCAATCGTCAGGGTGGAACCTTCACCGGGCCTTCTTTATGGTCGAGTGATATGAATATTTATGCGCGTCCTTCAGGTGGAAATGGAAGTCATCTCGATATGCTCCATGGAAGTCCATTTGGAATGGGTATGGCCTCTGAATCGGGTAATAAATTTTGGGTTTACGATTCGTATCACAGCGAATTGGTCATGTACGATTTTGTTGATGACCATGGTCCAGGTAACGACGACCATAGTGATGGACGCGTGCACCGCTATCCTGAGCTTGCATTAGAAAGATATGCAGACGGAATTCCTTGCCATATGGTGATGGATGCAGCGAAAAAATGGTTGTATATCGTTGACGGCCCAAAAGGAAGAATCGTAAGAGTAAACGTACAATCAGGAAAGAAAAAGAATGACCTCAACCTCATCAACGAATTGTTGGCTGAGCATTGGGAAATGGAAGGCCTCGAAATTGAAACCGTAGTCGAAGCAGGATTCCAAAAAGCTGCAGGTATCGATATCAAAGACAATCGTCTATTCGTATCCGACTACGAAACTGGAGATATCATTGCATTCGACATCAATACAAAATCAGAAATTGGCCGTATCGCTACAGGAAACAAAGGTGTAATTGGCATCAAAGTAGGACCAGAAGGAAAACTTTGGTACGTGAATGCACTTCGTAATGAGGTGGTTCGTGTGACGCCGAAATAGATAGATATATTGGCTCAGATGCAGAATTTTGCGTCTTTACAGGATATTGATTATTTGAAAGAGGAACCAGAGATGGTTCCTTTTTTTGTTGGGGAGCATAAGGCATGTAGAGACACGAATTTTTTTGTATTTACGTGCCTGGCTGATGCTTTTTCGATGGGAAAATGAGATAAATTAAACGAAGCTGATAGCTTGAACAGAGGTAATATGGATGTATATGTTTTCAAAAGGCGTGTCTCGCTGATCTTCATATTTAATAAAAGGAGCTTTTAGTTTGAGTGGTGTGTGTTGATTGCTCATCCATTGAAAACACCTTGATCGCAGTCGCTTATATCAACCGGTTAAAGGTTCTGTATAAAAAGAGTCAATCTTGTTTTTGCGTCGAGCTGTGCTTTATCGTCTCCTTCAATCGTACCGCCAAATTCGAATTCATAGTCTTTTTCTGCAATATTGATTTTTCCTGTCCTAACAGTTGATTTTGAACCTGGATTACCTGAAATCAAGTGTCCAGCATTTTCGTATTGTATGTTTTGAAAAGCATAAGAATAGTTGCTTTTTTTAATCCGCTCTTCGATCATATCCGCCATTATAGATGAAGGCCATACCTTATCGTCTTTTCCAGAAAAAAGCAGGATTGGTCCAGTTATTTTTTCAACTTGAATTGTCGCTTGGTTGAGATATTCGGTTTTTGCTAAACCCCTTTTCCAATAGGTAAGGGTTTCGATTTTATTCGATTCGTTTCCTGAGATTTTCTCCATTGGAATATAGGGGAGATCAAGGTCCTTGTATTTCCAACTCGCTTTGAGGTCATTGGAATTATAGGGTAAAACCGTATTCGACCATAAAACTGCACTCGGAGCATAGGCGATTACTCCATGCACACGTTCAGGAAATAGAGAAGCAATTAGCAATGCCAATTCGGCATTTCTCGAAGCACCCATGAGAACAATTTTACTGGAGTCTACCTCTGGCTGTTGCTTCAGCCAGTTAAGTGCATTTTCAAAATACTCTAAATTGATTTCTTCGGGCAATGTTGGTAAGCCTTCTTTCCCCGTATATGGGAGTGATAAGCCACTAAACCCGATTTCGGCAAATTGCCGTCCCCAATAATCCCCCCATTGTCCGCCACCTATAAGGATGATTGTTGCTTTTTGTTTGGTCGTATTTTTTGCAAAATAGTTGGCTTGAATGCCGCTTTCATTTATGCCTCTCGGCTTGACTCCATCAAACAGAAGACGGTCTGCAATTAAATAGACAATGATGAATAAAACCACTAATCCAATCCAAATACTGTAGCTGTTTAATTTTTTCATTTATCAGGTTCTGATTTTAAGGAATGAATCTTAGAGCAAATGAGCTTATTCTTGGCATGCAGAGTTTGGGATTACGTTTTGTGTAAGCCACCTAGTATCAGAATAATCCTCTTCCTGCTTACAAATTAACCCAATTATTTAGAGTGAATGGGACTCGATGAGAGGAAAATTATTCCTTTAAGCGGCTTTGCTCATTGTTTATAATACACATGTTTGCTGGAAGGCTCCATTAACTTTAACGTATCAAGTGTATACTGCCTGTATGAGAAAGTCGCTCACCTCGCTTGCTTATTCCTTGGAATACAATGAGGTAAATGCCAGCTTCGTTATCTCCTCCATCCCAGCTGCAACTGAGGATGTCTTCACACGCGTAAACTACAGCTCCCCAGCGATTGTAAATTTTATAAGAACCAGATGCTAGGTCAAGGAATACAGGAGCAAAATCTTCATTGACCCCGTCCTTATTCGGCGTAAAGGCATCCGGAAACCAAATGACAGCCTTGTCATACACCAAAACTGTATCAAAGGCGATGTCGGAACATCCAGCTATATCTTCCACCTCCAATTGTATGGCGTAACGTCCGGTATCTTGGAAAATATGCAGCATACGACCCGTTGAATAGGTGGATCCATCTTCAATATTCCAAAACCAATTCACCGCATTGTTGTCGATAGAATTACCGCTTAATTCATCTTCACCAAGTTCTAATGTTCTGCTGGAAAGACTCATCTGCGCTTTTGCAGCATTGACTACCTGAATGCGGTTGGTAAATACCGTATCTGCCTTGCATCCATCTATATCTTCAATTTCAACTTGAATGGAATAGTAGCCTGCTTTGGTCCAAGAATATGTCCAGGATTCGGTGGTGAAATCCGTTCCATCGCTGGTGGTCCAGTTCACTTGATTCACCGAGCTGCTCAAGCCAATAGTGACTTCTTCATCCGTACAGAGCAGGGTATCGCTAACAAGCAATGCTGGAATTGCCGGGGATTGAACTGTAACATAGATGGAATTTGAAACATCTGGCGAACACTTATCACTCAGGCGAACCACATACCATCCGCTGGTATCGGCCTTGAAAGTGGCCGAGTCAACCTTTCGTACACCGTTCCAGTAATAGCTATAATTGTTCGCGTTACCCCCAGTTGCAGTGGCACGAAGCATGAAGCTATGTGCATCACAAACAGTAATATCAGCACCAAGATCTATACTTAGCGGATCACGCAAGGTAACGGTAAACTGAAGGGTATCGGCGAGTGAACAGCCGTCATTCAATATAACCTCATAGCCCTGTGTAAAACCAGGCTGCCATTGGCGGAATTCACCGGTATAGCCGTCTGACCAATTATACTGATAATTGACTGCATCGCCCCCAGTGGCTACGATATTCTTATAGAGGCTTTCTTGGAAGCAGATGGTGGTATCGGATTCTGGGTCTAAAGTAAGTGGAGCAAGCAGACTAATTATTGTCGTATCTTCTATGGTATTGCATCTATCGCTGAGTTGCAGAATATACGACTCAGACTGCAGTGGATCGCTTGTGAAACTGGAATCACCAGCATTTCCTCCCTTGTTCCAAGTGATTTGCAAACTGGCAAAATCTGCGGCTCGAATCTGGGTTTGGATAGGAATGGATTGTCCATAACATAGTTGAGTATCTGCGCTTAATTCATATTCTATACTTGAAATAACACGAAGAAAAAGACTGTCCTCAGCCAGTAAACGCGAGCATTGATCACCAAGGGCAACATGTACCCAAGAGGATACAAAAGGGGCTACCATAAGTCCATTCTGTCCAGGCGATGAACCATGCATGAAGTAATATTCATAGCTCAAACTATCTCCGCCACTAGGAATGCCAGAAAAGTTCGCTGCATTCCCAGCATAACAAGCTACGGTGTCTCCTGCGAGCTGAACGGAAAGCGGAGCCCTCACTTGAACCAGCATTTCGGCGGTATCAGCAAGCAAGGTACATCCATCATTCAGCACAACATGAAGCAATGTATCAGAAGGGAAGGCAACAGTTTGACTGGCCCCAAGCAGATTAAGCTCTGGCCAAGAGAATGAATATCCGCTCGACAGTCCGCCACTTCCACTTGCATGGATTTGGAAGTTTTCGAGCGAGCAAACGAGGGTATCATTGAGGATGGATGCCTGTAGTGAATCGCGCATGGAAAGCGTGAAATAGGCGGTATCTCTGCTAAAGGAACATGCGTCGAGGAGCACTAGTGCAAAAGTTTGTTGGGAATCTGGTTTGAGCCATACGGATTTGCCGGAGACAATACTTTGTTGACTTGATGAGTCGAGCCAATAGAAGGCAAGACTGTTCGAATCGGGTGCATTCCATTCGGCACGCAACTGAACGCTATCGCCGCGACAAACAAGCGTGTCGCGAGGTGCTATGGCTGTAATTTCCGGACGGTAGCTAAAGTATTGAAGCTTGAAGCCTGTTCCCACCACCGCAGGGTCGGAAGTATGGCGGATTGTGATGGCATTGCCTTGCAGAATAAGGGTATCGCCATTAAATGGAAGATTCATTCCAGTGAGTTTGCCGAGTAAGTTTCCGCTTGAGTCGGCTCCTTCGTAGAGGTAGAGGTAATCGTAGTCCTTTTCGTAGTCGAATTCGAGGAATACAATACCAATGGAATCAGCGCCAGGCGTGCTAATGCTCAGGAAGGATTCATGTAGATCAGAATAGGACGACTCTCCACCGTCATCATAAACCAGGCCTTGGCAATATTCACTGTTTTGAATAGCTCCTGTTGGCATGATCAAAGCATGACAAATATCTGCAGTAGAGTCGATAAGAATTTGCTGGGTTTTTAGCAAGGTATCGCTTCCATTTCCAAAGCAGTTGAAGGCGATAAGTTGGACATCAAAAAACCCATAGCTGGCAAAAACATGCGCAGGGTGTTCGCTGGTATCCGTGGTTCCATCTCCAAAATCCCAGATATAAGAAGTGGCATTTTCAGAATAATTCAAGAAGGGTATAGCACCAGTATTGAAACAAAGGAATTGCTCTGAGCTAAAATTAGCGCGAACCACCGTACTATCAAATAGATCTCCCACACCCGCTGCATGCCAGGCGTTGGTGGTGGCTATGACTTCTCTGGAGCAGGCGCCATAAAGATCTTTGGCTGCTAAAATGGAGAAATATCGGGCATCAGCATAATTGCTAAAACGACTGAGGTAGGTGCTCAAGCTGCGGTAGGTAATTTGCTGGGCAATGGCTTGACCTAGGCTGTCTACGGAGAAAAATTCTTGATTATCGTTGGTCCCTGTATCGCCATCGCAAAGCAGGTAATACCAGAAATTTTGGACGCCAGAATTGGTATGAACCCCACCATTATCACCTGTACCTCCGTACCAATATTGGCCCTTATAGGTATCGGGGTCGCCCTTGACTTTTGGCTTTTGCATATTGCGGAGTCCAGAACCATTGGGGGTAATATCTTCCCCAATTTTCCAGTCGGCATTGCTTTTATTTTCAAATTCTATGGAGTTTCCAAAAATGTCTGAGAAGGATTCATTGAGGGCGCCGCTTTCATTTTGATAGATTAGGTTGGCGGTATGGGTGGTTACGGCATGGCCAATCTCATGTCCACATACATCAAGACTAGTAAGTGGGGTGAAGGTGGTTCCATTTCCATCGCCGTAGGTCATCACATAGCCGTTCCAAAAAGCATTATTGTAATTGTTGCTATAGTGTACATAGCTGCGGATGGCTGCCCCCTGGTTATCGAAGCTTTGTCGGCCAAAATTATCGAGGAAATAGCGGTAGGTTTTTTCTGCTCCCCAATGAGCATCTGTTGCAACTTCATCTTGCAGGGTATCAACATTATTCCACGTATTGTTGCTATCAATAAAATCTACCGCATTGGAATAGTTGGTCGATCTATTTAAGTCGTATGTTTCAATCTTGGCGCCAAGACTACTGTCGCGCAAACGAAAGAGCCCGTTGCTCATGCTGTCGACATGAATCGTTCGGGTACCCGAATAGCGTGTGATGGCCGTTCCTGTTATATTGATGTCATGAATGAGGTTCTCCGAGAAAAGTAATTCCCCTGTACTGGCATGGAGGTAAACTTGATCATGAAAAAGAGGCTCAATTCCATAGATTTTGAAGGTATAACAGAGCACCCATTCTCCTCCGGGTTCGGCGGCATTTTTAGGAAACCAGCTGAGTACAGGATTTGGATAATAAGTCGCCCGCTCATTGTGTTGGAGGTCTTTTATAAGCGCTTCTTCGCCAGGAATTTCCCAAATATAAGGTGAAGCAGGTTTTGCCAATAAAGCTTTGTCAATCGCTTCTTCCGGACTCAATCCAATCCTTCCTTCCGCAGGCATGTCAAAAAGGGCGGCGTCTATAGATTTAAGATTCCCGCCTTCAAGATGAGCTGTTATCGTCGATCCATCTATAGGGTGGTTTTTATAGACTACTTGAAAGCGCAGGTGTTTTTGTCCGAGCCCATCCTCATCTTCTCTCGTTTTATGAAAGCTGTATGACGCGGGTAGCCGATAGATTTTTCTAAAAAAGGCCGAAGGGTCAGAGCTAAATCCGGCTTTGAGACTTCTAAATTCAATATAGCGCGGGTAGGAGCTATACTCCCAAAGATAAACTTCACTTGCGCCAGATTGAATGGAATCCGCTTGTGTGCCGGTAAATGTTTGTCCGACAGCGTTGCCGGCAAGTATAAAGAGAAGACCCACAAGAAGCAACAAGCGTAATTTCAAGCGCATGATTTGGTTTTGGTTTGTCAAACAATGGCATGTTCAACACCGACAATTTACCATGAATTTTCCGTTTATCGATTGAATGAAAAAAAAGGACAGTTTTCACTGCCCCTTTCATCATCAATAATAAACCACTGGCTTGTACTCGCAGCTTCTTATTTAACAAAGGAATCAAAGGCTTGTTTGATTTCCTCGGTGCTTTTGGTCACGCTAATTTCTTTGACAATCTCTTTTGTTTGAGCATCAATGAAGTAGATCATTCCTGTCGTTTTATTTTTTTTCGCCAGTTTCTCAATGCCCAGCTTTTCAAGGCTTGCTTTGCTGGTTTTTTTGGACTCCTTATTCGATAGATCATTCACCACAATGGAAAAAGTTTCGTTTCCCATATAGCTAGAGACTACTTCTTTTTCAATGCGCTGTCCATTTGTTTTGCAGGCCGGACACCAATCAGCGGTATTGACCATAACAATGATACTTTCATTCGAAACAGATTGACTGTTTTCTTGGGCATTTAATAGGTTGCCCATTGTTGCGAAGGTTAAAAATGCGGCTAATATTAGTTTCATGTTCAGATATTTTAAAGAGTAGTGGTAGGACTCTTGGTATCCTGACAAGAAAAGTTTCTTAGCTTTTGAATGATTCGATTTATTTCTACGTCGCGGAAAACTTGAGGTCGAACTTACTGAGTCTCTCCAAAAGATGTGACCTCTTGCGGTTTGATACAGGCAGCATTGAGTCATCTTTCATCAAGACATAACCGCCATCTTTAGATACATAACTGAGCATGTGGTTGATATTGACAATATGCGAATGATGGATACGTTCGAAGGAAAATCCCATTAGCATTTCTTCTGTGTCTTTTAAGGTTTTGGCAATCATCAAGGGTTTACGGTCTGTAAAATAGAATCGAACATAATTCCCTTCCGATTGGCAACGTATGATAGAATTGATATCACACAGGGTGATTCCTTCCGAAGAATGCAAGGCAATCCGTTTATTGAGGGTGCTCGTCTCCTGATTTTTCAGGAAATTACTGATGAGCAAATGATTCAAGTCTGATTCTAATTCCAGCACTTTTGCGACCGCCTCTTTTAGTTCTCGGCCACTGATAGGTTTCAGTAGATAGTCTAAGGCGCTAAATTTAATGGCTTTTAGTGCGTATTGACTATAAGCCGTGGTGAAGATGACCTTTTGCTTTTTATGCTTGAAGGATTCCAAAATTTCGAAGCCCAACCCATCTGTGAGTTGAATGTCTAGAAATAATAACTGAAAGGTTTCTTGTTCAAAAAGCTTTTTCCCTTCACTTACAGATGAAGCTTCATAAAGTACTTTAATCTCCGGACAATGGATTGATAGCGACTCTTTCAGTGCAGACCTGGCCTGCATTTCATCGTCAATAATGGCGGCACTTATTAGTTGGTTTACCATAATTTATTGGCAGGTATAGTAATGGTTACAACGGTGCCAATAATGGCCCCATTTTCAATATCATCATTAATTTCTAAGCGACATAATACACCCTCCTGACGAGTGATGTATTCGAGTCTTTTTTTACTAATTTCAATGGCTTTCGACTGGTGTTCACTTTCCTTCCTTTTCAATTTGGAGTTGCTGAGCCCAATGCCATTGTCTTTAATCACGCAAATTAAATTCCCTTCATTCAATGAACATTTTATTTGAATATGTCCTCCTCCACTTTTAGGTGCAATTCCGTGCATGATAGCATTTTCAACAAAAGGCTGAAGCAATAGTGCGGGTAGGCTAAAGTCGCTTGCGTTTAGTCCGGGCTCTACCTCAATGGTGTATTCAAGCATACCTGGGTGGCGCATTTGGGCCATTTCAATATAGAGGTGGAGGATTTCTAATTCTTCCTCTAAGCTTGAATAGCGGTGAGTATTCTCCAAAATATGACGAAGAATCTTTGCGAAGCGACTTAAGTATTCATCGGCTTCTGCAACCTTCTTTTCAGCATAATAGCCTTTGATAGAATTCAGCGCATTAAATATAAAATGAGGGTTCATTTGTAAGCGCAAGGCATGTTGTTCTACTTCAGACAATTCATTTTCGAGCTTCAATGACCGCTTCTCTTCAGCAAGACGAGCGTTTTCCAGTTCATATTCTCTTCGAACGATGGATAGTCTCAAGCGCCAAGTAAGCGCAGCAATGGCAATTGCGCTGAGAACAATTAATAGCACAAACCACCATTCTTGCCAATAAGGCTTTTGAATGCTAAACGAAAACTCGGCAGGCACTTTGCTCTCAATGCCGGCTTTATTAATGGCAAAAAGAATTAAGTCATATTTACCGGGAGGCAGTGCTTTTAGTACAACTTCTTGGTTATTGGTATATTGAAAATTTTGATCCAAGCCAATGAGTTGGTATTTGTAGCTTAAGTTCCCTCGCTCTCGAAAGGATATCCCTTTAAACCTCAAGGTTAGCTCATTTTCCCAGTAGCTTAATACTACATCGTGTAGGTTGGGAAGGCGCTTGTCTTTTTGGAAAATGCCAGTAAGAAAGATTGGAGGTGCTTGTTTGTAGATTTGTTTGGGCAGTATCTGGTTGAATTCCAATAGGCCATTGCTGCTAGCCGCATACAATTTATCATCCACCACAACAATATCTAAGACATGCAGGTTTTTGAGCCCTAGTAAATCAGAGTATCCAATAGCTTTCGACTGCTCGCTTAGGTCGATATAGATAATGCCCTTATTGGTGCCTAACCAGCAATCTTGATTATGGATGGTTATAGCATAACAGCTAAGACTTCCCAATTGCCGAAACCGACTTGTTTCATTAGGCCGTTTGCTTTGAATATTGAGTTCAACTAACCCAAAATTATCGGTTGCAACTAAGATGTTTTGGCTGTCTGGAAGGCAGCTGATATCATTGATTTTACCGCGAAGATTGGGATGTCTTTCAGAGAGGTTTTCAATCGTCCCATCTTTGAAATAATACAGGCCTTCGAATAAGCCAATCCAAATTCCGCCTTGCGGGTCTTCATACAGCACATTTCCTCGTTTTCTGAGAAGAATGCTGTCGCCGCTGAGTCCGTTTTTTTCGATGGTGCCTTTAGACGAAAGCTGCCGGTCGATTTTTTTCTTTGGAATGACATAAATATAGGTCGAGGCGAGCCAATAGTTTTCATGCCCATCAAGGATTAAATCGTTTCCGTAATAGGGTAGATCCATGGTGTCGGCATTGCGAATCACCCGCGTCTTGCTTTTGCCAATGATCCAAATGGCATCATTTACTTTTTTAATTTTTGAGATGCGCTCTAAGTTGCTAGGCTTACCCAAACTATGCTTTATTTCACCAGATTTCGTATGGATAATAAAACTGCTATTGTCATGACCGCTCCAAATGCGTTTCTGCTCATCAGCATAGAGACTCGTTGTGATTTGACTCGCTGCTTCTAAATAGGGTTGATGAATCCAGCTGATATCAGAATGGGGGATAAAGAATAAGGCCTTACCCATGGAGCCAATCCAAATATTTTTTTCATTGTCTTCATACATGCAGGTTACCAGCATGTTTTCTAAGAAATTATGCCATTCGCCAGCCTTAGCCGTTTCGAGGTTTTGGGCGAGAAATACCCCCTTTCTAGTTCCTACCCAGAGTTTCTGTTTCGAATCAAAAAAGAAGGAAGTAATATCCATCTCCGATGTCGGAAACTGGTAGTCCATTAAAAGTTCTTTGCTGGCTTGGTTATAACAAATGACACGGTTTCCTGTGCAGAGGAATAACTTGGTATCGAAGGAAAAAACCCGTGTCCGGTTATTAACCGCCTTTTGTGGTAGCTGGCTTTTTTCGCTAAGGCCCCAACTATCTCCAACAATTTGCCGAATGGAATCTGGACCGATAAAATACACTTTTTCGCGGTAGTTCCAGATGGAGCTGATTCCACCAAGCTGATTAGAAACCTTGCTAAAACTGCTGTCCCTTCCCAACCGTAACAATTCATTGCCGCTGCTTCCGAAATAGATATTTTTATCGTCCTCAGCAAAATAGTTGAGATAGCCTTTAGCGTCCGGAATTTGGGCCAGATAGCTGCAGTTCGACTTATTATAGAAGCTGTCGTTGTAAAAGAAGGAGAGCTTTCCGATTAAAGTTAAAAACCATATTCGACCTTGTTGATCTTGATCTATGCGAATTACTTCATTATCGGCTAGACCGTCATTTAAATTATAGGCGCGAAACTTATAGCCATCATAGCGGCATACTCCCTTGTCCGTAGCAATCCATAAAAAACCTTCGCGATCTTGAAATACATCATAAATGATATTGGATGATAGGCCATCGTCTGTTGTGTACTTTAAAAAATACGGAGTTTGAGCA
Organism: uncultured Burkholderiales bacterium; assembly: GCA_964620355.1. Classification (GTDB taxonomy): domain Bacteria; phylum Bacteroidota; class Bacteroidia; order UBA8524; family UBA8524; genus UBA8524. The sequence continues at coordinate 12,969 of CAZUIT010000024.1, read as the reverse complement.
TGAAGCGACGGGATCTGCAATCCATACAGAAATCCAAGTACAATGAAAGAGAGCCAGCTTCGCATTAATTCAATATTAGCTAAAGTTCAATGGTATCTCTACGATTGGACGCTACGGATATCATAGAATTGACTTCATTTATCATTAATACCTAGTCAACTGCTCGGTCTTGTTTATCACATTTACTATTTTTATAGACGCGCTTATCTATATGAAAATGAATTGTTTAAACCGAATGAAAATAAAAATATAAGTGTCGACGAAAATTTATTCGATAAAAGAAATAAAACGCACTTATACGGTAAATCCTGCCTTTAACTAAGTATATGTATCCATATTTCATGTATTAGCTGTTTGAGCGCGATGATATGGTTTCTTTACATGACGTCTTCCTGCTGAATGAGGCAAGGCATTAAACTAATCTACACATTATGGATACAGTTCTTAACAAGAAAATGAAGCGAAAAAGCTACGTAGTGGGCCTCATGGTGGCGTGCTGTAGTTTGTTCGCTGTTAACCTTTACGCGCAAGGAAATGCGGTGAAAAGTTTACCCAAGGGGTTTATTGAAAACAAAGGTCAAATTATCGATCAAAACAATCTAGCCAATCCTGAGGTGAAATACCTTCTGAGTTTGCCTTCGATGAATGTTGAGCTGAAGGCTAATTCATTTAGCTATGATGTTTATACGACCGAAACAAAGCGGGTGAATGCTCCAGGTGATATTCTAGATATTACAACAGATCAACAAGTATTATTTCATTTTCATCGTATTGATATTGAATTTATTGGGGCAAACCCACATCCGAAGCTAATCGCAAACAATAGGCATAGCGATGTGCTGAATTATTATACCACTGGCACAAATGAGTCGGGGATAAAGGGTGTTAGCCATTTTGGTCAAATCGTGTATAAAGATCTCTATCCAGGAATTGATTTGGAGTTTAATGCCTTAGTGGGAGAGAACAAACCAGTAGAGTATAACTTTATTGTTCACCCCGGTGCAGATGCTTCTCAGATTCAATGGCGCTATAAAGGCTTAGAATCGGATTTAGAAAATGAAAAAATCGTACTCTACACGCGTCATGGAGAGGTGGAAGAGCATATCCCTCATTCCTTTTTGCTTGAAAATATGGCAAGCCTAACAGTTCGCTATAAAAAATCGGCCGAAGGTGTATTTGGTTTTGAGCAAGTGAACTACGATCCTACCAAAACATTGGTTATCGACCCTTTACCATCCTTACAATGGTCAAGCTATTTTGGCGGAAGTGCCGACGATATTCTTTATGGTGTAGAAGCCGATAATGCTGGGAATATTTTTGCCACAGGTCGGTCTTTATCTACCTCAAATATTGCAACGAGTGGTGTATATCAGTCGACCTTTGGTGGAGGAACTGGATACGGTGGTGGAGGAGATGTTGTCCTCCTAAAATTCAATAATACGGGTACCCTTCAATGGGCTACGTATTATGGCTATTCTGGTCATGAACAAGGACAGAGTATTGCATTGGATAATGCCGGAAACATGTACGTTCAAGGTACAACTGCATCAGCTACGGGGATGGGAACTACGGGTTCTTTTCAGCCAAATCGTGGTGCAGGTACGTATAACGATGCCTTCTTGGCAAAATTTGATAAGAATGGTTTTCGTCTTTGGGGAACCTATTATGGAGCCAATGGAAATGACCGTGGTTCTCAAAACGCATTAAATGTAGATGGAGATGGCAATGTGTATTTTGGAGGAACGAATAATTCTGCAAATAATACACAGGTTTCAAGTGCAGGCTCTTTTCAAGCTACTAACGGGGCAACTGCGGCATACGACGAACCTTTTGTTGCCAAGTTTGATTCAACAGGAACACGTATATGGGGAACCTATTATGGCGGAGGAGGTAATTTCCATAATGCCTTATTTGGCATGGGAATAACCGCTAACGGACAAGTTATAGTTGGTGGAAGAACCACGAGTACCAGATTGCCGGTAAGTAGTGGCGCCTTTCAGTCAAGCTATGGTGGCGGAAGCTATGATGGTTTTTGGGGAATTTTAGATGCAAACGGCGCAAACCTAGTTTACGGTACATATATCGGTGGAAATGGCTATGATATTGTCCGAAGTGCAAATGCCGACGGAAATGGAAATGTGGTGATTGCTGGATTCACAGAGTCTTCGAATAATATTGCCACAGCGGGTGCGCATCAAACAAGCCTTTCTGGAAGCAGGGATGGAATGGTGATGAAGTTTACTTTAGCAGGCGCCTTGTCATGGGGAACCTATTTCGGTGGGTCGGACCTCGATGATGTATTCGACACGTATACAAACAGTTCAGGAGATATATTTCTTGCTGGCTATTCGGCATCCTCAACGGGTGTAGCCACATCTGGTTCATTTCAAACAACTCCTGGTGGAGGAAATGATGGTTTTGTTGCTAAATTCGATGCTTCAGGAACCCAAAAATGGGGAACCTTATTTGGAGGCTCAGGACCAGATATCATTGCGGATATTGCGTATACTTCTTCTGGTCCTCTCACAATTGGATATACCGAATCTACCTCAGATATCGCAAGTTCAGGATCTTATCAAACCACATATGGTGGTAATAGGGATGGATTTATCGCCTATTTCCAAGACCTTCAAGGCCAGAATAATGCGGGGGTGAATAAGGTGGTAAGACCTTCAGGATATGTATGTGCCGGAAGTCAGGATATTGTGATTGAAGTAGCAAACTCAGGTTTAAACCGAATTGACTCAGTACTCGTAAAATGGGAGATTAATGGAGTGGGCCAAACGGATTTTATGGTAACCGATACCTTGGCTCCGGGTTCTACTTTGGATATTAATTTGGGCTCTGTAAGTTTTGTAGCCAATAATTTAATGAAGATAAAGGCATGGACAACCTTGCCTAATAATGCGTCAGACACATCGAATGATAATGATACGGTTGCGATCGAAATTAAGCCCGGTCTGGATGGTGTTTATACGGTGGGTGGAACCAATCCCGACTACGCAACAATAGAAGACGCAACTGCCGACCTAAATGCATTTGGTGTTTGTGGACCGGTTACTTTTCAACTAGCAGCAGGAACGTTTAATGAAAGATTACTCCTCGGAAAGATTACTGGAGCATCTGCCAGCAATACCATAACATTTGTGGGCGCAGGCATTGGCACAACCGTTCTTAGCAGCGCAGGTACATCCCTAACTGATATGGCAACGGTGCATTTTGATGGAAGTGATCATGTTACCCTTCGAGACCTAAGCATTGAAAATACGGGGTCGAGTTTTGGAGCCGGTATTTGGATGAACTCATCGTCTGACAGTAATGTGTTGGTGAACCTGAACATAACCGTTGACTCAAGCAGCAGCTCTACCAATATAAATGGCATCATCCTCAGCGCCTCAGCAACAGCAATTGGCGACGGCATCACAGGGTCTTCGAATCGTTTTGATTCGCTTGAAATTAATGGTGGATACTATGGAATACGTTTGAATGGAGGAGGAACTTCAAATAATTACGCCCTCCGAAATACCATCAGCAACGCAAGCTTCTTCGGACAATATCGCTATGGAATATTCCTTCGCTCACAACAAGAACCAATTGTGCATGCATGTATTATCCAAGCACCGCGTTTCGCTACAAGCACCGCTCTAACATTCGACTATTGTGCAAGCATTACAGCATCGAATAATACTTTGATGAGTAACGATTATGGCATCCACTTGAATTTTGTGAACGCCAATGTTTATGCTAGCAATTTTAGTAGCAGAATATTCAATAATATGGTGAGCAGCACGGCCGATTATGCCTTGTACTGCAATGGCTCCTCGCATATCAATATTTGGCATAACTCGTTTAGCTCGGAACCGGCATTGGCCGTTGCCCGTTTTGCCTCTTTCCAAGGTATTGACTTCAGAAATAATCATATAGAAAATAGAAACACGGCACCAGGTCGCTATACTTTGTATGCAGATGATGCGTCAGATTTTTCTGCACTTGACTATAATAACTACTTCTCTTTGGGCGGTTTTGTTTACCTCAATTCATCGAACTATGCCAACCTTCCTGTTTTGCAGGCAGCGTTGTCACAATACAATCAAGGAAGCACCAGTCGTGATCCGCTATTCAATTCAACAACTGATTTGCATACTTCCATCAACCTCTCTGGTACCTATGTAGGAATTGATGAAGATTTTGATGGCGACTTTAGAAATACGGTAGCTCCTGTAATTGGAGCGGATGAGGTGAATGTACCGAATAATGCCGGGGTTGCCCAAATTCTATCTCCAGTACCGGTATTCTGTGCAGGTACGCAAGATGTCCGTGTACGCATTGGTAATTATGGAGTCAATAGAATCGACAGCGTAGAAATTCATTGGGCGATTGATGGCACGAACCAAGGTATGCTGAAGGTAAAAACGCCGATAGCTATCCGTGGATTTAAAGATACGACCATTGGAACCATTAGTTTTATTGCAGGCGATAATAAACAAATTAAGATATGGACGGCTGCTCCAAATGGAGTACAAGATTCACTTAGAAATAATGATACTCTTGCAAAACAAGTTAAAACTGGATTGAGCGGAACCTATACCATTGGGGCCAATAATGCTGATTATTCAAGTTTTGGAGAAGCCATTGGTGATTTGAGTTCTCTAGGAGTTTGTTCACCTGTGGTATTTAATGTGGCTGCGGGAACATACAATGAGCGACTTGTAGTACGCGAAGTAGAAGGTGCCTCTGCAGCAAATACCATTACCTTTAGAGGAGCTGGAATCGGAAATACTACTTTGAGTTATTCGGGTTCCAATGTACAAGATTGGGGAACCTTGAATTTTGAAGGTGGTGACCATTTTGTCTTCAAAAAAATGACGGTTGCTGCAATGGGATCCAATTACGGTATTGGAATTATTCTCAGCGCTCAATCCGACAGCAATACCTTCCAAAAAATGGCCGTGCAAACGAGTCCATCTTCTACCTCTCTTAACTTGGTAGGTATCGCTTCATTACCAAGCCCAACCGACCTTTATTCAGGAAATGGACCTACAGGTGATGGAAACCATTTTGATAGCATGAGTGTGAATGGTGGCTATTATGGAATCTATTTGATGGGTACGGATAAGTATGTGCGTATCAGTCATTCGACATTTACAGATCAATATGTATCGGCTGTTTTCACAAACGGTCAGGAGTATATAGAAATCGACCATAATGTGATGTCGCCATTACGAAACGCAAATTTCTCTTACTCGCTCAACTTGACCATGCCAAATAATTTCAAGGTTCATGGAAATACCATCAATGCGGGTGGAGATTATGGAGTATACATGGCCTTCGGAAACATGTTCGGAGCCGATCCTAATTATAATTCAAGCTTCTATAATAATATGGTGAGCAATACTTCTGGATATGCGTTTTATGCTGACGGTGCACAAGAGTTTAGTGTGTTCCATAACTCATTTCGTTCAGTAGGAAATAGCAATTCGGTGGATGCAGCTGTCGACTTCAATGGCTGTTCAATGATCGAAATGCAGAATAATCATATCAGAAACGATAATCCAAATTCCTATGCTCTCTTAGCTGATGGATCCACTTTCGACTCCTTGGATTACAATAACTATTATTCGTTTGGTGATTTTGTTCGCATAGGCGGCATCTTCGCCAGCCTGGCTGATTTGAAGAATGGACTTCCTCAATTTAACCAAAACAGTTTCAGTCAAGACCCACAATTCAAGGGCCTTACGAACTTGCATACCAATGCCTTCATTCCTGGAGCTTATGTTGGGGTGAATATCGATATCGATGGCGAGCCAAGATGTCCGCAAACGGTATCTATTGGGGCAGATGATGAAGATTGGGGATTTGCAAAACCTGTGATTACAACTAATCATATGGATTTCTATACCAATTACCCTGTTCGCTTCAACCAGAATATCGGCACACTTCCTCAAATGAATTTCGAATGGTTTATTGATGGAAGCTATGTAACGGATAGTATTTCTTTTGGTACCGTATTTACGGGGGTAGGAAGCTATACGGTGAAACTCAAGGCAAACCGTTGTATCCATAACGATAGCGCAGAGTTTACAATTAATATTCTATCGGGGAATCCTGTTATTTCTATTCTTGGAAACAATCCAGACAGCCTGCGGGTTTTCGATTCTTATGTAGATTTAGGAGCAACTGCGGTTGATGTTTTTGGTACTTCTATCACTACATTAAATTCAGGCAACACGATTGATAACACGGTTCTCGGTAGCTACTATATCTGGTATACTGCTGAAGATGCCTGGGGTAATAAGGACTCTATAACACGAATCGTTACGGTTATAGATGACGTTAATCCAGTGCTGAATCTTGTTGGTCCTGATACCCTTAAGATCGATGTTTTTGCCGCTATCAATGAGCCGGGTGCTAATGCGAGCGACAACTACTATAGCAGTGTGAGCATTGTTATAGATAGCAGTCAAGTGAACACATCTATAGTTGGGCTGTATCCTATGACGTATACCGCAACAGATGGATCAGGCAATGAAACAAGTGTCGTTCGTTTGGTAAAAGTATCTGACAATACCTTACCTACCATTACGCTATTTGGATTGGACACGGTGGTTGTAAGAGTAAATTACCCTTATGTAGAGCCAGGAGCGAAAGTGGCAGACAACTATTGCAAAACAGGGCTCAGTTGGGAAGTCGATGCTTATCCAAATACTTCGGCCCTTGGTGATTATACCTTAACCTATACAGCAAGTGATTGTCAGAATAATGATGCCATTCCAGTGCAACGTGTGGTTCGCGTAGTAGATACAGAATCTCCAATCATTTACCTCAACGGACTTCCTGTTCAAAAGGTACAACGTTGGTCGAACTTCAATGATCCAGGTGTTAGCATGACAGACAACTATTATTCTTCATCTACCCTAAACGACTCTTTGAAAATTGTTTCTGACGTTGATATGTCATGGATAGGTTCTTATAGCGTTTGCTATCAAGTAACGGATCCATCTGGGAACAAATCGAATCAAGTATGCCGTGTGGTTGAAGTTGTGGAGAATACTACTTCTGTTCAAGCAGGAATTTTGGAGCAAGTCAATGTGTATCCAAATCCAAATAAAGGCATATTCCAACTTGATTTAGGTTCCAACCTTGGAGTAGATGTTCGCGTTGAATTGGTTGATTTAGCTGGAAAAGTCATTCATCAGCAACTGATCAATGATGGAGTTCAGCATACAGAACTCAGTATCCAGAATCTTGCTTCAGGTACCTATGTACTGAGAGTATATGCTAAAGATGCCGTTGCCAGTATAAAGGTGACTGTTCAAAAATAAAAAGTCTCACTATTGGTTTGGTGACAGGGCCTCGGGTTAGAAATGACCCGGGGCTTTTTTTCGTCTATGAGGTTTCTAGTATGGAGCCATCATCGAATTTCTGTGAAGCTCAATTTTATTAAACTTCAAAAATGAAAAAGTCTTCAATGGGCATTTGAAAGAGCTTCGACATTTTAAATGCAGTAGGTAAACTAGGGTCGAATTTTTCCTTTTCTATGGCATTGATGGTTTGTCGAGAAACGCCAATGATATCGGCGAGTTCTTCTTGGGTTAGACCCTGTGCCTTTCTTAATTCACGCACTTTATTTTTCATAGATAGCGTCTCCTATTGATTAACAGGGATATCATATAAGTTATTCCAATAAAGCCAACCAACATACCGATTTCGGCATGAGAAATAAGGTCCATTTGATCCAATAGCGAATAGCTTAACCCGGCAATAACAGTAGCTCCAAGAGTAATGGCCATAGACTCTAGATGAATTTTTCGCTCGAGTTCATCATAATGCTCGAATAAGTTCCGGTTGGCGATGATCATCATAATACCATTCACAAAGTTGACTATGATGGCAAAGACGGTGAGGAATAGATGGCCATCCCAGATGAATTTTGGTCCGAAGGTCGCAATGGCTAATGTGGCTACCCAACTCCAGGTCCACCAGGCTAATTGCTTGGTTTGTTTTTTTCTTTCTTCTTTCATTTTGTAAAGTTTTGTTTACAAATATATGCAGAATATTGAAAATGTAAAGTCTTATTGACAAAATGAAGGTTTTGGGGGAGTGAGCCTTCAATTGAATAAAGATTGAACATGACTCAGATTAACTAGAGGGGCTTCATCCGATTGGCAGTCAGTTTCCCTACTTAATAGGCTTGGATATGTTGTAGTCAATTAGCTGGTAGTCGGCTCCATCGACATTGTAATTCACCAACCCAATATTTTCTTGCCAGGTGTACGAGACATCATTGAAATTATTAGTGACTGAATTACTAATTCGGAGTTTATAGAACTTTCCTTTGTGCCATTCTCCCGTATAAAAAAGACTATCGCCCGATTCGATAATAGTCAAGTAGGATAGTTTGCTATATGGTTCAGGCTTACTTCCAACTAAAATAGAGTCGTTCAGAGGCCAAGGAGTGTAAAATAAATGCTCAGTACCATAACCAGATAGGTTTTGAAAACTCGTGATTTTAAGGAAGGTTCGTATAGCGCCCAAGTATTCGTGTTGGAGGTGAGAGTTGTACAGAATATTGAATTTCTTCTCTTCTTTGCTTCTCATTAAGGTTCCTTGATAATCATAATCACTATATACGTGGGTGCTTCCTTCGAATACGTTTCTATGCAGAGCCGAATGACTTATTACGGAAAAAGTATCTTGTTTTCCGAACGAATCTTCATAGGCCCACCATGATCCTTCAGCGTATAAAAATGTGTTGAAAATAGTTTCGTTTGGAGCATAGAATTTTGGTCCCACCTTATCGGATTCTTTTTCGCAGGCGAAAGCAAGGAGGGCGAAGAGGAGATAGATAAGATATGCGCGTTGCTTTTGCATAGATTATGACCTTATGAAAGGTCATGGTGAAAGATACAGCAATTCGAATATACGCTGCTTAAGCGCTTTTGCCCGTTGTAGGTTTCTTTTGAATTGGCTCGCTTGTTCTCTGGACTGGGCTTCCTTCTGCGTGCTTCGCTTGCTCAGGATAAGCTTCTCGCCCAGATAAAATGTGTAGTAAACAAAAAAGGAGAGCAATTGCTCTCCTTTTTCTCCTTAAGCTCCCTGGACTGGGCTCCCTTCGACTCGGCGAAAAGCCTCGCTCAGGATAAACTTCTCGTCCATTCAGATTCTGTTAAATGTAAAAAGCCTCGCATTTCTGCAAGGCTTTCTCCTTAAGCTCCCTGGACTGGGCTCGAACCAGTGACCCTCTGATTAACAGTCAGATGCTCTAACCAACTGAGCTACCAAGGAGTGTAATCTTGTTCCCGATGCTCTAACCTCTCGATAGCTATCGGGAGAGCTACCAAGGAATTTATCCTTTGTTGAGGTGTCCCTCAACGGGGATGCAATATTAGCAGTTGAATTATTTTTTTACAAGTCTTTTTTTGGAAATTTATCGAATCACTGAAATGTTTCCTTTTTTGACGATCAATTCATTGTTAAATCCTCGTGCTCGAATGTAGTAGGCATAGACATCTTCCTGCACTGGAACCCCTTTATACGTGCCATCCCATTTAAAATTCAAATCGGTCGATTGGAAGATAATTTTACCCCAATGGTCAAAGATTAATTTTTCAAGCGCCATAATATTATAAAGCACCACTGAGAAGGTTTCATTATGAATATCACCGTTTGCTGTAAATTCATTTGGAACAAATATTTCTGAAGTCACCTTAATTTTAAGGTTGCGGTATACGGTATCGGCACATCGTGCAATGCTTGTCGTTGCCATTAAACGAATACGGTATGTTCCTGGCTCTGGATAGTATTTCTCGGGCTCAAAATCATAGGATATTGCACCATCATGGAAACCCCATTCATATTCGTCTGTATCAATCGATAGATTCTTGAAATAGGTGCTATCTCCGAGGAAGATATTATCTGCATTGACAATTTCAAAATTAGCCACCGGAACGTTTTCGCTGATAATGACTTGATAGGCCGTATCAGCGCATCCATACATATTGCTAATTAGTACACGAACTGTGTCAATATCCGCAGAGTTTATAGTATACATGTGATTTGATTCAATATTCGGAGGAATATTTAGGGTGAGTATTTTCTATGTATAGTTCAGACTATCAATCGGCGTTGCATTTGTGAAATGCACGATCATTGGCACATAATTTAAAGGTTCTGAAGTCTAAACAGTTGGCGTTTGAATGCTCTCAATAATATTTCCGCCGAGCACAGAGCACTCTTGACTAATATTGGACTTAGGAGCACTGTGATACGTTTCTTGGTAAATCGGATTTCCAATGGTATTGGCGTAAGCATAAACGTCACCTTAGATAATAGCTTTTGGAATTGGATGTATCCTCAGATCCAACTGAATGACGGAGTCGCAGCCTAAACCTGAGGTTTGCTTGAAGATGAGTCTTACCGTGTCCGCTTGGCACCAAGAATGGTCGAATTGCACCCAAATGCGGATGTCTGAATCACTTCAATATAACCTTTGCCTGAACCCGGCCAAAGTACGTGAATAACCGGATCAAAGGCACTTTCAATAATTTGACCACCTGTGATATTTCATTGGTAGCTTTGATTTGGCCCCGTCGGAAGTACCGAATAGTGCCGGAGAAAATGTCGAGATTAATTCCAACAGCATTCGAATCAAGCGTAACCATAATACGGATACAGTTCACGTTTGCCGCAACACCACAGTACTAGTCCGTCCGTGAAATACTTGTCCTATACCAAAAAGAATCAGGATTTTCACTAAAGTCTATGCTTCAAGGGGTTCAAGTATTTCGGCCTATTCATAGGATTAGTACGCCAAAAATAAATCACGATGTTAACATTTTGATGTTAGTGAACCATGTAACCATAGATAATTATAAAAGTTTTCTTTATCTAGGATTTGGTGAGTAGTGTTTGGTTTTTAATATTTGCAGAAAAAATTATGAGTTTATTAGTAATTGGCTCCGTTGCATTTGATGCTATCGAGACACCATTTGGGAAAACGGATAAAATTATTGGTGGCGCAGCTACCTATATTTCGCTCTCTTCCTCTTATTTTTCAAAACATGTTAACCTTGTTGCTGTCGTTGGAGAAGATTTTCCGCAATCGAAAATTGATTTTATTCAATCAAAAGGAATTGACACTACAGGTCTCCAAATAAAAAAGGGCGAGAAGTCTTTCTTTTGGTCAGGTAAGTATCATAACGATATGAACAGTCGCGATACACTTGTTACTGAACTGAATGTGCTGGAAAACTTCGATCCAATATTGCCTAGTCAGTATCAAAACTGTGAGTTTTTAATGCTCGGCAACTTGGCTCCAGGCACGCAAAAGTTGGTGATTGACCGATTGGAAGAAAGACCTCGTTTGGTGGTGATGGACACCATGAATTTCTGGATGGAAATTGCCATGGATGATCTACGTGAAACCATCAAAATGGTCGATGTATTGACGATCAATGATGAAGAAGCCCGCCAACTTTCCGGCGAATATTCATTAGTTAAGGCAGCAAAGAAAATCATGGCCATGGGCCCTGCGTTCTTAATCATTAAAAAAGGCGAACATGGTGCATTACTCTTCCATCAAAACGAGGTGTTCTTTGCTCCAGCATTGCCATTAGAAGAAGTATTTGACCCAACAGGTGCGGGTGATACTTTCGCAGGTGGCTTTATCGGCTACTTGGCTAGCACGGAAAATGTTTCCTTCGAGAACATGAAAAGAGCCATTATTTATGGATCAGTGATGGCTTCATTCTGTGTTGAGAAATTCGGAACAGAGCGTCTCGAAAATTTGACCCAAGAAGAAATTGAAGCACGAGCAAAAGAGTTCATGAAACTCTCTCATGTAGATATGCAATTGGTTTAATGCCTAAAAAAGAGAGCGAATGATGTTCTCTATACTGATTCCTTCGGCTTCGGCTTTGTAGTTTCTTACAATCCGGTGCCGGAGGATAGGTTCTGCTACCGCCTGGACATCTTCAATATCTGGAGAGAATTTTCCATGCATTAAAGCATGTCCTTTAGCACCCATAATTAAGTACTGCGAAGCACGAGGACCTGCTCCGTAAGCGATAAATTCATTCACTCGCTCATTAGCCCCTGGTGTATTCGGACGGGTTTTACTCACCAAGCCCACGGCATACTCGATCACATTATCACTTACAGGAACCTTACGAATAAGTTCCTGAAATTCAATCAATGATTTCTCATCCAAGGTCTTCTCCACCTTTGCCTGCGCAGCGCCAGTTGTGGATTTGACCACCTGAACTTCTTCGGCAAAGCTTGGGTAGTCCAAGATAATGTGGAACATAAAGCGGTCTAACTGCGCCTCTGGTAGCGGATAGGTTCCTTCCTGTTCAATCGGGTTTTGAGTAGCCAATACAAAGAAGGGTTTCGGTAGCACGTGCAGCTGACCTGCCGCCGTTACGTTTTTCTCTTGCATGGCTTCGAGCAAAGCTGCCTGAGTTTTTGGAGGGGTACGGTTAATCTCATCCGCCAAAATGATATTGCTGAATAAAGGTCCTTTGACAAACTTAAATTGGCGGTGTTCATCAAGAATCTCAGAGCCAATGATATCACTTGGCATAAGGTCTGGAGTAAACTGTATCCGGTTAAAGCTCAAATCGAGCGCTTCAGAAATAGTCTTAATCAACAAAGTTTTTGCAAGACCAGGAACCCCAACAAGCAAGGAATGTCCATTGCAGTATAAACTGAGCAATACTTGGTCGATGACCTCGTCTTGGCCCACAATGACCTTGGCTATTTCTGCCTTTAACTTATGATGTGTACTTGCTAACGCCTTTGCTGCGTTTACTTCGTTCTGTGCCTCCATGTATGATTAATCTTTTGTCCAGTGAGCTAATTCGGGCTCATTGGCGAATCGGTCGTTAATGTGAATATAGTAAAGCGATTTGCTCTTTATCACCCAATCTTCCAATGCATTGGCTTTTTTGCGCTCTAAGGCGGCGGTTTGAA
>CAZUIT010000023.1:46555-50706 GCA_964620355.1 uncultured Burkholderiales bacterium | reverse complement strand
GCCTACAGCAGGGATGGAATAAATATCACCAAGAAGGTCGAAAACGATCGTTTTCCCATCAGGGCTCAAATCCAAATTCATCCAAGTCCCTTCGTTTACGGTAAAGGACACTGAATCGTAAGTTCCTGGAGGATTATTGACCTCCCATTTCTGAGCATCGACGGCCATCATAGCTATCATCATCATACAAATAAAAAGTGAACGCATGGCACGAATATACACATGCAGGGAGTATTGCTAAAGCAATCCGTTCTAATAGCGGAAGCTTCCTTGAGGAGCGTCGATCTGCACTCCCTTTTCGGAGGAAGCCTTCACTTCTCCAACGATTTGTGCGTCAATTTGCATGGACTTGGAAATCGCAATGAGGTCTTTCGCATATTTTTCATCCACATACATTTCGAGCCGGTGACCCATATTAAAGACCTGGTACATCTCCTTCCAATCGGTATGGGATTGTGCTTGAATCATATCAAATAAAGGAGGAATTGGGAATAAATTATGCTTGATGACCTCAACCGGCTCATCCATAAAGTGCTTCACCTTGGTTTGGGCACCACCACTACAATGGATAAAGGCACCAATCTCTTCACGCGGCATATTCTTTAAAATCTCTTTCGCCAAAGGCAAATAGGTCCGTGTGGGTGAAAGAACAAGTTTTCCGGCATCAATAGGTGCGTCTTTCCATGAGTCGGTTAACTTTAGGCCTCCCGTATAAACCACCTCTTGGTCGAGCGCTGGATCAAAACTTTCTGGATAGTTCTGCGCATAGTGTTTAGAGAATACATCGTGACGAGCAGAGGTAAGTCCGTTAGAACCCATTCCACCATTGTAGCCCACTTCATAACTAGCTTGTCCGTATGATGCGAAACCTACAATGACTTGTCCCGGACGGATTTTCGCTTCGATGATCTCTTTTCTTGGAACACGCGCGGTTACCGTTGAATCGACAATAATGGTACGCACTAGGTCACCGACATCGGCCGTTTCGCCGCCAGTCAGAACCATTTCAATTCCTTGGTCGCGCATGGTTTGCAAAAATTCTTCTGTTCCATTGATGATGGCAGCAATCACTTCGCCCGGAATAAGGTTTTTATTTCTGCCAATGGTCGAAGAAAGCAACATGTTTTCCGTGATACCCACACATAGTAAGTCATCGGTATTCATCACAATTGCGTCCTGAGCAATGCCTTTCCAAACCGATAGATCACCCGTTTCCTTCCAATAGAGATAGGCCAAAGAAGATTTTGTTCCAGCCCCATCAGCATGCATCACATTGCACCAATCAACCGCCCCGCCCATATAGTCGGGAATGACCTTGCAAAAGGCATTGGGAAATAAGCCTTTATCGAGTTTGCTGATAGCCTTATGTACGTCTTCTTTTTGGGAGGAAACCCCTCTTTTGGCGTATTTGTCCATGGATATTCGCGTGTTTCGGGCAAAGGTAAGGAAATTGATTTCTTGGCGCTCAGAAAGTGCAGCGAGCAATAACTACTTTACTCCAATTGACGAATTCTGCCTTTTCTCAGCCCAATTTGACTCCACCTACGCATCATCTCATCACTCATCATCACGACTACCGCAACCAAAACCCCTCAGGAGCGGTTAAGCAATTGGTCTCCAATAATTTTTCCAACGGCTTCTTCCTTGTAATTTCGGCTAATTGGAATTCTGTTTTTGTCAATAATGACCTCATTTCCCTGTATCCGCTGAATATGTTCGGCATTGACTAAATATGATTTATGGGTCCGTACAAACTGATTTTTGGGTAATTGCTCTTCCAAGGCTTTCATGGTAATATGCGCAATAATTCTTCCGGTTTTGGTATGACAAATCATATAATTCTGCATGCCTTCCACATAGAATAGGTCTTTGATTTCTAGCTTATGCAAGACCCCTTCAGAGCGGATATAGACAATGGGGTTTAGTTGCTTTTGTTGTCCAGTTTGTCGGTGTTGGATGAAGTCCTGCGCCTTTTCAACCGCCCGACTAAAGCGTTCATAAGTGAAGGGTTTTAACAGATAATCTTGAACATCTAGCTCGAACCCTTTTACAGCATACCGATCGTAGGCAGAGGTGATTATAACGCCGGGGTCCGCCACCTTACTTTCCAGAAGCTCGATACCACTTATACGAGGCATTTCGATATCCAAAAAGAGGATGTCGATTTCATTATAGCGGAGCAGATCCTTTGCTTCTGCTACGTTGCGGGCTTCCCCCACCAAGTTTAGGGAAGAATTTCTTGCCACAAATTCCTTGAGCCCTTTACGAGCTAAGGGTTCATCATCAACAATCAAACAGCTAAACTTCTTCATATCGGGAGATTTATGGTGATTCGGTAACGGTGTTCATCCGCATCAATAGTAAAAAAAGCGCCTTCATCATACATCAACTCCAGGCGTCGTTTAAGGTTCTTTAGTCCAATTCCACCAACTTCCACCGGCTTCTCAGAGCGCGAACAGCTATTTTCACAAGTGAAGATAAACGCATCACCCACTCTTCTTGCGGCGATTTGCACGCTGTTTATCTCTGTTGTATGATGGCTCAGGTGCTTAAATGCATTTTCCACTGGTATGATGAGAAATAATGGAGGAATCGAAAATCCTTCAAGCTGGTCTCCAAATTCCGCTTCAATTTTATAGCCATCATCCAAGCGCATACTTTGCAGGGTGATATAATTCTTCAGGTACTCCACTTCCTTTTCTACCAGCACCCGTTCTTGACTACTATCATACAATTGATAACGCAGCATCTGGCTAAAAGTATGAAGTGCCCCTCTTGCCTGTTCATTCCCCGGATCGATGAGAAAGTAGATGCTATTGAGGGTATTGAAAACGAAGTGTGGATTGATCTGTGACTTCAAGTATTCCAGCTCTGTGAGGGCCTTCTCCTTTTCCATCTCTTTGAGTCGCACAAAAGTCTGACTCCACTCATGGTACCAGCGGAACGCCGTGGAAATTCCGAGACCAACAAAGAGCACCACATAGGCATCAAATACCTGAAATGAGTTTTTATTAAAAAGGGCAATGAAGTCACCCTTGTAGGTCCCTGAAATCACATGAATCAAGTAATGGAGCTTAATTAGCACATTGGTTCCTACAATAGCTAGGAGAAACCAAACACCAAAAAATATCTGCCTGCGTGATTGAAGTTTGCGCGACAAAGGCCCCATAAAGAGGTAAAGCATGTACACCACGCCAACATCAGCGAAGGTGTTCAGAATCACCTGCATGTACTCATCATTCAGCGACTCATACCAAAAGAAAGTTCGGTATGCCAAGTAGAGCAGCCAGATAAAAAAAAAGAGCGTAAACCTGATGCGTGACTCAGAAGTCCAGAAATTCGTCCATTTCACAGTGGCAAGTTCGTAAATCCTGCTCAGACTAAATCTATCGCAATCAACGGGTTGTCAACGCCAAACTGCACTTGGTCAAAGAAAATTGAAGCCGCCCGCTCCCATGGCTAGTTTTACCTCAACAAAATGATACTTGACATGAAAAAATTTGGATTACTTGCTTTAGTGATGATTGCATTGGCATCCTGCAGCAAAGACGACGATACCGCAACTACTTCAACGAATGGCGGCGGCAACAATACCAATCAAAATATTGCCTGGGAAGACACCCTGGTCGGACGCTGGTATGTGCATGAAGCATGGTATGATGGGGCCCCAGACGTAAGTTCTCTAAACCTACGCTTGAATATGAAAGCAGATGGAAGCTATATCCTCGAGAATACGCAATATATTGGAACTTGGGAATTTATTGAAAACAAAACAAAGGTGCATATCGACAAAGGAAATTCCAGCTACGAAACGGTTTGGGACATCAAAACGATTTCATCTAAAGTCATAAAAATTGAGTTCAAAAGCCCCTTTGCTGGCGGAACCTCTGCTTGGGAATTACGCCCTATACTCTGATAGCGTATGTTTTTTTCATATCTAAAGCCCGACCAATTTGGTTGGGCTTTTTTTATGGGATGTCATCAGCTCAGCGAAACCGACCTGCCTGATGAATTTCCTCCCAAGCTGGTTGGCGTCCCCGCCAAAGAGCACCATACGACATAAGCACCTCGGCGAAACCGACCCGCCTTATGAATCCTTTCCCCCAAGCTGGTTGGCGTCCTCGCCAAAGAGCACTAGACAACATAAGCAA
>CAZUIT010000023.1:0-46455 GCA_964620355.1 uncultured Burkholderiales bacterium | reverse complement strand
AAACCGACCTGCCTGATGAATTCTTTCCCCCAAGCTGGTTGGCGTCCTCGCCAAAGAGCACTAGACAACATAAGCAAGTCGGCGAAACCGACCTGCCTGATGAATTCTTTCCCCCAAGCTGGTTGGCGTCCTCGCCAAACAGCACTAGACAACATAAGCAAGTCGGCGAGACACCGACCTGCTTGATGAATTTTTACTCAACCGTGACATGTGAAGGCAATACATGATTATAATTCAACAAACTACTCCAGAACTTTGAAGTTGAGATGAGGACTCAGTTTCTAACAGCCGTTGCAGAACGCAGAATGCCAATATTTACTAAGGATGATGTTGATTTAATTGAAGTCATTAAATCATCGATCGCATTTTACGCATTAAACAAGCCATTTCTGCTCCATGAATATTGTGTGATGCCTAATCACATTCATGTTCTTTATACTGAAACTGAATACAACCTTGGCTTTAAAAACTCATTCTTGAGCTTTACTGCCAAAGAAATAATAAAATGTAATAATCAGCGAGTTGAAATTGATCGACACGACTTTCTTGTTAACAAAGCTGACAGACTCCATCAAGTTTGGCGCAGGCATTCTAAGAATATTCTTGTCAAATCAAAAGATCAATATTTTGCGATTGCCTCCTATATCCATACAAACCCTGAATCAGAGTTTTGGAGAGAATACATCTACAAGGAGCCCAAAGACTCAAGGTTAAAACTCACGAGGCGTTTTTGGAGCTAACTCAACCCCCCAAGCTGGTTGGCGTCCCCGCCAAACAGCACTACACAATATAAGCACCTCGGCGAAACACCGACCTGCTTGATGAATCCTCTCCCCCAAGCTGGCTTGCGTCCTTGCCAAACAGCACTAGACAACATAAGCGAGTCGGCGATACACCGACCCGCCTTATGAATCCTTTCCCTCAAGCTGGTTGGCGTCCTCGCCAAACAGCACTAGACAACATAAGCAAGTCGGCGATACACCGACCCGCCTTATGAATCCTTTCCTCCCAAGCTGGTTTGCGTCCTCGCCAAACAGCAATTACCTATACTTAGTGCTCTTCGGTTTGATCCAATGTCGTGCAGTCCTAGTGCTGACTAATCAATAAGTCGACTGTCGTCGCTTCGGTCGAGGAGCTTATCGTTCATCTGCTTCGAAGTTTTAGCTCCGAGAGACTTGAGCTTTTCAGCCCGACGCACCAAGTTTCCATTTCCATCCACCAGCTTGTTCATGGCGTCGGAATAGGTCTTTTTCGAGGTATCCATTTGTTGACCTAACTTAATGAGGTCTTCGGAGAAATTGACAAACTTATCATACATATCCCCAGCCTGTTTTGCGATTTCTAGCACATTTCTATTCTGGTACTCGTAGCGCCAGATATTGGCTACCGTTCGTAAGGTGGCCAAGAGGGTGCTCGGGCTTACCAAGACAATCTGCTTCTCATACGCCTGATTGAAAAGGTCCGACTCCGCTTGAAGCGCGGTACTAAAAGCCGGCTCAATTGGAATAAACATGAGCACAAAATCCAAGCCTTCTACCCCGTAGAGTTTTTGGTAATCTTTTGCAGACAGTTGCTTGATATGGTTCTTGATCGACTGCACATGCATCTTCAAATTCAAGGAGCGTTCTTCTTCTGTTTCTGCGTTGATGGCCTGTTCATATGCAACAAGGGATACCTTGGAGTCGATCACAATATTCTTGTTGTCTGGAAGCTTGATGACCACATCTGGACGCAATCTACCGCCTTCGGTAGTGGTAGATTCTTGCACGATGAACTCCTGACCTTTTACCAAGCCACTGCGTTCAAGGATGCTTTCCAGGATATATTCTCCCCAATTACCTTGGGCCTTGGTATCACCCTTCAGGGCGCGGGTCAGGTTCTCGGCCTCCTTGGTTATTTGTTGATTGAGTTCCTTCAAATTTTTTAGTTGCTCACCGAGGGAACTGTTCATGCGCACATTTTCTTTATTGCTTTCCTCTACCTTCTTCTCAAACTCGCCAAGCTTTTCTCTTAAGGGGTTGAGCAGCTCACCCATATTAGTTTTATTCTGATCAGTAAACTTCTTGGTTTTTTCCTCGAGGATTTCGTTTGCGAGATTTTTGAACTGCAGCGTCATGCGCTCATTGAGTTTTTCGAGTTCTCCTTTTTGCTCTTCCATACGCTGTTTTAATCCCATGCCCTCTGATTTTAAAGTGGCATTTTCGCGTAGAAGATTTTGGTTCGTGTGGTCGATCTCGGCCAGTCGTTTTTCTAATTCTGCCTTGCGACTCTCTAAGGAAATTGCGCTTTGCTCCAAGCGTGCCTTCTCCAGCTGAATACCCTGTAAATCCTGCTCGCCTGCGCGTTTTTTGTTCAAGGCAATAAAATAGCCAACCGCCGCTCCCAAGGCCAATCCCAACAAAAGAAATAACATTCCCTCCATGCTTCAAATTACGCCATCAATCGCTGGTCATACAAGAATTTTATCCTTCAATATCGGTACGCCAGCCATGCAAAATTTCCATCATAAAATGGAACGAATGCAGCCGCGAGGTGTTTAAAACTGAATATTATCGGCCTTTTTCCGATATTCGAACAAATCCAAACTTGAATGAAGCTACCAAATTCACTTCATCAAATGCTGCGCGATACCATCGCAAACACCAAGCATTTGAATGATACTTTCTTGATGCAAAAGATTGATAGTGAGTACCAATCTTTCACCTATGGAGATATTCTCGACCGCATAAATTCGGTTTCTGCCTACCTTGTGGAGAACGGTTATACCAAAGGCGAACGCCTCGCTATGATGCTAGAAAATTGTCCGGAATACCTGGCTTTTGATCAAGCACTCATGCAAATTGGCTGTGTAAATGCATCCATCTACCCTACACTTCCTGAAAATGAAATCGAATATATTCTACAAGATTCTGGGGCAAAAGGGGTTTTGGTAGGGAGTCCTTTTCTATTGAAAAAACTACTCAAGGTGGTCGACAACTGTCCTGAGATTCGTCATATTTTCATCAATTTTGAGCGCGATAATGCTAAATCTGATGACCCACGCTTGGTTTCTTTGCAGGACCTCTTTAGAATGGGTAAAGACCTTTATATTAAAAACAAAGAAGGCATTGAAAAACTCTTTCAATCTATCGGACCAAAAGACCTGGCATCCCTCATCTATACATCTGGAACCACAGGTGTGCCGAAGGGTGTGATGCTAAGCCATGAGAACTTCATGAGCAATGTATTGATGGCCAAAACTCAGGTGCCTTCTATTTCTAAGGATGACCGCTACCTTTCTTTCCTTCCTCTTTGTCATGTATACGAGCGTCTTGCCACTTATTATCTAGGAATCTATGTCGGTGCTGAAATTGCCTTTGCCCAAGGGATTGAGAGCATTTCTGCCAATATGGTTGAAGTACAACCAACCGTGATGACAACAGTTCCTCGCCTCTTAGAACGCGTGAAGGAAAGGGTGATAAAAAATGCCGAAGCCAAAGGCGGAATGAGCAAAAAAATCTTCTACTGGGCTGTAGATATAGGCGAAGCAGTTCGGGTAAAAAAGGAAAACAAAAACTGGGTGAATCCTATTCTGGCTCTTCAGCATGGTATTGCCTCTGCCTTGGTATTCAAAAAGGTTAAGGCGCGTATGGGCGGAAAAATGCGCCTCCTTGTTTCTGGTGGTGCAGCTTTGCCTCAGCATGTTGGTGAATTCTTTGGGAACCTAGGAATCAACGCCTTAGAGGGCTATGGATTGACCGAAACCTCTCCATTAATGAATATCAATCTTGAAGGGAAACAGGTCTACGGAACGGTGGGACCTGTGGTTCCATGGCTTCAAATTGGAATTGTCGATCAACATACCGGCTCCTTCCGCACGATCCAAACCAAAGAAAGCTACGACTCTAGTTTCGAATGCGAAGAAGGGGAAGTGGTGGTTAAAGGTCCTTCAGTTATGATGGGTTATTGGAATAAGCCGGAAGAAACTGCCCAAGTAATTGATAAAGACGGCTGGTTCCATACTGGGGATGTTGGGAAGTTCTATAAAGGCAACCTGAAAATTACGGATCGAATTAAGAACATGATTGTCAATGCCTACGGAAAAAATATCTATCCCACACCGGTAGAGAATATTTACCTCAAGAGCAATAAGATTGAGCAGATATTTCTGATTGGCGACAAGCGTGAATTTATCACGGCCATCATCGTTCCTTCGAAAGATGAAATCAAGGAAAAGTTTAGTAAAAGTGAGGACTATTTCACAGAAGAGGATGCCTTTATCCGTGAGGATGAAATCATACGGTGGATGAATGAAGACATTCGCAAACTTTCGAATGAGCTCGCCAAATTCGAACGCATCAAAAACTTCACCTTAAAACGTGTTCCCTTCTCTGTGGAATCTGGCGAATTTACGCCAACACTGAAAGCAAAGCGCCGCATAATAGAAACAAAGTATGCCGACGAAATCGAAAGAGTATATGCCGGTCTTTCAGATGAGTCGTGACATGTATTTGCATACTGCTGCCGATTTATCTCCCTATAAAAGCCCAGCTTAAATGTCCCAGACAGAACTTCTTTTTTCCCGCATATAGGAACGTACATTCATCCAAAAGGCCACAACAAGGTAAAATAGAAAAGGCGAGCCGAGGGTAAGACAGGAGGTATAGATGAAGTAAAGACGAATGCGTTCGGAAGAGATTCCAAACTTAGAACCGATATAGGAGCATACCCCGTACAGGCGTTTTTCCATTAAATACTTTATCGAACTCATAATCCAAAGTTACGCGAATGGATTGCTTCGTGTCAAGAGCTAGACCGTTCTTCTGCTAAAATTATTTTCGATGGATGGGAAAGTAGGCGATTCCCAACCTCGCAGTTCAAACAGTGTTTCCTCTCGCAGTAATTTTTCGACAACACAAATAGCGCCTGGCTTTCCCCAAACGATTTCACATTCACGCCCAAAGTCTTCCATCTCCTGATCAAAGCATTATTCTCCGGATTTAATTCATGCATGGCATCGAGCACCCATTCTCTTTTTTCTGGCAAGGACCAATGTTCGGCATAGACGAATAAAAACGGAAGGACCGCATTGCCCAATAAGAGCTGCCTAGTATTTGCTCCGAGGGAACCACTTAGTCCGTCGCTCACCAGGCCGAACTTAGAATGAGACTGCCAATATTCATGCGCGTGAACCTCGAACAGGCTCTCCATCTGGCGAATATCATCACATTCTAAAAAGGTGTTTAGCGGGTTTTCCATTTGGAATAAAAAATCGGCGAACTGAGAAATGCGCATGGTTGGGAAATTCGCTGGCCTTAAGCGCAGAAACTTCCAATGAATGGCCTGCATCGGAATAAGTTGATGCCGCACTTTCATGTAGCGATACCGTTCTTTCAATGAAGTATGGAAGCCATCTATGCTGGAAGTTTTCAGCATTCCGGACTGGCCCATGAGCAAAGCCTCCAGTTCCTCGCGCTTATCTTGGTGCTTTCGTATGATGCGCCAAGGAGTTGCTCTCGCCAGGATTTCAAAGGGGAGTGCATTCACCCGCAGTCCGAAATAATGCGCCAGAAATTGATAGAAGGTTGATTCCCAGTTTTTGTTCGACTCTAACAATAGTGCCTCAATACGTTTCGACTTCATCTCAAACCGTTCCACCAAAAGCCTTTCCATCCACATCCGCGACAGAGCTTGTGGGTTTTTTATCAATAAGCCCGCACAAGGAATAGGGTCCAAACTCGCCTGCCAAGCTTCCAGCACCTGCATATTGACCTCTTCAATAAAATGCTTCAATTCCAACTCAGGGAAATTCCGGTTCAGCGTGATATCACATTCAAATACAACATGCAGGATAATGGAATCATATACCGGATCCGCATCATGACCATGCTTGATCCAATCAGAACTTTTCGTATGAAGTTCTACATTTCCTACCCATAAATTTTCGCCAATTTGTATCCGCGCATGCAAAAAATCCGGACCTGCATCTTGGTTCAATAATCCTGGATAAATCACCTGAATGGCTTCCCCATCCGTGCTGCATAATTGCTCTTTATTGAACTTCTGAAGCTTCCAATAATAGCTGAGTAATTCTTCATTCATAGCCTGAAATTAGCTATGATTCCTTGGCGCTCCAAGGTGGGGAAGGTGCTTTTTACATTGGCGTGACACTTTCTTTGCGAACGATTAGGAGTTCGTCGGCACTTATGATTTCGTCGCGGAATAAAAAAGGACGCGGAGGCGCGGAGCCGCAGAGGGTGTTGCTTTCGCCAGAATAAAGGCGCAGTTTTTTTCTCCTCATCCCCTCATCTCCTCACCCCTCATCATTTGCGAAAACAGGATTTATTTTCCCTTCATGATGTCGTCGCGGCATAAAAAAGGACGCGGAAGGCCCCACCTACGCTAATCGCTTAGACCTTCGCTTCCTACGTCAGCCATTGCCTACGCAGTCGGCGGGCGCAGACAAAGGCGCGGAGGGTATTGCTTTCGCCAGAATAAAGGCGCCAAAATTAAATCACATCCCGTTAGCTCTCGGGACACAATTCGCAAATCATAATTCATAAATCATAAATTAGGTAAACCGTGCCATCTCCCCTTGCATCTTCGCCGCTTCCCGATTTGCAGCTTCCGCGAAATCTTTTCCTGAAGAAGCATAAATAATGCTACGAGATGCATTAATAAGCAGTCCGATGTCTTTGTTGGCTCCGTATTTTACGACTTGCTCGAGGCTGCCTCCTTGGGCACCAACTCCAGGAACGAGGAGAAAATGATTGGGAATAATTTGACGGATCCTTGACAATTCTTCAGCACGCGTTGCACCCACAACATACATCATATTTTCTTCAGTGCCCCACGCGGAACTTTTGCGCAATACTTCTTCAAAGACTTGAGCATCCCCTATTTTGAGGGTTTGGAAATCTTGAGAACCTGGATTAGAAGTCAAGGCGAGGAGGATGCTCCATTTTCCCTCAAACTCGAGGAATGGACCCACTGAATCGCGGCCCATATAGGGGTTGATGGTGATGGAATCGTAATTGAGCGTTTCAAAGAAGGCCCGAGCGTACATCGACGAGGTATTTCCAATGTCGCCGCGTTTGGCATCTGCAATGGTAAAGATGTTATTTGGAATGAACTCCAGGGTTTTTTCCATCACGTCCCAACCTTTGGCTCCGAGGGTTTCATAAAAGGCGGTATTGATTTTATATGAAACAGCGTAATCTGCGGTGGCTTCAATGATGGCTTTATTAAAGTCGATAAGTCCTTGTGCATCCTGACTGACTCCTTCGGGCATCTTTCGGGTATCGCTGTCGAGACCTACGCAGAGGAAACTCTTTTTCGCTCGAATCTCGTTTATGAGGCTAGTTCTATTCAAAATTCCGTGATTTGTGGGGCAAAAATAGACAATGACATGGAAAGCATCAGCCTTAAAAATGCCCAAGAGCAAGTTGATCAATGGATAAAGACGGTCGGAGTCCGCTATTTTTCGGAACTGACCAATACCGCCATTCTGATGGAAGAGGTGGGAGAGCTCGCCCGTCTTATGGCCCGCAAATACGGCGACCAAAGCTTCAAGAACAAAGAAGCCGATGCCGATCTAGGCGATGAAATGGCCGATATTCTCTGGGTTCTGATATGCCTCGCTAACCAAACCGGCGTGGATTTGACCGAAGCATTTGTCAAGAATATGGAGAAAAAAACCACCCGTGATGCGACTCGTCATCTCGATAACGACAAACTAAAAGTCGACGGAAAAACCTTTCACTCGTAGAGAATTCTATGGTGAGTTTCTCACAATTCACTATTTTCCGTTAGATTTGGAAATTACTATAAATAGAGCCAGATGAAATCACTCCTTAAATACTCCCTCGTAATAGTGATGGGATTTTTATTCAGCTATCAAGCAAACGCCCAAGCATTCTTTGGTGTGTATGGTGGAATGAACACTGCCGGTATCCAATTGAATGACTGGAAAACCAATACCGACCCGTATGATTTGCAACCAAGCTTTCAAAGCATTCGCCGACTAACTTTTGGGGTTACCTGCGAACTTCCTTTGTCAAAATACATCTATTTTCAACCGGAAATCGCTTTCACTCAAAAAGGTGGCATTATGTCGATTGACTCAGCCTATGGCGATAATTTTGGTGCAGGGTTAACGGTGTATCAAACCGTAAACAACTTGGATTTAAACTACGTTCAACTGCCTTTACTCTTCAAAGTGAGAATGCAATTGACCAATCCTAAGCCCTTGTATCCGCATGAAGGATCAGGCAAGCCCCTTTTCTTCGAGTTTTATTTAGGCCCGGTAATAAATTACCTCTTAATTCCACGTGCTAATTACTCGCAAACCGTAACCTATACACCAGCCGGAGCTTCTGAGCCAGAGTCTAGTGTGAAAAAAGTATATTCAGGAAAAACGCAAGGCGGATTGAAAGCCCTCGATATTAGTGCAGCCGTTGGTGGTAATATCAAATGGAAAGCGAGCAAAAAAACCCATTTCTATTTGGATGCCCGCTATTCCATGAATTTCTTGAACATCAATGATAAAGCCCTCCGTAATGATTTTATTGATGCAGAAGGAAACGAAAAAATTAGCTACCCAACACTGAAAAACTCTGGCAACTTCGCTTTGACTTTAGGGATTACACATACCTTCACCAAACGTCGCTACTGGAACCACCCAAGAATGAAAAACAGAAGATTCTAAGCCTCGTCTTAGAAAACGATATTTTAAAATCCTCGTCAATTTGGCGGGGATTTTTTGCTTCTAAGAGAATTGGCATAGCCCTGAATCACAAGGATATCTTTCAATTAAGAAGCTTCCCTCACCGTCCTAATAATGGGATTAGGTTACTTACATTCTTTGCCTCATAGTCATAGAAAGGGGGGCTCATCCTCTAGGAAGTTTTTCGGTAATTCAGAACCGCCCAAGCGTTAAAAAATATGGCCATGCAAGTCATGATAATAAATTGGCTTTGGATGTCTTTAAATCCGCTTCCTTTGAGCACCACCAAGCGAACGACATCAATAAAATAGGTGACTGGATTGAGTGCCGCTATCCATCTCGCCCATTCTGGCATACTTTCAACGGAGGTGAACAAACCACTCATCAGCATAAAAATCATCATAAAAAAGAAAGCCACCGACATGGCTTGCTGCTGATTATTGGAATAGGTGGAAATTAGTAAACCGATTCCAAGTATGGCAATAAGATAGATGGATAAAAAGCTATACAGCACAAAGAGTGAACCTGCTGACACAATACCGTATACCAGTTGTGCTATTCCGAATAAGCCGAGGGTAAAGACAAAAATCCCAATTACCCAAAATGGAATCAGCTTGCCAAGAATGAAGTGCACCTTTTTTATGGGCGTTACATTAATCTGCTCGATGGTGCCAACTTCTTTCTCCTTCACAATGTTCAAGGCACACATATAAGCCCCAATCATGGTAACAAGGAGAACAAGAATTCCCGGAACCATAAAGAACTGGTAATTCAATGAGGGGTTATACCAATTCAAACTGTCAACCTGTATTCCTGCTCCTGTGGACCGAATACTTGAATTGCTCCACTTAAGTCGGATATCCGCATTAAAATCGCCAATGATCTGATTGAGGTAGGCACTCCCCACCGCTGCCTTTGTTCCATTGATTGCATTGACTGCCAAAAAGAGGCTGTTTTTATTCTCCCGAATTAAGTCGGCCTCAAAGTGATTGGGTATTTCAATAATCAGGTCGGCCTTATCCTGCTGAAACTGCTCAAAGGCTTCATCATAGGAGCTTCCATACGTGTCGAGCAGGAAATATCCCGAAGCGACAATTTTATCGGTGAGCTGCTTTGAATAGGTACTGCGGTCATGGTCAATCACCGAAATAGTGATATTCTTGAATTCGAAGTCGGCCGCCAAAGGCATCACCAATAGCTGGATAATGGGCATGGCGATGATCATCTTTAGAATCGTGGTATTGCGAAAAATCTGACGAAACTCTTTTTGCAATAAAAACCTCAATGTTCTCATGCTAGGCGGATTTTAAAACGTTTGAAACTAATGACTAAAAGGCCCAGTGTCATGCCAAGCAGAATGAGCATTTCCTTCCAAATGGCCATAAATCCTAGTCCCTTTATCATCACCGATTTTACGATGATATAGTACCATTTTGACGGGACGATATTCGCAACCACTTGCAATGGAAGTGGCATGTTTTCTAGGGGGAAGAGAAAGCCAGTAAACAATAAGGTAGGCACCAACATGCCCATAAGTGAGAAAAGCATGGCCGCTTGTTGCGAATTGGTGGAATTAGAAATGAGCAAACCTAAGGAAAGCGCGGTAAGAATGAGAAGAGAGCTTGCAAAATAGAGCAGCACGAAACTTCCATTCATGGGCATATCCATCAAGGTGATGCTGAGAATCAAAATTACGGTAAGGTTTAAGAGTGATAGAAAGAAATAAGGTACGGCCTTCGCAACAATAACCAGAAGTGGGTTGATGGGCGATACGAGCAATACTTCCATGGTTCCCGTCTCTTTCTCCTTAACGATTGACACAGAGGTCATGAGCACACAAACCAGCAATAGCACCAAAGCCATAACGCCAGGCACGAAGTTGGTCGCTCCTTTGAGTTCGGGATTATAGATCATCCTTACCTCCGTATTGATTTGCAGGGGCATCTGCCTATTCGCGTCCTGTTCCTTTTTGTAGTTCATGATGATGTTCCGCGCATAATTTGTGAGCGTATTGGCTGTGTTTGGGTCGGAGGCATCGGCAATAATTTGGATATGTGCTTCTTGCTGATGTGCCAGCTCACTGGTGAAATTACTCGGAAAAATAATGGCCAGCTTAACCTTGCCCGACTGAAAGGATTCTTCAATTTCCTTATAGCTAAGCAGGCTTCGTTCAATTTTAAACGTCTTGGTGGCGTCAAGCTTTTCGATGATACGTTGAGAAGCGAGGTCTTTCGAATAATCGCATACCACAATCTTGGAGTTTTTAATCTCATTGGTCAGCGCAAACCCAAATAGGACAATCTGAACAATGGGCATCCCAAAGAGCAGGAGTAAAGTTTTCGGGTCCCGAAATACATGGAAGAATTCTTTGCGGACAAATATGTTAAACTGTTTCATGCTTAATCCGCTTTACGTTTTGCACCTCGCGCTAATTCAAAGAATACATCATCCATTGAGCCGGCATTAAATTGCTTTTTCAAATTTGCTGGGGTATCGAGCGCCTTCATCTCCCCATCAACCATCATTGAGATACGGTGACAATATTCAGCCTCATCCATATAATGGGTGGTTACAAATACGGTAATGCCTTCGGAAGAGGCTTTGTAGATTAAATCCCAAAACTGCCTCCTCGTTACCGGATCAACACCCCCTGTTGGCTCATCCAGAAAAACGATTTTGGGGTCATGGATGATCGCGACCGAAAAGGCGAGTTTCTGTTTCCATCCAAGTGGCAGACTGCCCACCAGTTTTTTCGCTTCCGAAGCCATTCCCAAGGTATCAATCAGTTCTTCGATCTTTGACTTCAATGCTTTATTGCTCAAGCCATAGACGCCTCCGAAAAAGCGAATGTTTTCAAGAACGGTGAGGTCCTCGTATAAGGAAAATTTCTGACTCATATAGCCGATATTCTGCTTAATCTTCTCCGTTTCCTTATAGACATCGTAGCCTGCTATCTTGGCTTCTCCAGATGAGGGAATTGAGAGTCCACATAACATCCGCATGGCTGTCGTTTTTCCTGCGCCATTTGCACCGAGGAAGCCGAAAATTTCGCCTTTGTATACATCAAAGCTGATCTCATTCGTCGCGATAAAGTCGCCAAATTTTTTCGTGAGCTTGTTGGTCGTAATTACTTTTTCCCGCTCCATATTAGTTCATCAAATTGATAAAACAATCTTCAATACTTGGCGTTATCCTCTTTACTTCCAGTCCACTATGTGTTTCCTGCAAATCGCTCGTTATTTGTTCTTTCATCCCTTCAATATTTGATTCTTTGAAGCTTACATGGTGGTAGTCGCCAAAGGCAAAGCAGCTGTCGATTAGATCGCTCTTTCTTAAATCATCCAGCAAGGCAATCATGTCGTCCGACTTAATTGCAAAAAGTGCCTTCGGATAGTGTTGTATGATATTATTAGGGGTATCTATTGACAAGATATGGCCTTCCTGAATCAAGGCTATTCGCTCACAAAGTGTTGCCTCATCCATATATGGAGTAGAAACGAGAATAGTAATCTCTTGTTCTTTCAGTCTTTTGAGCATTTCCCAGAATTCCTTACGCGACACAGCATCAACTCCAGTGGTAGGCTCATCGAGTAAAAGCACTTTTGGTTTATGAATCAAGGCACAACAAAGGGCGAGTTTCTGCTTCATTCCACCTGATAATTTCCCAGCGCGTCGATTTTTGAAGGGTTCTAATTGCACATAAATATCCTTGATTAGCTCGTAGTTCTCTTGGATGGTGGTGCCAAAAACCATTGCGAAGAAGCTTAAATTCTCTTCCACGGTCAGGTCTTGATAAAGCGAGAATTTTCCAGGCATATAGCCTAAATGTTTTCGAATGGTTTTATAGTCATTAACCACATCGCAGCCGAAAACAGTCGCTGTACCTCCATTTGGGATGAGAAGAGTCGTGAGAATGCGAAAAAGACTGGTTTTTCCTGCGCCATCCGGACCGATTAATCCAAAAAGTTCCCCCTTATTCACAGAAAAAGAGACGTCATTGAGTGCCGTTACAGCACCATCCTCATAGGTTTTTCGAATGTTTTGTAGACTGACTTCCACCATGTTTATTGGAATTTTATCTCGCCGTACATGCCAATTTTATAGAATCCATCATTCACTACATTTACCTTGACGGCATACACCAAATTGGCTCTTTCATCTTTGGTTTGTATGGTCTTGGGGGTAAACTCTGCTTTGTCATTGATCCAGGTAATTATCCCTTCTACTTCTTTAAACCCTCCGTTTCCATCATCCGTTTTCACTTTAACTTTTTGGTTTAGCTTTACGTTCGCGAGTTGATTCCCGGATATAAATACCCGTAGAATCATGGTTGATAAGTCGGCGATTTTGTAGAGAGGTTTCCCTGTGCCGGTCATCTCATTTTCGTGGGCATACTGGGCGAGCACTGTCCCTTTAATTGGATTGATGATTTTACATTTTGCCAATTGATCATCGATTTGTTCCATTTGAATAAGCAGAGGGTCCGCATCATTGCTTATTCCTCCGCGGGTAATCTGCAGGGTAGATCTCTGTGCTTGAATCTGATTTTTCAATATATCAATAGAAGCATTAATATCGTCGAGCTGTTTTTTTGGAACCGCCTCACCTTCTACGAGTCTTTTAATACGTTCTTTTTCCTTCTGTGCAGTACCAAGCTGCGATTCGAGAGCGGCAAGTTGCACGGCCACATTGGGCTGTTTGCTGAGCAGGGCATGATATTGTGCCGAGAGTTGTTTTCTCTTGAGGTGCAGCTGGATGCTATCGATATAGCCAATTTCCATATTCTGAGTCAAGGTTTGACCCTCTTCAATCTTCAATTCCTTGATGATGCCAGACGCCTCGGCAGAGATAATGATTTCTTTTGCTTCGAAGGTTCCAGTTGCATCAAAGTCATTGGCGAATTTCTGACAAGAAGAAACCAAAAGTGAAGCGAATAAAACGAGTGATACTGTATGTGCTGTTTTCAATTTTCTTTGATTGAGTAGTTAAGACTAATTTGTTCCGCGTATTGTTTGATGTTTGTATTGTGCCTGCAGCAATTGAATTCGATGCATGATTTGTGTTTGTCTTGCTTGATCTTCGGCATTCACCTGTATGAGGTAATCATTTGCTGTAGCAGTGCCATTTTCCAATTGATTTTTTGTACTGTTTTTAATGGTCATTCGCATTGAAATGATTTCGTCATCAGAATCAACAAGCGCCTCCATTTTCTGTATTTCTGCACTTTGTTGCTTCAAAGCAAGTTGGGTATTAAACAGAAATGCTTCGCGTTGAATGCCCAAACTTTGCTGATTAATTTGAATCATCTTTCTTTCCTTTTTATTGGTATAGAGGGATGAAATATTCCAGTTCATTCTCACGCCCGTGATGTAATATGCCGACGGTTCATTATTGAGCATATTCAATCCTGGAGCTCCGACTCCACCTTGAAAAAAGGCACTTACACGAGGATAGGTTTTATTGGCGACGAGGGTGTTTTGAACACCCAATGACCTATGTTGAACATCAAAAAGCTTTAATTCTGGGCGGTTGATTGCTGTCGTTTGAATTTGTATGGCGGGCATTTCAAACTCGGTATTTTCATTTATCGGCTCATTAATGAATAAGGCAAGCATATCAATAAATCCCTTCCGATTGGCTTTTAATTCTATTACGCGCTGATTCACTTTGAGCAATTCAACTTTCAAAATATCGGCGCTGGCCTGTATGGCTATTCCATTTTCTATGGCTGTATTTGTTTTAGCAAGGCCCGCTTGGAGGTCTTTTTTTAATAACTCTGTCTGGATTAATTGTGCATCGATAAAAAGAATCCCAAAATAGATTTGGTTGATTCGATCCCGAATTTGGTACATCTCAACATTCACTTTTTGCTTCTCCAGCTCATTGCCTATTTTTATATTTTCCTTTTGATTCTTTAGAAGAAATAAATCGGTGATGGGCTGAACAACTTCGCCATACAAACGATGCTGATCTTGCCGAATTGGTTCAATCGTACTTCCTGGAATTTGAAAGGGAAGGGAAAACACCTGGGATTGGTAGGTCGAATAGCCTGAAATGCTTAGTTGCGGCAAATACCCTTTTTGCACGTTGGATAATGAATACTCTTTCGATTTCTCGAGCAGGTCATATTTATGCACCAAAGGATATGCACGTTTGGCTTTCTCTTGGCAGCTATCGAGCGAAAGGCCTTGCGACTTTGCTTGTGTCATGCCCAGTGTAGCCAGCACTGTTAGTATGATCAGTTTCTTATTCATGTGTTTTATAAATATGATTTATACAAATGATTAACTTTTAGTCAAAAAAAAGGCATTAAACCTTTAAGAACATGGCATTGATCCAAATCGGAATGAGTCTCTTTCTTTCTATCATCAAGGCTTCTCGTTCTTTGTCACTGAGATGCGCAATTTTAGAGATCATAGGACTCCCAGCGAAGGGAAAAATAACCAGTGAAAGCAAATTCATAAGAAAATGCAGAGGGTTTACTTCAATCATTCGCCCTTCCTTTATTTCTTGATGTATCTGCCGAATAAAAACCGAGTTCATGAGCAAATCACGAATGGGTATACGTTCTAATAGTCCATCCACATCGTTCCTCATTTCACTCAAAATAAATAGCGGTACCTGCGGTTCTTCCACAAACATATTGATATAGTTTTCGGCAATCAGCTCCACTTTTCTTTGCAAAGTGGTGTGTTCATCATTAAAAACCAAACCCATATTCTGCATAAAGCCGCCCATTGTTTCGAACATGATGATATCGAAAAGCTTCTTTTTGCTCCTAAAATAATAATTGAGTAGGGCCAAGTTGATTCCAGATTCTTCGGCAATATCACGCGTGCGTGTTGCAGCGTATCCCTTATTATGGAATACCCGCTTTGCCGCAGCTTTTATCTTCGACTCAGTATTTGCATCCAAATTCTCAACTTTTGTCATGGGCATTTCTCATCGTTACAAATTCACTACAAACCTAATTTAATCATTTGATTAATACAAAACATTAAAATTGTTCGTCATGTATTTCAAGCAGGTTCAACTAAACACTCAATCTTTCCCTAGCCGAAAACCCCTTCATGAAAAAAGCTCAGAAGCAATGCTCCTGAGCTTTATTTTTTAAATTATTTAACCTTACTTATTGATGTCGAAGTCGTTCATAAAGGCTGTGGTAAAGTTTCCTGCACGAAACTCTTCGTTGGCCATCAGCTTCAGGTGAAGCGGGATAGTTGTTTTGATACCTTCAATCACAAATTCGCTCAAGGCTCTTTCCATTTTTAAAATACATTCTTCGCGAGTTGCGGCAGCCACAATGAGCTTAGCAATCATCGAATCGTAGTTTGGTGGAATGGTATAGCCCGCATAGATATGTGAATCAACACGAACGCCAAGTCCGCCTGGCTTATGCAGCACCGTTATTTTTCCCGGACTTGGAGCGAAGTTTTTGTATGGATCTTCTGCATTGATTCGGCATTCCATGGCATGACGTTGTGGGAAATAATTTTGCCCTGAGATCGGCACACCGGCAGCCAACAAAATTTGTTCTTTGATAAGGTCATGAAAGATAATTTCCTCGGTAACAGGATGTTCCACCTGTATACGGGTATTCATTTCCATGAAGTAGAAATTCTTGTGTTTATCGACCAAAAATTCCACCGTACCTACTCCTTCATATCCAATAGAAACACCAGCTGCAACAGCTGCATCTCCCATTTTCACACGAAGTTCTTGGTCTACAAATGGCGAAGGAGCCTCCTCGACTAATTTTTGGTGACGGCGTTGGATAGAGCAATCACGTTCACTGAGGTGAACAACTTTTCCGTATTGGTCTCCAGCAATCTGGATTTCAATATGGCGAGGTTCTTCGATATATTTCTCCATATAGATTCCGTCGTTCCCGAAGGCTGCCAATGATTCTTGGCGAGCGGAATCCCAATGCCCTACAAAGTCTTCATCCTTCCAGATGATACGCATTCCTCGTCCACCACCACCGGCAGTTGCCTTGATGATAACGGGATAACCAATGTCTTTGGCAAGCTTTCTTCCTTCTGCTGCGTCTTTCAACAATCCATCCGAACCAGGAATACAAGGTACTCCGGCCTTTTTCATGCTGTCTTTGGCATTGGATTTATCGCCCATGGAGTTGATCATTTCTGGCGAAGCTCCGATGAACTTGATACCATGATCGCGGCATACTTTGGAGAACTTGGCATTCTCAGAAAGGAATCCATATCCAGGGTGGATGGCGTCTGCATTGGTAATTTCAGCGGCAGCGATGATGCTTGCCATGCTGAGGTAAGAAAGTGAACTAGGCGGTGGGCCGATGCATACCGCCTCGTCAGCAAATTTTACATGCAAACTTTCTTTATCCGCAGTTGAATAAACAGCAACCGTTTTAATCCCCATCTCTTTACAAGTACGGATCACGCGCAGTGCTATTTCGCCACGGTTGGCAATTAAAATTTTCTTAAACATTGTTCTCGATTAGGTGCTGAAAAGCCCGTGGGCCAATTAGTTGGGTTCCACCAGGAACAAAGGTTGGTCGTACTCTACTGGTGTAGCATTATCAACCAAGATCTTCACGATTTTACCAGATACTTCTGATTCAATTTCGTTAAAGAGCTTCATCGCTTCAACGATGCAGACCACTGATCCGGCTTTGATTTCATCTCCTACATTTACAAATGTAGGTTTATCAGGGGATGAAGAACGGTAGAAAGTACCAATCATCGGTGAGTTGATGGTGATCAAATTGTCGTCAGCTGCAGGTGCAGGCGCCGCGGGTTCTGCAGCCTTAGTAACCGGCTGAGCTGCTACTGGTGCAGAAGCAGGAATGCTTGCTTGAACAATTTGCTGTGGAGCGGCCTGAACAACAGGGGCTGCCTTGCGGATCGATAGCTTGAAATCTTTTTTCTCGATATCTACTTCGTCAACTCCAGACTCGGAGATGAACTTGATCAACGTTTGTATTTCCTTTAAGTCCATATTGTTTCTAGGTTTATTTCCTGACGTAATGCAAGAGGGTACAAATCAAAGGTAAAAATTCTTTGCAAAAAAGGGCTTCTTACTTTGGGTCATACGCCCACTTGAGCCACATAGCGCCCCAAGTAAAGCCACCACCGAAGGTAGAAAGAATCAGATTATCTCCTTTTTTAAATTTCGACTCAAAATCAGACAACAACAGTGGAAGGGTGCCGTTCGTTGTATTCCCGTAGCGATGGATATTCACCAAAACCTTTTCTTCGGGCAGATTAATTCGTTGTGCAGTAGCATCAATAATCCGAAGATTCGCCTGATGCGCGATGAGCCAGTTTACGTCTTCGCCAGTCATATTATTACGTGCGAGTACGTTTGCTGTTACTTCCGCCATGTTCGTTACTGCAAACTTAAATACGGTTTTTCCTTCTTGATACACATAATGCTCGCGAGCATCGATGGTTTCGTGAGTTGGCGGATTGGCTGAGCCTCCTGCTTTTTGATGCAAATAGAGTCGGCCAGAACCATCTGAATGTAAGATTGAATCTTGCACACCGTATCCTTCTTCATCCGGCTCTAATAATACACATCCCACCCCGTCGCCGAAGATGATGCAGGTATTGCGGTCGGTATAGTCGATGATAGACGACATTTTATCGCCACCAACAAGAAGTACTTTTTTGTATTTGCCAGACTCGACCATTTTAGAGGCCACTTCCATTCCATATAAGAAACCTGAACAGGCAGCGGAAAGGTCAAAGCCCCAAGCGTTTTTAGCGCCAATTTTATCAGCAAGAATATTCGCGGTGGCAGGAAAAACCAAATCGCCTGTAATGGTTGAGCATACAATAAAATCAATTTCCAGAGGATCGATATTATTCTTCTCCATCATTTCCATGACAGCCTGGTACATCATGTCCGAGGTCCCTTTGCCTTCACCCTTCAGAATATGGCGTTCTTTGATTCCAGTGCGCGAGGTAATCCACTCGTCGCTGGTATCTACCATCTTCTCTAAGTCTGCATTGGTAATCAAATCCGGTGGAACATATCCTCCAACGGCTGTAATGGCTGCGCGAACTTTATTCATGGGTTTCATTTCGGCCAATTTAAAACGATGATTTAATTTTATCAATTAAACCTGACTCGACCGTTTCTTTAGCCAGACGAATCATGCTCTCAAAACTTACGGCTCTAGAAATTCCATGACCAATAATTACGGCTCCGTTAACTCCCAAGATTGGTGAGCCACCATAGCTTTCATAATTAAATCGGTCAAGAAATTCATCTTGAACCTGACGTTTTTTGAGAAGGTAATACATCGACTCACAGGCTTTCAACACAATATTGCCTGTAAAGCCATCGCATACTACCACGTCGACATTATCCACAAAAAGATCGCGACCTTCTACATTCCCGATAAAATTAAAATCGGTGGTTTCGGCCATGAGGTTATGGGCAGCTTGTGTTACCAAGTTCCCTTTTTCTCTTTCTGTTCCAATGTTCAATAACCCAACACGTGGATTATCAATCTTCATGACGTATTTGCAATAATGAGAGCCCAATACCGCAAATTGGTAGAGGACATCCGGTTTGCAATCGGCATTGGCTCCAACGTCTAATAATACGCCAAGCCCTCCTTCTGCCTTAGGCAAAATAGAGGTGATAACTGGACGGAAAACTCCTTCCACCTGCTTCACGCTGAACATTGCCCCAACCATCATGGCGCCAGTATTACCGGCTCCTACGAAGGCGTCAATCTTCTTTTCTTTTAGATGTTGAAAACCAACAGCAATACTCGACTCTCTTTTCTGAGTGAGTGCTTTGGTTGGGTGCTCTCCCATTCCAATGACTTCAGGACAATGAACGAATTCAAATCCAGAAATATCGAGACCCTCTTGCTTGGCAAGTGGTTCAACAATATCCTTATCACCAAAAAACACGATTGAGATGCCTTCAATGTTCTGTTGAGCATGAAGAGATCCCTTGAGTGCTTCGAGGGGAGCAAAGTCCCCACCCATAATATCTAATCCTAACCGCATTCGGTAGGCTTATTCTTCGTTAGTACCTTTCATTACCTTGATCCCTTTATACATGCCGGTTTCAAGATTCACCCTGTGGTACTGAGAGATATCACCCGTGTTTGGGTCAACAAACAACGCTTTTTCACCAATTTTGTGGTGAGTACGTCTCTTGTCTCTTCTCGTTTTCGAGATTTTTCGTTTAGGATGTGCCATTTTATTCTATTTAAACAAGTCTTTTAATTTATCCCAACGAGGGTCGTTGCCGTCCTCGTCATCATTCTGTTCATCATCGTGCATTTTGTCAAGTAATTCTTGGTTACACCATTTGGTATTTCCAGGGGCTTCACAGGTCTTTCGGAGCGGTAGGCCAAGATGAACTAAATCATAAATATGCTGTGATACAAAAAAACGAGGATCGTTGTCTTGTACATAGAATACTTCATTGTCTGTGTCATCTTCTGCCGGAACTTCCGTCAGTTTTATCACGAAATCGAGGTCGTTTTGTATCGTCATTGGAATTTCCTCTAGGCAGTTATCGCAAGACGTTTTCAC
Source organism: uncultured Burkholderiales bacterium (assembly GCA_964620355.1). Classification (GTDB taxonomy): domain Bacteria; phylum Bacteroidota; class Bacteroidia; order UBA8524; family UBA8524; genus UBA8524. The sequence goes on along the minus strand of CAZUIT010000023.1, from coordinate 26,211 downwards.
CTCTCCCTTCACCACCAAAGTCGACCTAAACACACCTTCTGCTCTTTCGAGGTTTAAGGTAGCATCTATGCTTCCATCTTTGATTAAACTTCCTTCAAAAGCCTCAAAAAATCGGGCGTCGAGATGCCAACTCAGTGTATGAGCTCCATCTGTTAATTTCCCTATTTCTATACCATCCTCCGCAAATGCCTTCATCATGGCTCTTTTTGAACAAGGGCGCAAAGTTAGGTCAAAGAATTGAATTTGAAAACGATTATCCACATTCCTTTCTCAAGTCTCCCGTAAAGTCCCGAAAACTAAAGGAATTATTTCAACAATTTAAACCCGAGAGGATTTAACTCAACGCCATGACTCCAACTCTTGCTGCTCAAACAGCATTAGAATCCAATAAAATGAAGAACTCCAATTTTAACACGACCCTTAATCAAAGCAAATTTCTATGACCCATATCGAAGCGTAGGGTTTAAGAATGGCATCAGATGATTCATTAGCCGCGTGACCGCTGGTAAGGGACAATGGCATATAACCGGGATTGACGTTACGTCTTTGACAAACCAACATGAGACGGTTTATATAAATGAGATGCCTTGCCATATAGGGATTGCTTCCCGTTATGAACCGGTATCCGGCTACGTCAATCTGGCAAGTAACTAGAATATAGCCCTTCAAATAATAATGCCGCCTCTCACATCAAGAATTCGGATATCAACACTTTGACGCGTGATTTTGGCATAAAGAAGAATCCAATTTGAAAATATATAAAAATTGATGAATCTAACTTCTAAAAAATTGAATCACCTGCGGGGAGCATTTATTCTTTTCATATTCTGCTTATTGGCGCTTGGCCAATCAAGCAAAGCGGGAACATACTATTTTATTGGTTCCAATGGCTCCGTTAAGCCGGCAGCAAAACAGCTAGAGATTGATAGAATAGAAAACTGGTATGATAGCGCAAACACCACTTGGCTCAGCTCTGGTGCAGCTTTGGCATCAGGAAGTACTTGGTACATTAACAAAGCAAGTACTACCAACACCAACATGACCGCTGAAGGAACTGTCTATATAGCAGAAGGCGTAACTTTAGACTTTCAATCGAGCAAAGATCTTAGCGTAACTGGGACAGTCTATAATAATGGCATAATATCGTTAGGGAATAGTCAATCACAAATCGATATATCAATCGGAGGGCTGTTAATTAATAACGGGACCTTAAATGTAAGTGATGGACAACTCATCGTTGCCGGCACATTAAATAACACGGCGAATGCCACAATTGAATCAAATGGAACATTAAGCGTGAACTCAGGTGGAACGCTAAATAATTCTGGACTTCTCACCAATAATGGTACGACTACGATTGTTTCGGGTGCTACTTTTATAAATACGGGAACCACCGCGGGAAGTTCCGCCATTTCAATCCCAGCGCTTGTTGTATCTACCAACACTTCAATAGCAAATGGCGCAACCTATTCTGGCATCTCCTTTTCTGGCAACGCCACACTCACTGCGCAAGGCAATCTAACTACCACCACACTCAACATGACCAACGGTACTTTGGCTCTTGGAGACACGCTAAACATTTCCTCATCTATCTCAGGCATGAGTGCCAGTAACTATATCACATCAGATGGTTCAGCCAGCTTGAACTTTACAGGAACCTCAACTGGATCTGTTTATGTTGATCAAACAACTTCTGGAACTTCAAACTCATTTAACGCGATTACCATAAATACTTCGGGAACCATTACCCTAGCAAGTGGAACACAAGTAGATGGTATCGTAACGCCGACTGCTGGAACCCTCGCATCAGGAGGAAACTTAACATTGACTTCAAGCAGTTCAACAAGCTACGCCCAAATTGCCCCAGGAACATCTGGAACCATAACAGGAAACATCACCATGCAAAAGGGCTCATCCAATACCAATGCAGGATGGCGACCTATCGCTTTGCCATTGACTGGAACCATTGCGAACCTTAGTGGAATAAACCGATTGTATAGCGGACATACACCTACAAATCAAATCAATACTTACCGCTGGGATGCCACACAAAATGCGTCGACAGGAAATAATAATGGCTGGATTGCTGCCAGCACCACAGACAATCAAAGCAGTGCATTCCTTATCTATGCCAACAATAGCAGTAGCGGCATGCATGATTTTGCCGGAACACTGAGCATGACAGGAACATATACTACAGGAGATCAATCCTTTAACCTCTATAGCTATATTGACCCTGCAAGCTCAGGTGTCGATGCGACAGGCTGGAATTTCATACCAAACCCCTATGCAAGTAATTTGAACATTACTGCTTTATTGGCAAGCGGAAACTTTATCCCATCCTACAAAGCCATTCATGCGTATGATTATATCAATGATCAATACCAAGTGTATAGTAACTCCGGTGTCACTATCGTTAATTATAATAATTCAGGAAGCGCTGGAACCATCAAAAATTTAAGTCCTTATGTTGGATTCTGGGTAAAATCAGGAACAGATCAAACCGTCACTTTAACCAATAGCGAGCGTACTACCAGCACAAGCAATGTAGCAACCTTACTGAAAAAGTCATACGATTTGCTTCGTCTCGATGTTTTTGATGCGGACAACAAGTGGGATCAATGTGTCATCTACCTTAAGAATGATGCTACTGTAGGCTTCGATAACCAAGGTGACGCCTATAAGCTTGACGGAATGAATGGTGCTCCGGCCCTTTCTACTCTTATCGGAGAAAGTAGAGCAGCTATTAATGCTTTGCCAACCGGATTCGATTCATATACTGTACCACTAAGCTATAAGAGTGCCACAAAAGGGCCAGCCCGAATTGCTTTCAATATGACTGAACTAGGAGATGAATGGACCGTTGACCTCGAAGACAAGCTCCTAGGTAAAACCCATTCATTTAAAGATGGCGACTATCTTTTTACCAACGATGCAAGCTCCGATTTACGCTTTGTTATCCATCTTAAAAGAAACCCAACTACAGGATTATCCTTTCTTCCTGAAACAGCAAGCTTCCGTCTTTTCCAAGATTATTCTTCCGTACAAATTGATGCTGGTGTTCAAGGAAATGTCATCGAAGTAAGCGTTTATGCTATCAATGGACAGCTTTTGGAAAGCACGACTGTCGAACGCAGCGGAATTCAATCTATAGCACTTACAAGCCTCCAAAATTCTGGCTTGTACATTGTCAAAGCACAAGTAGGCGAGGAAAGCCAACAAATTAAGGTGGTGCGCTAACATCAACTAATACTAAAAACAAAAGCCGAATATTTCTATTCGGCTTTTTTTATACAATAATTAAGGGGAAATATATTGTCTTATTCTACAACTAAGTGCGTGTCGGAATGCAAAACTTCAGAAGGGCTCATTCCAAACTTCTCTCTAAAGCACAATGAAAAGTAGGAGATATTATCAAAGCCACAAGTTCTAGCCACACCGCTTACATTATTGCTACGTGCTCTCAAAAGATTGATAGCATGTTCCAAACGGTATTCACGAATGAACAGTTTCGGGGTTGTATTGTGACGCTCTTTAATGCGGCGTTCGAATGTTGAGACACTCATCGACAGAAAATCAGCCAAATGTTTCACTTTCAAATGGGGATTGGATAATTCCGCGCTCAAGAAATTTTCTACACGCTCATCAAAAGATTTTTCACCATCAAGACCGCGAATGCCTGCTTCGGTTTGTCCGTAACCTGAATTATACGCCAAAGCCCTATTCCGCAATAAATTATCGACGCGTACAATTAACTGTTCCTTTGTGAATGGTTTTAATAAATACGCATCCACACCAAGGCGATACCCTTCTAATTCATTGAACTCCGTATCGATTGTGGTAAGCATGATGGTTGGGAGGTGCGCAATGGCTGCACTTTCGCGAATGGCACTCACCATTTGATAGCCATTTAACTCGGGCATCATCAAATCGGTGATGATTAAATCCGGCTTGTTTTCCATGGCCATTTTTAGTCCTTCTCTTCCATTCTTCGCCTCACTTACTTGGTAATCTTGTTCTAAGACAACACGAAGTAAACTCCGTATTAAACGGGAATCATCCACGATCAATACATGGATAGATTTGGAGGCTTGAGATTGTAGTTGGGGACTTATCATAAGGAATTCAATTATCAAAATACCTCATTATAATGACGAAAAAACAGCATCATTCTTTCAATGGTAGTTTTTACCCCTTAACTGGCGTTACTCACTTTTAAGTGGCGAAAAGTCTCTGGTTAGAAGTCCATTCTAAATCGTTCTCTTCTTAGTGGACTGAACCTCAATGGGTTTTCACTCATATCAGCAATCTGTTTTCTGCGTTTATGCAAGTCTATCGCGAGATAGATAGCGTTTCGAAGGCTTGCTTCAATAGCCGATCCCTGGCCCGCAATGGCATATGCCGTTCCATGGTCGGGGGAGGTACGTACGAAAGACAGTCCGGCGGTATAATTCACCCCGTCTTCGAAGCCCAAAAGCTTAAATGGTACCAAACCTTGGTCGTGGTACATTGCCAAAACTGCGTCAAACTTGCGGAATTCTTCAGTACCAAAAAACCCATCTGCAGGATAGGGACCAAAAGCATAAACCCCTGCTTCTATCGCTTCCTTAACCGCGGGAATAATGAACTGACTCTCTTCTTCTCCTAAAAGACCATTATCTCCTGCATGAGGGTTTAACCCTAAAACAGCAATTCGTGGTGTAGTGATGCCAAAATCAGATCTCAGTGTATCATTGAGCATGCTGATTGATTCTATAATCTTCTCCTTACTAATCTTGCTCGACACATCCTTCAAAGGAACATGACCCGTTACTAAGCCAACACGCAATTCATCACAGACAAGGAGCATCATATGCCGACCCGCTTGATCAGTTTCTGCCAAGTATTCCGTATGCCCACTGAATGGTCTGTCGACCCGGTTAACCGTGGATTTATCCAAAGGAGCCGTTACGAGTACATCCATCAAACCTGCCTTAACATCTGCTGTGGCCCTTTCCAAGGCCTTGAAAGCATACTCACCGGCTTCTTCTGAGGGTGATCCTGGTTCAATGGTCGTTTCTTCTTCCCAGCATGTCACCAAATTTACCTTGCGGGCACTTACCTGCTCTGCCGATTTAGCGAAGAACAGATTCAACTCATGCAGATTGAGCAGCTTCTTATAGAAAGTAATAACCTTCGGGGCTGCATAGATACAAGGTGTACATAGCTCCGTAATTTTCGGATTGCTCAAGGCCTTCAAAATCACCTCAATACCTATCCCATTATAATCGCCCATACTTATGGCGACCTTGATTTGTTCCTTGCTCATTATTTCGTTCTGTTTTCGAGGTAGTCGAGGAGAAAGCGTACTGCTGACCCCGTTCCATTTTTGCCTCGGTATGAGTCATTTCCTTTGATATAGGCCGGCCCTGCGATGTCGAAATGCATCCATGGGTAGCTAGTAAAATGTTCTAAAAATTTTCCCGCCGTAATTGCACCACCAACGGGTCCACCAATGTTTTTTAAGTCGGCAATATCACTCTTCAACAGCTCCTTGTATTCGTCCCAGAATGGAAACTCTACCAAGCGCTCATACACGTTATCTCCGCTGGTTTTCATACCCGATTTCACCTTTTCATCCGCTGTACCCATACATACGATACCATATTGTCCGATTGCGGCAGCTGCTGCTCCAGTTAATGTCGCAAAATCCATCACCACTTCTGGATCGTATTTTCCGGCATAAGACAAAGCATCGGCTAAAATCATACGGCCTTCTGCATCGGTATTTAATACTTCAACGGTGAGTCCGTTGTACATCGTAATCACATCGCCTGGAGTATAGGCCATCTCCCCCGGACGATTATCCGTTGCAGGAATTAAAGCGACCACATGAACAGGTAACTCCATGCTTGCTGCCCCGTAAATGGCGGCCATCACCGCAGCGGCTCCAGCCATATCGCATTTCATGGTATCCATGCCTGCAGTTGGCTTCAAACTCAAACCTCCTGTATCATATACTACTCCTTTTCCTACCAAAACAATCGGCTTTTTGTTCACCGACTTCTTTGGTTTGTATTCCATGATGGTGAAAGTTGGAGGAGTCTGACTTCCGCTATTCACCGCCAATAATCCGCCAAATTTTAGGGCTTCTAGTTTCGTTTTATTGAGGACTTCCACCTTAATTCCGACTTCTTTTCCGCGCAATTCTGCCTCTGCAGCCAAGCGCAAAGCATCGAGGGTGATGACTGGTTCGTTGACCAAGTCACGGGCCCAGAACACGGAATCAACCGTACAGTTTAATTTATGAATAGCTTCATCTGTAGCATGCTTGCCTTGAATAGCCAATGCATTCAGACTGTTTAATTCTTTTTTCGCGTCTTTGCGGTATTTGATAAATTGGTAGTTAGCCAATGATAATCCTTCGGCGATATCATACCAGTCGGTAGCTGAATCAGTATAATCGATGATGCGCGCGGTATCTATTCCTCCGGCATTCACTAAGCCGCAGAAATTGGCTCCTAGCTTACGGAAATTCTCGCGGCGCATGATGCTGTCTTTTTCTCCTAAATCGAGGGCCAAGGCCTTTACACTGCCTAATGTACCTACCGATATCAGCGTTATTTCTTTCTTCAATTGGCCTTTGATATAGGCGATGGCTTCTTTGTCGAAGCCCAATTCTTCCCATTTTTGGTTTTTCTTAACGAGGAGAAGAACCGCTTCATTGGGTGCACTTGTACTATTCTTACTGCTTTGAATCTTTACTGACATGGATTTGCTTTAAGGCTTTCAAAACTATGAAATATGCACGGGATAAAGCCATTTTGACAAAACAGATTTTGGCCTTGTTCTGCTTTTAGCTTATTTGCATGAAGAATGGACACTGCATTAATCCTCTCCTGCCTCATTGGCTACTTTCTCCTTTTATTCGGTATCTCCCAGTATACCTCAAGAGGAGCCACGAATGCTACCTACTTCACCGCGAATAGAAATTCCTCGTGGAAACTGGTGGCATTCGGCATGATAGGCGCCTCCTTATCTGGTGTAACCTTCATCTCCGTTCCGGGCTGGGTGGAAACACGGCAGTTCTCTTATATGCAAATGGTGTTGGGCTACCTACCAGGCTATCTGCTCATCGCACTGGTCTTAATGCCCATGTATTACCGACTGAAACTTACTACCATCTATACCTTTCTCGAAAGCCGCATGGGACCCAGGTCGTATAAAACCGGCTCGGCCTTTTTCTTGCTCTCCCGGTTGATGGGCTCTGCATTACGCATGTACTTGGTAGTGAATGTGCTGCAACTGGTGCTATTCGATGATTTGGGAATTCCTTTCTGGGCAACCGTTTGCGGGAGCATTCTTTTGGTGTGGCTCTATACTTTTCGGGCAGGGATTAAAACCATTGTATGGACGGATACCTTTCAAACTGCCTTTATGCTCTTGGCGCTTATTTCTACCATTTTATGGATAGGTCAGGAATTGGACTGGAGCAATACTGAAATGTTCCGTCGGGTGGTCGATTCAGACTACTCCCAAATATTCTTTTTTGATAATCCTGGTGACCCGCGCTATTTCTTTAAACAGTTCCTTTCCGGAGCCTTAATCGCCCTTGTAATGACGGGTCTCGATCAGGACATGATGCAAAAAAACCTCACCTGCAAGAATATTGGCGAAGCCCAGAAGAACATGCTAAGCTTCTCGGTGGTGCTCATTTTTGCGAATATTTTATTCCTCGGTCTAGGCGCCTTACTCTTCCTCTATGCCCAGCAAAAAGGCTTGGACATCCCAGCGAAAGGCGACGACCTCTTCGGATTTATTGCCACCGGAGGAACCCTCCATCCAATGGTTGGTGTTTTCTTCGTATTGGGACTCGTTGCTGCCGCCTATTCAAGTGCCGACTCTGCACTGACTGCCTTAACCACCTCCTTTTGTATCGATATATTGGGAATTGAAAAGAAAGATATCAATCAGCAAGAGCCACTTCGTAAGAAAGTACATGTCGGCTTTTCCATCATCACCGTGCTCATCATCATCATTACCCGCCAATTTCATGACGACAGTTTAATCAATACCATCTTTAAGGTCGCTGCCTATACTTACGGACCATTGCTTGGTTTATTTGCTTTTGGCATGTTTAGTAAGCGAAAAGTAAACGATGCATGGACTCCCTTAATTTGCATTCTTGCGCCAGTCCTTTCTTATCTCATAGCCCTCGAATCACCAGAGCGCTTGGGCTATGAATTTGGTTATGAAATCTTGTTAGTGAATGGAATGATAACCTGGTTTGGATTGTGGCTATCGGGTTCTGGGAGACAAGTAGAGGTGGTTTAACTGGCGACATAAATGAGTACGCGATAAATCGCGTACCTGCCAAGAATCAAGCACCACCTTACGCTACCCTGACCGCCCGCGTCTGAACATTAAGAGAAGGTACAGCTTAGTAAAGCATAATGAGCCCCCAAGAAATCAAAATTAATCCAGCAAATTCCCTTAAATTGGGAGTTGAAGGTAAACAAATTCCAAATTCCATATCGATAGCTATCGAGACCAAATCACAAATCACAAATCACAAATCACAAATCACAATTCACAAATCACAATTCACAATTCACAAATCAAAAATCAAAAATGACTGAAAAAGACAAATCATGGCCCGTGATGAAAATCACCGATTCTTGGCAAGTATTCAAAATTATGGCAGAGTTTGTCAAGGGTTTTGAAAGACTAAGCGAAATTGGACCAAGCGTATCATTATTTGGATCCGCGCGTACACCAGAGAATAGTCCGCATTATAAGATGGCCGAAGAAACAGGGTATTTATTGGCCAAGTCGGGCTTTGGTGTTATGACTGGCGGAGGCCCCGGCATCATGGAAGCGGGAAACAAGGGAGCGAATCGTGCTGGAGGAAAATCTATAGGGGTGAATATTGATCTGCCTTTCGAAACCAAGGCCAATGACTTTATTGACCGCGACAAGCTCATTCATTTCGACTATTTCTTTGTGCGCAAGGTGATGCTTGTAAAATATGCCCAGGCCTTTGTCGTATTCCCTGGCGGCTTTGGCACCATGGATGAACTCTTCGAAGCCTTGACACTCATCCAAACACAGAAAATCCATCCCTTTCCCATTGTATTGATGGGCAAAGACTTTTGGGGAGGCTTAATCGATTGGATTCAGCAAACAATGCTGGAAAAGGAAAAAACGGTAAGTCCAGGTGACTTATATCTATTTAAGCTTGCCGATTCACCAGAGGAGGCCGTTCAGATTATCCATGACCATTATAAAGGCCACGACTTCTCGCCGAATTTTTAGTAGCGGGTGATTTCTCCGTCGCCCCAAAGTTCTTCGAGTGCGAAAAATTCTCGCTTTTCGGGCATGAAGATATGGGCAACCACATTCACATAGTCGAGCAAAATCCACTCTGAGTTTTCAAATCCTTCTTTGTGGTAAGGGTCTTCACTCAATTCTTTTTCTACGAAATCATCCACAGAATGAGCGATGGCTTGTACCTGTCTGTCGCTTTCTCCTTCACAGATTACAAAGAAGTCGGTGACTGCGCCTTTGACTTCACGCAAGTCGATCAGCACGATGTCTTTTCCCTTCTTCTCTTCCATCCCTTTTACAATCACATCTGCCAACAATCTTGCTGAATCTATACTCTTATTTTTCGCCATAGCGTAGAAGCCTTATTTTTGTGCGCAAATTACGGCAATTTTTTGACGAACTCTCTTCCCTATATCCGAAGCTTCAAGACCATCACGCTTCATTATGCTGAACTCAGCTCAACAAATGAGTTGGCAAGACAGCTCTTTGAAGCAGGTGACATCAGTCATGGCACAGCAATCCGCGCAGATTTTCAGTCGGCCGGGAAAGGACAAATGGGACAATTATGGCAAGGTGAATCCGGAGAAAATATTTACATGAGTCTTGCCCTTGAATTGCAAATCCCTGCCGAAAAACAATTTTTGGTGAATATGGCAGTTTCATTGGCGGTGCTTCATACCATTAAATTCTTCCTACCAAAAGCCTCCATTAAATGGCCAAATGATATTTACCATGAAGGGAGAAAGCTCGCCGGCATATTGATTGAAAACAGCGTGCAAGGCAGCCTCCTAGCCAGCAGCATCATTGGAATAGGTATAAATGTGAACCAGGAAAATTTTGGCCCACTTACCAAAGCCGCTTCTTTGCGTAGCTTTACCAATCAGCTAATTCCACTAAAAAAAGTGTATGATTCTTTGATATCTCAACTCGAATGGCAATTGGCCTCCTTGCCCGAAGAGTGGCGTATTTGGCAGGAATACCACGAGAACTTGCTCTTTTATGGAAGTATCACAACCTTTCAGTCAAATGGACGTTTATTCAAGGGAAGGGTAAAGGGGGTCGACCAATGGGGACGATTAGAAGTGGAAGAAGAGGGAGAGGTCAAACAATATTCCATCAAAGAAATACAGTGGATAGACGCATGAACGGCATCATCGATATAGGAAATAGCGCAGTGAAATGGGCGGTTTTTCAAGACAATACCTTACTTGAAAGCGGCAGAATTTCCTATGGCGAATGGGCGGTTTTGCAAAAAGCACATGTCCATCATCCTTCCATCCACTGGTTTATTTCTAGTGTACACGCCATTCCGGATGAAAAAGAACTGGGCTTTAGTTACCAAGTACTTGATGTATTTGATGCGTTACCTGTAACCATTCGCTATAAGACTCCGTCTACCTTGGGTAGAGATCGTTTAGCGGCGGTATGCGGGGCCCACCATCTATTTCCAGACACCGCATGTTTGGTTATAGATGCCGGCACCTGTATAACGTATGAACTGCTTGACCAAGAAGGAAATTATCATGGAGGAGCGATTAGTCCGGGAATAAAAATGCGATTAAAAGCCATGCATGAATTTACAGGTAAACTTCCGGAGTTAGAATGGGAGGACCTAGAAGGCCATCTTGGAGACAGTACCAAAACCAGCATGCTCCAAGGCGTGAAGCAAGGCGTTTTAGGGGAACTTGGCCGACAAATAGATTTATACACCGAAAAATATCCCAATTTAAGGGTGCTAATAACCGGAGGAGACTCTCCCTTCTTTGAGAAGAACCTTAAAAAGGACATATTTGCAGCGCCAAATCTGGTGCTGATCGGATTGAACACTATTCAAAACTATAAGCAATCGCTCAATGCGTAAAGCCTCATTCTTCGTTTTTATCCTAACGCTATTTTGCGCGAACTCCTTGCAGGCGCAGCTTCTTAGCTCATCACCCTACTCACGATTTGGTATGGGACAAACCTTCTATCCTGGCTTTGCAGACCAGCAAGGAATGGGACAAACGGGCATTGGCATGCGAGATCCCCTGAACATGTATATGGTCAATCCAGCATCCTACAGTGCATTGAACAAAACTAATTTTAAGTTTGGTGCACAAAGTTATTTTGGAACCATTGCCCAAGGAACCCAGAGCCTTAAAACCAATGGAGCGGCATTAAACTACCTGACACTTGGATTTCAAGTCAATAAAAACAAAACCTGGGGTTTCGTATTTGGCGCAACTCCATACAGCAGCTTAGGCTATAATATCGTTTTTAAGCATGACGAGTCTGAAGGTGGCTATACCGATATTCTCAGCGGAAAAGGAAGCATCACCCGCTATTTTTTAGGAACAGGAAAAAGCTTTGGCAATAAGTTCAGCCTTGGCTTACAAGCTTCTTTTCTTCATGGACAAACAGATTTAGCGCGTTCGATTGAATACAGCGCGTCGTCGCCAGAACAAAACTACCGTGAAAGTTCCATCGACTATGTTCATGGCTTTCAATACGAAGGTGGAGCCCAGTACTGGACCAAGCAGTTGCGCGTGAAAGAACGCAGCTTTTATGATTCTCTGTTGCAGAAAAACATCGTGCGGAAAGATTCAAGCTACCTCAAGCATAATTTTGGAGCTACCTACTCTTTATCATCAAAAATAAATAACGACAGAACGTTCTACGCCAGAACCTATGTCCTTTCTGGCTCAAATGAATTTGTTTTAGATACTGTACTCTTAGATGAATCACAAACCGGCAAAACGACATTACCAAGCACCTTTGGCGTAGGGTATGTACTCTCTGAAGGGACAGGAAGATGGCGACTGGCACTCGACTACCGCATGCAGCGCTGGACCGAGTTTTCATCCCCATTCGAAACCCAGAACTTACAAGACGCATGGCAGGGAAGTATAGGCTTCGCATTCCGCCCATCCACCGACTTCTTTAATGAGAAGATTTTCTTCTTGGCCAAAACCGAATACCGTTTTGGAGCCCGTTATGGAAAGACCTATATGAACTTCGATAATACCGACATTACTGATCTTGGCATCAGTTTTGGCATGGGTATACCATTAAGAACACGAACTGTTAATGAAGAGTTTAAATATGAAACCGTATTTTCCAGCTTAGATATTGCGGTGGAATATTTCCAAAGAGGAACCTTAACAAACAACTTAATACAAGAAAACTATTGGCGATTTGTGGTCGGTGTATCACTTAACGATAAATGGTTTAACAAACGCAAAATACAGTAAGGAAATGACCAAAAAGATGATTAGATTTTATTCTCCAATTCTACTCCTTATCGCCCTAATGATGGGAGGCAAGAGCTCTGCACAAGTAGAAGGTTGCAATCCGAATGGGGTAGACAGTGCGCTCACCTTGCGCAACTATTCTTTGATGCATGAGGATGTAAGATTCAAAAGATTCGAAGCGGCCAATGAAGCTTGGTTATACGTGTTTCATAACGCTCCATGTTTTCGCGAGCAAACCTATGTCGATGGAATAGAAATCTACGAATGGAAATACGAACAGGCGAAAGAAGAACCAAAGAAAAAAGCCCTACTCGACACCATTGGTATGATTTATACCAACCGTATTAAATATTTTGGGAGAGAAGGATATGTGAAAGGAAAGTGGGGGAAATCGCTTTTGGAACTCGACAAGAATAACCCTGAAGCGGGATTAAAACTTATCGAAGAAGCCATTAAACTTGATGGAAATGCCAGTGAAGACAATTTGATTGTTGCCTATTTCAGAACACTCACCCTACTTGAGAAAAATGGAAAACGCAGCAAAGAAGATATCCTAAAAGCCTACGAAACACTTACTGAGATTGTTGACTATAACATCAAAAACCCAGAAGGCAGTATCAAACTGGGCCTTTACCGAGGCAATTTCAAAATCAATAATGTGCTTGAAAATACTTTTACCTCTGAAGATGCAAGTGATTTGGAAGAAGGATTGGTCTTTACCCTCAAGCCATCTTATAGCAGTCCTAGATATACCATCACCAATATCGATAGTATTGATATCACCGTGGATAAACCAATTACGGAAACAAATATCACTTCCGTTTATACCGTAAAGGAGGCCTGGGATGTGGCACAAGAAAACTTAAACAGCCTTGCTGCTGCATATCTTGATTGTCCTTCACTTGCTGCCATTTATAACCCAAAATTTGAGGCCGACCCAACGAATGTGGAATTGATGGAGAAAATCCTTCTCTTCTTAAACAATGCAAAATGTACCAATACGGATTTGTACTTCAAAGTGTCTGAAGCTTACCTTAAACTTAACCCTGACGCACTTGGTTACCGTAACTTGGCCAATGCATTCAGAGCGAAGAAAAACTATAGCAAAGCGCTGGAAGCTTACCAGAAAGCGATAGACAATGAGAAGGAAAACGCCAAGAAGGTCAACGACTATATTACCATGGCAAAAATTGCTCTCATCAACAGAAATATCAGCCAGGTAAAAAATTATGCCGACAAAGCATTGGCCATTGACCCGAACAAGGGTGAAGCCTATATCTTGATTGGTGACTCATACTTGCAAGCAGCAGGTGCTTGCAAAGACTTCGATGCTTCGGCTATCTACTGGGTAGTTGTCGACCAATACATCAAGGCCAAAGCGGTTGACTCAGGTATTGCGGGTGCGGCAAACAGACGTATTGCTACCTATAGTCAATACTTCCCGAAAAAAGACAAGGCATTCTTCTTGGGTATCACAGAAGGATCAACTTATACCTTGAAATGCTACCCGAACTTGAGCACCAAGGTTAGATTTGTAGAATAATTAGACTTATGTCAATCAAAGCCCGAAAAGTATCGCTATTCAGAACTGGATATAAAGCCATGCTTTTCGGGCTTTTTTATGCCCTTTTCTTTGGGTCCTGCGACATGAGTGCGGAGAAGGAAAAAGTGGAAAAGATACTGAACGACACCTTTTTTACTGAAACTGCTGAGAATGTCGAAATGCACTATAGCGACTCCGGTTCTCTCAAGGCGATTATTTATGCCCCGACACTTGAGCGGCATCCAGTAGAAGAACCATTCACCATCTTCGACCAAGGAATTACAGCCTACTTCTATGGTGCAAACGGAAAAGTTGAGAATTCATTGAAGTCGAAATACGGGATCTCCTACGATAGCAAGAAAATTGTAGAACTACGGAATGATGTACGCGTGGTCAACAACAAGCAAGAAAAGCTGAATACCGACAAACTCATCTGGGACCAAAACACAGGAAAAATCCATACCGATGAGTTCGTGAAAATCACCACACCGGAAAACATTATTTTTGGCGAAGGCTTTGAAGCCAATCAAGACTTTTCGGAATACAAAATATTCAAGGTAAAAGGCACCATCAGTGTAGATGAAGAAAGTAAATAGAATAGCCTGGATTGTGCTCGCAAGCTTGTCGCTCATCGTTGGCACATGGGTATGGATAGATGAAGGAAGCGAACATTCCAAATTCTTTGTCTTCTATATATTTGCCATTGTCTGCTTCTCTCTTCTCTTCCTAAAAAGAAAAGCAGGCAGAAAAAACGCAAAGCCAAAAAAAAGGCGGTAATTTGTGCTGTTATACGCATCAATGGACAGTCATTCGGGACTCATCATATTATCCATGCTTATTCTCTCGGCCTTCTTCTCAGGCATAGAGATCGCTTTCCTTTCTTCCAACAAACTACGCATCGAGCTTAAAAACAAGCAGGGCATACTTTGGGGACGCATACTTTCCAAATATTTAAAGAGACCCTCTCGCTTCATTAGCACAGTGCTTGTGGCCAATAACGTGGCGCTTGTTATCTATGGTATCTTTATGGAAGGGATATTACGCGAATGGTTTGCTGGGGCTCCATGGTCGTCGTATGAGTTATTTGATTTACTTATACAAACAACCATCTCCACCCTCCTGATCTTGGTCTTTGCAGAATTTCTTCCAAAGGTGATTTTCAATCAAAATGCCGACACTCTGCTGCCTACCATGATCTTCCCCTTTCAGCTAGTTTATTATATTCTTTTACCGGTGGTAAGCACTGTTAACTGGTTAGCCGAACGTTTTTTAAAGATGATTCCTGGTGGAGATAATGGCCAAGAAGAGTTGCTTTTCACAAAGGTTGACCTCGACCATTATATCTCAGAGAGTGTTAATATGGACACCGAAGAGGATTCGGAGCTGGATACGGAAGTATTTAAAAATGCCCTGGATTTCGACCAAGTTAAGGTACGCCAGTGTATGGTTCCGAGAAACGAAGTAGTGGCTGTTGAGTTAAACGATAGCATGGAAGAGCTTTGGGATACTTTTATAGAAAATAGACATTCCAAAGTGCTCGTATACAAGGAAACCGTCGATAATATCATTGGCTATGTGCACCAGGTTGACCTCTTCCATAAGCCAGAAAGTATCAAGTCTAGTTTAATACCAATTGTGATAGCTACCGAGGCGATGCCTGCGAATGAGTTGCTCAAGAAATTTACTGCCAACAGAAAAAGCTTGGCGGTTGTCGTAGATGAGTTTGGCGGAACGGCAGGTATAGTCACCATTGAAGATATTCTCGAAGAAATTTTTGGGGAGATAGAAGACGAACACGATATAGAAAAACTCACTGAGGAGAAAATTTCCGATACCGAGTTTAAGCTATCTGCCCGTTTGGAGGTGGATTATTTGAATGAGGTATACGATTTCAACCTCCCTGATGGTGATTATGAAACCTTAGGTGGGTATATCATTTCGCGCTATGAAAGTCTTCCGGAAAAAGGAGAAACCCTAGTGATTGATAATTTTGAATTTCATATTCTTAGCCTAGAATATGCGCGTATCGGAGACCTACGAATGCGCATCCTTGAACCCTAATATGCAAAAGCCCATTATTCCCGTTGTTTGTGCTGTAATTGTTTCAGAGGGATTGGTTCTCGCAGTTCAGCGTGGAGCCGAGCAGTTGAATGCTGGGCTATGGGAATTTCCCGGAGGAAAAATCGAAGGGCATGAAAGTGATCAAGAAGCCCTTATCAGAGAAATTGAAGAGGAGCTCATGGTGAATATCCGACTTGTCATGCGCCTGAATACTGTTAGCTGGGAATACGAAAACCAAACGATTGAACTTCGTCCCTATTTTGCAGAAATCATTTATGGGGAAATACACTTGCAGGAACATGCCAGCATGAAGTGGCTCAAAGCAGCCGATTTAGGCATTCTGGATTGGGCACCCGCTGATATTGCCGTGGTGCAAGAAGTGAAAGAAGCGCTTAAGGACGCTTAGGTTCATATTTAATAATTTCCAAACTTCGTGCATAGACTGGGTCCTTTCCTCGGTACCACAAATACACTTTCAACCTATCCTTCTTTGTACGCACCTCTGGAGTCATGTAATCCATGCTGATTGTCTGCCATTCGCCCTTCTTTATTTGCGGACCAAGGTATTCTGTGGTGGTATATTTATAGGGCTTGTCTTTATAATTAAACTGGGTCACCAACATAGGTGCTTCCGCCTCTACTGAGTCTGGGATATAGATGGTGGTATTGATTTTCAGCCAGGCGTATTCCTTATCTGTAATTTCAGTATACCCTAGCTCAAATGCATTGGTAAAAGGATGACTCTCATCCATAAATGCCACAGCCTCCAAGCTTTCATCGGGCCATTCAAGCTGTACTCTGTTGTCTTGGTCTGCCGTGGTGCCTAGCCACACTTCATGCAATACTGAGCGGGATAAGTGGCTGGTGTCTTCCGGCATCTTTTCAATGGCTGTGGTTTGGCGCTCCACAAGGAGAAGCTGCTCAGCTCCTTCCGGTACCGAGGTTTTGCCAAATACGCTCCAATAATAATCAGCTGTCATGCGCTCCGGGTCGATAATCTTTGCATTAAATTGCCAGAACTGAAAAAGGTTCAAGAGCATCATAGCTGAAATCAAAAACACTGTGCCTGTCCATACCCCTTTGCCTTTTTGCTTCAACCATATCAGAAGATAACCTAATGGAAAGGCCATAATCAGGTAAGCAGGCACCATAGAACGCGAACTATAACTTCCCCCTCCATACCACCAAACAGACCAAGAGGCAACGATATAGAGGTTGAGTAGGAAAAAGCTGAAGAGAGGAATAAATAATTTTCGGTTGGACTTGTAGAGCTGAATAAAACCAAGCGTGGCCAAGAGCATTATTGGTGTATAGATATACCAGCCTTTACGGAATGAAAATAGGAAATTAAGCAAATGCGGACGATCGAAATCGAAGCCT
Source organism: uncultured Burkholderiales bacterium (assembly GCA_964620355.1). Taxonomy (GTDB): domain Bacteria; phylum Bacteroidota; class Bacteroidia; order UBA8524; family UBA8524; genus UBA8524. The sequence goes on along the minus strand of CAZUIT010000023.1, from coordinate 8,691 downwards.
ACGCCATTGTCTTGGTAGGAATAGAAAAACCACTCACCACTTACCGAATGCCAATAGAGCATTTGAGGAAAGCCGCCAACAAATAACCCAAGACCTGCTGCCCCAATTGCCACTGCATTCTTTTTCAAGAAATCTCCATACGCCAATGAATTGCTCCAAGGAGAACATTTCCATAGGACAGGAATAAGGATGATAAGAATTTCATTCGGACGGCACATGGCAATGAGTCCGCCGAGCAGACCAACCGCCAATGCACTTTTCCAGTGGATGATGTCCTTCCATTTACTCACCAAATAAAGAACAAGTGCATAAAGAGCAAAGAGGTAGTTATGAGCAAGCGGATTGCTAAAAGTGGCCTGTTCTAAATAATTCGTAGCAAAGACGATGAGTAAGAGCAGAAGGGCAGTCCATTCATCTGAGAAAAATTGTAGCAGCAGCTTTCTCGCATAAATCAATCCGACAAAGGCATAAAATATCCCTCCAATGATCCAGGCCATCTGGTAGGGCACAGAAAACCCATCACGGGCAAAGCCCATTGGGGAAGCTAAGGCATCTGCTATAAAAAAGAAAGGCGCATTTAACAAGGCCAAACCGCCTGGATAACGCATCACCCAATTGCCAGAATCAATCTGAATGGCCTGATATAAGGTGCCAGACACATGGTAGGTTTCCATAATCTGATTCACCCAATCCATATTTTGGAGGCTTAAGTCGCCATAAATAAAATAGGCGGGCAGGTAGAGGTAATAGCCGAATACGTCCCAAGTGAGCGTTTTATCGCTATCCGCAATGAGCAAGCGAAGAACAAGAATTGCTATCATCGCCAATAGCATTACTATCAGGCTCTTTTTTCCCACTTTCATGGGGGAAAGATAAGAAATCATTACTTGTTCTTTAAAGAGAATTACCGAAATTCAAGCCATGAAAAATTTTGGCTGGCGTCAATCCCTTTATGTTGTCTTATTCTGCACGCTTTCTATCAGTGCTTGCCATGTGGGCCGCTCAATCTGGTATTTTACTGCCGATATTACTGACCACCAAATATTTCCCGAGCGCGTGGTGCTAAACGACACCTCAGTTACACCCATTCCCTATGCGCAAAGTCCGCAGTACGCTCAATTTCTGCGAATGGGGCAAGACTCTGTCGATCTCGAAAAACTATTGCCAAGCAGCAAGACAGTGGCATTTTTAATCATACAGAACGACAGTATTCAGTACGAATCCTATTTTAATGGCTATGCCGATAGTTCAATAACCACCTCCTTTTCCATGGCTAAATCCATCGTTTCTTTGCTGGTGGGCTGTGCCATTGAAGACGGACTCATCCATTCCGTTCAGGACACCGTACTTCACTATGTGCCAGAAATGGCCGGACGAGGCTTTGAAAGCATGAAAATCATCGACCTCCTTCAAATGACGGCCGACCTCGATTTTAAAGAGAGCTATATCAATCCATTCTCAAAAACCCCCAAGTTTTATTATGGTCGAAACTTGGAGCGCAATACCCTTAAGCTGAAATCAAAGAAGAATCCAAATAGCAAATTTGAGTATCAAAGTGCCACAACCCAGCTCCTTGGTCTTGTGCTTAAACGCGCCTTAAAAGACAAAACGCTAAGCGCCTATTTAGAAGAGAAAATATGGAAACCCCTTGGTATGGAATATCCGGCAACCTGGAGTATTGACGAAGTGGATGGCATCGAAAAGGCCTTTTGTTGCATCAATGCAAGAGCACGTGATTTTGCCAAGATTGGTATGCTGATGATCCATAATGGCGAGTGGAAAGGCAAGCAGGTCATCCCTCGAACTTGGATCCAACAAACTTATGCCCGCGATTCAAGCAATGGGGCCGCACTATTTTATCAATACCAATGGTGGATGCCAATGCAAGGGGAAATTTATGCTGATGGACATTTAGGACAATACATTTATATCCGCCCAGACAAAAAAACCGTCATTGTACGACTTGGCCAAAATTATGGCGGCATTTATTGGACCAACATTTTCCGCTCAATTTGTAACACCCCAGCGAACAATGCAAAGTCCTAATTTCTTATTCATAAACGACCTGATCGAATTCCTATCCGAAGATGAACGCAAGGTTACCAAAGCATTGCGGCATTTGGTGTATGATTGTATCCTAGATTAAAATGAGTTAAAAACATGAAACCAGAAAAAGACTACCTCGAACTGAATAAAACATCCTGGAACAAGTGGGCAGAATCCAATATCAAATCCGACTTCTATGAGATGGATGCCTTTCGCGATGGAAAAAACTCCCTAAAACCAATTGAGCTGGAATTATTGGGCGATGTAAAAGGAAAGAAAATTCTGCATTTGCAATGTCATTTCGGACAAGATACGCTCTCCCTAGCTCGGAAAGGAGCCAAGGTTACTGGTGTAGATTTATCCGAAACAGCCATCCATCTGGCACATTCATTAAATGATGAATTAGGACTCGATGCCCGCTTTATCTGCTGCGATGTCTATGGATTGAAAAAAGTCTTGAAGGAAAAGTTCGATATCGTTTTTACTTCTTATGGCACCATTGGCTGGTTACCAGACATCAATAAATGGGCGAAAACGGTGAATCATTTTATGAAGGCGAAAGGGCGACTTGTCTTTGCTGAGTTTCATCCGGTAATCTGGATGTTTGATGATGCTCAGCAGAAGATTGCCTACCCTTATTTGAACGATGCTCCTATCATAGAAACCCTTGAAGGAAATTATGCGGCAAAAGATTCTGAGATGCGCGCCGACTTTATTTCTTGGAATCATGGTTTGTCGGAAGTGATTCAGGCACTAATAAATGCCGGGCTTCAAATCGATGATTTTACGGAATATGATTATTCTCCTTATGAGATTTTTAAAAAGATGAATGAATTTGAAAAAGGTAAATTCCGTTTGAAAAAATATGGAAATATGCTGCCAATGACCTACCGTTTGGGTGCTTCCAAGGGAAAAAAATAACATGTATAAACTGCTATTTATTTTTCTTCTTTTCCATTCCATTCACCTGCATGCCCAGCATGATTCCTTGCTGGCATTTTTAAAGGCGAGCAATGAGCAAGAGAAATCATGGAAGAGTGGGGAAATTCAAATCCGGGATTATTTTATTAAGGGGGATACCATCAATTCCGAGCACAGCAGTAAGCTTACCTTCTTCCATCAAACCACTGAGCCCTCCCTATTTTTACTTGAAAAGGAAGATGAGGGTATCTATTTTACAAATAACGGTGAAATTGAATATGCCTTCCGTGAACGCCGCCGCCAATGGTATGACATGCGATTTCCGGACGCCTACCCACGGCAATTCAATTATGCCTTCGATGAATTGGCAATAAACCCCTACTTGACAACAGATGCGGATCAGCCCTATGCATTCGTTCAAAACTTTATCCGCCAAGGAAAAGATTCATCCATCCACTGGGACCCCACAACCCGAGTGCTGAAGATAAAGACCTTACGCATGAAAACGGACAATATGGCGAATTACACTTGCTGGATTTATACATTTGACCGCGAAAAGCGTCTAATCAATCAAGGCTCTTCTCAGGAAATTACCCTAGCTGACTCCATTTATATGAAGCCCTTTGAAAAAAACAGGTCATTCAGTTATTCTTCCATGAATGAAGTGCCCTATATCTCCATCATTCAAAAGATTAAAAAGATCCAAAGCCTTCCTTTGCAAACGGTATTTAAGCCTGAACCTATGGCGATTGATTCCTCACCCAAAATCGGTGAGCAATTCCCCAATCTCGTTTTGATGGATGTGATGGGCGATCAAACAAATCTTGCTGACTTATATGGGCCTAAAGTGCTCATTTATTTTGAAGGAGGTCCAACTCCCTTCGACTCACTTTTTATATTTGTCGATTCCTTGGAAGACCTGTTCCCTGGTGTTACGTTTATGCTTATCACTCGGCATAATATTGATGAATTGTATTTTTATAAACGCGATCATCCATCTTTAAAAAGCTTTTATTTAGCGAGTCGCGTAGAGGGTTTGAACATAAATGGCTGGCCCGTTTGGCTGGCCTTGGATGGTGAAAACAAATTTGTTGCAGAGAATCACGGTTATCAATCAATACGAAAAAATGAATTCAAACAATGGATAAAAGGCCTCTACGAAGTGCATTAGCACCACAGAATTCACTGCTAGTTCCCATAAATTGCTTTTCTTTGCAAAAAATTGCTCATGCGCAACGCTGTATACGATTCATTGGTTCATAAGCAGGCGGCAGGCCAAAAAATGCTGGCTGTGCTGATCGACCCTGATCATATTCAGAGCTTGGAGGAAAGTGTTCAGCGATGCAATCAAAGCGGAGTGGACCTCATTTTCTTAGGTGGCAGTCTGATTAGTTCAGGAACGATTGGAGAATCCATTGAGCGGATAAAGGCAATGAGCGATATCCCAGTTTTGATATTCCCCGGCGATGAACTGCAGATAGATTCACGCGCCGACGCATTGCTTTTACTTAGTCTTATTTCAGGCAGAAATGCTGAGCTACTTATTGGAAAGCATGTTGTCGCAGCTCCTTACCTAAAAAAGGCAGGCATAGAAACGATTGCAACGGGCTATATGCTCATTGATGGCGGAAGGATTACGACTGCCTCTTATATTAGCAGCACGGTTCCTATACCGTCTGATAAACCTGAAATTGCCATGTGCACTGCGGTAGCGGGCGAAATGCTCGGACTAAAAATGATGTATATGGATGCCGGTTCTGGCGCACAGAATCCGGTGAGCCCCAAGATGATTTCCGCTGTACGGAATGGGGTTCAAGTGCCCATTGTTGTGGGTGGAGGTATTCGCTCAACCGAGCAGGCTGTTGATGCCTGGCGAGCGGGTGCCGATGTGGTGGTGGTGGGAAATGCCATTGAAGATGACAATACCCTCATCACCGATTTGATGAATGCGTTGCAAGACTTGCAACAGCTTTGATTATTGATAGATTAAGCGAGAACGAATGGCTACACAAAGCAAAGAGTTGACCCTAGACGAATTCAAAACCGAAGTATTAAACGACTATAAAATTGCCTACCAAAGCCGTCAGGCAAGTTTGGTAGGAAGAAAGGAAGTTCTTACAGGAAAAGCCAAGTTTGGCATCTTCGGGGATGGAAAAGAGGTGGCTCAAATTGCGATGGCCAAAGCCTTTCAAAAAGGCGATTTCCGTTCAGGCTACTACCGCGACCAAACGTTCATGTTTGCTACAGGCATGAGTAATATCCGCGAATTCTTTGCCCAATTATATGCGCATCCAAGTATCGAAGCAGAACCTTGCTCAGCAGGTCGTTCGATGAACGGGCATTTTGGTTCACGTATGTTGGATGACCAAGGAAACTGGCTACCACAAACCGACCGCTATAATTCGAGTGCTGACATTTCACCAACAGCCGGACAAATGCCGCGCTTATTAGGTCTTGCACTCGCTTCTAAACTCTACCGTAATAATCCCGAACTACATGGAATGAGTGATTTCTCCAATAAGGGGAATGAAGTGGCTTTTGGAACAATTGGAAACGCTTCAACTTCTGAAGGTGGTTTCTGGGAGACCATCAATGCGGCTGGTGTTTTGCAAGTGCCAATGGTAATGTCTGTTTGGGATGATGGATATGGAATTTCTGTTCCCGCAAAATACCAAACCACCAAAGAAAATATTTCAGAGATCCTTAGCGGTTTCCAAACCAATGATAAAGGTGTGGGCTTTGAAATCTTCCGCGTAAACGGATGGGATTATGCTGCACTGTGCAAGACTTTCCAAGAAGCCGCTTCCATCAGCCGCGAAAAGCATACTCCTGTGCTGATCCATGTTCAGGAGCTCACTCAGCCACAAGGGCACTCTACCTCTGGTTCCCATGAGCGCTATAAAGACGCCGAACGCCTTCAGTGGGAACTGGATTTCGACTGTCTCCTGCAAATGCGTCAATGGATGGAAAGCTCTGAAATCTCCAGCGCAGAAGAACTCGACAGCCTAGAGAAAGAGTGGAAGAAAGAAGTAAATACGATCAAAAAAGAGGCGTTTGCTTCCTTTTTGAGCGGTATCAAAGCCGATATTGAAGATTCAGCGCTACTCTTGGATGCATTAGCCAATGAATCAGGAATTGCACCAATCCAAGATATTGCTAGCGAGCTTCGTGCTATCACAGAACCCCTTCGTAAAGATATAGGTGTGGCGATGGATAAGGCTCTGCGCCTAAGTCTTCATGCAGATGGTGCAGCGCGTCAGTCGATTGTGGCTTGGAGAGCTAATTTCTATGCTACCAACTATGAGCGTTACAGTTCTCACTTGCATAGCCAGTCGGCAAATAGCGCTATGGATGTGCCAGTCGTTCCTGCTGAATTTACAGAGGACAGTCCTTTGATGGATGGCCGTGAAGTGGTTCAAGCATGTTTTGATAAAGCGCTTGAAAGAGACCCGCGCGTTTTTGCCTTTGGAGAAGACCTCGGAAAGATTGGTGATGTAAACCAAGGCTTTGCCGGACTTCAAGAGAAATACGGTGAAATCCGTGTTACCGACAAAGGAATCCGCGAATTGAGTATCATTGGCGAAGGAATTGGAACCGCCATGCGTGGTTTACGTCCGATTGCAGAAATTCAATACCTCGACTATTTATTATACGCGCTCCAAATTATGAGCGACGATATTGCCACGCTTCAATACCGCACCAAAGGCGGACAAAAAGCACCGGTGATCATCCGTACCCGCGGACACCGTTTGGAAGGAATCTGGCATTCGGGTTCTCCAATGGGTATGATCATTCATGCCATCAGAGGGATGCACGTATTGGTGCCAAGAAACATGACCCAAGCTGCAGGGTTCTATAATACCCTGCTACAAAGTGATGAACCCGCCCTTGTTATTGAGTGCTTGAATGGCTACCGTTTGAAAGAAACCATGCCGAATAATATTGGAGAATTCACTGTTCCTTTAGGAATCCCAGAAGTGCTGAACGAAGGTTCTGACATCACTTTGGTGACTTACGGATCATGTGTACGTGTGGCACAAGAGGCCATTTCTCAGCTTGAAGAGGTAGGCATCAGTGTGGAATTAATCGATGTGCAATCTCTATTACCATTTGACATCAATCACAGCATTGTCGAATCCCTGAAGAAAACCAACCGCATCGTCTTCTTAGATGAAGACGTACCAGGTGGAGCTACCAGCTTCATGATGCAGAAGGTTTTGGAAGAGCAAAAAGGCTATTTCCACCTCGATTCTGAGCCACGCACCATCACGTCGCATGCACATAGACCGGCTTATGGGACGGATGGAGACTTCTTCAGCAAGCCCAGCGCCGAGACGATCTTCGCCGAACTCTACGCGATGATGCGTGAGAGTAACCCGGCTGGGTATCCGGCTTTTATCTGATTTTTATTTCGAAGCAGGTGTTTTTCGGCGACTAGGTTTTTGTCGCGGAGTAAAAAAGGACGCGGAGGCGCGGAGACGCAAAACGGTTGCTGTCGCCAGATTAATAAGACGCAAATTGTTCGTCTACGCCTAGTTGTTCGTCGCGGAGTAAAAAAGGACGCGGAGGCACAAGACGGTTGCTGTCGCCAGATTAGAGACGCAATATTGCTCATCTGCTCCTCATCGTTTCCTGAAACAAAATCTATTCGCACCTAAGGATAAGGTCGCGGAATAAAAAAAGACGCGGAGGCGCGGAGGCGCAAAACGGTTGCTGTCGCCAGATTAGAGACGCAATTTGTTCGTCTACGCCTAGTTGTTCGTCGCGGAGTAAAAAAGGACGCGGAGGCGCGGAGACGCAAAACGGTTGCTGTCGCCAGATTAATAAGACGCAAATTGTTCGTCTACGCCTAGTTGTTCGTCGCGGAGTAAAAAAGGACGCGGAGGCACAAGACGGTTGCTGTCGCCAGATTAGAGACGCAATATTGCTCATCTGCTCCTCATCGTTTCCTGAAACAAAATCTATTCGCACCTAAGGATAAGGTCGCGGAGTAAAAAACGACGCGGAGGCGCGGAGACGCAAAACGGTTGCTGTCGCTAGAATAAAAGGCCCTCCTTCGCCGAAAAGGCTTCGGCGGACGCAGCGCAATTTGTTCGTCTTGGCTTAGTTGTTCGTCGCGGCATAAAAAAGGATACGAAAGTGGATCCTAAAGTCGGTTTACCACTCGACGAATTCCTTTCTTGAGCATTTCTGAATTGAAGTTGATTAGCAGCCCTAGCTTGTTGTTCGAAAGTTTCAAATAAGTTAAAAGTTGAGCATAATGAACTTCATGTATCAATTCTGTTGCCTTCAGTTCGATTATAAGTTTGCGGTTGACCCAGATATCAATTCTAAACGTATTATTGACTGTTAACTCCTTATACTGAATCGGTAACGAGATTTCAGACTCTACTTGAAGTCCTTTCTTTTTCAATTCATAAATCAAACATTCCTTATAAACTGCTTCCAGTAGTCCAGGACCTAAAATGCGATAAACCTCATGTGCGGCATCATATACATGACCTGCAAGGGTGTTTTCTTCTTTTGGTTGTTCCAATAAATTCATTCTGAAAGTTCCCAATTCTATTAAAATACATCAAGTGTTGTAGCGCATTTTGACTGAGATCAAACACGATTTTGACTCTAAAAAGACATTCAACAACGGAACAACAAAAAACTTTGCGCCTCCGCGTCTCCGCGTCAAAATAAGCCGAGCAAACACAAGGACGGAACAACATAAAACTT
>CAZUIT010000022.1:29743-50982 GCA_964620355.1 uncultured Burkholderiales bacterium | reverse complement strand
CGATTCTTGCAAATACTCATAATCCCGCGCATCTTTCGAAATCATTCTTCCGGTGGTTGGCAAGATATTTTTGAAATAAAAGTTAAAAACTTGCTTTACTGGAAATTTCTTTGGTTTTGAGAATTCCAATACCGCAAGTCGTCCTCCAGGTTTTAAGACCCGGTAAATTTCTGTTAAGCCTGCTTCTAAATTTTCAAAGTTCCTTACACCAAAGGCAACGCTCACGGCATCGAAGCTAGTATCTTCAAAGGAAAGATTTTCAGAATCTCCCTTCGTCCATTCCATGTTCTCAAGTTTTCTTTCCTTGGCCTTTTCTCGTGCCTTGCTGAGCATTCCTTCCGAAAGGTCTAGGCCCACTATATGAACATCCGTCATTTGGCGACGTGCTTCAAAAGCTAAGTCACCGGTACCGGTTGCAATATCCAAAATACGAACAGGATCAATTTGCTTGATGCTGCGTATGGCCTTTTTCCGCCAAATATTATCAATGCCCAAAGACAGCAGGTGATTCAAAAAATCATAGCGGTGTGCTATGTTATCAAACATCTCTTCTACCTGCTCCTTCTTGGATGCGGCCGACTCATAATTGGGTTTAACGTGCGTCAAAATATTAAGCTTGTTTAAAGGAAAGACCGATTTCTCGGAATGCCGTGTAATTTTGCTGCAAATATACTGCCTACCAATGGAAATAAAGAGCGCACGTTTTATCTCAAGCTTTGCCGATATGGACAAGCTTCCACAAGACAAGAAACCAGAACTGGCTGTTATCGGCAGATCGAACGTGGGCAAGAGTTCACTTATCAATATGCTTTGCAGTCAAAAAAAATTAGCCAAGACTTCACAGAGTCCAGGTAAAACGCAGACCATCAACCATTTTATGATAAACGATCGCTGGTATTTGGTTGACTTACCAGGGTATGGATTTGCGAAAGTTTCGAAAGTCATGCGCGAAAAATGGTCGATTATGATCAAGACTTACCTCACCAAACGAGAGTCGCTTTGCTGTGTTTTTGTATTGATAGATTCCCGAATTGAGCCCCAAAAGAATGATCTTGACTTCATCCAAATGCTTGGAGAAAATGGAATTCCGCTCAGTATCATCTTCACTAAATGCGATAAGCTGTCGTTAGGAAAGGTTTTGAGTAACGTAAGAAAATTCGAAAAAGCCATGTTAGAAAACTGGGAAGAACTGCCACCCATGTTTCAGTCATCGGCTGAAAATAAGCTCGGTAAGGAGGAAATTTTATCCTACTTTGCAGAGATCATTGATGCCGAATTATGAAAAATTTTGGGGTATTTCTTTTTGCCATTTTACTCTTCACGGCCTGCGGTCAGTCGGAACCTCAAGAAGAGGAAAAACCAACTGAAGACCCAATTGAAAGCAGCTACATTATTGATACTGTCACAATCGAACGGGAATGGGGCGATTGTGAAAAGGCTGAACAAGGCTGCATTACTTTGCTTATTTCCCTCCCACAGATTAAAGATGCCGACAGCATTGGTCAGCTCATCAATAAAAGAATTCTGAACCTGATGCTCGGCAATTACCGAGATAGCTTAACAAGTGCGGAGGCTTTTGCCGATTACCTCATCAATGAATACAAAACCTTTGCCGGGAGTCTTCCAGGTGCCAATGGTTGGCAAATTGAGAACCAGGTCGATTTAGATTACCTGGCCAATGAAATAATCAGTGTCCGTCAGGAGAGTTTTGAAAATCTGGGCGGTGCACACCCCAATATACGACTGGCCTTGCGCTCTTATTCCCTGCTCACTAGCAAACGGATAAAGCTAGTCGATGTATTCACCCCAAAATACCAAGATTCATTATTATTTCTTTGTCAATACCACCTCAAGAATGCGATCAAAACAACCATGATTGTAGACTATGAGAAAGAACAGAAGCTCCAACGTGAGCTCGACTTTGAGTTAAGTGATAACTTCCTACTCAATGAAAACGGCATCAGTTTCATCCATATTAACGAGAGCTTGCAGAGCAGTGGTATTGGGCCCATTGAGTTTATCGTACCCTATTCCGAGCTGATCGAAGCAGGAATTCTAGATGAAGAAGGAGCCTTAGGGTTTCTTCTAGGAATGGTTAACCCTTAGCCTGAGCATCTACTACGGCAATCGTTACCATATTAACAATTTCGCGTACCGAACTACCTAATTGAAGGATATGTACTGATTTGTTTAGTCCAAGCAAAACAGGACCAATAGCTTCGGCTACATTCAGCTCTTGCAGCATCTTATAGGCGATGTTACCTGCTGCCAAATTTGGGAAGATGAATGTATTGGCCGCCGCACCAATTAGCTTGCTAAAAGGGAAATTTTCATACAATAAAGCCTCATTCATTGCAAAGTTTGCTTGAATATCACCATCCACAATCATTTCAGGATTTTCCTTATGTAAACGACTTATGGCTTGCTGAATTCCATCTGGGACGCGACCATGGGCCGATCCAAAATTAGAATACGAAAGCATAGCAATACGTGGTTCGATATTAAATGTCTTAACCTCTTTGGCTACCAAACGGGTAATGTCTACCAAATCATCCGCAGATGGATCTGGGTTTACTGTTGTATCAGCAAAGAACAAGGGGCCTTTTTTGGTATTCATAATATACATACCTGCCACCTTGGATATTCCATCTTGCTTGCCAATAATTTGCAGAGCAGGACGAATGGTATCAGCATAATTAACGGTTAAGCCAGAGATAAGTACATCGGCTTCCCCAAACTCCAGCATCATTGTCCCATAGTAATTTCTTTCGCGAAGCAGGCGTTTTGCTTGGTATTGGCTTACCCCTTTCCGTTTACGTTTTTGGTAAAGGGCTTCAGCAAATTCTTCTTTTCGGAGCTCCTCATTATGAGGATCGAGAATCCGCACCCCTTCCAACTCAAGGGTATTTTCTTGAATGATGGACTGAATTTTCTCCTTATTTCCCAGCAAGATTGGGGTAGCAATGCCTTCATCCTTTAAGATTTGGGCTGCCTTGAGAATCTTGTAATTATCCGCTTCAGCAAAAATCACTCGTTTAGGGTCTTGTTTTGCCTTCACCGTGATATAGCTGATAAACTTGTTTTCTAATCCGAGGCGGCTGCGCAATTGAGACTCATAAGCATCCCAATCTGTGATGGATATTTTGGCCACCCCACTCTCCATGGCCGCCTTGGCAACTGCAGGAGCCACCGTGGTAATCAGGCGCGGATCAATCGGCTTAGGTATGATGTAATTTTTACCGAAAGTGACATTCTTTTCGTTATACGCAGCATTAACCATCTCAGGAACTGCTTCACGTGCGAGTCCGGCGATGGCTTTTACAGCCGCTAACTTCATCGCTTCATTGATCTCAGTTGCACGAACGTCTAGGGCCCCTCTAAAGATAAAAGGAAACCCAAGTACATTATTTACTTGATTTGGATGGTCAGACCGTCCGGTGGCCATGATGATATCCTCGCGTGTAGCAATAGCAATATCGTAAGCTATCTCCGGATCAGGGTTCGCCATGGCAAAAACAATGGGATCTTTGGCCATAGAAAGCAGGTGCTCAGGGGTTAGGATATTTCCTTTTGAAAGCCCAACAAAAACATCGGCCCCTTTCATGGCTTCCTCTAGGGTATGAAGATCTCTTCTTGTAGCAAACAAGGATTTATGGCGATCTAGGTTATCGCGATCAGCACGAATAACACCATTCGAATCTACCATTACTATATTCTCTTTTTTCACCCCAAGCGCTGTAAAAATCTTGGTACATGAAATTGCAGAAGCACCAGCACCATTTACGACAAGCAAGACTTCATCTAATTTTTTTCCAGCTATCTCCACAGCATTTAATAACGCCGCACCCGAGATGATGGCTGTTCCATGCTGATCGTCGTGCATGATTGGAATATTGAGCTCCTTCTTAAGGCGCTCTTCAATGTCAAAGCATTCGGGCGATTTAATGTCCTCGAGGTTAATTCCTCCGAAGGTGGGCTCAAGAATCTTAACGGTGCGAACAAATTCATCGACATCTGTGGTATTTAGCTCGAGGTCAAATACATCAATATCCGCAAAGATTTTAAACAATATCCCCTTTCCTTCCATCACCGGTTTTGAGGCTTCCGGACCAATATTCCCAAGTCCTAATACGGCTGTACCGTTAGAAATTACTGCAACCAGATTCCCTTTAGCAGTATAGCGGTAAACATCTTCTGTATTATCGGCAATACGCAAGCAAGGTTCAGCTACTCCTGGCGAATAGGCCAAGGTTAAATCACGTTGCGTTTGCGTCGGTTTGCTCGAAATAACTTCGATCTTTCCTGGCCTTCCTTTTTCGTGGTAAGCGAGCGCTTCTTCCTTGATGTTTTTTGACATATCCATATGATGCGACAAAGATAGAGTTTACTTGACAGTATGCTTCTTTTACTCAGGCAGACGGAATAGCATTATTCCTGGTTTGCTATAAATGAGTTCCATATTTTTAGCTTCAATAAAAGGCCCAAAACTCAATCCATCAATACTCAAAGCATACTGATAATGATGCACATTGAAGAGGTTGCGCAGTTTGTTGAATTCCACCTCACTGGTATCATGAATGGTATAGCCTTGCCGGCGAATAAAATAGAGCGAGCCATTGGTACTAAGATCTCCTAATACAACAAAGCGCGCATCAAGCGGCACTTGCAGACTATCTAGTGTATGATGAAAGCCTTGCAGCGTGAGACAAGGGTCTGCAATGGCATCCGGAATGGCTAGTCTTTCTTCCAATTTCGCATGAGAATGCCTTACGGTTCCTATCCAAATCATACCAAGCATTAGGTAGAGCAGTTTACTTTGATAGACCCGTGGAAAGAGCGCTTTTAGATGGATAAAAAAGGCCAAGGCAGAGAAGACAAAATAGCCATAGAACAACAGAAAGTAATAATCGTGATCTTGAAATTGACGAAAGAACAGCAGCAAGTCGGCCAAGCAGGCAAGAGCCAAAACCCAGTGGAGCTTGTTCCAAATCCCCGGAACCTTTCGGAATGCATAAGCATTGAACAGTAGGCATAGTCCCCAGAAATACCACACCGTTGGGTGGAAATAAGAGTATGCCCAATATTCCTTCATATAACCAAATGTGGTTTGAATCGCCACGCTATCCATCTTCCAAATTGGGGCTGCAGTCGAAAGAAAATACCAGTTGCCGTAAGTTTCATTATATGTACGCACAAAAAACACCCAAGCGATAGCAAGCACACTTGGAACGAAAGCAATTAGTGCAGAACGCAGCAACCATTGATTTCTATTCCAAGAACCTTGGATATCAGTCCGCGGAAAAAAGAGAAATAGGGTGCCAAAAAATGCCAAGGGGTAGATAAGAAATGTCACTTTAAATAAAGCAGCAAGGGAAAAGAATACTGTAGTAAGAATCGCATCCTTCCGACTGCCTGTATAAAAATAGTTCAGAAAAAAAGCACTCCCCATCAAGGCTGATGAAAGGGCGACTGAATCAGAGAGTAAGGCATAGATATAATAATAAAACACCACGCCACTCAGTGCGAAGAGGGTGACTAAAGCCGCTGGGATAAAATCTTTTATAATGCGCAGCAAGGCCGAGAAAAGGGTCATCAGTGCACCAAAAGCAAATAACAGATACAGACTGCGCATGATGGCCACATTCGGACCCGTAATTTTCGCGATTTGCGCTGAGATAAAATACAAGAGCGGAAATTCACTAGCCGCCTTCCCTCCTTCACCTAGTATATCATAAACCCTGGGCTCCATAAAGGAATTTCCATATTGATAATAGCCCATATAAAAGGAGAGATTATCGGTTTGCCGGGTAAAATGTATGCCACGCGGAGCGGTATTGAGTGTTTGAAAGAGACCTACCCCAGCAAAAAGCACAAAGAGGACAGCCGCGAAGAGCATCATTTGGCGCTTTGCAGACCAAGAATCAAGCTTAATTGAAGAAAGTGCTTTGAACATGCGAAGTCCTTAATAAGGTGTGAAAATAAAAAAAGCCGATCACAAGGACCGGCTTTTTAACGAGATTCTGGCAAATTAGAAATCGTTCACTTCCATATTTACACGTTTCGACTCTGTACGCTCGTAGTCGCTGTAAAATTCTACGGTAAAGAGTCCTTGTGCTTCTTGATCTTCCAAGGTAATTCGTACGTCATCCACCATCCAGTAATATTGGATAGCTCCAGGGATTTCGCGTAGTTCTGCATCTCCAAACTTATAGGTAAGGATATACTTCATTTCGCCGAATTGCTTTTTCTCATCTATGGCTCTTTTGCCAATAATAAGTACCCCAGTAAAACGGCCCTGTTTGTTGAATACATAATATACTTTGTCTAATAAAACGGTTCCAATAACCATTTCATCGCCAGCCAAAGTATAGGCGTTCTTATCCGAAACATCGCTGGTTTTGACAAAGTTTAACTTCGTTCCATCACGGTAAATTGAATCAACATGACTTCCCCATTTAACACCGCGAAAATCGGCTAAAACATAATGACCGTCATTGCTCGGCGCTTTCTTCTTTTTGCCTTGTGCCAGCGTACTTGTAACGCTAAGCATGATGAGGCAAACGATTAGTAAGGTCTTTTTCATATGTACTAGATTGAGTGACAAAAATAGCGGCAGATACCAAATTGAAAAATCTATTTCTCGGCCGCTTTGTGGATAAAAGCCTCTTGAAATAGCTTGCGAATATTACTTAGCTTAATTTGTATCTCATCAAATTCCTCTTCTGCCTTAGAGTCGTAAGTGATTGCCCCTCCTGCTTGAACACTTAAATAAGAGTCCTTTTCATTGTACATAATGGAGCGAATCACCACATTCAAGTCGAAATTACCGTTCGGATAAATTATACCGATTGATCCCGAATAGATGCCTCTTTTGCTCAGCTCCAATTCATCAATTAATTGCATGGCACGAATTTTTGGGGCACCGGTCATGCTCCCCATCGGAAAAGCATTGCGAATTGCATCCGACCAATGGACATTCTTACGAATCCTTCCGCTCACCGTAGAAATCATTTGATGGACATTGGTGAAGCTATAGATACCAAATAGCTCTTCCACCTCGATACTGCCATAATCGCAGCTGCGGGCTAAATCATTGCGCACCAGGTCGACAATCATCACATTCTCTGCCCGATCTTTTTCTGAATGGAGTAATTCCTTCTTAAGCGCCTCGTCTTCTAAAGGGTTAGCTCCACGTTTACGCGTTCCTTTGATAGGCTGAGATAAGAGCTTTCCTCCTTCATTTTTCAAAAAACGTTCGGGTGATGCACATAACGCATGAACTTCGTCAACCTTTAAATATGCAGCAAAAGGAACTTCGCTATGTTGCATCAAATGCTGGTAAGTACTGGGTGCATGAATTTTTACGTTTTCAGCATAATATTCCATGCAAAGGTTTAACTCATACACCTCCCCTTGTCGGATATAATCAATGACCTGATTGACTTTATTCAGGTAGTTTTTTTCAGGCATACGCGCCTTTAGTTCAATTCTCTCTGCTGAAACCTGTGGAAGAAGTTGAATCGCTTCCAATTGCTTCGCAAATACTTCGGCATCTTCATAAGAATGAATATGAAGCTCCTGTCCATCATACTCCAGAAAATGAATTGGTTCAAAGAAACAAGCATCGCTGGCCCAAACGTAATCGAGATTTTTTGAGCTTAGCTTCTCCACCTGATTTTTAAGATCATAGCCAAGATACCCCATCATAGGAAGTTGATATTGAGCCTTTTTCAGCTGATCAAAATAGTTCCCATCATCCTCTATCACTTGATGTGCACCAATGCCTGCCATCCATCCTTCTGCAATCCATGAAGGCGCATAGGGCTCTCCTCGATTTTCTAAAAGGGCGAAATGACTTTGTCCCTCTCCTAACTGCAATACTCGCCGACGCCATAGTTCATGGTCTTCGGGTGGAATGGGGAGAGAGAAATGAGAAAGCATGACGCGAAGATAAGGAGACGGTTAGACAGTTAGAAGATGAGACGGCCAGACAAGCAGACGTTCAGACAGCCAGACAAGGAGACAAGGAGACTTTCAGATAGCCAGACAGCCAGACTTTCAGACTTTCAGATTTCAAACAGTCAGATGGCGAGATGTTTAGACGATTTGACAAAGTCCAGGTAACGCTACTTCGGTTCGTCGACAGCCAAGTCGGTAGTGGCAACGGCGATAATTTTTCCGTTTACCATAACGGGAACGGAACGGGTTCTCATCCAAATTTCTCCTCCACCAGCATCGAAATAAGGTTCGGTCCAAACGGATTTTTTCTCGTCGATGGGTTTTCTGAGCCAGTCTTGATCGTCAATATGATAGGTGCTATCGGATAAATCCTTCATGGCAAACCCGCCATTTTCGCGGTACCAATATGGACTATATTCGGCTAAACCATTGCTATCCAAAAGGGTCACTGTAGAGCCAAAAAATGCGGTAGGCTGTGCTTCGATATAGGTTTTTACCCGGTCGCTTAGGTCTGCTTTTGTGGGAGGTGTTGCCGTTAGCATTGCAACAAAATTATCAAGAGCTATTTCGATAGGACCAAGTTCATCAACCGTTGCTACAGGTACATCATCTTCTTTACATGCACTGAATGACAAGGGTAAAATAAGGAGGATGATTGCGAGGGATTTGATTCGTGGGTTTTTAATTGTCAGGTTCATGGGGGCAATTTAAGGATTAAAATGGGGAATGGTTATCGCGTAAGGACAGAAAATCTTCTGCCCTTACCATTCATGGATGTTTCGTTTAATGGGTTGGGTTTATTGGTTTTTGGGAATGTTTGTTTTTGCACCACGATTCCGGGCAGAAGGTTTTCTGCCCCTACGATAGATGTCATTGAAACGAAAAATCATAATTCACAAATCATAAATCATAATTCACAAATCATAATTCACAAATCATAATTCATAAATCATAAATGTCTTATGTTTGCATCGGATTTTGGTTTTCCGGGCGTACCGGAGATTAAAAGGGAACTCCGGTGAAAAACCGGGACTGTACCCGCAGCTGTAAATCCCCATAAGATGCCTTTGATGTCTAATACCACTGCTAACGCGGGAAGGTTCAAAGGTGGGGAAAGTCAGAAGACCTGCCAGCATCCTTAACATCAGAACCTTCGGGAATAAGGGTTAAAGATGGAGAAAGGCTCGTCCGCTTCATCCTTTTATTTTTCCGGTTCTGTGTGCAAGGCATGAAAGGCTTATTTGTACACATGGCACTCCTGGTTACCGCCCAATTCGCGGTGGCGCAAAGTTTGGATAGCACTCAAATTTTGCGGGAGGCTGAGGTACGCGACATGCGCAAGGCGCCGCTCGATTACGGCAAAACCATTCAGCACCTTCCCATCAACTCCTTGCAAACGAATTTGGGAACCTTGCTTCAGGGTTCCAGTCAGGTTCTCATTAAATCCTATGGACCAGGAATGCTGGGGAGTTTATCCATACGGGGAACTGGAGCGGCACATAGTCCGATTCTATGGAACGGACTGAACATTCAAAACAATATGAGCAGTCAGCAGGACCTGAGTCTGATTCAAGGCTTTTTGTTTGATGCTATCCAACTCAATGCCGGAGCTCAGAACAACTTGAGTACTGGAGGGATTTTGGGCGGCAGCATTGCACTCGGCCAGCAGAAAATTTTTCAACCGCTGCAAATTGATCTCGGCATGGACTTCGGCTCATTTGGAACCCAGCGTTACCGTTTGGGTATCGATAGCAAAAAAGGCGCGTGGACCAACCGCTTCCGGACTATCTATCAAGAAGCGCAAAATAACATCACGTTCAACAATCGGACTGTGCTTGCTGATTCCTTACAAACATTACAGCATGCGCATACCGCGCTGTTTGCTGCCATAAATGAAACACGTTACCTGAGTAAATCCGGTTGGGAAGCAGGGTTCAGTGCCTGGTACCAGCGCTCCGAAAGACAAATTCCCGAAACCATGCTTCAAAGTTCTATCGCGACTCAGCAAGATGAGGCTTTCCGCTTCAACGGGTTTTGGGAAAAGGGCGATTCGAATTCATATTTGCGTTTTACAAGCGGACTCTTTGCCGAAAACCTGTGGTACCATGACCCCGAGAAAAAGTTAGAAGGCTTAAATAATGGCATCACTTGGGTAAACCAGGGCGAATACCGCAAAAAGCTGGAGCATTTTTCAGTTCAGGCAGGCGTGAACTACCAGATAGACCAAGCGAATAGCAATAGCTTTAAAAATGGCGGAGTACAGATTCACAGCGGCGCAATCTATGGGGCTGCTTATGGCAATACGGGTAAACATAAACGCATTTCTTGGAAGGCAGATATCCGTCAGGCGATGCGTGGAACCTTGATTCCCAAGCCGGCTTTTAGTCTTGGTGCAGATTATTTGCTCAGTTCGAAATCTACCTTCCGTGCGCATTTGTCGCATATCTCCCGCTTGCCGAATCTGAACGATTTGTATTGGAATCCAGGCGGCGACCCCGATCTGCAACCTGAAAAAGGCTATAGCGGAGAGTTCAGCTATTTGTTTAGCCATCATACAAAAAGAAAGGCGGTGCACGTCCGACTTACCGGCTTCTATTCCATCATCGATCAATGGATTATTTGGCTGCCTGACAATGGATTTTGGACACCACAAAATCTGCAAAAGGTGCATAACCGCGGACTCGAATGGGAAGGCCGATTTATAAAACGTATTCAGAAAAGCTACCTGACTCTGCTGTATGGAGGAACCTTTTTATTGGCCAGCAATGAAGAAGCGAAAAATGCCCAAGACCTGTCGGTAGGCAAGCAATTGATCTACGTGCCTTATTGGAAGAACTACGCGAGCTTAGAACTACGAAACAGGCGCGGCACACTCATCTACCGCCATGCATTTACAGGAGGACGTTATACCAGCTCCGATAACCAAAGTTTTCTCGCGCCCTATTCGGTGGGTGACTTAGAACTGAATTATACCTTCAACATCAACCGAAAACAAAGGCTTCAGGCGGGCTTCAGCATTCAGAATATCTGGAATGAATCCTTCGAAAGCATCGAATGGCGCCCTATGCCTGGACGCTATTACCAATTAAGTATCAACTATCAATTCTATAAAAAATGAAAAAACTACTATTTATTGTTGCGACAATGCTTGTGATTTCCGCTTCCGGACAAGACTTCTATTATAGTTTCGAAAATTACACTCTATCAACTGACAGTTTTGATAATGGCAGTGCCGGAACAAAATCTTTTGAGGACCAAGGAATGGCTTGTCCTGTTATTTGGGACACCGCTTGGGGAGGTTATTGGGCAGGCGGCTGGGCCTTATCTAACCAAACTGACAGCACCCGAGAAGGAACTGATGGACTATATCAATCCATCACTGGACGTGCTCATGATGGCGTCAATTATTTGATAGGTCAAAACAGAAGTCAAATCAAGACTCCTAGTACTTCTATAGAGTATGTCCTAGGCTATGTATATGTCACAAATACTTCCTACACGTATTATTCCATGAGAGATGGAGACGCTTTTGCTAAAAAATTTGGTGGAGTTGATGGAAATGATCCAGACTACCTGATTTTGAATATTACCGGAAAAAAACAAGGTTCCTGGTTAAATGACACCATTCAATTCCCCTTGGCCGATTTCCGATTTGCGGATAATTCAAAAGACTATATCGTTTCGGACTGGCAGCAAATTGATCTTTACCGGGTTATGTACGCTGATACGTTACATTTCTTTCTTACTTCTAGCGATACCGGACAGTTTGGAATTAACACACCACTTTTCTTTGCCATCGACGATGCCTATGGAAACTTCAGTGATGGATTATTCGACTTTCAAAAACCATCCATCAAAATCTACCCTAACCCTGCACAAAACACCCTCATCGCTGAAGGCGTAAAACAATGGACTATCTATACCATTCAAGGAAAAGCATTACTCAACGGGGAATCGGAAA
Organism: uncultured Burkholderiales bacterium; assembly: GCA_964620355.1. Lineage (GTDB taxonomy): Bacteria > Bacteroidota > Bacteroidia > UBA8524 > UBA8524 > UBA8524. The sequence continues at coordinate 39,062 of CAZUIT010000022.1, read as the reverse complement.
ACATCGATATTCGTAGCTTAAAACCAGGCAGCTACCTCCTACGAGATTCAGAAGGTCGCAGCAGCAGATTTATCAAACAATGAGAATTCTTATATCCATAGCGCTCCTATTCTCCTTTGGCTTTCAGTCGGAAGCCCAGTATGCGCCACGTGATAACTGGGTGGGCTCTACTGCCATTCCGGGGGATAGCAACATCTTCGTAAATTGGGGATTTGAAGCCGAAGTGCAGCGTGGTTTGATGGATATTAGCGATCCACAAATTGGTACTACCAGTGCTGGAAAAGTGGAGATGATGACAAGCTATGCGGATGGGCAAGCTGTTTCATTGGGGGATGGAGGAATCGCTAAGATTTCCTTTGATGTGCCGATTGTGGATGGACCAGGGTTTGATTTTGCAGTCTTTGAGAACGGCTTCCATATCCGAAACAGCAGCGATTCCGATTTTCTGGAGTTGGCCTTTGTGGAAGTCAGCACAGACGGTTTGCGCTGGGTACGTTTCCCCAACTTTTGCGATAACGACACCAACATTCAGTTGCGCAGTTATGATGGAATGAAAGCCAGCAGAATCCATAACCTTGCCGGCAAATACGTGGGCAATTATGGAACGCCTTTCGACCTGAATGAACTCAAAGACAGTCTGGGTATCGATATCTATAATATCAACCATGTTCGTGTAATTGATGTGGTAGGGAGTCTCGACCCCCAATATGCCACTTACGATTCGCGCGGGTATAAAATCAATGACCCCTTCCCTACCAATTTCCTTCAAGGAGGTTTTGACCTGGATGCGATTGGCGTGATCCATAACCAGCATATGCCAAATGGTGTGGAAGAGCTTCGTGCTTTTCATATTTATCCGAATCCATCCAAAGCCGGACAAAACATTCAAGTCGGCAGCGCAGATATTCCGCTTACTTGGAAAATCTATCAGATGAATGGCCTATTGATGGACAGCGGGGAAGAAGTCTTTGCAGGAGCCAATCTGTTACCTGGAACCTATTTCGTGGAAGTAAAACAAGGTGCCATTGTTCGTCATCATAAACTCATCATACAATGAAAAAGTCACTGATACTGCTACTTGGAACCATGCTCCTCTGGACTTCCTGCTTCAAAAAGAAGGATGAGCCGAAAAGCACTGTGCCCGGACAAGGAAGCGTTTTGGTATTGAATGAAGGGAATTTCCAATGGGGCAATGCCAGCGTGACCAGCTATAATTTGGCCACGAGAATCTATGAAGGAGGAGATCTTTTTCAATCCGCCAATGGACGCCGTTTGGGTGATGTGCTGCAATCGGCAACCCGCATCAAGAATTCCATTTGGTTGGTGCTCAATAATTCCCAAAAGATTGAAGTGGTCAATCCAGATGATTTCAAAGCTCAGATGACGATTACTGGACTCACCTCCCCTCGCTTTGCCTGCGAACTCGACAATAGCGAAGTGGCGGTAAGCGATTTATACAGCGACAGCATCAGTTTTGTGGATGCATCGAGTGGCCAGATAAATTCACGGGTGTATATCAAAGGATGGACGGAACAAATGGTGGCTCAAGGAAATAATCTCTGGGTCAGCAATCAGCAAAGTGGTAAAATCTACCGTATCGACATTGACAAAAAACTGTTGATGGATAGCGTGGATATAGGCTTTGGGAGTTTCAGTCTGTATGAAGACCGTCAGCAGAAAATCTGGATTGCCACCAAGGGGAACAAGGACCGGAACATTCCATCCATGATTCATTGTATGGATCCGAGTACCCAAAACATGCTATTTTCTGAGGAGCTCGGTGAATCTGGCGTCCAAGATTTTTTTATGGATGAGCAAGACCGGCTCTATTATATTTACTCGAACAAATTATTTCGCTTTTCTACAACGGATAAAAACCTCCCTCAAACGCCCTTCTATACTGGGCCTGCAGGAATTTTATACGCGGTAGAATCGCATGGCAGTAAAGTATTACTTTGCGATGCCATAGACTATGTACAAAATGGGATTGTGTCTGTTTTGAATGAAGAAGGAGCAATTCTTTCTACCTTTCATGCAGGGAGAATCCCAAATGGATTTTTATTTATTCCTTAAATCGTATTTTTGAAGCCCATGAAATTGAATACTAAAACCGGATTTCTATTATTGGTTGTATTGGCCGCTGCCTTCAGCCGATTGATTCCTCACGCACCAAATGTTACTCCAATCGGAGCCCTAGCGCTTTTTGGAGCTGCATATTTTAACCGTAAAAGCCTGGCATTATTGGTTCCAGCCCTTGCTATTTTCCTAAGCAGCTTGGTGATCAATAACGTGGTTTACCAGACAGAATCCTTCATGTGGATGGATATAAACTTCCCCGCACAGATTCTTGCCTTTGGATTGATTGGCATGATGGCCTTTTTCAGCCTGAAGAAAATTAACGTAAAATCGGTGGCTATGGGAAGTATTTCTGCCTCCCTCATCTTTTTTGTCGTAACAAATTTCAGCACCTGGCTAACCGACGCCATGTATCCGATGAATTTTTCAGGATTGATGCTATGCTATGAAATGGCCATTCCTTTCTTCTGGAATACGCTTGCTGGTGACTTAGTTTATGTAACCGTTCTCTTCGGAGGATATGAGTTGGTAAGCCGTCAGGTTCCTGCTTTGGCACATGCCTAAGAACTCAGATAATTCAAAAAATAATGCGACGCCTTCTCCATTCCGGGAAGGCGTTCATTTTTATTTCAACGAGCGTGGATTGATGGTCTTCACCGAACAGTACCACCTCGAACGCGGCTCTTGCTGTAAGAGCGGCTGCTTGCATTGTCCGTATGGATTTAAGAAAGCTTAAGTGCGCTTAAAAAAGTAGAACCATTCATCGTCGCCCACCTTTTCGCTCAGCTGGGTCACGCCAGGCCATTGTGGAGCGAGAACTCCTTCATTTAGCTCATTCGGACCAATACCCAAACGAATTTCATCCCATATTCGAGCATCGATAAATGCGTTATGGATGGATGCACCGCCTTCTACTAAGACCGACCCAATTCCTAATTCATGGAGTTTTTTCAGGGCCGATTCAATAAAATTTTCTTCAGCTAGTTGATGATAGCGAACCTTGCCTTCTATCCCCTCTTTTAGGGTATTGAATACCCAAAGCGGCTTATCATCCATAAAAAGATTCCGTGTTTGAGGCACGCGTAGGTTTCTGTCCACTAGAATTCGAACAGGATTTTTCCCAGGATACTTTCTGGTAGTCAGCGATGGATTATCGTTGATGGCCGTTTCTGGACCAATTAATATCCCTTGTTCTTCCGCACGCCAGCGATGGACCAGTTTGCTACTGAGGGCATTGCTTATGGATACCTGTTCTCCCCTTTTGCCGATATACCCATCCGCCGATTGCATCCATTTGAGGATCACATAAGGTCTTTGGGAGAGATGAAATGTTAGGAAACGTTTATTCAAAGCACGGGCTTCATCTTCCAGCAAGCCGACTTCGACTTCAATGTCAACCTCTTTCATACGCTTAATCCCTTCCCCATCTACTTTCGGAAAAGGATCTTTCATGGCAATCACCACACGCTTCACATGCTTTTGTATGATAAGATCACAACAAGGCGGCGTTTTTCCGAAATGCGCACAAGGCTCCAAACTCACATAAACAGTTGCGGTACTTAAATCTATAGATGGATCAACCTGAGCAAAGGCATTCACTTCAGCATGGGCCTCTCCGAATTTCTCGTGGTAGCCTTCTCCAACGATTTGTTCATCGACGACAATCACACAACCCACCAAAGGATTCGTGGCAGTGTATCCTAAACCTCTAGCTGCCAATTCAAGGCAACGACGCATGTACGCTTCATCTGAATGCACGGGTCAAAAATAGGGTTTTAGAGGGAAGATGGTTGATAGTGGGGGGGCAACTCTGGACTCTTTTGGCTAAACTTCCCTTCCATCAGCAACTTACTCCTAAGGAATCCCTCAATATCTAGTGGTATATTCGAGATATGACAATGCTTGAACTAAAAAAGTCTATTCAGCTCTCCATAGAGAGCGTTCAAGATACGCGCCTGCTTGAAGCAAGCAACACCATGCTTTTAGAGAGCCTCGGTTCTGAGATTGTCGGATATGAGGGAAAAACGCCATTAACCAAGGCCGACCTTATTCATGGAGCATTGACAGCGGAAGAAGATATCAAACAAGGGCGGGTTTATTCAGTAAACGAAGTTAAGGAGCGATTGAAATCCTTATCTAAGCATTGACATGACTGTCGTTATAACTGAATTTGCTTGGTACACTATCCATAGTTGAAGCAGACATGGTCTTTATCATACGCTTTTCTGATGCCAGGCAAAACCCCGAAAAAATGCTGAAAAGGGAAGCGTAATTGCCGGACTGCAGAGAAGACTTTTGAGCGAACGCAAGCGGATTCATATCAAAATTTCAGTAGTGATATCGGCAAGCAATAATTTTCAGATCCTTTTGCTCAAATGAATAAACCAATCTATGCTCGCTATCTATGCGTCTTGACCGAAAGCCTTGTAGATCATGTTTTAAGGGCTCTGGGTTTCCGATTCCTTTAAAGGGGTCTCTTAACGTGGCTTTGATTAGCTCATTAATTCGTTTTAATTTCTTCTTATCCGTTGATTGCCAGTAAAGATAGTCTTCCCACGCCGTGGAGGTCCATGTGATTCTCACTCTTCTATCAGTTTATGCTCTTCGGTTTTCCCTGATTTAGATTCTTCCAGCGACTTGAGCAAAACTTCCCTGTTTTTGCCGCTCAATAGATAGGCCGTTTCCTTTAATGAGTTATATTCTTCCAAAGAAATAATCACCAGATCTTGATTGTTCTTTCTTTTGATAATCAGCTCCTCTACATCATTAACAACAAGATCTAACCACTTTTTTAAATTAACACGCAGGTCGGTATAGTTTACAACTTTCATGATGTTTAGCTTTTATCAAAGATACGTATTTAAGTACGTAAAAAGTAACTTTACCACCAAGTTATCCATGAATGCAACTTATAAAGGTGGCTTTAAGGGGACAATTGTCGAACTCTATTGGTTAATATTGAAATCTTAGGCTGCGGACCCTCTGAATTTGTTGAAAAACTGTCCGATTTGTGCTATATTAGAATAATCGCTGAAAAAGCAAAATATTTACTCTTGTTCTGTATTGAAAGGTAATCTTTACTCTCGTTTTTCAGCATGAGGCACACCGAGCTCATGGGGGCCAAGGTCAGAAGCTACGTAGCCAACGCACGCGGTCGGGATGACGGGCGTGGTGTTCTCATCACCACCACCTTGCCCTTTGCCCTTTGCCCTACGCCCAGCGCTTGTACAAAACCTACGAAATTTTATCTTTGGGACATGAGCCACCTCTTCTCTGAAATCCACCGCTTTAAGGCACTTTTGGGTAATTTATACGACCCTGGAGAAGCATCGAGCATTACCAATTTGGTATTTGAAGAAGTCCTTAAACTCACCATGCATCAATTGCGCTTTTCAGGGGAGCGCGGCATCACTGAGGAGGAACACCAGCAATTGGATGATATTCTCCATCGACTGCTCGCTATAGAGCCCATTCAATATATCTTGGGATTTGCTTGGTTCATGAATGTGCGGTATAAGGTGAATGCGGCAACCCTCATTCCTCGTCCGGAAACAGAAGAACTCGTCGCATGGATTGTGAATCATCCCATCAAGCAAGGGGCGCGTATTTTGGACCTCGGAACGGGAAGCGGCTGCATTGCAATTGAAGTACAAAGGAAACACCCTTATGCAGAAGTGTTTGCGATCGACAAGAGTGTATCTGCCATCAATACAGCGAGAATGAATGCCCTCGAATTCCTCGGAGAATCAAAAAAGGACCACTTTTTCGTGCAAGACATGTTGGATGAATCTTGGTGGAAGGGCCTTGAGAAATTCGACATTATTGTGAGCAATCCGCCCTACGTTTTAGAGGAAGAAAAAGAAGAGATGGAAGCTCATGTATTGAACCATGAACCTGAAGGAGCGCTCTTTGTCCCGAATGATGACCCTTTTCAGTTCTACCGTCCGATTGCAGAAAACGCTAAACGCCAATTAAATAGTGGCGGTTCCATCTACTTTGAGATCAATGCCAAGTTCGGTGAAGAGATGAAAAGCATGCTCGAACTGCTCGGATATGAAGTAGAATTGCGCCTCGACATGCAGGGAAAACACCGCATGATTCGGGCTAACCTTCGCAGTTAATTGCCCAATTTTCCTTTGCTTTGCAGGCATGGAGTTACGCGATAAAAAAGTCATCATAACAGGTATCAGCAAAGGAATTGGTAAAGCATTGGCATTGGCCCTTTTAGAGAAAGGCGCCCATGTAACGGGCTTCGGACAAACCCAACCCGACTACCAACACGCTAACCTTCACTTCATTCAAACCGATGTGCGCGACTTCGCCCAAGTAGAAAAAAGTTTCGCCGAAGCATTAGGCCGCTGGAACAATGAACTTCATGTATTGATCAATAATGCAGGATTGGGCTATTTCGGAAAACTCGAAGAACTTTCTTTGGACCAATTCCATGAGATGATGAACGTAAACGTCAATGGTGTTTTCTATGCCTGCAAACTCGCATTGCCAGTGATGAAAGCCGCCAAATACGGACATATCATCACCATCTCCTCCATCGCAGGACTCGAAGCCTACCCCGAAGTCGGAGGCTATTGCGCTTCGAAATTTGCGGTAAAAGGCATGATGGAAAGCCTCTATAAAGAAGTACGCTACGACAAAATCAAAGTGACCTGCCTCTACCCAGGCTCCGTTAAAACCGACTTCTTCCGCAATAGCCCAGGCATCAAAGCCCACGACTTTATGCTCATGCCAGAAGATGTGGCAACAGCCATGGTGCAGGTTTTAGAAACACCGGATAATTACCATGTGGTGAATTATGAGGTGAGGCCCTTGAGACCGAAAGGGGAGTAAATACAGAGCGAAGTGCGGGGAGCGGAGTGCAAGTAAAAAGGGTTCGGCGTTCAGGAAATGGTAGGTGCGCGATTTATCGCGCACTTATTAGAGTTGTAACCTACCCTCACTCAATCACCAAATCCAAATCCATATCTGCCCGATTGCCTTTTTCATCAATCAATAAAAGCTCGAGAACAAATTCTCCTGTGCCCCATTGACTATCTATGGTAAAAAGCTCATTAAGGTTGGTGGCTGTTCCGCTTAATTCTTTGTCGAAATCGTAAACAATTTCTTCGTTGCTGCTGCGTATGATTTTTACTTCAAGCGTCTCCAAACCAAGGTTATCGCTTAATGCAGCCATGATGGATAAAGTGGCTCCACTCTTCACGGTAATCGTTCCATTTTGTGCTGCTGGAGTTGTGCTCAGATTGCTGATGATTGGTGGAATCGTATCGAACGCATTGGTAAGAACTAAGGTACGAACAACAAACTCAGCTTCATTTCCCGAAACATCTAAAGCCTGCATTTGAAAATGATAGCGGCCTGAGGCGATATCTTCTGGCACGGCGACAGGAAAGTCGAGCATGGTTTCTTTTCCAGAAAGGGTCATGATGGTGTCCCAAGCGAAGGCAGGAGCCCCAGCTTTTTTACCGTGAGAATGGCCGTCAAAATCATCATGAATTTCAATCTTCACCTGACTAAGGCTCTCATTATCAGTGATGATGGCGCGTATTTGCAAGTTATCCCCTCCACGAAGCGAATCGTCTCCAGGAGATTGCAAGGATATTAGAGGACGCTCTGTATCTTTTTCATCATTCGCTTTTGAACATGCCCCAACAAGAAGCGTGAGACACATAACTAAAATTCCAATTGAAGGTATTGCTTTTCTCATGCTTCAAAAATAAATGTTTAATGCAACAATGTTGCATAGAAGATTATTTTTATTTTCCATACTAGGGGTTCATATTTGCAGCTTAAAATGATTCTAAATAAGATGAAGCAATTTTTGGCAGTATGCACCCTTAGTGTCGTTCTATTTTCCTGCGGGAACGGCGAAACAAAACCAGCAGAAACAGAAAATCAAGATAGTACGGCGGTCGTGACCGATACGCTCATCTATCCAGGCGAAACTCATTTCGCTTCTTTGCGCCAGTTAACTTTTGGCGGAGACAATGCTGAAGCCTATTTCAGCTATGACGGAAAGAAACTTGCTTTCCAAAGTAATAATAAAGCTTGGGGCTTACAGTGCGACCAAATATTCACCTTCGAAATTGAAGGGTCTGACTTAGGTAACACTATCCCGCAAATGGTAAGTACCGGAAAAGGAAGAACTACCTGCTCTTATTATATGCCAGGTGACTCAACCATTCTGTACGCCTCAACCCACTTGGGTGGCGACGCTTGTCCTCCAGATCCAGAACGTGGACCAGGCTCTCCATACCTATGGGGAATCTATCCAAGCTACGACATCTTCGTTTCTGACTTGAAAGGAAATATCGTGAAACAACTTACAGATGGCCCTGGCTATGATGCCGAAGCAACCATCTCTCCAGCAGGAGATAAAATCGTATTCACTTCTACGCGCAGCGGCGATCTCGAATTATATACCATGGATATTGATGGCAGCAACGTAAAACAAATCACTAGCGAATTGGGTTATGATGGTGGAGCATTCTTCTCTCCTGATGGAAGCAAATTGGTATTTCGTTCATCTCGTCCGAAAACACCAGAAGAGCAAAAGGCCTATAAAGATTTATTGGCAAAAGGTTTAGTTGCTCCAACCAATATGGAAATCTATACCTGCAATGTGGACGGATCAGACCTGAAACAAGTAACGAATTTAGGACAAGCCAACTGGGCTCCATACTTCACTCCTGATGGATCACAAATAATATTCAGCTCTAACCACGAAAGTGAAAGAGGATTTCCTTTCCACCTTTACCTTATCAATACCGATGGAACTGGCTTGGAGCGTGTAACCCACGACAACGGATTTGATGCCTTCCCAATGTTCTCCCCTGACGGTAAATATTTGGTGTTCTCTTCTAATCGCAATAACGGAGGAACAAGAGACACTAATCTTTTCCTTGCAGAGTGGAAGTAAAACTAGTCTCGAGTCTTAAGATCTGAGATGTAAGACGTGAGATATAAGATTTGAGACATAAGACGTAAGACCTAAGAAGAGGGGATTCATTTCGAATCCCCTTTTTTATTTAGCAACTCTTAAGCTGGCGAAAGCAACTGTATTGCGCCTCCGTCCCCGTCCGCCGTAGCGTATGCGAAGGTGGAGCCTCAGCGTCCTTTTTTCTCCACGACGAACAAATTGCGCTGCGTCCGCCGAAGCCTTTTTGGCAAAGGAGGGCCTCTATTCTGGCGAAAGCAACTGTATTGCGCCTCCGCGCCTCCGCGTCCTTTT
>CAZUIT010000022.1:0-29643 GCA_964620355.1 uncultured Burkholderiales bacterium | reverse complement strand
TCTAGCGACAGCAACTGTATTGCGCCTCCCCGCCTCCGCGTCAAAAATGGCTGAGCAAGAACAAATTGCGCCTCTATTCTGGCGAAAGCAACTGTATTGCGCCTCCGCGCCTCCGCGTCCTTTTTTTTTTACACACCGACGAACAAATTGCGCCTTTTATTCTAGCGACAGCAACTGTATTGCGCCTCCCCGCCTCCGCGTCAAAAATGGCTGAGAAAAAGCTGCGTCTCGATTAACGAACAAGAACAAACGCCGCCCAGTAGTATGGATCATACTTATCGCGCATAATCGCTTGAGCGGAATTGAAGGCGTCTTCCACCTTCATTCCGGTGGCTAATTTCGAGTAGAACAAGCCCATAAACTCAACGGTTTCTTTATCGGGCACTTGCCAGAGCGACATCATCACATACTCTACTCCTGCTTGTTTAAAGGCTCTTTGTAATCCGAAAACACCTTCACTGCCTTCGATATCGCCAAGACCGGTCTGACAAGCCGACAGTACCGCCAAACCAGTTCCTGAAAGATCAAGGGTGGAGACTTCATAGGCGGTTAACACACCATCATCTCTTCCTTCGGGAATATCTTCTCCGGTCCAAGAGGCATTGGCGCCAGAAAGGATGAGTCCTGAACGAAGCAAAGGATTATCAGCCACCTGGTACATGGATGGTCTTTCGCTTGGTGCTTTGGTCGTGTAGGGAAAGAAATAACCATGGGTGCTAATATGGATGATGCTTGAGCCATTTTGCATGGTCGACTTAACATCTTCCTCAAAAGCCATTTGATCAGTTTCAAGTTTTACGCCCCAGCTTTCCTTTTTCACCAATTCGGCAATTTGGGTCACTTCATCCTTTGTACCTGGAAGGTAAGCCCAAGGTCTGGCTGAGTTTCCTCCACGCATGACAAAAGTAGGGGCTTGATTAGACGGAACCTCTTTGCCGCCATTCATTTTATCATAATTCACCCCTCCTACTAAGAAGATGCTATTGAATTTAGGAAGCTTTTGTTGGTCTCTGAGTTTCCTGCCACTACTTAATGTTTTTAGGGAAAAGCGCTGGGAGAGGTAGGTCCCGGAAGTATCGCGCAAGGCGGATAGGGCTATTTTATGGATGGAACCACTTGGAGAATAATAGACCGTTTTAGCATTTTTCACAAGCTTCTCAAGAGGTTGCCAGATAAAGTGATACAAGGAATCATCGCCAACTGCAGGAATGAAGTCATCATCCATATCCGATACTCCTCTTTTTTCTCCATACAGCGTGCTTACCATCCCTTGATCAGAAGTCTTTTTCTGGCTGGCGAGATATTGTCCCAATGTGGCTTCTTTGTACAAAACCACAACTTCTGGGTGACTCATGCCAGGCCCGACTACTAAGGCTGCCATCATTGGCTCCTCTTGCATGAAACTTTTATAAGAAATGAACTCAAGCAAAACCTCACCCGGCTTCAGTTCTTTTTGCACCTGCTTCCACTCCATCGAAACCACAGATTCTTCTAGTTGCAAGGCCTTGAGCAATTCACGTTCTTTATTGATGGCACTTTGCTCTAATTCTTGAAAATCGGCCCTTCGATTCACCAAGGGTTTTACCAATTCGACTGCCAATTGGGAGCGCAAATCTTGCCATTCTGCAAACAGTTTATCCAAGGCTGGGTCATTCTTTTTCTTGACTTCCTTCTTAATCTGATTGCCCGACTCCAACACCATTCCTTTCATCATCAGCTCTACTTCCATGGCCAAATCGGCATAGCCGGCATAATGATGTACATTCTCCACTGCAATGGCTTGAAGTTGCTTTAACTCGCCCATTTTTACTCCGAGGAAGTCCAATTTCTCTTGCTCCGTCATGAAACGGAAATAGGTAGCAAATTGTTGAGCGATAAGACGTTTGGCTTCCTGGTAATAGGTCACCCCTTTTTTATAATCGCCTGAATAGGTATAGTTGGTGGCCAGAATGGAAGTTTCATAACTCAGACTTGGATCGTCTTTACCAAGCAGCTTCACCTTCATGGAATAGGCCTGTTCCATATAGTCTTGTCCTTTTTCAGGCTGACTCAAGTTGGTATAACACATGGCAATCTTACCAAGCAAATCGGCATTATCAATCGACTCCGCCCCATATTCATCTTTGCGGATTTCATAGAGGTTTTGATACGTGACTAGCGCTTTTTGGTAGTCTTTTTCTTCCGTATAGATGAATCCCAGATGCTCTTGAAGGGTGAGCATCAATGGGGTTTTTGGTCCGGCTACCTTTTGCAGCGTTTCTTGGGTTTCCAGTAATAAATTCTTTGCTTCTGTGAATTGATCGATATCGATATAGAAGACCGCAAAATTATGCTTGGCGAGCAGGTACTCTTGTGAACTAGTGCTGACCAATTCTCCCCAGCTATCCAAAACCTTTTTATAGATTGGCTCCGCTTGCTTCCATCTTCCGGTAAGATTTAGGAAGTTGGCATAATTCCCTTGAATGGTGAGCTGGTAATTTTCGCTCATCACATCCAGGTTCTTCATGAGGATGCCATAGTAGTTGCTGGACTTATCATATTCATTGCGCCGCGTAGAATATTCCGCAGCATTATTTAAGATACTCAAATATACCCCCGAGGTGGGACCCAACTCACGTTCGGCTTGCACCAGCACCTGATCATAGAGCTGACTGGCTTCTTTATACATCCCCGCCCTATCATACAAAACCCCTAAATTCAGGCAGCGATCAAACCATTCTGGATGAAACTTGCCCAGAAGATCCTCCACTATTCTTCGGGATTCCAAAACCATTTTAATTCCCTTCTCATACTGACCCACATCGGCCAGCACGATTCCCTCATTCGATTGCACCAAGGCACATTCCATACTTTTCTCGGTATAGATTCCTGCCTTAATGCGGTAGGAACTTTCATAATAGCGAATGGCTGCCTGATAATCTCCTTTTTGAGAAACAAGGGTAGCCATATTGTTCAACAAGGTTGAGTAAAGACTTTTCTCCGTCGCTTTCAGGTCTTTGCAGATATCCATGGCTTCGAGCAGAAGTTTTTCCTCCATTTTGTACTCCCCCATGTAACCGTACAAGAGAGCCTTTGTATTAAGAAGATTAGCAAAATCGAGACTTTTTCTTCCCGAGCTTCTTTCCGTAAGCCGTTCTGATTTCTCCACCAAAGAAATTCCTTCCTTAAGCTTGAATAATTTCTTTTTAACAATGGCCTGATTGGAATAGATAGACCCAATTAGCCAGTCATCTTGGGTGGCCCCTTTCGCAATTTGACTGATCGCATCATCATTAATCGCTTCTGCTTCTGGAAGCATTTCTATGGCTTCATAAAAACCACCTAATTGAAGCACGATATGGATATAGTATTCATTTTCCTTTCCGAAATAGCGTTCACATAATTTCCTTGACATCTCCAAGCAAGTATGCGCCGAATCATAATCTTGGTAGGATTGATAAAAGCCCCCGAGGTTCAGGTACACAATAACCTCATTGGTGTCATTTTTCAACTTGGGCTTTTTCAGCCATTTAATCAGCAGCTGCTCTTTATCAATGGCAGTGCGGTAATTATAGAAATCGAAGGCTTCGAAGGCTTCATTATTGACCCGCTCAAAGTCCTCCTCCGTCTGTGCCTGACTATCAGCCACGAAGAAGAAAACACCCACTAAGAGGAAAAACGCTTTTCTCATACTCGAAACTAAGCCAATTGCGAATAAGTCGCGTCACTAGATATGGGTATTTTGGGGGATTGGTTCGATTAACGTTTCTCGATTTTTTGGTGGCCATGATAGTTGAACCGGTTCTGGGTTAGGGGGGCACGGGTTAGGGCATTATGCCTACTTAACCTTTTTCTCACCCTCTACCTTAACATTCTTTTCCTTAATTTCACGGCGATGAAATACGAGAAAATAGACGCCCAACTGTTCATTGAGAACCGGAATAAATTTGTTTCTCAGATGAAACCAGGAAGCATAGCCATCTTTAACTCCAATTACGAGTACATGTGGAACGGTGATGCGACCCATAAATTCAAACAGAATTCAGACATATTCTGGCTTTCGGGGATAGATCAAGAAGACAGTATTTTGCTCTTGTTCCCTGATTGTCCGATACCTGAATTTCGCGAAGCACTTTTCCTGACGCAAACCAATGAACATATTGCCGTTTGGGAAGGACATAAATACACCATGCCGGAAGCGACTGAAACCTCAGGTGTAGCAAATATCTATTGGAACAATGAGTTCAAATCCAAACTTCGCCCGCTCATCAATATGGCGGAAAACATTTATTTAAACCTCAATGAAAACGATCGCTTTGCGTATAAGGCACCGTATAAAGATTTGGATTTCGCAAAAGAACTGAAGTCAGAATATCCTTTACATAACTATGAACGAGCTGCACCAATTTTACAGCGCTTACGTTCTATCAAGGCGGAAATTGAGTTGCAGCAAATTCGCAAGGCCATCTCTATCTCTAAAAAAGGGTTTGAGCGTATTATGCGTTTTGTGAAGCCTGGAGTGATGGAATATCAGGTTGAGGCAGAATTGATTCATGAATACATGAGTAATCGAGCAAACGGCCATTCTTTCCATCCAATTGTGGCGAGTGGCGGCAGTGCTTGTGTATTGCATTATATAGAAAACAACCGCGAGTGCAAAGACGGTGACCTGCTCATGGTTGATTGTGGGGTGGATTATGCCAACTATGCTTCAGATATGACCCGCGCCTTTCCTGTAAACGGAAGATTCACAAAAAGACAAAAACAAGTATATGATGCCGTGCTGCGTGTTATGCGTGCGGCCAAACAATTATTGGTTCCCGGTACTTATCTAATGGAGTACCATAAAGTAGTGGGCCAGATTATGGAGAAGGAATTGGTAGATTTAGGTCTCTTAACAATGGACGATATCCGCAATCAAGATCCAAACTGGCCAGCTTACAAGAAATATTTCATGCATGGAACCTCCCACTTTATGGGAATTGACGTGCACGATGTAGGTATGCGTTACGAACCCATGAAGGCCGGAATGGTATTTACTTGTGAACCAGGCATCTATATCCAAGAAGAATCTATTGGAATTCGAATTGAGAATGATATCTTACTCTCTAACAATGGGCCAATTGATATGATGGATGAAATCAATATGCCAATTGAGACGGAGGAGATTGAAGCTATTATGAATTCATCTGTAAACGTGTAAAATTTGAGCAATCTAAACACCAGTGTATCGCTGGTAGAGCAAATTCGATCGGGAGACCGCCAAGCCTTAGAGCGATTGTATGACGCCTATGCCGGTATGGTATATGGGGTCGTACTGAAAATGATTCGCAATGAAGCGTTGGCGCAAGAGATTGTGCAGGATGTGTTTCTCCGCATATGGACGAACATTGAAAAGTACGATGAATCCAAGGCGCGAATATCTACCTGGATCATCAATATTGCCCGCAATCGGACCATCGATGAGATTCGAAGTAAGACTTATAAGAATCAGCAAGAAAACCAAAGCCTTGATGATTCCGTAAATGAAGGAGAACTTGGAGGAAGTACCGAGATGAAAGTTGATGCGATTGGGCTGAAAAGCGTAATCAATACGCTACGACCTGAACAAAAATTACTTTTAGAATTAATCTATTTCGGCGGGTACACGCATGAGGAGGCAGCCAAAGAGCTTAAGATCCCGTTAGGCACAGTCAAAACCCGCATTCGAAGTAGTATTTTGGAACTTAGAAAATTATTGAAAGTTGAGTAGCAAGGACCTCATACAATCTGGAATCCTTGAGCTTTATGCTCTGGGACTCTGCTCCGAACAAGAAGCGTCGCGAGTAGAGGAAGCCTTACGCAGCGATTCCCAAGTGCGTAAGGAGTACGAAGAGGTCTGCGAAGCCCTCGACCATTTAGCCGTTGAACAAAGCGTTGAGCCACCAAGTTTTTTGAAAGGGAAAATAATGGAGCAAATCGATACTTTAGAAAATGCGGCCACAAAAGAAGATAACATGCATGCTGAAACAGCAGCAAAGCCTTCAAAGACAAAGAACAATGCAGAAGATTCGGTGCAAAAAATTGGATCAAATAAATGGCAATGGCTTGCCGCAGCATCAATCGTTTTATTTATGGCAAGTGTTGGCTTGAATTACTCATTCTACCAACGTATGAATTTGGCTGAAGAAGAAGCCGCTTTGCTCAGAAACAACAATATGTTATTGAGCGATGAAAACGGTATCATCAAAACAAATTACGAAGTGATGCAGCAGCAATATGCATTCTTAAGCGATAAAAACCTCAAGGCTGCCTCACTGGTGGGTACGGAAGCTTATCCTGAATTGGAAGCACTCATCTTCTGGGACGATGCACGTGGCGACCTCTATCTGGTTACCAACGAACTTCCGGCACTAGGAGAAGATGAACAATACCAACTCTGGGCGCTCGATAATGGGGTACCCAAAGATGCAGGACTTGTTCCTAGTGATTTCAAAGATGGAGGCGCATATAAACTCAGCAATATTAGCAGCGCTCAAGCATTTGCTATCACCATAGAAAAGAAAGGTGGGGCAAAATCTCCCACATTAGAAAAAATGGTTGTTTTCGGCACTATATAAGGCCGAATATACCATTCAACGCGCTATTCGGTCAGTGGCCCATTGGCTTGCTTTCTGAAGCTAGAAAGTACTTGTTATTTCAATAAATTGATGTAATATTGTAAGAGGCGCTCTAGCCTACAGAACCATACCAATGAAGAATATCCTCTACCTCGGAAGTGTTTTCCTCGTCCTCATAGGAACTCAAATCTCTCTTGAGCAGAAGAATATAATTGCTCCTCAAGGCACCGACACAGAACTAGACAGCCTCAACACGCGTTATAAGGTTGAAAATGGCAAACTCTATTTTTTAAGTAATGACGGCATTTGGATTAACCGCAACCACTTTGTGTGGCAAGGATCCAATGGCCATTATTACCTTGAAGAAGATGGACAAATATTTCAGTCTGACGACGGAACAGATTGGAACCTCTTTGCAGCAGAACCAAGCACAAAACACAGCGAGCCTAGCAGCAAGCAGCTTCGTTAATCATTAATGCTTCTTGAAAATAGCACCGAGACGAGCCAAATGACCTCTTGCTCAGTTATCGCTTAGAATCAATAGGCAAGAATTTTGAATTCTGTCCTTCTATTCATCTGGTGCTGTTCTTCACCACAGTCAACCCCATCGGGACAAGGCACCAATAACTGGGTCTCCCCATAATAGTGGTAGTCGATACGGTATGGATCAATTCCACGCGCTTGCAAGTAGGCAATAACCGCCTTAGCGCGTTCCAATGAGAGCTTTTGATTATAATCACCACTCGCCCTTGAATCGGTATGAGAACCCATTTCAATTTGAAGATAAGGATTGTCCTTCATGATTTTTATCAAGGTATCCAAGACCACCTTAGCATCCGAACGAATAACCGAACTATTCAAATCATAGTAGATATTCTGAATTTTAAGCTTTTGATTGATATCACTTGGCCTGAGACGTATCACTTTGATTGAACTTGAGTCAGGCATAGTGAATTTTTCCTTATGCACCAGAAAACCATCTTTAGAAACGGTGACTTCGTATGGCACCCGAGGATCTATAGCCAAGTCAAAGTATCCAGCATTATTCGTTGATGTAATTTCATGAAAATCAGAAGGACCTGTAATCTTTACAAGGGCATCCTCCAATAACTCATTTGTTTCGTCATTTCGCACCAGCCCCGAAAAATTCAACAGAACCCCTTCAACTAACTCTGCTAGGAGCTGAGTATCCTTGTCTGTAACAAGACCTTTACTAGAAAACCGATACCGTTTAGGAAGGTAACCTTTTCTCTCCGTGGTAATTTTAAAATCATTGTCAACTGGAAGGCAAATACTCACTTTACCATCTGCGCCTGCCACAAGTTCTTCGGTAAATTGATACCCATTGGAAATGCGTACCACCGCTCTTGGAAGGAGAGTATACGTCATACTATCCATCACGCTAATACTAACACAAATCTTTATTTTTTTGAAGGCATAGATATCGTCTGACCCCTTTCCTCCATTTCTGTTAGAGGACAAAAAACCTGTATTGCCATCCGCAGCGAAAGTCATCCCGAAATCATCCTTAAAACTATTCACGGGATATCCCATATTGACTGGAGAGGACCAATCTTTTCCATTCCAAGAGGAATAAAATAGATCTAACCCGCCCAATCCAGGATGATAATCGGAAGAGAAGCTAAGGAGTGTATCGGCAAATACAGAAGGAAACAATTCATTTCCTGGTGAGTTAATCTTAGGCCCCATATTTTCTGGTGGCGACCATTCATCTGGTCCAA
The DNA here is from genome assembly GCA_964620355.1 of uncultured Burkholderiales bacterium. GTDB lineage: Bacteria > Bacteroidota > Bacteroidia > UBA8524 > UBA8524 > UBA8524. Next base: position 21,323 of record CAZUIT010000022.1, on the reverse strand, counting down.
CCTGGCGCACCATCCAGATATCACTTCCACCTTGTCCGCCTGGCATATCCGAGCTAAAATAGAGGATGCTTCCATCTGAATTTAGGCATGGATGGCCAACTGAGTACTCTTTGGAGTTGAACAATAAAGGATGTGCTTTCGACCATTTTCCATTCACCTTGTCGGAATAAAGAATCATCAAACGTGTCGTTCCAAATTCATCGGTAACCACACGCCCTTTTTCCATATAATTACGAGTGAAGTAAATGCGGTTATTCTCCCGAGTAATGGCGGCAGGTCCGAAGTGATAATTCCCTGTCAAGCGATAACTAAAAATATCAGGATTCGTACTATCACTGGCAAACATGATCTTTAGATATGGCATATTGTCCCATCCATACGCCGCACCATCTATATCTTGAACTCGATTCGATACGAATACATATCCATTCCGATAAAAAACTGGCGAAAACTCCATGGCCGAAGTATTGTACTTCCAAGGACTTACCCCAAAGCCAAGTGGATTATTCATCAGCTCAGGCGTTAAGTCAACTGACCGTAGAAGTTGTCGAACTTCCATATTTCCAGGATTGGTTCTTAAATATTGAATGAGCCAAGGTCTTGATTCTACATAAAAGCCTTGGTTCTTAAGCAGCTTCGCATATTCTAGATAGTAGGTAGGATCGGCCTTTCGATCAAAGGCCAACTGACGAAAATACAAGGTGGCCGAAGCATAATCTTTTGAATATAAAGAAGCATAAGCCAAATAATGTAAAGCATTCGGATTACTGTTCTCTTTATATGATTTTTCCAAATAAGGAATTGCCTCAGCATACTTTAGCTGTTCAAAAAGTTTTTTTCCTTTGTCAAGCTGCTTGTCTTGTGCTAAAGCGACACAAGACATCATTACAAAAAGAAAAGTGAGTATATTTTTCATTCTAGAAATAGCGAGGACTCAATATTTTAGATTTATCAAAAGATATTTCAAAGCCAATAAATAATTCATGACTTCCGGTAGAAACGTCAGATACAACCCCGAAAGGAATATCATAGGCATATCCAATCCACCAATTCTTGTTCACTTGAATTTGCGACATGATACTGACCTCATTGATGGTACGGTATGACACGCCTAAATGCAGCTTATTTTTATAGATTATTGTAGCATTCAAATCCATCTGCACCGGTGCATTTCGCACCAACTTTACCATTGCCGATGGCTTAAAACGATAATCATCTGCCAGAACAAAAAGATACGAGCCAGTTAAAAACACATGGTTGCTTGGGTTTACCTTCCTATACGCCCCTTGACCTACAACTTGGCCATTTAATACATGGGGAACAGAAACACCAATGGCCATGCGTGAACTTTGGTAATAGGCACCAAATCCAGCATTGAAAAGGTTATAGGATTCACTGCCCTGCAGAAGAGGGTCAATGAATGCATCGCCAAGCTTATTATAATCATAACTAAACTGATATACCCCTGCACTAAGGCCCATTGAAAGTGTGCCTTTGGCTCCAATAATTCGGTAGGCATAATTCATATTGATCGAGTTTTGACTTTGAACTCCAATACGATCGTTAAACATATTGATTCCCCAAGATCCATTGGTACGTCTGAAAGGAGCATGGACCGAGCCATTCACTGTAACGGGTGCTCCATCAAAACCGGTCCATTGGTTACGATAAAATAAAGCGGAGCTTAACTGCCCTCTGCTTCCAGCGTATGCCGGGTTAATTGCCAGCATATTATACAAATACTGACTAAACATCGGGTCTTGCTGAGCCTTTGCTGGCAATAGGAGAAGAAGTCCAAATGCAAATAAGAGTAACTTTTTCATTCTATTGTCTTGTAATGATGATAAATCCTTTATAAACACGACCTTCTTCAGGAATACGAATTACATAGAAATAGGTTCCGTCAGGCAATGGTTCGCCGTGCATATTCACGCCGGTCCAATCGCTCTGGTAATTTTCCGTTTTCCATACAACACTTCCCCAGCGATTCAGAATCAATACTTCATTTCCATTCGCTAGTTCCAAATTGCCCACTACCCAAGAATCATTGATCCCATCCATATTTGGGGTTAATCCCTGGCTGATGACCAACTCGGTTCTTTCAAGAATTGTTATGAACACATCTGTGGTATCACAAAGTGCTGGCTGGGCATTGTCGCAAACCGCATAACGATAACGGTCTGTTCCGATATAGTTAGATGCTGGGGTATAAGAAAACTGAGAACCTTCTACCTTCACGAAACCGTTAATCGGCTGATCGACCAAGAAAATTTCTAGTGGGTCACCATCTGGGTCTCTATCATTCGGAAGTACATCTATTAGCCGTGCTTTATTCTTATAGGTTGTTGCAGTATCAAAGGTGGCCAATGGCGCATCATTTTGCGCGATGATGTTTATTCGAACCCAAGAAGTATCACAAATGCTCAATTGCTGAATGGTACATAGGGCATAGCGGAAGGAATCCACCCCGTTATAATCAGGACCTGGCAAATAACGAATACTGTCTGTACCAACGATGGCTGTTGTGCCATGTTTTGGATTTACCATAACAACCGGTGCACTTGGTTCAAACTCGGTATCATTTTGTTTGACGTAAATAGTTAATGGAATATCTTCCAAGGTGGTTCCGATATCATCCTGGGTAAAGATGGAGCTGCTTGTGGTATATACAACTCTTGCGGTATCGCAGTATCCTGGAATGAGGTTCGAGCAAACCATATATGTCAGCGTATCATTCCCCTTATAGTAAATGCCTGATTGATAGAATATAGAATCGCCTTGCATTACAGCCAACCCCTTAGCTGGCAAGCGTAATAAGGCTGTCGAATAACCACCAAACACGGTGTCGTTGCTTAATACTCTCGTTCGAATGGCTCGATTCATATAGAGGCTATAGGCATCATTGGTAGCCCGAACTTGGGGCACCACTCGAATATAAATCACAGCCGAATCACAGACCGCAATCGGGTTGAAGGCACATACCTGGTATTTAATGGTGTCGTAACCAAAGAAATTGGCATTGGGAGTATAGAAAACACTATCGCCATTTTGGATCACAACTGAGCCGTTTTTTGGAAACTCATAAACGCTGAGCACAGCAGGCACATTCACAATATCATTTCTTCTCGGATAAATAAATGAACCTGTATTCATTTCTACATCGGCAAAATCATCCGTGAGCTTTACACCAATTTTCACTTCCACCACGACGGTTGCGGTATCGCAAACAACAGGATTGGTAGAAGAACATATGGTATATGTAAAACTATCATTTCCGATGAATCCCGCGGCGGGAGTATAAGTAAAGCTTGAACCATTCCATAAAGCAGTTCCAAACAAGGGAGGATTAGACAATGCTGCAGATACAGGCACATTGAGCGAATCGTTATTCAGCACAGGAATTTGAATGGCCGTTTCAAAATAGGTGAGTGCCACATCATCAATCGCCTTTACTTGGACTTCTGTAATATTCAAAATTACCCAAGCACTATCACAGGCTGGTGGCTCCAAGAGGGTACAAATGCAATACATCAAGCTATCTTTCCCTACAAAACTTGTTGTAGGCGTATACGTGATGGAATCAAAATTATTGACCAATGCCGTTCCATTTTGTGGCTGTTTACAAATGGAAACACGCACTTTCCGATTGATTAAATCATTATCCTTAATCAGAAGTGATTTGGGTGTATTTTTGGTAACCGTACTTTGATCAGGAAAAGCATTGATGAGGGTTGGTTTGCAGAAATTCCCTCCACGTGGCAATACAAGTCCAAAAACAGAACCTCCATTGCTTCCAGCTGTTGCGCCATAAGGACCATCATAACTAGCCGATCCTGAATTTAGAATCTTACCATTCAGTCCTCCATCCAAGTTCGCACTAATATTCGCTAAGGCTGTATTGGATGAATAACCAATATAACCACCACCGCCACCGCCACCAGTTCCATGGGTCGCTGCTAGATTAAAACTAGGATTATTATGTGAATTATTATCGGCACCTTTTCCTCCTTTTGCTTGAATATTTAAGGTCCCTCCAATAGATTGAGTGTACAGGAGAATTGACCCACCTGCACCACCACCACCGCCGCCATCACGGCCAGCAATTGAATCTTGGTTCCCACCATTGGCAAAAATCGTTCGGTTGTATGAGTTAATACGTGGGGTTACAAGTATAACGATTCCACCACCTGCTCCTCCGCTTCCTGCTTCTCCGCCACCGGCTGAAGAAAGATCATTCTGATGGCCGCCGCCACCGCCTCCTCCGAAAAATACGCGATCTTTATAATTTGCATAATTAAATGCTTTTCCGCCAATTCCACCATTATGTGTCACGGTGTCATTACACCCTTGATTGGCTGTATTCACAAACGACTGTTTACCACCTAGGCCGCCGCTTGAGATATTACCTCCGCCGCCACCGCCGGTATTGTGGTTATTACCACCTCCACCACCAATTCCCCAAGCACCTCGACCTGTTATATGGTTTCCGTCGATCAAAGCAAAACTTTCCCCTTTATAGGCACCATGGTAGGGTGTGACAAAAGTTCCATAGGAATAATCCATTTTGGCGCAGGTAAAGTTAGCACTAGATCGCACACCACCTCGAAAACCTTGACCATTTAAATCAATATCAGAGGCTAATATGATACTATCTCGTGCATTCAAGATAACAACACCGCCCTTGGTTCCATCCCATGGTGAAGCAACCACGGTTCCAACGATATTGAGCACATCCGCAGTCGGAACAGAAATCATCTGCAACCGTGCGTTGACATTATAATCCGGACTCTTTAACTGATAGATTAAATCAATCGTATCACCAAAAATACTATCGATATAATTAAACTCGAAAAGACCCGCAGCGCCAATGGCCGAAATATCCCCGAATGTTGCATTATTCTGCTTCACCAAGTCGGCGCCTTTCATTTGCATGATCACCACCTGCTCCCCAACAGCATATTTCTGTGGGTCGTCTACACGAATTCGACAGTTGGTTATGATATCCTTTACTTTGGTATATTTATTCACCACTCCCCCAACATTGAGGTTCTGAGCAAGGGTTCCTGAATAGGAAGCCCCTAAAATAAAGATGAGTAAAAGTAGTTTTTTCATTTTCACAATGCCGTCCAATTCTTGAGCCAAGTAGTTTTTATCGGACTAACGACTCAAAATACAATGCGAAATTTACGGAATTAATAGCAATAACGGGACTTATGCAAAAAAAAAAGACCGAGAGATTCTCGGTCTAAATACACTTAACAATTCCCAAATAGGGAATTTTTCCAAAATTTATCTCAAATCTACCACTACAATACCCGGTTTTTTGGTCGGATCGAAAGAAAAGAAATTAGAAGCAAGGTTGATATTGCGAATTTGTTGTGTCACAAAATATTTCATATTCCGTCCAGAACGGAAAAAAATCTCCGACTGCACAATTTCTTTAGCAACACGGTCAATGGTTAATTTAACCTTAGTATATTCTTTACGTTCTTGGTTCGCTTTTGGCACCAATTCAAGCACATCAAGCATTCTTCCCTTTACATTTTTCTCTTCCACCCATATCGATTTAAAACCTTTGTCGTACATGGTAAAAATATTATTGGGAGATATTTCTTGGGTCTTCGCATCGTAGGTAGTGATTTGAACCTCGTTCACATCTTTCATATAATACCATTGGGTACTACCATCACAGATAATGTCAACCGTACTCATTTCTACTTTGAAATTATCTCCTTTAATGTAAAGGGATCCTTTTTCAGTCGTTGGCTTTTTTGAACCTGGCTCCAAGATTTGCATCTCAAAATTGGCCTTGAGTGATTTTGCATTTTTATAACTGCGGCTCACTTGATTAAGAATCTTGGTGGCCTTTCGAATATTATCTTGTCCGATGGAGACCATTGAAATCAAAATGAGCGCAGATGTAAATATGGTTTTTAGCATGAATAAATTTTTTGCGAGTTTACAGCTTATCTTACTTATTGTCTATATCTTTCAAAAGTTGTTCCAACTCCAATTCGTCTCTTACGCGAACCTCACGCGCTTTACTTCCTTCGAATGAACCAACAATCCCAGCACTTTCTAATTGATCTATAAGTCGACCAGCACGATTATAGCCCAATTTAAGTCTTCTTTGCAACATAGAGGTAGAGCCTTGCTGTGTTTGCACTACAATCCGCGCCGCATCTTCGAAGAGCGCATCTCTATCACTTGCATCAAAACCTTCATGACCGCTTTCGCTATCGGCATCGGCTATCTCTGGCAATATAAACGCACTACCATAGCCACGCTGATTGCCAATAAAGTTGGTAATCTCTTCAACTTCCGGTGTATCTACAAATGGACATTGCAAGCGAAGCATTTCATTTCCATTGCTATAAAGTAAATCTCCCTTACCAATCAGTTGATCTGCCCCATTGCCATCGAGGATGGTACGGCTATCAATTTTGGAGGTAACACGAAAGGCTATTCGTCCTGGGAAATTGGCTTTGATGGTACCTGTAATTACATTCACAGAGGGTCGTTGTGTGGCGAGAATTAAGTGAATTCCAATGGCACGGGCCAACTGGGCTAGTCGTCCTATTGGGTATTCCACCTCTTTGCCAGCGGTCATCATCAAATCGGCCAACTCGTCGATAACGACTACGATATAGGGCATAAAATGATGTCCTTCAGTAGGCAGTAATTTGCGCTTCAAGAATTTCGCATTGTACTCAATAATATTACGAACTCCTGCATCCTTCAATAGGTCATAACGCTTATCCATCTCCACACATAAGGAGTTTAAAGTGCTTGTTACCAACTTGGTATCAGTAATGATTGCCTCACCATCTCCGGGCAGTTTGGCCAAAAAATGCCGTTCAATTGTTTTATAGATATTCAGCTCTACCTTTTTGGGGTCTACCAGCACAAACTTCACTTCGGCCGGATGCTTTTTATAGAGTAGTGAAACCAAGAGGGCATTAATACCCACCGACTTACCCTGACCAGTAGCTCCGGCCATAAGCAAATGGGGCATCTTCGCTAGGTCTGCAATATAAATTTCATTCGAAATGGTTTTCCCCAAAATTACGGGTAGGGCAAATTCCGTATTTTGAAATTTGCTACTCGCTATAACACCGCGCATCGGAACCATTTCTGGTTTCGTATTTGGCACCTCAATACCAATCGTACCCTTCCCGGGAATAGGAGCAATGATACGAATACCTAAGGCTGCTAAGCTCAGGGCAATATCATCCTCCAAGTTCTTAATCTTTGATATTCGAACGCCAGCTTCAGGAACGATCTCGTACAGTGTAACTGTCGGACCAACTGCTGCCTTAATTTGTGCAATGGCAATATTGTAGTTCTTGAGGGTCTCTACAATAAGGTTCTTATTATTTTCAAGCTCAGCCGTATCAATTTCAGTTTTTGACACGCCGTAGTCTTTGAGTAAATCGAGTGTAGGAAACTGATACGTACTCAGTTCCAAACGTGGATCAAATTCCGTATCCACACCATAATGCGCCTTATCATCTACAGAGTTTCCAACTTCTTCAAGCACTTCTTCTTCCGCTACTTCTTCAATCTCCAAGGTCAAATCTACCGGCTCTGGATCTTTCTTCTTGCTTACAGATTTATCCACCGTAAATGCAAATTCCGTGACCTCTGTTTCCTCACTAACCTCCTTATCAGATGCAGGAGCAGTCGCCGTTGGATCGGCTTCTTCTCCTGGCAGAGCTACCGTTTTTAGACTGATGCCATCGTTCACCTCCTCTTCCTGAATTTCTTCCTCCTGAATTTCTGAAACATGAAGTGCAGCAATATCATATTCTTCCTCCGACTCAACTTTCTCTTCTTCAGAAACACCCTCTACAGCTTCCTCCGCTTCGCTTTCCTCTTCCGTTTCTGCCACCGAGTCAACACCTTTTCGATTGAATAGCGTCAACCATTTTTGACTGAAGAAGCTGACATTAAAAACGCCAACTAAAAAAATTAACAGGTAGAGAATGAGAAACATGCCCGCTCCAGCTGAACCAATCAATCCATTTAAGTAGCGAACACCTTGGTAGCCAAATGTACCGCCTAAAAACCCCATTGAGCCGGAAAACAAAAAGCCCAAGGCGAGTGAAAACCAAATCCCGGTAAAAAAGGAATACCGCAACATTTTACCAAGCGGCAAGAGCTGAACATTGATAAGCAACCGGATTCCTATCACCCCAAAAATTAAAACAAAGGCGAAGGCTGATAACCCGAAAGAATTATGCATATAAAAATGGGCGGAACGTGCACCGAGAGGTCCAAGCCAATTTTTTGCGATATCAGGATTGATGGACACATAGTTCGACCAGGAAAATCCAGCAACAATATTCTGATCGGCCTTCCATGCAAAAAGGTAAGAAACGAAGGAAACGAGCAGAAAAAGCGCATAAAATGAGAGCAGTAGTCCTGCAATCTTGCGTGCACGTTCATCGCGCAGGAGTAGTATATCACTCCATTTCGAACGCGCGATTAGGTCTTTATCTTCCTTTTTCGATTCAGGAATAAAATCGTCGTTTTGTCGGTTTCTAAGGGTATTGCCTTTGGCCATCTTCTACAAAAATAAGGTTCCAAGCGCTTCGCCAAGCGAAAGGATTTCAACTAATCCACACTAAAGCGACTTCCTTCGATAGCCAAATGACTATTTTCGAAGAGCGTTTGCGCCTCATTCAGTAAAGGAGTCAAATCCCGATAGCGGGCAGAAAAATGCCCCAATATTAATTTTTTCACTCCTGCCATCTTCGCCATTCGCGCTGCATCCAAGGCGGTGGTATGAAAGGTGGCCTCTGCACGCTCTTTGAGTTCATGAAGAAATGTGGACTCATGATACAGCATATCAGCCTTGGAAATCTCCTCCGCTAACTGAGGGAAAAAGCGGGTATCAGACACATAGGCATAACTCCGAATTTCTGAAGGAGGAAAAGTAAGTAGATGATTCATGTGAATTTGTCCGGATTCATCTTTATAATCCTGCCCTTCCTTCAAGTCATGATAATGCACAAAAGGAATATTCAGCGCTTCACAGGCTTCAACATTGATATGCCTTAACCCTATTTTTTCACGAAATAAAAAACCAGTGCAATCAATCCGATGCTGCAGCGGAAAACTAAAAACCTCCAAATGGTCGGTTTCTAAAATCTTTTCGCGCTTCTCTACTTGTGTAACGTGAAAACGAAGTGGAAATTTCAACTGAGTACCCGAGAAGCGAAAATGATCGAGCATCATTTGTTCCAGCGGCTCTGGGCCATAAATATCCAAGGGTAAACTTCGGCCTTGAAAATTGATGGTGGCTAATAACCCGTTTAAGCCTAAATAATGATCTCCATGCAAATGAGAGATAAAGATGCTCGAAAGGCGAGAATGGGGAATGCGGTAATGAAGCATCTGATTCTGGGTGGCCTCACCACAATCAATGAGCATCAATGTATCGCGAATATTCAAAATCTGCGCACTAGGATGACGATCAACGGTTGGTGTGGCCGAACTGCAGCCAAGAATGGTTACTTCAAAAGGCATATTTATCCGATTCTTTGGTTCTACACAAATTTGATTTTTTATTTTCGCAATGCAAGAAAATCATCAATATGACTAAAATAGCCCTTGTTACTGGTGCCACCGCTGGAATCGGTGAAGCAATTGCCAAAATGCTCGCTGAAGAAAACTACCAATTAATCCTTACCGGGCGTCGTAAAGACCGCCTTGAAATGCTTGCTAGCACCTTATCTGTGCCTACCCATATTTTAAATTTTGATGTTCGAAACCGACAAGAAGTTCTGGATGCGATTGCTTCCCTACCTGAAGCTTGGCAAAAAATCGATGTCTTGGTAAATAATGCCGGACTTGCTGCTGGATTATCTTCCTTTGAAGAGGGAGACATGGACAATTGGGACCGCATGGTCGACACCAATGTGAAAGGACTCCTTTATATGTCGAGAACAGTAGTTCCACTGATGATCCAACATAAAACAGGTCATATCATCAATATTTCATCCATAGCAGGCAAAGAAGTTTATGCCTTGGGCAACGTTTACTGTGCGACGAAACATGCCGTTGACGCACTCAATAGAAGCATGCGTATCGACCTTTCAAAGTATCCGATCAAGGTATCGGCTATCAACCCCGGCGCTGTTGAAACCGAATTTTCTATTGTTCGTTTTGATGGAGACAAGGAACGGGCTAAAAAAGTATATGATGGATTTGAGAACCTTGTGGCATCCGACATTGCAGAGGCGGCCCGCTTTATTCTAAGCAGACCTCAGCATGTAAACATCAACGACCTCACCATTATGCCCACGGCACAACCTAGTACCGGAATCATCCATAAAAAGCTTTAGAATGTTTCGTTGAATCGAAGGCTAATTCCTACTCCTGAATATACTCCGGAGAAGGAGGTTTTCGGTCCATCCAATACCAAGTTTTTTCCTTGCTTCCATGCTTCTTTGGAAACGTCGAAGCTATATCCAGCAAAGCCACGAATTTCAATGATTCCTATGATCATACCGAAATTAATTCGTCCATCCAGAAGAAAGGCAGGATTATAAAATTCTGAATAATTCGGTGTACCAAAGAGTGAGTTTTCTACATTCGTTCGCTCCTCAGTATACTTGAGTCGCATAAACCCTATTCCTAATTCGGGTGTGAGTTCGAAGACTTTTGAACGAAGTAAATCCTTTCCATAAGTATAGCGGAAATTGTATCCGCCAACCGTTTGGCTTATTGAATCAAACCGTGGACTATTTTGTATTTTAGGAATATAGCCTATTGCAATATTTGCCACGATTCGATTTACCGTAACCGTCATTCCGAATTCATAGCTATTAAGGAGTTCTTGCTTATTGGTATTGAACTTACTAAACTCATTAAAGGAGCCAAAATCGATGGAGCGTTGAATGAAATTGAAATCAAAAGAAAAAGAAACATTATCCTCTCCTTGCCAGTCGATATTATCTTCCCTTCGTTTGGTCTGGTCTTCTTTATATCGATTGCTTTTCACAACAATTACTGCAGAAAATTTTGTCTGAAGCAATTCGTCGCCATAATCATTTAGGTCCATAAATAGATTGGCAGTCCCCTTATCCGTTAAGCGAATAAGGTCATTAATATTGCCATTATCTCCATTTTTATTTTGTCCGTCGAGGCCACCATAAAAAATCCCTATTGAACTTAACTGATTCTCCAGTTCCGGCATTTTGGTGATGATACGTTTATTAAGAGAAGAGAAAAAGGCAAAACCACAATCGCCGACTTTGGTTACGCGTGTAATATGACAACGTCCAAACTGACCGAATCCTTTTGCTTCAGGCTTATCCTTAAACATGGCTCGGAAATTTCCTTCCATGTATTGTTCGCGGTATACCCAGCTTTGCGGGAGCTCTGCTTTTTCGTAGCCAACCCATACCAGCCAATTTTCCATTTCCTTGATGACTCTTTCAAAATCAGCAAAGCCGTCGCCGAGGTAATCTTTGAATTCTGCTTCATGCCCACGAAAACGCTGAGTTAAATCTCGGATGGTCCCAATCATATTAAAGTAGAAGAATTTTGGGGCATCGTCTTCTTCCATATCCTCCATATCATACTCAAATGAGTAGCCTCCAAAATCATAGAGTTCATCACTTTTATCTGCATTTTTAGCGTATTCCAAGGCTTGCTCTATATGGATGGCCGACAGAATCTTCAAACTTTCCACAAACATCTCCAAGCTATCTGGAGCCTGCTTATCCGGCAACATTAACAGCAAGGTACGCAGGGCAAGTGGCGCATCGCGTTCAATATCTAAACCTACGGCTGTAATTTTTTTATCTGGGGCAAGACTATCATTGGTCAACTTCAGCCCCTTAAACATCTCGAAGAAATTATGCGAATAATAGGTGCTTAAAATTTGCTCTGCCGCCGAGTCACCGCTAAGGATATAACGATTTACCATATATGCCGATACCCATCCTGCTTCCATCAAATAATACTGATATCCCTTGGTATTGAGATATTGCATCATTTTCGTTTCGAGGGTCGTATTGAATTTTTCTACCCGGTGATCTTCACCAGTAAAGATGAAGCGATTATGATCTGCGATAGAGTCCAATACCTGAAAACTTGAAAGATTTTCTGTTTCCAAATTCAAAGGATAGGCAATTGCCTCCTCTAGGTTTCCCTCTAATATTTCTCGTTTCAAACGCTCTTCACGCAATAATTTTAGCGAACCGGACTCTTCTTTTTCCTCTTTAGCTTCTTGCTCAATAGGAATTCCTCTTGAGGGTTGTTCTGCCTCTTTTGGAAGGTCTGGAACCATAGGAGCTCCACGCGACGGCGCTACTTTGCTTGAGGTATCTACGACTGTTGAATCAGCCACTTGAGCAATTAATGAACTTGTTGTTGAAAGCGCACCAATGCACAGTGCTAGGAAGAGTTTCTTCATAAGGTATACGCAAGTAAACGGAATATCATCTAATTACAAAACATCAGATGCTGCTAAAATGTTGCCCAAGTACTATTTTTTCACCGCACCGAATTCCATGAGGTAGGCTTTTATAAATCCATCGAGCTCACCATCTAATACAGCCTGTGCATTCGAAGTCTCAAAATCTGTCCGGTTATCCTTCACCAATTTGTATGGATGAAGTACATAGGAACGAATTTGCGAACCCCACTCAATTTTCATCTTTCCGGCCTCAATCTCGCTTTTGGCTTCATTGCGTTTGCGTACTTCGAGCTCGTACAATTGCGATTTCAACATTTGCATGGCCCGTTCACGGTTACCTACCTGGGAACGTTCTACCTGACAAACTACCACAATCCCCGATGGAATATGCTTGAGCTGCACTTTAGTCTCTACCTTATTTACATTCTGTCCACCAGCTCCACCAGAACGTGAGGTATGCAACTCCACATCATTCGGATTGATTTCAATATTGATGCTATCATCCACTAATGGATAGACATAGATAGAAGCAAAAGAAGTATGACGGCGGGCGTTGGCGTCAAAAGGAGAAATACGCACCAAACGATGTACCCCATTTTCTCCTTTCAAATACCCAAAAGCAAACTGACCATCAATTTGAAGGGTACAGGATTTAATTCCCGCTCCATCTCCTGCTTGGTAATCGAGTTCACTGACCTTAAAACCTTGTTTTTCAGCATACATGATATACATCCGCATGAGCATTTCCGACCAATCTTGCGATTCGGTACCGCCTGCACCGGAGTTAATCTCTACAATACATGAAAGCTGATCTTCTTCCCCGCTAAGCATGTTTCGAAACTCCAACTCCTCAATTTCTTTCAGCGCTATCACATAGGCTTCTTCCACTTCTTCAGGTGTTGCTTCGCCCATATCTGCGAACTCTTTCAGTACCGCCAAGTCTTCTACTGAAGCTTCGACCTTTGCATGAGCGTCGGTCCAAACCTTAATGCCACGAAGTTTTTTCAAATAGGCCTCAGCACTTTTTGGGTCATTCCAAAAATCGGGTGATTGGGAAATGGCCTCCCCTTCTTCTACTTGGTGTAATCTGTTAGGGATGTCAAAGATACCTCCCCAAAGCCTCAACGCGGCCTCTTAAATCTTTTAGCTGATCAGTTGTCATTTCGATGCAAAGGTAATTGACCATGGACCATAGTTAAAAAAAATATTCTAAGCCCCGAAGAAATGAGGGGATGAGGAGTGAGGAGATGATAAGAATCAAATTGCCCGTCATCCCATCCGTAGCGGAGGGAAGAGGGTAGTTTCGCGGTGATGAGATGTTTCGCTTTCTTTCCAAAATCTTTCTCGCTGTGACTTCGGCTACGTTCAGTCTTGAGCTTTGTTTGACCACAAAAAATCCTTCGGCAAGCTCAGGGTAACGGGTAATAAAATATGAATTTTCATCCCTCACCCCCGCATCTCATCACCCCTCTTCACAGGCTGCCCTAACCCGTTACCCAAAACCCAGCACCTATTTTTTCCATCCCATTTACCTTTTATCACGTTAGTGCATTAACCCTCGAGCTCATGCAAAAACTACAGGCCATTATTAGAACGCCTTGTCCCGAAAAGTGGGACAAGATGACACCAAACGAACAAGGCCGGCATTGTGAAAAATGTGCTTTGACGGTGATTGACTTTACCCAAATGGAGGAAGAGGAAATTCATAAAACACTTCAGGCACGCGCGGGTCAGCGCACCTGCGGGAGGATGAAATCCAAACCAGTGAGTTATTCCTTAAGCGAATTGACAATCTATTCCCACAAGCACCCAACCCCTTGGAAGTTCCCACGAAGTCTCTATACGCTTTCACTAGCCAGCATGCTCCTCGCTTCTTGCGATGGACTTCCTGGTAAACGAAACATTGGAGAAATTGGTCAGGTTGAAACAAGCGGCAAAGTGGAACAAGTTGATAGCTTATTTAGAGAAAACACTTTAGACTCGATATATCAAAATCCACTTTTCAGCCCAATAGACACGGTAGTGCAAGACACAACACATTGCGTTAAAAAGCCAAAGCCACCTATTCCTCCTTACGACCCTCTATATCCTGAACCTATAGAAATGGGTGACGTTATTGTTGATCCCATCTCAGAGGAAGAACCTCCAATTGGCAAGATGGTAATTCCTACTTTAGGGGAAATGGCGATAGATGTGGACACGCCATACTTCGCACCAACTATGCCTCAATTTCCTGGAGGTGAAGATAGCATGATGGCTTTTATTCAGCGGAATATTCGTTTTCCAAAAGAAGGATTAGCACAAGAAATACAGGGCCGTGTTATTGTTAGGTTTGTAGTATCGACTGAAGGAAAAATCATGAATGCTCGCGTAGTGAAATCAATACCCAATGCACCCTATTTTGATGAGGAAGCACTGCGAGTCTTTAGCATCATGCCCGATTGGAGTCCTGCTCAAAATTATGATGGAAAGGTAATGCCCATTCACATGGCCCTGCCGATTCGTTTTAAATTGGATTAATAGTAATTTGCTTGGTGCTTAAACCGCTGCTTAAAATCCTCAAATACACATTGCTCATTCTCATTGGAGGACCCATCCTGTATTTTCTCCTCGCCATCACTTTATCATATATCCCAATAAATGGCCCTAAGCCAGAAGCGGTTGTAGACACCATTTATGTGCATAGCAATGGCGTTCATCTCGATATTTCGCTTCCCAAAAAGGCCTTAAGCACTTCATTGATAGAAGGACTCCCAATCGCACATAACGCCGCTTACCTAAGCTTTGGCTGGGGCGATGAAAACTTTTACTTGAACACCCCAAATTGGTCAGACTTAAAGGCAAGTACAGCACTCAACGCCATGTTTTTTCAAAGCACGACACTCCTGCATCTTACCCCTTACCAAAGTCTTCGCAATTCTTGGCTACCTATTCCGGTAGATTCACTGCAATTGGCTCAAATCAATACGTATTTGAATGAAGCTTTTGCCCTGAGTAAGGCGAATCAAAAACAGCAAATAATTGGGGCTTCTTATGGATATGGAGACCAATTCTACCGGGCAATTGGAAGCTATTCTTGTCTCAGAACTTGCAATTCGTGGGTAAATACTGGACTGAAAAAAAGTGGGTTAAAGGCTTGCTTGTGGACGCCGTTTGATTTTCCAGTTTTATCCCTTTATAGGTAAACACTACTCTTTTGAACTGAGGTGCCTAAAACAAAATCCATCCCCACCTTTCATTTCCCACAAAGAATGGCTAAAATGGAGGACCAACATGCCTGTATGATGTCCGACACTAAATCTTTCCTTTCCGATTCCCAGTTTCAACAGCTTGCAGCCTTTCGCAAAGAACTCCATACCCACCCTGAAGTATCTGGAAATGAACATGAAACAGCCAAGCGCGTACTTACCTATTTAGATAATTTAAACCCGAGCTCAGTAATGCATACCTTTGGAGGCACAGGAATCATTGCCACCTACGATAGCAGGAAAGCTGGACCCACCTTACTTTTTCGCGCTGAGCTAGACGCCCTCCCGATTCAAGAAATAAATACATTCGACTATCAATCCATCTATGAAGGCGTTTCTCATAAATGTGGACATGACGGACACAGTACATCGCTTTTAGGACTTGCGACATTATTACACGAAAACCCTCCACAGAAAGGCAAAGTCCACCTACTCTTTCAGCCTGCAGAAGAAGACGGCGAAGGAGCCAAAGCCATGCTTGCAGATTCGAAATTTGAAGGCATTGACCCCGATTTCATTTTTGCATACCATAATCTCCCAGGCTATCCATTGGGTGAAGTAGTTTACCGCCAAGGATCATTTACCGCAGCCGTAAAAAGCGTGACCTTCAAATTCCATGGAAAGACAGCTCATGCCGCAGAGCCCGAGCACGGTCATAATCCAGCCCTCGCCATTGCCGATATCTTAAAGGGTTGCGAACAATTAACGAATAATGAACCATCCCGTGCCGATTTCAAGCTGATCACTCCCATCCATATCGAAATGGGAGAAATTGCTTATGGCATCTCCGCAGGTTATGGCGAATTACGGCTGACCATCCGCACCTGGACCCAAGAATTTATGCATGAACTTACTGAAGGAGTCTTGCGTTTAGCGAAAGAAGCTTCAGACAAATATGGTATGCTCATATCCGATGAATGGTCGCATGAGTTTAGTGCCAATCAAAATCAGGACGCTGCAGTACTCCAGGTAGTGCAAGCTTCAGAAAGCATGGGATATGTTTTAAGTCAGCGTGATTACCCCTTTAAGTGGGGAGAAGATTTTGGACTTTTTACCCAGCATTTCCCAGGTGCCATGTTCGGCATTGGCTCTGGCGAAAATTGTCCGGCTTTGCATAACCCCGATTACGATTTCCCAGATGAGCTTATTCATACTGGCACTTCCTTATTTTATAAAATTTGCGAAAACTTACTAAATGACCCATCCGTTTAATACGTCCTATATCGAAATCAGCACCTCCGCATTGGTGCATAACATGAAGTTTATCCATCGAATGATTCGCAAATATGTGCAAGTCTCCAGTGTGGTAAAAGGCAATGCGTATGGACATGGCATCGACCTGTATATTCCTCTTGCAGAATCCTGCGGGTTCAATCATTTTTCCGTTTTTAGTGCAGACGAAGCAAGGCAAGTTTTCCATGCCAGCAAGGCAAATAGTACTATTATGATCATGGGGCATGTTGAAGGGGAGCAATTAGACTGGGCCATTACACATGACGTTCAGTTTTATGTATTTGAAATGGATCGATTGGAGCAAGCTGTTGTTCATGCTAAAAAGCGGAAGAAAAAAGCCATCATCCATGTAGAAGTTGAAACCGGAATGAACCGCACAGGATTTAACTTCAAAGCGTTAGAAACCGCCTTAAACTTCATCGAGGAAAATCAGGAATGGCTGACCTTTCAAGGCCTATGTACCCATTTTGCAGGGGCTGAAAGTGTGGCCAATTACTACCGAATAATGCAGCAGCAGAAACAATTCGATAAGGCTCAAAAAATCGTTGATGCTCACGCTATTGGACCAAAGCAAGTCCATTTGGCCTGTTCCGCTGCAGCATTGCGCTATCCCAAAACACAGAGAGACATGGTGCGTTTGGGCATCATACAATATGGATTTTTCCCTACCAATGAGGTATTGATTGAATACATGACCCGAAAAAAGGTGATAAAAGACCCCTTGCGACGACTCATTAGCTGGAAAAGTACAGTGATGGATATAAAGAAAGTGAATAAGGGAGAATTCATTGGCTATGGCACCTCTTACCTTGCCGGCGACGATTGCACCATCGCTACAATTCCAGTAGGCTATTGCACCGGCTTCAGTCGTTCTATGAGCAATGCTGGCCGCGTGCTCATCCATGGTGAAAGGGTGCCCGTAATCGGCACCGTAAATATGAACATGATGACAGTGGACATCACAAAAATGGAAGGTGTTAAAAAAGGTGATGAAGTGGTTATCATTGGCAAACAAGGCGACCTAGAAATTACCGTCTCCTCGTTCAGCGAGTTCAGCGAATTACTCAATTATGAACTCTTAACTCGACTTCCTGCTAATATCCCCAGAAGAATCGTTGATTAATCGGTTCAGGTCCATCGACTCGGCAAAAAGCTGCGTTATCAAACCGCCCCTTTTAGACTCTCATATCTCATCGTCTATTTTCACGTATCTTTGAACCTTTCCTACTCAACCCCTGTTAACCCTACATGCTCCATTATACCACCTATCATCTTTCGCCAACAGCCGAATGGGTCACTTTTATTCATGGTGCAGGTGGGAGCAGTTCTATTTGGTTTAAGCAACTTCGTGATTTTAAGAAGGAATACAATGTATTGCTGCTCGACTTACGCGGACATGGAAAATCCAAGAAGCCGATTTATGAAAAATTGAAGGAATATACCTTTGAGGTAATTGGCGATGAAGTAATTGATGTATTGGACCACCTCAAAATTCAATCGACCCACTTTATAGGAATTTCGCTCGGCACCATCATCATACGAGATTTAAGCGAAAGGTACCCTGAGCGCACCAAAAGCATGATTCTTGGAGGTGCCATTATGAAACTCAATGTCCGAGGCCAATTTCTCATGCGCCTTGGCGATTTGCTCAAGTCAGTACTTCCCTATATGGTACTGTACCGTTTCTTTGCGTTTATTATCATGCCTAAAAAGAAACATCGGGAGTCGCGCAGTCTCTTTATTCGTGAGGCAAAACACCTTTACCAAAAAGAATTCAAACGCTGGTTTACCTTGATTGCGGAGATTAACCCCTTGCTGACTTTTTTCCGCATCAACGATTCTGGAATTCCTACGCTCTACATCATGGGTTCAGAAGATCATATGTTCTTGCCTTCCATTTCTAAATTGGTAAAACATCATCAATCGTCGGTATTGCATGTGATTACAAACTGCGGACATGTGGTAAATGTAGAACGGCCAATTGAGTTTAATGAGGTGGCTGTTGGATTTTTGAAAAAACTTTAAAGCTTCAGGCAAATAACTTCGCCAAGTCTTCTATTCCGAAGTGCATATCGCTTTCTGCAGCCTTAACTAGGCGAAACACGTGACGATTTAAGGGCGTTCGAACACCAACCAATTCTCCCTGTTCTATCACTGAACCACAAATCGCATCAATCTCTGTTTGACGGCCGAGATCTATATCATTCAACATGCTCGACCGATTTAAGGCACTTTGCTCTGCAATTCTTTTCGCCTCAATTGCCGCACTTTTTACCGTAAGCTGAATTCCACTTTTAGTTGCCACTGACTGAACTTCCTTGGCAAGAGCCACCAAACATTTCAAGCTCAACTCATGGTTCAGCAATTCACCATTTGGTACACGAAGTATCGCTGTTAATGGATTGATGGCTGCATTGATGGCCAGCTTCGTCCACAGAATCCCTTCTATATTCGCTTCAACATGAACTGTTAGTCCGGCTTCTTCAAATACTTCAAGGATGGCATCCGGACAATCTTGAGGCAAATAAGTGGTTCCTTTGCCCGTATTTGCCACCAAACCCGGCTCAAGTATTCTGGCCGCTTGGGTGGTCGACCCTGCAATTACATGTTGGGCACCACAAAATTCTTGCAGGTATTCCCTATTTCCCAATCCATTCTGCAGGCTCAGCACCTTGGCCACTGCCGATTCTGGGTTCAATAAAGAAAGTGCTTCTTTGGCTGCTAACTTAGTTTGAAAGCTCTTTACTAGGACCAATACCAAATCAAAATATTTCGGGTATTTCGGAATTTCTGACACGTGCAATGCTGCCGAGCGAATACTTCCATCCAAATCCTGATACCGCAGCCCCTCCTCACGAATCACCCGCTTTTGCTTTTCCCAATGGCCAAAGAGGTGCACCTCTGCCACGGCATTCAACTGCGAAGCAAAAAAACATCCAAGAGAACCGGTACCGAGAACAGCTATTTTCAAAAGGGTTTGGGTTAGGGGTTACTGGTTAGTGTCCCTATAATCGCAAGTTAGGGTATAATTATCGACTTATCGACCCATTGATAGGCGGATGAGAAAGCAGAACGACTCAACTCCTCCCCTGTTCATCGCGGCGCTAGCTCTCTTCCCTCGACTCCGCTCGATATGACGGGCTGGAGAGCTGGCGGACAAAAACTGCGCAACCTATTTTCACCCAAGCTCGTGTCCCATCTTTGACTTCTTTGTCTCGAGGTATTTGGCGTTGTGTTTATTTGGCTTAACTCGCAGGGTAACATTTTCTACGATCTCCAAGCCATAGCCAATAAGTCCGGCACGTTTCGATGGGTTATTGGTGATGAGTCTCATTTTGCTTATTCCGAGGTCTCTGAGAATTTGCGCTCCAATGCCGTAGTCGCGTTGATCCATCTTAAAGCCTAGTTTCTCATTTGCCTCCACGGTATCATATCCTTGCTCTTGGAGCTTATATGCTTTGAGTTTATTCAATAGTCCGATACCTCTGCCTTCCTGGTTGATATAGAGAATTACACCTTTGCCTTCTTCCTCTACCATATGCATGGCATTATGCAGTTGCTCGCCGCAATCACAGCGACAAGACCCAAAGATATCACCTGTAACGCAAGAGGAATGGACACGCACCATAACAGGCTCATCTTTCTCCCAAGTCCCTTTGATCAAGGCTAGATGTTCCATATCATTATCGAGTTGCTTAAATGCCACCAGGTCAAAATCGCCCCATGCAGTTGGCATTTGCACCGAAATCTCACGCTGAATGAGCGATTCATTCTTGAGACGGTATTCAATCAAATCTTTGATGGTTACTAATTTCAGCTTATGCTTCTTGGCAACTTCTACCAAATCAGGTAAACGCGCCATGGTACCGTCTTCGTTTAAAATTTCCACGATACATCCAGCCGGTGAAAAGCCAGCCATTCGGGCAAAGTCAATTGCTGCTTCTGTATGACCAGCACGACGCAAGACACCACCTGATTTTGCTTTTAAGGGGAAAATATGTCCCGGTTTCCCAAGTTCGGAAGGAAGCGTATTCGGATCAGCCAAAGCTTTTACCGTCAACGAGCGGTCGCTGGCAGAAATCCCTGTGGTAACTCCTTTGGTAAGCAAGTCCACCGAAACGGTAAAGGCGGTCTCATAGGTGGCGGTATTCTTCCCGACCATCAGATTCAAATCGAGCTCAGCACAACGTTCTTCTGTTAGAGGAACGCATATCAACCCGCGCCCTTCACGGGCCATAAAATTGATCATTTCTGGCGTGACACTTTCGGCCGCTGCGAGGAAGTCCCCTTCATTTTCACGGTCTTCATCATCCACTACGATTATCATCTTACCATTGCGAATATCTTCGATGGCAGATTCGATGCTGTCTAATTGAAATTCTTTGCTCATGATTTTCCAGCCGCAAAGGTAA
>CAZUIT010000021.1:0-51092 GCA_964620355.1 uncultured Burkholderiales bacterium | reverse complement strand
AAATTGGGCTGAGAAAAGGACAGATGCTCCATTCATAGCAGAATAGTCACACCACGAAGTAGAACAGAGCCGCTATGGTCTATAGACTATTTCACAATGCCTTTGGACTTTGAACCTGCGAGCAATTACCTTTGCGCCATGTATAAAGTGGCTCCTTCTGTACTTTCTGCCGACTTCGGCAACTTGCAACGCGATATTGAAATGATCAACGCCAGTGAGGCTGATTGGTTTCACGTGGATGTGATGGACGGCGTATTCGTACCAAACATCTCTTTTGGGTTTCCGGTAATGAAGCCGCTGAAAAAGCACGCAACAAAACCTTTGGATGTACATTTAATGATTGTCCAGCCTGAACGTTATTTCCAAGATTTTAAAGATGCCGGTGCAGATATTCTGAGTATTCATTATGAGGCAAGCACCCATCTTCATCGGAGCATTGGAGCTATTAAAGATTTGGATATGAAAGCGGGAGTCGCACTCAACCCGCATACTTCGGTTTCCCTTCTCGAAGACACCATTGCCGATATCGATGTGGTAGTACTGATGAGCGTAAACCCTGGCTTTGGCGGACAGAAGTTTATTGAAAACACGTACCGAAAGATTGAACAGCTTAAAGAAATGATCCTCAAAACGGGTTCATCAGCCCTCATTGAAATAGATGGTGGAGTGAGTGTGAACAATCTTAAAAAACTTGTTGATACAGGGGCCGATGTTTTGGTGGCTGGAAATGCTGTCTTCGCTGCAGAGAATCCTACTGCGATGATTAGCCAATTGAAGCAGCTCGCTTAATACTATATTCGTCAGCTACTCGTTGCTTATTCGTAAACATGAGGCGTAACTCGCTATTCCTTTTCTTTTCCCTGCTTTTCACCATTGCCTTAAAAGCGCAAACGGCCACCCTCGTTGGTACTGTTAGCGACTCTCTCTTGAGAGCGCCGCTTGAAGGCGCCTTTGTATTTCTTGAGCAAGAAAATTCAATCAATACAACCACAGACTATAAAGGACAATATTCGCTGAAGGTTTCCGCGAACAAACCCTTAACGCTCATCGTAAGCTACGTTGGGAAGGTCGTTCGGATAGAAGTTCCTGCATTAAAAGAAGAAGAAATACGCCACATAAATGCACTCATTCAAACTACCATGATTAAACCTGATGTGGAAGTCAATGGCCAACGTGGACGAGAAACGCCTAATATTGTATTTATCCGCCCGAAAGAATTGGGCAAATTTGTCGGACCAACGGGCAATGTCGAGAACCTTCTTAAAACCTTACCGGGTGTGGCAGGAAACAATGAGCTCTCATCAGGCTTCAGTGTGCGCGGAGGGAATTACGACGAAAACCTCATCTATGTAAATGATATTGAAATTTATAGGCCGCAACTGATTCGTTCCGGACAACAAGAGGGACAAAGTTTTATTAATCCAGACCTTGTATCAAATATTGCGTTTTCGGCCGGTGGTTTCCAAGCCAAGTATGGAGATAAGATGTCTTCAGTTTTAGATGTAACCTACCGTGAACCAGACAGTTTTGCTACGGGTGTGCGCACGAGTTTACTTGGGGTATCTGCTTATGTTGAAGATAAAGTTGGTGCGCGCTTCCGTTATACCATTGGAGCACGTTATCGTACCAATGCTTACCTTTTTGGAAGTCTGGATGTGCAAGGAAATTATAAGCCTCGTTACCTCGATTTTCAAACATTATTACGCTATGATATCAATGAAAAAACTACGCTCAGCTTTTTAGGTGGAATCGCACAAAATCAATTTCAATTTACGCCACAGACCCAAACAACTTCCTTTGGAACAGTTCAAGAGGCACTACAATTAACCGTTTTCTTCAATGGAGGTGAATTGATGCGCTATACAACGAGCACAAATGCCCTCACATTAAAATATACTCCCAGCAAATATTTTCAAGTTCGCGTAATTGGCTCGGCCATCTATAGCAATGAACGCGAATTCTATACCGTAGAAGGTGCCTATCGCATTGATGAGCTCGACAAAGACCTAGGCTCGGCCACCTTCGGACAAGCCAAATTTAATCGCGGGGCTGGCTATTTTATAAATAATGCCCGGAATGAACTGGAAGTGCAGATGTACAATGGCGCAGCGAAGGCGTCTTACTATAAAGGAATATGGCACTTAAATTATGGAATTGAATACCGACATGAAGCCATCCGCGATGTATTAAACGAATGGGTTTATAACGATTCTGTGGATTATTCTGTCCCCGTAAATCCTGAAGATTCATTGTTCCTCTTTTCTACCATTCGGAGCAAAAATAGCTTGATTTCAAACCGATACTCTGGTTATATTCAGCAAAATTGGGAGTTAGATAGTGCCCTTGCCATGGTGCTGAATACCGGTATTCGCTTTCAATATTGGGACCTCAATCAACAAACGGTGGTCAGTCCGCGTTTTCAGTTTTCATTTGAACCCAACAAAGCATATAACGGACAAAAAGATCTTCCAGATTCTGTGCGGAAAAGAGACATCCTCTTCAAAGCGTCCTTTGGTGTATATAATCAACCACCTTTCTATCGAGAGATGCGGGCCTTAAGTGGTGAAGTCAATACATCCTTACTCGCTCAAAGAGCCATTCATTATGTGGTCGGTACGGATTTCTATTTCAAAATGTGGAAGCGTCCTTTTAAGTTTTCTGGCGAAGTTTATTTCAAACAGTTAGATCACCTCGACCCTTACCTGTATGAAAATGTGCGCATCCGCTATTATGCGAACAATGATTCGCGTGGCTATGCAACGGGAATTGATACGCGGGTGAATGGCGAATTTGTTAAAGGACTAGAATCCTGGTTCAGTCTCTCGGTGATGCAAACCAAGGAAAAAATCACCTATACCAATGAGCTAGGCAATAGGGTGACGAGCGAATATTTGCGCCGTCCCACTGATCAGCGGGTAAACTTGGGGATTTTCTTCCAAGACGAATTAGAAAAATGGCCAGAATACAAAGTTTCGCTGAATTTAGTGGTTGGAACAGGAATGCCTTATTTCCTCACGGGCGACTTCCGCTATACCGATGATTTCAAAATCCCACCTTACCGCCGCTTGGACATAGGCTTCTCGCGCGATTTGATTTCAGCCAAAAGTCGTCCGAAGCATAAGCGCTGGAGTAAAATTGATGAGGCCTGGATTAGTTTGGATGTCTTCAATATCCTCGGGATCCAAAATACGGCCTCTTATATTTGGGTAAGAGATGTATCAGGGAGAACCTATGCTGTTCCAAATTACCTGACTTCTAGAAGAATCAATCTAAACTTGGTCGTGAAAATCTAATTCGGGTTTCGGCTTTTTGCTTCAGCCGTTCAATTACTTGTTGAGCAAGCTCTTCATGCAGGGCTTCTCCTTCCATGCTTACCAGCGCCATACCTAGCTTACTCTCATTCAGGTCGATACGGTAGAAAATGCTTTTGAGAAGGATAGGGTTATCACTCAGTAAATGACCAATACGCCTAGCAAGTTGACTATGCAGATCTTTGGCTTCATTCAGTTCCAAGTTAAAATCCTTGACGACTAATTCGGCTGTGGCTATTTCCAAGTCCTCATTCATGGGCCACAAAGTTGATGATTTCTCAACGAATCATTTTCATATTGATCAATAGTTTCAAAATTTCCCCTTGCAAATTGAATAAATTTATCCGCGAAATGAAGCGTGACAGGCTCGCTTAATTAGATGGATTTTAAATAAAAAGCAGAGCGCTTCTCAACTCGCAATTGACCCAAGAAAAACTTAAATTTGCATTCCTTCCCTTAAAGGGGAGAACACTTAGACTATGGTTTTTGATTTAGATATGATAAAAGCGGTTTATAGCCGCTTTCCGGAGCGGGTCGAAGCCGCTAGAAAAGTCGTGGGTCGTCCACTTACTCTTGCTGAAAAAATTCTGTACACCCACCTTTGGGAAGGAAATGCCACTGCGGCACAAGAGCGTGGGAAGTCGTATGTAGACTTTGCGCCAGACCGCGTAGCCATGCAAGATGCAACCGCTCAAATGGCACTTTTGCAGTTCATGCAAGCTGGCCGTCCGAAAGTGGCCGTTCCTTCTACCGTGCATTGTGATCACTTGATTGTTGCCCAGGTAGGTGCTGAGAAAGATTTGATTCATGCCAACGAAGAGAGCAAAGAAGTGTATGATTTCTTGGCTTCTGTTTCGAATAAATACGGACTAGGTTTTTGGAAACCAGGTGCGGGTATCATCCACCAAGTAGTGCTTGAGAATTATGCCTTCCCTGGAGGTATGATGATTGGTACCGACTCACATACCGTGAATGCGGGTGGATTAGGTATGGTGGCTATCGGAGTTGGAGGCGCTGATGCCTGCGACGTGATGGCTGGATTGCCTTGGGAGCTTAAATTCCCGAAATTGATCGGTATCAAATTGACCGGTAAATTGAATGGATGGGCTTCTGCCAAAGACGTGATTTTGAAAGTTGCTGGAATCCTTACCGTAAAAGGTGGAACAGGTGCTATCGTTGAATACTTCGGCGAAGGAGCAAAAAGCTTAAGCTGTACCGGTAAAGGTACCATCTGTAATATGGGTGCTGAGATTGGTGCGACAACTTCTACTTTCGGATATGATGAAAGTATGGAGCGTTACCTAAAATCAACAGGACGTGCTGATGTCGCTGCCCTGGCGAATGGAATCAGCGAGCATCTTACCGGTGATGATGAAGTTTATACCAATCCAGAGCAGTACTTTGATCAAGTGATTGAAATTGACTTGAATACCCTTGAGCCACACTTGAATGGTCCTTTTACTCCAGACTTGGCAACACCAATTTCAGAAATGAAAGCAGCGGCTGAGAAAAACGGTTGGCCATTAAAAGTTGAGGTAGGATTGATTGGTTCTTGCACCAACTCTTCGTATGAAGACATTAGTCGTGCAGTAAGCTTGGCACAACAAGTAGCCGATAAAAACCTCAAAACAAAATCTGAATTCACCATCACTCCTGGATCTGAGCAAGTACGCTATACCATTGAGCGTGACGGATTCTTAGATGTATTCGATAAAATCGGCGCTAAAGTTTTCGCCAATGCATGTGGACCATGTATTGGAATGTGGAACCGTGTCGGTGCTGAGAAGCAAGAAAAGAACACTATCGTGCATTCTTTCAATAGAAACTTTGCAAAACGTGCAGATGGAAACCCAAATACTTATGCTTTCGTAGGTTCTCCAGAATTGGTAACAGCCATCGCTATTGCGGGTAGATTAGACTTCAATCCAATCACTGACTTTTTAACCAACGAAAACGGAGAGCAAGTAAAACTCGACCCACCAACGGGCGATGAATTACCAGCTCTTGGCTTTGCCGTTGAAGATGCAGGATTTCAAAATCCGGCAGAAGATGGCTCTGGAATAAATGTTATCGTGAACCCAGAATCAAAACGCCTTCAATTATTGGATCCATTTACTGAATGGGAAGGAAAAGACCTTATCGGTTTGAAACTCCTCATCAAAGCAAAAGGAAAATGTACCACCGACCATATCTCTATGGCTGGACCATGGTTGAAATTCCGTGGCCATTTGGACAATATCTCCAATAACCTCTTGATTGGTGCGGTGAACTACTTCAATGAAGAAACCAATAAGGTGAAAAGCCAAATCCACGGAGCTTATGGTGCAGTGCCTGATGTTCAACGCGCTTATAAAGCAGCGGGCATCGGCACCATTGTAGTAGGTGACGAAAATTATGGAGAAGGTTCTTCACGTGAGCATGCGGCCATGGAGCCACGTCATTTGGGAGTTCGTGTTGTATTGGTGAAATCATTCGCTCGTATCCACGAAACCAACTTGAAGAAACAAGGCATGTTGGGCTTGACTTTCGCGAACCCAGCCGACTATGATAAAATCCGTGAAGATGATGATATCGATATCATCGGATTAACGAACTTCACACCGAATGTTCCTTTGAAAGTGGTATTGAACCATACAGATGGAACTATGGAGACCATCACGGTGAACCATACTTACAATGCGCAACAAATTGAGTGGTTCAAAGCAGGTGCCGCCCTGAACATCATTCGGAAGAATGCCAACGCTTAATTCGCTATAGATAATTTGAAAGCCGCCTCACAAGGGCGGCTTTTTTTATACCCGGTCCCTGAGCGGGCAACTAAATCCTCAGCTAACCCAAAATCTCACCGCCCAGTCGAAGGGACTTAAGACCCTGCTCCGTGCTAAAAACGCTTCGACTGCTTCTCCTTCATTTCCTGCGTCAATTTCGATGAAGCGCTCAGCGAACGGTGACTACAATTTAAAATGCATTGCATAATAAACTGCTATCTACTATGAAACTTGACCCAAACATGACAATCCCAAAACCACAGAAAAATCATACACCATTATCGAAAAATATTGACCATTCATCTTCAATGAAATATTTTGACTGAAAGAATACGACTATGGAAAAGGGACTCTTTGAAAAGACAGGAAAAAGCCTCGATCATTGGATTGAAGTAGTTAAAAAATCAGGCCATGAAAAGCATAAAGCCATCATGGATTACCTCAAGAGCGAACACGAATTCACCCACGGATTTGCCAATTTTGTTGCTTTGTCGGTCAATAAATCGGCAGCCATCCATACAGATGACAACGAATTAATCAACAATCAATACAAAGGAAAAGAGAGTCTCATTCCCATCTACGAAGCGTTGGATAAATTTCTCAAATCTTTAGGTGACGATATAGCTATCACTCCCAAAAAAGACAGTGTTAGTTATATCCGGAAAAACCAATTCGCCTTGGTCAAACCAGCCACCAAAACACGCATTGACCTAGGCTTAAAAATCAAAGGGCAAGAACCTGCAGGTATTCTAGAGAACTCTGGTCCGTTTGGAGCCATGTGCACACACCGCATTCAGTTGACAGAGCTTGGGCAAATTGATGGTGAGCTTAAAAAGTGGGTGCAACTTGCCTATGACAAGTCTGTTTAACTCATGATACTACTTTCTAAGAACTTCCGTTATTTGAGGTATGAACCGAATCCTACTCCTATTATTAACATTTTCATGCCTATCTGCCTCTGCTCAGTTTGAGAAAAAGACGGTCAAACAAATTGAGAAAAGCGCCAAGTTTATACCTCTTGACACCCTATTAATTTCTCAAACTCAAGTTGGTTACACGACTAACATGGATAGCCTATTCGGAGAAACATGTTTAACAAGCATTGGAGGATGGAATGACTATTATGTTAATCTAACGGGAGGTCAAGAAACGACATACGAAGATTATCGCGGTAAATCCCAAAAAACTGGCCCATTTATTCAGGTAAAAGTAGGAAACCATTTCATGAGTGCCTTTGAGGTCTCCAATATGGATTATCGCGCTTTTGTGGATTGGACCAAAGAGATGAAGCCAGAAATGTATACTCAGGTTTTACTCGACTCCCAAGGTTGGGATTTGCCATATAGCTTCAATGCCCCTTTCATCAAATATTACCATACACATCCTGCCTATAATGAATACCCTGTTGTTAACCTAACTCATGAACAAGCCAGGCTATACCTCGATTGGCTGACTGAACAATACAATCAAAGTTCAAAAAGGAAATACAAGAAAGTAAGATTTCGCCTTCCAACTGAGGCCGAGTGGATGAATGCCTATTTGGGCGGAGAATCTCAATATACTGCTACCAATTTTGGGAAATTTCGTAACAAAAAAGGCCAGTTTACAGCAAATTTCTGGAATCCATCTCCTTCAAGCATCGTGTTTCTACAACATGATGTATTCTTAGAATTTTCTGACTCCAATCTAAACTACACAAAAAGACAAGAATCAATTCAGACATTCCCAGATACCCTAGTTAAAGTACATATAAGTAAGCCAAAAATGATAGTTGGACCATTTTTAACTTCGAGATCAAATGATGGAACGCAAGGACACTTCGGGGTAGACTATACTACATCGTGCAAATCCTACTGGCCAAATAAATGGGGCATTTATAATATGGCCGGCAATGTTGCTGAGTTTGTAGCCATGGATGGCATTGCCAAAGGCGGACATTGGGGTACCACTGGCTATTTCCTTCTCCCCAATTCTCGAGAAACTTTTAGTGAAGAGATGTCCTCTTCCCCCACCCGTGGATTTCGCTGGGTGATGGAAATAATCGAAGAATAAATCCAAATAAGACTCAACTCCATATGCTAGATTATAAACCGCTTGGTAAACGGTTTCTATTTCATAGTTCATAGGTTTTAAATAAGGCTGCATCTTTCGGTGTAGCCTTATTTTTTTTACCCCTTGCAAAAGCTAAATTTGCAGGGAATTCAAAACACATGCAGGTCACCGTTGAAACCGCCAAAGAACTTGGCATCCTCCCAGAAGAGTTTGATAAAATCACAGAAGTACTTGGCCGCACGCCGAACTTCACCGAACTCAGTATCTATTCCGTGATGTGGAGTGAGCATTGCTCCTACAAAAACTCCATTGTATGGCTTAAGACCCTACCGAAGGAAAGCGATAGAATGCTTGCCGAAGCGGGAGAAGAAAATGCTGGCTTGGTAGACATTGGTGATGGACTCGCTTGCTGTTTTAAAATCGAATCACATAATCACCCTTCAGCGATTGAGCCTTATCAAGGCGCGGCAACTGGTGTGGGTGGTATCAATAGAGATATTTTCTCGATGGGTGCTCGTCCGATTGCCCAACTTAATTCCCTACGTTTCGGAAAACTTGAAACAGACAGAACCAAATGGTTGATGCGCGGAGTAGTGAGCGGAATTGGGAATTATGGAAACGCATTCGGAATCCCAACTGTGGGTGGCGAAGTGTATTTCGAAGACTGCTATCATACCAATAACTTAGTGAATGCGATGTCTGTTGGGGTTGTGGAAGTAGGTAAAACTGTTTCTGCTGCTGCCGATGGGCCAGGTAACCCGGTTTATATTTTTGGTGCCGCAACTGGAAAAGATGGCATCCACGGAGCAGCCTTTGCTTCGAAAGATATCAGTGAAGATTCGCATGAAGACTTACCATCTGTTCAAGTAGGTGATCCTTTCTGGGAGAAACTCATCTTGGAAGCCAGTATGGAAATCATCGAAACAGGTGCCGTTGTAGGAATGCAAGATATGGGTGCTGCAGGTATCACTTGCTCCACTGCAGAGATGTCGGCCAAAAGCGGAACAGGGATGGAAATCCATCTCGACAAAGTTCCAATGCGCCAGCCGGATATGAAAGACTGGGAAATTCTTCTTTCTGAATCACAAGAACGAATGCTCGTTATCCTGAAAAAAGGAGAAGAAACCGCCGTTGAAAAGATTCTAGAAAAATGGGACTTGACCTATGCGCAAATCGGACAAGTAACCGACTCAGGAAATGTGCGTTATTATATGCACGGCGAGCTTTGTGCCGATATTCCTTCTCATTCCCTTGTATTAGGTGGAGGAGCTCCAATTTATCATAGAGAATATAAAGAGCCGGCCTATTTTGCTGAAATCGCGAAATTTGACGCCACTAAAATTGAACAACCTGCCGACTTAAAAGCAGTTGCTCAAAAAATGGTGAACCTTCCAAATATTGCTTCTAAAAGATGGATCTACCGTCAATACGATAGCATGGTAGGAACCATCAATCAAGTAACAAATGCTCCTTCTGATGCCGCTTTAGTAAAAATTAGAGATACAGAACGTTCGGTGGCCATGACAGTGGATTGTAACTCCCGTTACGTCTACTCCAACCCAGAAGTAGGAACGGCCATTGCAGTAAGTGAGGCCGCAAGAAATATTGTTTGTTCAGGTGCTGAGCCAGTTGCAATAACCAATTGCTTGAACTT
This sequence comes from uncultured Burkholderiales bacterium, assembly GCA_964620355.1. GTDB lineage: Bacteria > Bacteroidota > Bacteroidia > UBA8524 > UBA8524 > UBA8524. Next base: position 41,307 of record CAZUIT010000021.1, on the reverse strand, counting down.
CGGAAATCCATATAACCCAGAGGTATACTACCAATTTGTTGGTGCTATCAAAGGGATGAAAACAGCATGCTTAGCCCTTGGTACTCCAGTTACAGGAGGGAATGTAAGCTTCTATAACCAATCAACCGTTGATGGAACGGCTGTGTATCCAACCCCAACTATTGGAATGATTGGTATCTTGGAAAAACCAAAAGATAGAATGACCCTCAACTTCAAAAACGAAGGCGATGTGATTCTGTTAGTAGGGCCTTTAAACGATGACATTGCTTCTTCTCAATATTTAGTAAACTGGCATAAGATAGATAAATCTCCTGCTCCCTATTTTGATATGGATATGGAGAAAAAGGTTCAAGCTGCCATCTTAAAAGCCATACGTAGTGGATTAGTAGAGTCAGCACATGATCTTTCTGAAGGTGGATTATTTGTAAACCTTTTAGAATCTGGATTTGCATCGGACCTTGGGTTCCAAATCACCACTGCCAGCGGCATTCGTAAAGATGCATTTCTATTTGGCGAAGGACAAAGTCGTGTGGTATTGACTTGCAAAGCCACTTATGCAGAGGCATTAGCTCAGCAGTTCCAAGAAAAAGGAATAGATATTCTAGAAATTGGTGTTGTTCAAGGAAAATCTGCTACTGTTGATGGAGAGAACTTTGGCGATATGTCAAGTTTCCAAGAAGATTACGACACCTTGATTGAAAAGGCAATGGCCTAAAACTATGTTAAGCATTACACCAGGAGAAATATCAACGGCCACGCTTCATGCCCATATGCTGGCATCAATCGCACCGCGCCCAATTTGCTTTGCCAGCACGGTCGATAAAGAGGGAAATGTAAACCTCAGTCCGTACAGCTTTTTCAACGCCTTTGGGAGTAATCCGAGCACCTTAATCTTTTCTCCTGCACGTCGTGTGCGCGACAATACAATCAAGCATACCCTCGAAAATGTGATGGAGACGATGGAAGTTTGCATCAATGTGGTCAACTACGACATGGTTTGGCAGATGTCTTTAGCTAGCACAGAATATGAAAAGGGCATCAACGAATTTGAGAAATCGGGCTTTACCGAACTTCCTTCAGACATCATTCGTGCTCCGCGGGTAAAAGAATCACCGGTGCAATTTGAATGCAAAGTGCGTGAAATTATTGAAACAGGGACAGAAGGCGGTGCGGGGAACCTCATCGTTTGTGAGATCGTAAAAATGCATATCAACGAAGCCGTTTTAGATGATAACCAACGCATTGATCAAAATAAAATTCAGCTTGTTTCTCGTCTCGGTGGCAACTGGTATGGAAAAGCCTTTGGTGATTCTCTTTTCGAAATAGAAAAGCCAGTTAAAAACAAAGGAATCGGGGTCGATATTATCCCTGAAAATATTCGCTTAAGCACAGTACTAACAGGAAACAATCTAGGACAACTCGGCAATGTTGAGGCCCTTCCAACTGAGGCAGACATTATTGATTTTTCAGAAAACTCATTAGAGTACCAGAATCTCAAAACCCGTTTTGCCCTCCACGCCGAATCCTTAGAATATGAACGCCATCTCTTGGCCCAACGCTTCCTATCCCTCGGCGATGTGCAATCTGCCTGGAAAATTCTATTGGCTGAATAGGCCTTTTATTTTCTCGATTTAATCCGTGCCGCAAATCAACCGGCGAGTAACGTTAATTTCTATTGTGTTACTTTAAACCTACGGTCAAACAAATCATAAATCACAATTCATAAATCACAAATAAAAAAAGGCGCATCTCCTTTCGGAAACACGCCTCGCTCGCAAGTATAAAGGATGAAAAGAATGCAGATTATCCGCCGAAGCTAATCCCAAAATTGAAGGGATATAGTTCAGGCTTATTGGTATTATCTCTGAACATTTCTGTTAGAGCATAGCTTGCAAAAAGGGTGAAGTCACCATACCCTACTCTTGCCTGAGCATTTACTCGGAAAGGGTTAAGGTCAAGTTCCCCGCGTGTATTCTTTTTAATCACGTCGCTGCCTTCACTGTATTTTTCTTTGGTATAAGATCCAATCCGGACTCCACCAACTACTCCCATGGCAAGGTGCAGTCCACTCTTATTCGGCTTACTGAAATCGATACCTAACATCAAGGGCACTGTAGCATAAAAAGTCTTCAATCGATTTTGGATATAGTCGCGCTGAACCCCTTGACCAGAAGAGTCTACATCACCGAAAGGCGACACGTTATTGCTGAATTTATAATTGTTATAATCAAGGCCTAGTCCAGTCAGCAGCACAACATGTGTCTTATATATCGGCATGCTCTTCTCAAAGAAATTAAAGCCCATATACAGCGATTTTCCTTGGTTGACGTCGAAGTTCTCATTTCCAGCGGCCATGGTTGTTTTTTGATCTGGCGTCAGGTAGCCATTGAAACCCAAGTCAAACCCGCTCCAAAAATCACGTGGCGTTGGTTTATGTATCCATACTTTTTTACTTGTATCCTTTCGAGTAGTGGAGTCAGAGGTAAACTTAACTTCCATTTTTCCTCCATTCATTGGGATTACAATGGTTTCAGTAGTTACCCTGCTTGAGTCTGGCCCGGCTTTAGGGTTTGGCTCATCTTGAGCATATGCTGCAACTATGGCCAATGTGATGGCGGCCGTTAAAAGGCCTGCTTTTTTAAACAGTAGCGTATTCATAATAAGGTTATTTGAGAGTAAGACGACATGCCCTTGAAAGAGTTACAGCCTTTTGAAAAAAAATCGTAAAATCTTTAAATATAGTTGTTTGCAACGGTTTTTTGGGGCGTGTTATCATTCAAGCCACCTTGCAAAATGGCAAATAGATAACCGCGATAGGCCAAATAAGAAACACAAGAAATCCAGGGTGGAAATGAAGATGATTCGTTATAAACTAACGTGCACTACGACGATTGATTTCAATGCCTCCTATGCGAATACGACTGCCAGAACCGTTCGGGTCGACTTGAAATATGGGCGCCACTTTGGCCATAACAATATTCGCCACATCTTGCGGAATTTCGCGCTCAGGCACAACTATTTCTGGCACACCCACTTTTCCGCGCAATTTCTTATACGCCCATTGAAACACCGACAGCTCCGTTGCATTAGATGCTAGTTGCTCACCCGGCATTACATTTGACGCTGTTATTGTTAGAGGCAATAAATTCAAATCTGGCAATTCAGGTGACTCAAGTGCATAGAATTCGACCTCCTGATTTTTTACTTGTTCAGGAACCACTTCTTGAATTTGGGCGGGCACTGGGCTCTCTGCAACCAATTTCCCGGGACTATTCGTTTGACTTAAATTTGGCTGATCTGCGTTTTCTTGGATGCTTTCTCCTGTAACGCGAATTGATGGCAATTCAATTGAATTAATCGAAGGAACTGGAGTGTCTGCCAATTCGTTGTCGGGAATTCCATGGCCTCCTAAAAAGCGGAATACCAACATGCCCAAAATAAATACTGCTGCTGCACTTGCTGCCCAGCGGGTATAAAGGTAAATGGCAGGACGTTTTTTTAGTGATGACTTGTTCTTATAAACCAAACTGGTATCTGCATCCACCTTAGTAAGCTGAACTAAGCTTTTATTCTGCTCAAACTCAGGGTGAGCATCCAAAAACCGCGCTAAATCTATTTCTTGCTGAGGTGAAAGATCTCCCTCTAAAGAAGCAATCAGGTACTCATCAATATGATGCGCATCGAGTGGGATTTCTTTTTTAAGGTTTGTCTGAAAACTTTGAGCCAAACTAACAGAAGCGTCTTCCAAGATTTCACCCTCCAATATTCCAGGATGTTGATCCAAGAAAGCAACAAATTCCATCTCCATCTCTTCATCAAGAAGACCGGCGACGAACTCGTCTAAATAAATATGGTAATTGCTTTCGTTAATCATCCTAAAACGGCTTGTAGTGAGCCCAAATAATTTTTCATAGCCAATCTGGCACGGTAAATATACACCTTCACTTGCGAATCACTAAGATCGCAAATTTTACCGATTTCTGCATAATCATACCCTTCATAGTCTCGCAACAATAAAACGGTGCGTTGAACCTCTGGGAGCTTATCTAATGCCTTATTGATAATCGGCTTCAATCCGCTATAATGATTCTGTTCGTAGCTATGTGTCTCTTCCAAATTCTCTGCCTCTCCTCTAAATTTTTCACGACGCCAAAAATCTACCATCTTGTTATAAGCAGTGGTAAATAAATAGGATTTGGCCTTCGTAAATTCAATCCCCTCTTTCTTTAACCACAACTTTTCGAAACAATCTTGCACGATATCATGCGAATGGTCATCGTCCTTCAAGCTCTTCAGCGCGAAGCGATATAGCCGGTCGCTTAATTCTTCTACACAAAGGTTGTATTCGGTTACAGTCAAAGTGGTTCAAACTTTTATAGCCTTTAGACGCTTTATTATTCAAGAAAGTTACAGCCTTTTTAAAATTTATTCTAGAAGCCTTTACTTTGCACTCGTTACATGAAACATACAATCCTCTCCGGTTCATCAAGAAAAAGCAGTACCTCCCTTCAGGTTTCTCGCGCTATAGAACGCGTGTTATCCGAGTTAGGAGAGGACAATGTTGAAGTTGTCGACTTTGAAGACTACGATATTCCTTTTTTCAATGAGGAGTTAGACGCTAATAATTTGAGTGCTTTCCAAACCCGCCTGGCCAATGCCATGCGCACCGCTGATTCTATCATTTTCATCACTCCGGAATACAATTGGTTTCCTTCAGCAGAGGTAATTCACTTGGTACATCGTATGGCGGGGCCTGCGTACAAAGACCTGTGGGACAATAAAGTATTTTCTTTCGTTGGGGTATCCACGGGTCGCGGTGGTCGGATGCCAACGGTTCAGCTGGGCTATGTAGTTGATAAAATCATCAATGTATTTAATTTCGACTCGGTAACGAACCCGAAAGGTTTCGAGGTACAATTTGCTGGACAGGTTTTAGATCAAGACGGAAACTCTATGGGCAGTCCGGAATTCGATAAAGGACTTTCAGCATTTACCGAATATCATATCCGCTTGAGTAAAAGATGGGTAGCTGGACATAAGACTTAGTCTGCCTTCTTCTTTTCCTTCTTTTCTTGCTTCTTTTTCTTTTCTTCTAGCTTTTTCTTTTCTTCCGCCTCTTCCTTCTCTTGTTTTTTCTTTTCTTCTGCTAGCCTTTTTTCTTCAGCCTTGCGCTTTTTTTCTTCTTCGCGCTTGATTCTGGCTTTTTCTTTTTCCTCTTCTCGGAGACGTTTCGCTTCTTCACGCTCCTTTTGTTTTTTCTCTTTTGCCTCTTCTCTTTTTTGGGCTTCTTCAGCTTTCAGTCGCTCGCGCTCTTCTTTCTCTTTTATTTTTTTCGCTTTCTCTTCCGCTTTGAGTCGTTCTTTTTCTTCCTTTTCTTTTTGCTTCTTCGCCAGCTCTTCCGCCTTCTTCTTATCCTCCTCTGCTTTGATTCTGGCCTTTTCCCTCTCCTTTTGCTTCCGTTCCAATTCACGGTCTATCTTCTCGTAATTCGGAACTTCTTCCTGAACTACTTCGACTTTTTCTATGCGTAGTCCTTCACCATAAAACCAAGAATCATTGAGTTCTATCAATACAAAATGAAGAATATAGGAGCGGGTTCCGTTTATACATTTTGCCTGCACATAGGAATAATGATAGCCTTCCTCATTGGAATCAATTTGATAGACATATTCCGTCTTCACTAAATTTCCCAATCGAATATGCTCCCGTTGCGCGAATTTCCGCAGATGCTTCATGTCTTTACGGGTATTATATTCCAATTCCTTCTGACGCAAACCCACCTGATAATTCATCATATCCACATCATTCGTGTCAAATAGCGCTTTTAAGTCACGGTAAGTTGGCCCCAAGTTCTTGAGCATCACCTCATTTTCTTCCTGCACCGCGTGGAATACAGAATCGCATAGGCTATCTAAGTTCTGAGCCTTTAAGGATTCCGAGAAAAATCCAGAAAGCATAAAAAAGAGAAGAAATTTGCCTTTATTCATTGTTCACGGTAAAATTAGCACTTATGACAGATGCTCCCAAGTATTCCAATTCCTTAATTCATGCGCAAAGTCCATACCTACTTCAGCACGCTCATAATCCTGTGAACTGGATGGAATGGGGAAAGCCAGCCTGGGAAAAGGCAAAACGGGAGGATAAACTTGTGCTGGTGAGCATCGGCTATGCTTCTTGCCATTGGTGTCACGTGATGGAGCACGAAAGTTTTGAAAATTCAGACACTGCAGCCATCATGAATGAATATTTTGTCTGTATCAAGGTGGATCGCGAAGAACGCCCTGATGTTGATCAAATATATATGGATGCCGTTCAGCTTATCACTGGTCGCGGTGGTTGGCCTTTGAACATGTTCTGCCTACCTGATGGAAAACCAATACACGGGGGAACCTATTTCCCCAACCGTGACTGGAATCAACTTCTTTTTCAATTGCATGATTTGTACCTGAACCGTCGCCAAGAAGCCCTCGACTACGGACAAAAGCTTACTGAAGGAGTGGTTAATATGGACGTCTTAAAAAGTAACAAATCTTCATTACCCACAAAGGAACAGCTCAACGATATACTCGATAAATGGAGCAAGCAGTTCGACTGGACTCATGGTGGCAATGCCCGAACGCCTAAGTTTCCGCTGCCGGTGAACTTCCATTTCTTGCTGAATGCCAGTTTACTCTTCCCAAAATCTGAAGCAAAGAACATGCTTTGCCTTACGCTGGATAAGATGGCCTTTGGCGGAATCTATGATCAACTGCAAGGTGGCTTCGCTCGCTATTCGGTAGATGCCTATTGGAAAGTTCCACATTTTGAAAAGATGCTGTATGATAATGGACAACTCATCTCCTTGTATGCAAAGGCGGCCGGTATTTATCAGCGAAACGATTATGCGCAAATTGCTAGACAGTGTATTTCTTTTATGGATGATGAATGGAAAAGTCCAGAAGGATTATACTATTCATCTTATGATGCAGATAGCGAAGGAGAAGAAGGTACTTATTATGTTTGGACCTGGGAGGAGCTCAAAGAAATTCCAGTAGTAGCTCGTCAACTATTTGTCGAATATTATACCTGCATCGAAAAAGGCAATTGGGAACATGGCAAAAACATTCTCCATGCCACGATGTCTATCCCCGATTTTGCTGCCTTAAAAGGAATGGACCTAATTCAGGTGAGCACGGCAATTGAAGCAGGGCGCAATCTTCTGCTATCCAAGCGCGCCCAACGCATTATGCCCGCGTTAGACGATAAATGTATCCTTGCATGGAATGCACTCGCTCTTGAAGGCTTATGTGATGCCGCGCGATATCTTCAAGATGATGATATCAAACAAAAAGCTTTGGATTTAGCAAATGCAATTGAGACGTATTCCAAGGTTAGCGGAAAATATCACCGCATTGTAAAAAATGGTCAAGCCAGTATCCCAGCATTTTCTGAGGATCTAAGTGCACTATGTTCCGCCTATATTTCCCTCTACCAAGTCTGCTTTGATGAAAAATGGCTACTACTTGCCAAAGAAATTACTGATGAAATCATTCATTCCTTTATGGATGAACAAACAGGACTTATCTATTTCATTTCCCATGATGCCGAGCCTCTTATCGCTCGCAAAAAAGACCTCAGCGACGATGTACTACCAGGTGCCAACTCCACCTTTGCTTTTTGTTTGATGAAACTTCACCACTATTTCGCTGTTCCAAGGTACCAGGAAATTGCCCAATCTATGCTCGAAGAGATGTCTGAAGCATTTTTAAAACATAGTCCCTGGTACTCCCATTGGGGACAATCTTACTTGCTCAAAGAATTCGGCCTCTATCAACTCTGTGTCAGCGGACCGCATGCTGAAAAGGCAATCACAGAACCAAGTTTGCTTCCCATCCCTAACTTAATTCTAGCTGCAGCCGAAAAAACCTCAGAACTCCCAATTCTTCAAAACCGCATTGGCGAAAAAACAAATTACTATTTGTGTATGGATGAAACTTGCTTTGCACCAGAGACTGACCTGACTTCTGCCCTAGCAAACAAAAAATAGTGTCCTAAGCCTCGACCTTAACCTGCTGTGTCCGCCATAGCTTTTTCAGCGAAGGCGGAAACCTCAGCCTCAACCTCAGCCCCGACCTTAAAAAAAAATCCCGACACCATTGGCACCGGGATTTTTAATAATTATAGATTTAAACTAAAGTTCGCCTTTATCGTCAGCTCCTTTTTTCTTAGTTGAATAATTAAGTTTTAAAGCATTTGCCTTTCTTAGCTCTTGCTTTACATCTGTTATAATGCCCATCTTTACATCTTGATCGGCCTTAATAGACATGATGATTTTTCCTTTTTCATATTCAGGAAGTTTATCTATTTCAGTTTGGACAAAAACTTGAATATCATCCACAGATTTATAGGCATCATTTAACTGAATCCTAGGTGCCGTTCCAAATGCCTCTTGTAAAGACTCAATAGGTGAACCCACATAAATAAAGCTCACCAGCGATTTTTTAGTGAGCTTTTCTATCTCACTCGCTGCCGGTGTATTATTTTTCACCTTCAAGGTTACCTCTCTCATGGTAGTTGCCACCATGAAAAAGAACAAAAGCATAAATACAATATCCGGTAAGGATGCGGTGTTGATTGCAGGACTACCCCCGCCTTTCTTCTTTTGAAATTTCGCCATCTTATTCTCCTCCTGTATTTTCTGGTTCTGCTTCAGAGATTTTTTGCGGATATTTATCCTTCACCTCATCAATTTGGGCCTCATCAATCAGTTCATCATACTTTCTTCCAAATTTTCTGAGCGAATATTCGTTTCGTACCTCACGATATGCAGCTTTCAGCTCATTTTGGACAGAGATATAGGTGATATAACTGGTTGCCCTGTCATTTTTTAATGAGATTACGGCTTTATCTGGACTCACACTCATGTTTAGGTCAACACCTTCGTTTGTGATAAACTTTTTGGTTTTATCCCGAAGCTGATTGACTCGGGTTACTTCCCCTTCAACCAACAATTGGTTATTGGAGTTAACCAAGACTTCTAAGACATTTCTTGCCTTTATTGGAGGTGGTGGGATATCAATATTATCCTCCCAAGGTGGTAGCTTAATAGCAATCCCAGAGTCCGAATCCATAGTCGTGGTTACGAGGAAGAAGATGAGCAGCAAGAAGGCAATATCCGCCATCGAGCCGGCATTAATTTCCGGTAAAGCTCTACTCTTTCTAGCCATGATTAATTATTTAAATAGTTTTCTCACTTCCGAAAATACGGTCACTCCCAAAACGGCAGCGATAGTGATATACATCATTTTTAATGCACCACCCACAAACTTAGAAGCAGATGGAGACGTGAATCCTACTTTTTCGTAGGAGATAAGAATCTCATCTCCAGAAAGGGCATAACCCAAACCGAAGACCACCAAGATTAATCCAATTCCAATTAAGGCCTGAACTGCACTCTTTGGGTGAGAGATCATATAAACAATAGGGAAAATGATTGCAGCACCTGCAGCGATTACGCCCAATAAAAAGGTGATCGTAATACCGAAGCCTGCACCAGTTTCCACGCTACTGGAGCTCATGTACACCGCATATACCAAATAAAGGCAAATGAGTGCAACAAGCGCGTAGAATACGGGTTTAAGCAGTTTCATAGATGATTACTTTGTAGATGAAATTTTGTTTTTCACCAAGATGTCAACCAAATCGATAGAAGCTTCTTCCATGTTATTTACCATGGTATCCACTTTATTTACGATATAGTTATAAAATAATTGAAGGAAAATCGCAACGATCAAACCAGCAACGGTAGTCAAAAGTGCCACCTTGATACCACCCGCAACAACCGCTGGAGAGATATCACCTTGTGCTTGAATTTGGTCGAAGGCTTGAATCATACCGATTACCGTACCCATAAACCCGAGCATCGGAGCAAGTGCGATAAAAAGCGATAACCAAACCATTCCTTTTTCCATTTGTCCCATTTGAACGGAACCATAAGAAACGATGGTTTTCTCTACGACATCAATTCCTTCATCTGAGCGATCAAGGCCTTGGTAGAAAATAGAGGCGATTGGTCCGCGTGTATTACGACAAACTTCTTTCGCAGCTTCTACACCACCAGTTTTAACCGCTTCTTCTACTTCAAGAACGAATTTGTCTTTGTTGATAGAGAAAAGGCTAAGGGTAATAATTCTTTCAATTGCTACAGCCAATCCAAGGATCAAACAAATCAATACCGGAGTCATCCACACAGGATCACCTTCGATAAATTTTTCTTTAATTACTTGATGGATGCCTTTTTCTGAAGTTTCCTCCGTAACAGTGGTTTCTTCAGCAGCTGGTTCTTCAGCAGGCGCGGCAGCTTCCTCTGCAGGAGCGGTGCTCGTGTCAGTGGTTTGTTCAGTTGATGATGAATCTGTTGTTTCAGCAGATAGTGTGTTCACAGCAGATCCCAGAGTTAATCCGAGGGCGAGGAACAGAGCAAAGAGCTTTTTCATAATAATCACAATAATGTTAAGGTCTTATTAGGGTTGTGGCAAAAATAGAAAAAATATGTTTATTGCAACTGCGTGTTTAGCATTTCATCAAGATTTAACGCAATCTCCCATCAATAGGTTCGAATGGCCAAAAAAAACTTAGCATATATCTGTCAATCTTGTGCCTACCGTGCGGCAAAATGGGCCGGCAAATGCCCGTCCTGCGGGGAATGGAACACAATAGTGGAGGAAGTGGTCAGTCCGAATGAAAAGCCAAAACGGAAAACCGATCATGCCCCTGCAAAGAGCATTCAGCACCTCGAACACCCTGAATTAATCCGAATTCGAACGCCCGATGCGGAACTAAACCGCGTATTAGGCGGCGGAATTGTTCCCGGAGCTGTCGTTTTAATCGGTGGAGAACCGGGAATTGGAAAGTCTACGCTCATGCTTCAATTGGCTGTTCAGATGCAAGGAAAGTTTCTGTATGTGTCTGGAGAGGAAAGCGAAAGTCAAATTAAAATGCGCGCAGACCGTATCGGAATTAGAAACGAGGAGTGTTATGTGGTATCAGCCACTTCCTTGCATGTAATCCTCAATTATATTGATGAAAACGAACCCGATGTAATTGTTATCGACTCCGTACAAACGCTTCAAAGTGAAAATATTGAATCAGCGCCAGGAACCGTTACTCAAATAAGAGAATGCACCAATGAATTGATTCGAATTGCCAAAAGCAGGCATATCCCTATTTTCTTGATAGGTCATATAACCAAGGAAGGATTTATTGCAGGACCCAAAGTTTTGGAGCATATGGTAGATACCGTACTTCAGTTTGAAGGAGACCGTCATCATAATTATAGATTGCTTCGTTCCTCGAAAAACCGCTTTGGTTCCACGGCAGAAATTGGGATTTATGAAATGGTGCAATCTGGATTAAGAGAAGTAGCCAATCCATCTGAAATATTAATTTCTCAGAAAAACGAAGAGCTAAGTGGAATATGTATTGGTGCCACTATCGAAGGCAATCGTCCTATGATGGTAGAAACACAGGCCCTCGTTAGCACAGCTGTTTATGGCACCCCCCAACGTAATGTCAACGGCTATGACCTCCGCCGATTAAATATGCTTTTGGCCGTCTTAGAAAAACGGTGTGGATTCCGTCTGGCCCAGCAGGATGTCTTTATTAATATAACAGGTGGATTAAAACTGGAAGACCCTGCGATGGACCTTTCCATTGTAACAGCCATACTTTCCTCCTATGAAGATATTTATGTGCATTATGAATATGCATTTGCTGGTGAAGTTGGACTATCGGGTGAAGTCAGGGCCGTGAGCAAATTGGAACAACGCGTAGTAGAAGCAGAGAAACTCGGTTTTGAAAAAATATTTATCGCAGCTGGCAATAAGCCTCTAAAATCCAAAAAAGCCGGAATAGAAGTAATTGAAATCAAGAAAGTCGAAGAACTATTCCAGCATTTATTCGGCTAACTTTACCTTTAAGCATGGCCATTCAGGGCTGACTTTGCGAATCCTTCTGACGCTAATTGCAAATTGTGTAGCTATTACCTATTTTCGCATTCTTTTAAACAGCAAATATGCCATATTTATTTACATCTGAATCAGTCTCTGAAGGGCACCCAGACAAGGTAGCCGATCAGATTAGCGATGCGCTAATAGATAATTTTCTCGCCTACGATGCCACCTCCAAGGTTGCTTGTGAAACACTTGTGACTACCGGCCAAGTAATTTTAGCCGGAGAGGTAAAGTCAAATTCGTACTTAGACGTGCAAAGTATCGCACGTGAAGTAATTCGGAAAATTGGCTATACAAAAAGCGAGTACATGTTCGAAGCTGATTCATGTGGTGTGCTTTCTGCTATTCATGAGCAATCTCCTGATATCAATCAAGGTGTTGAACGTGTGAATCCAGAAGACCAAGGAGCAGGAGATCAAGGAATGATGTTCGGATACGCTACCCGCGAAACGGATAATTATATGCCCCTTGCTTTGGATATCGCTCATAAATTATTGCAAGAACTTGCAGCAATAAGAAGAGAAGGCAAGCAAATGACTTACCTCCGCCCAGATGCAAAAAGCCAAGTGACTATCGAATATAATGACGATAACAAACCTGTGCGCATCGATGCTATCGTTGTTTCTACACAACATGATGATTTCGATTCTGAAGAAATGATGTTAAACGTCATCAATAATGACGTGAAAAAAATCTTAATTCCACGAGTTAAGGCCCAGTTGAAAGAAGACCTACAAACACTATTCAACGACCAAATCATCTATCATATCAACCCTACTGGGAAATTTGTAATTGGTGGCCCTCATGGCGATACTGGACTAACAGGAAGAAAAATTATTGTTGACACTTATGGTGGTAAAGGCGCCCATGGTGGTGGTGCATTCTCTGGAAAAGACCCATCCAAAGTTGACCGCTCAGCTGCATATGCAACACGTCATATCGCCAAAAACTTAGTGGCTGCGGGAATTTGTGATGAAGTACTTGTTCAAGTATCGTATGCCATTGGAGTAGCAAAACCTTGTGGTGTCTATATCAATACCTATGGAACTAACAAAGTAGGTTTAGATGACGGTACAATTGCGCGTAAAGTGGAGCAAATCTTTGACCTACGCCCTTATGCAATTGAGCAACGTTTGAAACTTAGAAACCCCATTTATTCTGAAACAGCAGCATATGGTCATATGGGACGTGAGCCACAAACAGTGACCAAAACCTTCAATGTGGGAAAAGACAACGAAAAGAGTGTTGAGGTTGAACTCTTCACTTGGGAAAAACTAGACTATGTAGATCAAGTTAAGTCTGCATTTGGCATCTAGAAATCTTAATAAATATTTATCAAAGCGGAGCGAAATCTCCGCTTTTTTTATGCCCCTACATAAATACCCATCTAAAAACGGCAGCAAGTATAAGGATGATGCTTGTGGTAATTATAAGGCTCAATATGATGGCCTTCGTTGTATTGCGACGTTCCTGCCGTAGCACTTGATGTAAATGCTCAAGTAGTAACTGTCGCTCGGAATCACTCAAGCTTCGCCAAACCAGCGGTTTCTTCAATGACTTTGTGGCATGAAGTTCAATGATATCCTTATAATGGCGATGATGCTTTAGAAGCGCACGGTTATTCTCCATGCGAACAATCATGTCTGCGATATGTCCTGCGGATGACATGCCCCTAAAATAGAAAAACCACTGCGATAATCACAGTGGTTTTTTCGTATTCAAAATTATAAATGATTATCTCAACAAGGTAATTGTACCATAGTATTCGAAATCTTTTCCTGCGAGTGAAGTAACACGTACCACATAAACATAAACGTCCTGTTGCACTTCTACTCCTTTATACATGCCGTCCCAGCCTTCTTGAATATTGGTAGAGTTGTACATTTTCTCACCCCAACGGTTGAAGATGGTAATTTCAAAAGATTCAAATCCATCCGCAACTACATAGAACCGATTGTTCATCACTTCACCAAATCCATTTGGCGTAAATGCATTCGGTATGAAAACAGTAATATCTGGACCAATTCGTATAGAATCTATAGCAAATGCCTCACAAAGGTTAGCAGTCGTAACACGTAATACAACTGGGAAGGTACCCGTATCTGTAGGGAGATTTATTGGGTATTCGAAGAATGGATCTTTCTCATCCGAACTTGAATTGTAACGATCTCCAAATGTCCAATACCAATCGGTAATTGAACCCCCACCACCAATGGTCGATTTATCATAGAATTGAATTCCTGGCAAGGCCACAGTCGTATTGAACCTGTTAGCACCTATTCCAGCTACTGGAGTTGGAAATACTTCCACATTAACCTGTTGAGCTACATTTTCACAATACCCAAATGCTGAGTCCGAATGAATGGTTAAATCAACAGTATACATTCCTGGGCCCTTTATGCTATGGAATAAAAATGGATCACTGTATTCAGTCGTATCAAATCCATCCGAGAAACTCCAGTCTAATCTATATCCAGGAGCGGCATCCGTGATTGCTTCATACACCTGACTATTTGTGTCACATTGATCAAGTGGTTCAGTAATTTCAATTGTAGGAATTGGGAAAATCTTAACGCTTTGCACCAAACGAGCTGGTTGACAATAACGTGGGTTGGTCGTTTCACCAAGAATAACAAAACCTTCATTAGTGATGTCGGTATTTCCTGGGAAGTACTCCGTGTTTAGCAAGTTTGAGGTTGCTTTTCCACTATTTGCCGATTCAAAATCACCATCACCTAAACGTGTCCAGATAAAACCTGGAGAATTTGTAATGGCAACATCCAAATTGAATGTCAAACCAGCACACGCAGCTTCCGGACTTTGGAAATCCAAAGTTGGTTTTGCCTGCACTTCAGTTTGGAAATTATCTGTATTCGTACACTGCGACGCAGGGTCTTTGAACGTATAGGTTAATCTATGGAATCCAATACCTGCCAAAGATGGGTCAAATGACTTGTCGCCAGTAATTCCATCTCCACTCCAGGTACCAGCACCAAATTGGTAAGGTTGTCCGCGAAGTTCCAAATCAATTATAGAAGTATCTTCACAAACACCCATCAAAGGAGTCATTGTTAGACGTGGTAGACCTTTAACATAAGTCGACACATCATCAGATTTTGAACAACCCTCAACAGTATAGGTGTAAGTAAATGTGATCGGTGCTCCAGGTAATGGGGCAAATTTCTGAGCAGCACCTACATCCTGAGGAGTAAATCCATCATTCGAAGCGTTTAAAATAATACCTGATTTAGCTGTCCACATAGCCACGCCTCCGGTTGTTGGGAAAGGTTTTGCAGCAGAATACAGATTCACAGGGTCATCATTCCAGCAATACTGTGGCAAGATTCCAGCATCTGTTTTAGGTACTGCTTTCACTCGCACGATTACGGTATCCTGATTCGAACATTTTGAAGTATTGTTTCTATAGTTATAAACAATAGGATACGATACACCTTGTGGCAAATTCTTTATCGTAAGCGTTTGATTGTTCGGTGGATTTTTCACAATATTGGCATTCACGGTAGGATTATTATCCAAGCTAGCCCAAGTCGGTACACCTAATGCCATGGCTGGATTATGTGTCTTGATTAAAGTGTTCAAGTTTAAGTCTGCCGCATCGCCACAAACATTAATTGAATCTACCAATTGAATATCTGGCAAAGGAAGAACATGAACACGCACAGCTTTTTCATTTGTACAGCCATTATTATCCGTCACTCTATAGAATACCTGATGTTCGTTACCATTGGTACTTGCTCCGCTCACATCTGGGAAGAAGATACCACTCTTAACAAAGTCAGGATTCACATTACTTCTCCAAGTTCCAGTATACAGAGTTGGGAAGTCCAAATAGGTGAGTAATGATATCGGACCAGCATCCACACAATGTGGACCTTGTGGATTAAAGTTAATCACTGGCAACTCATTCATATTCACGGTAATCGAATCGATATTTGAACACGTTACGCCTTGGTAAGTTTGTGTTCCTTTGGCTATGAAGCTACGTGTTTGTGTCACAACATAATCATAGTAATTATTCGTTCCAATTGGCGAATTGATACCTCCCGGATTATACAAATCTGCATAGAACCATTGGTAGGAATCTGCTCCAATTGCTGATAGACGAGTCGTATCATTCTTACACCTCCATATATCAGAACCTAAGTCGGGTCTTGGATCATTCACCCTAACCTTGACTGTATCAAAATTAGAACAGCCTATGGTATCTGTTACTCTGACTTGATAATTCAAGCTATCAGTTACATAAATCTCTCGACTCGTATCTCCTGTATTCCATTCATAACTAAGTTCGGTAGAATCATTACCCGCATCGATGGTAACAAGCGTACCAAAACAGACTCTGTGATCCGGCCCAGCATTTACAGGTGGTAAAGGCCTCCATGTAATATTAACTGTATCCCAGTTATAACAACCATTATCGTCTTTTACCTGTATTACATAGATCGCATTGGTATCTGGGTTCACTGTAATATCGGTAGCCGTCGTTATCACCGAATCGCCATAAAGCGTATCGTTGAATTTGGTCCATTCATATTCGTAGGGTGAGTTTCCATACTTCGTATTCGATACGATGGTCATTGGATTCCCTGTACAAATAAACGTATCACTTGGAATGGTTACCTGAACAAATTCAGGAATTACGATTGAATCGGTAACAATATTGAAGCAGGGTGTAGACGTTTGCATGTTCAAGAACACACGGTATACACCTGGCTGTAAGAAGGCCGTATCTACTTGGGTATTCCCAGACCAGGCAGCCTTATTCAAACTATCCCGTATGACATAGCTAAACTGATATCCCGAATAATTCTTTTCTGGGGTATGGTTAAGTGCGACCTTACCGCAAGTAAGCACATTCGTTTCCATGGTAGCCTTGGGCGTCTCTCGAACAAATATCGAGAAGGCCCTAACCGATTGACCCGCCAATGGGCAAGCATCATCCCTCGCCGTGATGGTAAAAGTATAGGGTATATTACTAATATCGCTTTCTTTCGGCGTCCAACAAACCTCACCAGAGGCATGCTTCACCGAATTGTTATTGTTTGTGAAGGTGGCTCCACGAATACCTTTATTCCATGTTATCCGCACCGTATCCCCCGAATCATCATCATCGGTTTCAATCGTTATACAGGTCGTTTGTCCTGCGCAGGCCTGTTTACTGTAAGGTGGCAGAATTTTCGGAACCTTATTATTCGGACACGCGACGACAATAATCTGCATGTCCCTCCGCGTTCGCCCGACGACTTGCATCGTACCATTTACCTTCCTCCACTCTTTCACCTCAATTACAACAATAGCAACCTGATTTACCTGAGTTGGACGAAACAAAAGGTCACCAGTCAAAGGATCCAAACGGAAACCTGCTGGCCACTGTAAGTTTTGATTTGGAAAACCAAAGAAGGTCATTGGACGTACTGGAGAGAAGTTACCTGAATAGGTTACAGAAGAATTTAATCCAGTTAAACCATTCACCAACTCATAACTCAATGAGTCACCTGAATCCACAGTATCCAAGGCTCCGTTGTTAAATACGAAGTCCTGGTTATGACAAATAATCGCAACTGGAGGATTGGTAAAGTCAGGAGAGCTGTTACAAGGAGTAACACACTTATTCAAGGTTGCCGTGGTAAAGAAATTTTGACCCGATTGACCCGTGGTAATGTTACCATTTCGGCAACATTGCTCCCAGCTAAAGGTCCATTCACAACAAGAATAGTTGCTAAGATCCACCGTCATTTTCCAAATATGCTCTTCTACTCCATACTGGAATGAAGAACCTGCACAACGGCTCTGCGTTGGACAGTTGGCATCAATACCCGTAATATCTCGGGTGGATACTTTCGTTTGGCTAGAGATGGTAATTGTGCTTGAGCTACAACGACCAACCACATTAGACTGGCTCACTTGGATACCGTTACAATCACGGTAAACGCGAACAACCAGCTCATATTTACCGTTTCCTAAACAACGGTAAACGATGTCCGAACCCATTACGTGAGAGGCTTCAGCCTTTTGCGTAACCAGAGCGGCCATTAGGAACATTACAAATAGTAGTACTTTTTTCATACGCAGCGCTAACAACATTATTAACAAAACAATTAGTCGAAGTTAAGAAATTTACAGCCCTCCATCAAAAAACATTTCGATAAATACTAGCATTTGCGGCATTTTTTACGCAATTACTAAAGGTATTTACACTAGTCATTGATGAGAGCTTATCCACACCTCTATTAACAAGACCCCTGAAAAGAATCGAATGTTGCCTAATGCGTCAAGATTCCCAAATCCGGGTTCCTTCGCTACAATTTTTGCAGATATCAATATTCGATCTTCCGCCTAACACAGCCTTTCTGAAGGATTGATACTCCGAAGATTTCCATATTGAATGAAAGGTTTGTGTCTTTAAATCTCCCAAGCGATGAGTGGCGTCCTTGTCAAAGCAGCAAGGAACCACCTTGCCATCCCAGGTAATTACGCAGGACTGCCACATGCGCCAGCAATGATTTAGGAGGCTATTCTTTATAACGAAGCCAGCACTCATTTCCGTATAACGGCGGTATTTTTCATTTTCTGGAAGCAGATCACTTCCATCGGAATAATCATAAATTTGGGCGGTTTTAATCGCTAGTTCATCAACCTGATACTCTTTGGCCAGTCTTTTAATCTCCTCAAGCTGTCCTTCGTTGTGCGCAAATACAATGAATTGCCAGATGATATGAAGCTTATCCCCTTTACCGGCCTTCCTCGCATCAATGAGGTTTTTTGTTCCGTCCAAAACCTTCTGCAAACTCCCGCCAATTCGGTATTTTCCATAAGCATCCTGATCCACTCCATCAATAGAAATTATCAAGCGATTTAAACCCGACTCCATCGTTCGTCGCGCATTTTCCGGATTCAAATAATGGGCATTGGTGCTTGTAGCGGTGTAGATTCCGTTTTTCGAAGCATAGGCCACCATATCCAAAAATTCAGGATTGAGATAGGGCTCTCCCTGAAAATAGAGTGTCATATACCATAAACTCGCCTTTTGTTCGTCTACAAGCTTCGCAAATAAGTCGCCTTGAAGCATGCCCGTCGGTCGACTGAAAGACCGCAATCCGCTGGGACATTGTGGGCAGCGCAAGTTACATGAGGTAGTAGGCTCAATACTCATGGATATCGGCTGACCCCAATGCACTGCCAACTTGAAGCGTTTTGCCAATTGATAGGAACTCCAAACTAGAAAAGCATTCCATCCCTTCCTCAGTGTAAATTTAGAAACTAGATGTATGCCGTCGCGGAGATTATTGTTCATTAGTCGTAAAGTTCAAACTTAAGCTGTTTCCTTGAGAAACCGAGTGCTTTCAAGCGGTTCTTTGCTTCTCGAACCATGCTTGTCCAGCCACATAAATAAAAATAAACCGCGCTATTCAACTGAGCTAAAGGCAGGTAGTAATCATGTACATAGCCTCTCGCCCCATCCCAATTTTCTTCTCGTGATAAAACGGGTATAAAATTAAAATTGACATCCTTTTCAGCCAAAGCCATCCATTCTTCCTGATATAAAATGTCCTTTAAATACCGATTACCAAAGACCAAGGTGACCGAAGTCGGCAAACTATTATGTGTTGCAATCAACTCTTGAATCATTGCTCGAAACGGAGCGACTCCTGTACCTGTGGCGACAAAACATAAGTCGACTCCTTTTTCAGCTAATACAAACTTTCCTTGTGGCTCACTTACCATCAACAGACTACCCACCTCAACATTTTCGAAGAGGAAGGCAGTACCTGGACCGTCTGGCTTTTGAACAATGCACAATTCAATCCATCCCTCCTTATTTGGTGCAGATGCAATGGAATAGCTTCTTGTGGTAAAAGCCGCTTGGATGGGCAAATCAAGCATTATAAATTGGCCCGGAATAAATTGATCGCTCAAAGCATACGAAAGACGGAATTGTCTCACGTTTGGTGAGAGTTGCTGAATTGATAGCACCTTGCTTTCAAGCGATTTATCCATATTATTTATACAAAGGGAAGGTCGCCATAAGTGCGTTCACCTCTTTTGAAATTGCCGCTACTTTCGACTCATCCGCATGATTCATCAAAACGGAATCTATAAAATCCACGACCTTAACAACGTCTTGTTCTTTCATGCCTCTGCTAGTAATCGCGGACGACCCAATGCGCATGCCTGAAGTAACAAATGGTGACTTATCATCGAACGGTACCATATTTTTATTAATGGTGATATGTGCCTTCACTAATGTGTTTTCTGCAATCTTACCATTCAAGTCTTTAGAGCGTAAGTCGATTAGCATCATATGGTTGTCTGTTCCACCGCTAATTACTTCATAGCCCTTATCCATAAAGGCTGAAGACATCGCTTGGGCATTTTTAATCACTTGTCCGCAATAATTTTTATACTCCTCAGTTAATGCCTCACCAAAAGCTACAGCTTTGGCCGCAATGACATGCTCTAATGGTCCACCTTGAGTTCCTGGAAAAACGGCCGAGTCTAATATAGAAGACATCATGCGTGGTTCTCCTTTTGGCGTTTTAATTCCCCATGGATTTTCAAAATCTTCGCCCATCATAATCACACCGCCTCGAGGTCCTCGCAAAGTTTTATGGGTGGTGGATGTTACAATATGGCAGTGTGGTATTGGGTTATTGAGGAAGCCTTTAGCAATGAGTCCGCTAGGGTGAGAAATATCAGCCATAAGGATTGCGCCGACTGAATCAGCAATCTCGCGCAGGGTTTTATAATCCCAATCTCGGCTATAGGATGATGCCCCACAAATGATAAGTTTAGGCTGCTCACGTTTGGCTGTATCTGCAATTTTACCAAAGTCAATCAAACCGGTTTCCCGCTCCACACCGTAGAAGGAAGGCGTATAGAGCTTACCTGAAAAATTCACTGGAGAACCATGGGTCAAATGGCCGCCATGGGAAAGGTCAAATCCGAGAATTTTATCTCCAGGTTTTAGGATACCCAGCATCACAGCTGCATTGGCTTGTGCACCCGAATGGGGTTGTACATTGGCCCATTTTGCACCAAATAATTGACAAATTCGATCGATCGCCAGCTGTTCAACTTGATCAACAATCTCGCAGCCTCCATAATACCGCTTTCCCGGAAGTCCTTCTGCGTATTTATTGGTCAGCACGGAGCCCATGGCTTCCATTACTTGTGGACTGACAAAATTCTCAGAAGCAATCAATTCGATTCCTTCCTCTTGACGAGCTAACTCCTGTTTAATCAGGTCAAAAACCAGTGTATCTCTCTTTATCATAATTGGGCGCAATTTAAGGGGATTTTAACCGTTAACAGCCGTGATTTGGTCTTTTTTATTCTTGACATCCATGCAGACAATCATTGAAATAAAGGCCCAAAATGGCACAGCAATCTTATCATAATCAAAATAGCTATTTAAAAAACCGTGAACAAAATAGGTGAATAAGGCTAAGGATAAGGCTAAAGTTAGGAATCTTACGCGCTTGTCGTGAGCATAATAAATTAAGTTCAAGGCCCGCATAAATGTGAGTACAAAAACCGCAAACCAACTTAGCATGCCAATCAAACCCATTTCTGCTAAAGGATTCAACCATTCGCTATGGGCATGACCTAAAGTCGCGAAATTTGTGCTGATAACCGTTTTTTGGTAACTCAGCTGATACGGAGCATACTGGAACATATAGGTTCCTGGTCCGAATCCTAGGATTGGCCTATCCTGGAACATTCGCCATGCACAGCTCCACCGGTTGATCCGTTCTAAGTTTGATGGGTCATTCCTAATATTTGTGGCGCTTTGCAGGTGTTTCTCCATGTTTTTGGAGTTGGAACCCGTTTTATTGCGCGACAATTTCATCATGATATCGCTTTGGTAATAGAGGGTTATTCCCACTACCAGTATCACTGCAGTATAGATGATTTTGAGATTCACCCGGAGCAAGAACACCGCTCCAGCCACACCCGCTGCGAAAACACTTAACCAAGCAGCACGGGTATAAGAGAACAAGACTGCTGCAGCAAATACCACCGCAAAAAACATCAGAAAACTGCGACGTAATGGTGAGTATTTAAATTCCTTCCCCTTATAAGCCAGAATGAAAAACACAGGAACCAACATGGCAACCATGGCCGCATACACCCCGTGAATCCAGAAGAAAGGTTGGATGATATCAAAAATTGCATCACGCTGAAAGCCGTAAGTGCTGTGTAGTATCATGATATAACTCACCACACCGATGGAGGCTGTTAGAAAGAACCAGATAAAGTTCATGCTACGTCGCATGTTGCTAAACATGTGAGAAGCAAAGAAATAGAAGACTACAATAAACCAAATCCTCGAAATAAAAAACTTGAGGGAAATCACCGGCATTGTGCTTGTTACAGTGGTGAGGAGAATCCAGCCAGTATTAACGAGAATGGCAATGGTCACTGGATGACGGATAAAGTCCATATCCCAAACCCCTTCATGTGCTAACTTCAGAATAGCCGCTAACATGATTAGAATGACCATGGGCTCGGTAGGTAAACTAAGGCCGGCACCAAAACCAAGGTCTTGAAAAGTTACCGAGAGCGGGACCAAAAAAGCAGAAAGCATAATGAGGCGGTCGGCACGAAAAAGCGCCAATAGACCTACAGCCAATGCTGCAGGAAATAGGTAGAGGTAATAAATATCGAACATGGTAGCCACCACCGTCGCGGCGATAAACCCAATTCCGATACTATAAAACCATGTTATGGACGACTTGCCCAACAATTAGGCCTCCTCTTCGAGTTTTAAACTTTTGAAAGAGTCGCGGAGACGTTCGATCAGAATAATCATGATTATAGACAAAAAGAAGGTGCTAAACATGGCTCCCAGCACGATAATCCAACGAACAGGCTTGGTCTTTTTCTCAGCAGCCGAAGCCGGTGTTACCACAAAGTGATGTGGAATATATTCGTTCAAATCAACCTTAGAACGTTCGTATTTCCGCTGAAGCTCATTCAGTTGCTCTACTTGTAGACTTAAAGATTCAGTAAGAGAAAGTAAGGTTCCTAGATTATTGCCCGCGCCCTGGAGCTTATCAGCATTCAGTAAAGCGTCGTTTCTAGCCGCTCGTTTATTTTTGCGATTGAATGGGTTTTCAACTACTCCCCCACTATTCAAAGCGTTGATTCCATCTTTAAGCTGCTCCACTTCTGCCAGTTTGGACTGGTACTCTTTTTCGATGATTTCGAAAGCTTTTTGCGCTACCTGACGTTGAATTTGTGTTTTTGCAGTATCCAAAGCAGCCGAGATATAATTGGCTATTTCTGCTGCCAATTGAGGGTCCTTGTCAAGAACCTGAATTTCAATAGAAAGTAATTCGGTGCGTCGGAAGGATATATTGGACTTAATTTCTTTTTCCAACTTGGTATATGGGAAAGATCCATTTGGATCGATATCATAATGATTCATAAGGTCGAAACGTTCGATCACCTTCGTCATCAATGGGGCAGAGTTTAAGATTTGCAATGCATATTCCGCCTCTTCTTCCTCACCAAATTCCAATGCATCTTTGTCTTTAAACTGATTGTCAGATAATACCACTCCCGATATCGAATTGATGGTTGAAGGGTAAAACACCACTGTTGAGGCAAATTTTGGGGTAATAAAAGTAGGCCCACTGAAAACCGCTCCTGCAATGCCAGCTAGTGTAGTAAGACTTAGGATATGCCACTTCCATTTTAAGGCAAAACGTAAAACTTCAACCAAGCTGAAGTCGTATGCGCTATTTGATTCCTTCATTATTCTGATAATTGCGGCAAATTTACGTTTTTCAACGGGTTCAGGAAGTGCCTCATTTTTACTTTATAAGCTTCTTTAAATCACGGATACGAATTATACGAAATACCGGTATCCAAATCAGGCCAATGAGAATACTCAACACCATGCTCCATGGCGCTTCCAGCCCCAATTTAGGTAACGAATAAAAAACGAGCAAATTTGCAAAGACAAAGGATATAACTCGCCAATTGATGAGTTCGTATAAGGAGAGCTTAAAATATTTGATTGAAAAATAAAAGGTTGATAACGTAACTAATCCCTGGGTGAGGATGGTTGCATACACTGCCCCCAAAGCTTGCCAATGCGGGATAAAAATTGCATTGAGCACAATATTTACGATCAATCCAACCACACTGATATAATTCAAGAGGCGCAATTCTGACTTGGCCGTTAATAAGGTCCCAAAAATGTAACCCACAGCCATTGGAATAAAATTGATGAAGAGTATCGCGAATACTTTGGCTCCATACTCATGATTTTCGTCATACAATAATGGATACAAGTAATCAGCATAAAAGTAACAAGTCAGAGGCAGCAAAACTGCTGCAATCATTACTACATGGAAACTTTCCTTGACCAATGCATGAACGGATTCTTTTTTACTAATGAGTCTTGAAAACAAGGGTAAAAGCAAATTGGAAAGCAGAACAGCAAATATCACAGCTGCTTCTAAAAGTCGAAATGCCGAGGCATAGATTCCGACTTCAAACTCTCCATTCTCCAGAAGTCGGCCAAGCATCACCGAATCGATTCGCGTATAAAGACCCATGAGAAAGAACAGAATGGCAAAAGGATAGGATTTCTTCAGCATATCGAGGAACATCGCCTTATCGAAGAAAAAACGAATCTTACCACCATTACGACTTAATACCCAAAGGGCAATTCCTAAACTCCCTAGGTAACCACTGAACATGGCAAAAAGGTAATGGTCAAGACTAAAGTGCTCACGAATTTGAGGCAGCCAAAGAAAGGCCCCACAAACAATTCCCATGATTAATCGATCGATAACAGAAACCACCGCATCCGTTTTAAAAAGGTGTAAGCCTCCAATGGCACTGCGGAAAAACAGCATCATAGACATGAGTACGTGGTTTAAGCCAATAAACATGACCACCTTAAAATGCAGGGCATCATAGCCCATTAATTTTGCCGCAATAAATAATACGAGAAGGTATACAAGAGTAAGAATCAGCTTAATACTCCAAACGGAGGGGAACAGGTCACGCAGCGAATCAGGGTCCCCAGCTACCGTCCTATTGGTATAATTGCTCAGGCCAATATCAAGCAGGATAAAGAATAAATAGCTAAAGTTAAACGACTCAAAATACACACCATAAGCCTCAGCACCTAGGGTATTTTGAACTGCAATTTCTATCACAAAAACCCAAAAGAGTTTGATTAAGAGATTCAGCACCACGGAAAAAGAAAAGTTCGATAAAAACGAGCCCGACATGCGCTTCGAAAATACATAAAAATAGAAGCACCAAATTCCAAAATCGCAAATCGCTAATGGTAGAGGAAAACGAAGTGTTCGGTCTAGAGGACCAGAACGCTATTTATGAACAATTCACAAATCATAAATGAGTGTATTGCAACGTTACCCCTTGGAGTCAGCACAAAAATCTGCACATTTGCAAAGCATGAAAAAAGTCTATTGGATACTGATTCTGGGCATTATTGGTTTTGGGTTTGGACATGGTCAGGAAAAATACCTTCCTGAATCTCACCAGGACATATTTATAGGGATGAGCATGGATTCCTTCATTTCTGTTAAGGGAAATATGCTGGTTGAAAGCCGATCCTTTTCGGGAAAACCCCAACTTACGGAATATCCAAAGGTCGACACCTTGTTCACTGAAACACAATACCTATTCGACGACAATAATGTTTTGTATGAAATCATTATCGATTACAAAGACCATTTTGAACTCTATCAATACCTGCTCGACCTTTATGGAGCCCCGAATGTCGATAATAAAGAATGGTTGTTCAAACTAGAAAATGGCAAGGAACTGTATATTTGGGAATACCTTAACCGTTGGTGTATTGCCGATGGGGAAACCTATAAATAATGCGGATTGCAGTAAACGCACGCTTCTTGCTCAAAGACCGCTTAGAAGGTCTTGGTCGCTTCAGTCATGAGGTGCTACAGCGCATGGTGAAAAATCATCCTGAGCATGAATTTATCTTCTTTTTTGATCGTCCTTTTGCGCAAGAATTTATCTACGGGCCGAATGTTATTCCTGTATCAGTATTTCCACCAGCAAGGCATCCATACTTGTATTATATTTGGTTTGAATGGAGCTTGCCCCGGCAGTTTAGGAAATGGCAACCCGATGTATTTTTTTCTCCTGACGGATTCTTATCGCTCTCAACAGACATCCCTCAAGTACCTGTTATTCACGACTTAGCATTTGAGCACTATCCGGAATATGTATCCAAAACTGGGGCTAGCTATTATAAAAAGTATTTCCCGCAGTTCGCTACAAAAGCCAGCAGAATTGCGACCGTATCGACCTACAGCAAAAATGACATCCATAAAACTTATGGAATAAAGAAAGAAAATATCGACGTAGTATTCAATGGCGCTTCGTCCAATTTTCAGCCGATAGATGCGGATCAATTGACTGTCTTTCGTCAGGAAAAAATGGAGGGCAAACCTTGGCTGGTATATGTTGGATCCTTGCATCCTCGGAAAAATATCCATCGCTTATTAAAAGCATTCGACCAATTTAAGCTGCACGATAAACAGGAGTACCAATTGGTGATCGTCGGACGAAAAGCTTGGCAAACGGATGAACTGGAGGAGGTTTATACCCAGATGAAATACCAAGAAGACGTACACTTTACCGGTCGAATTAGTGACGATAAGATGCTTCCCTACCTCTGTGGAGCCCGTGCCATGACCTACGCCCCCATATTTGAAGGGTTTGGGTTACCTCTTCTCGAGGCATTTCAATGCGGAACGCCAGCGATAACTTCAAATAGCAGCTCATTACCTGAAGTAGCAGGGGATGCGGCACTTTGTGTAGACCCTCTATCCGTACATGAACTCGCCCAAGCCATGCAAAAAATTTGCACCGACGATACCCTGCATGCCGATTTAAAAACAAAAGCGCTAAAGCGGGCCAAGGCCTTTTCTTGGGATGCTACGGCTGAGAAGGTTTGGCAATGCTTGGAAAAAAGTATTTTTGATCGTGCTTAAATCGTATGTGCAAAAAGGACGCATGGAGGCTGGCTGTGATGAAGCCGGTAGAGGCTGTTTGGCAGGACCAGTATTTGCTGCAGCGGTGATACTTCCGCCACGCTATAAAAACAAGTGGCTCGACGATAGCAAAAAAATCAAAGAATCCCTGCGCAGAGAGCTTCGTGAAGAAATTCAGGAAAAAGCCATTGCCTGGGCTGTGGCGTCTTGTTCTCCTGAAGAGATTGATCAAATCAATATTCTCAATGCCTCTATTCTAGCTATGCATCGTTCATTGGACCAATTGAATCCTAAGGCCGAATTTATTTTGGTAGATGGAAATCGGTTTAAACCCTACGAGGACATTCCGCATGAGACTTTTATAAAAGGAGATGGACGCTTTTTAAGTATTGCCGCTGCTTCTATTTTGGCCAAGACCTACCGGGATGATTATATGGAAAAGATTCACGAGGAATATCCCGGGTTTGAATGGAATGTCAATAAAGGCTACCCCACTAAATTCCACCGAGCCTATTTGATAGAAAACGGACCAAGTCCATACCATCGGAAATCTTTTCGGCTTAAAGAACTTCAACAGATTCAATTGCCATTATGATGGATTGTTTGGTCATTTATAATCCCTTTGCTAATGGTGGCCATGCGAATCATACGCTAAAAAAAGTAGAGGCCTTTTTAAAGGAAAATTCGATTCCTTATTCCTCTACCCTCACGCCAGGATCCAAGTCTGATCTAGCCCCTGATTATTCAATATTTCAGCGCATTCTATTGGTCGGCGGAGATGGTACCTTACACCGACTTCTGAATTACTGGGGCATTCCTCCAATTCCAATTTGTTTGATCAGTGCCGGTAGCGGAAATGATTTTTCACGGCTTTCTCACCAAGGTGCTAATTTAAATATCCAGCTCCGTCAATTCTTAGCCAATCAAGTATACCCCTGCGATTTGGGAAGATGCAATGGCGTTTGGTTTGCGACAGGTATAGGGATTGGTTTTGATGGACAAGTTGCCCAGACGCTTCAGAAAAACAGTCGCTTTAAAGGACATCTCGCCTACATGATGGTGGTTATTATGCAAATATTTAGCTATAAAGAAACTAAGATGACGGTGAAGCATGATCAAGGCTTAGAAAAGGAATTAGGACTATTGCTTACTGTTGGCAATGGTTCCGAGTTTGGAGGGGGCTTTAAGGTAACTCCAAAGGCCAGCTTTAGAGATGGTATATTTCACTGCTGCTGGATTCAGAAGATTAGTTTGTGGCAGCGCATCATCCATCTATCAAAAGTGGAAAAAGGCACGCATGAGGCTCTACCCTTTGTAAAGATGTTTGAAACCCGTTCACTCAAGCTTCAGTCGGAACAAGTGCTGACCTGCCATATGGATGGAGAGGTTTATCGATGGAAGGAATTTGAGGTGTCCATGCATGCTGGCAGCCTCAATCTTATCGGTTCACCGGGTACTTAAACTTCCATCGCTTCCATAAAAAATAACTGCCAACCAAAATCAGGATGGCAATAAACTGGGAATGGGTGAGGATACCATCGATGATATATCCTCTTGCTTCATCGCCGCGGTAGATTTCAGTGATGCTTCTTCCCACTCCATAAATAATCGCATAAAGCAGCATCAGTTGGCCATGGAAAGATTTGCGAGAATACAGGTAAAAGAGCAAGGCCACAATGGAAAAGATGAGCAAGGCATCATAGATTTGTGTTGGGTACAGTGGTGTATTCAACGGCTCAGCTGAGGTCTTCGGATCTGTAAAGCTTATGCCCCACCCGGTATGGCATACTTTTCCGTGACAGCAACCAGACATGAGACAGCCCAATTTCCCAAACCCATGCACCAAGGCTCCTGAAATTGCAATGGCATCCAGCATTGGCATAACAGGGAGTCCTAATCTTTTGAAGCGCCATATCAACACGGGAATTCCGACTAAAAACGAGCCGTAAAATACGAAGCCCGATCCCATATTATGAAACATTTGGGGTGGCTCATTGAGGTAACGACTGATATCTTCAAAATAGAAAAATACTTTGCCGCCAACGAAAATGCCAAGGAAGGCCCAAAGGAATAAATCAGAAATACTATCATGACTCAGCTTCAATTCTTTCCGGCGTAGCCAAATCGCAAAGTAGGCAGCAATAATTCCGAGAAGAATTAAAAATCCATAGCTATAGAGGGTGATGTATTCGGGAAACAAGGAAGTTAAAAAACCCGGCGTTTTAAATCGAAATAAGGTAGGATGCATGGTTATTTCCCGAGTTTTGAAATGATTTCTGGCAAACGAGCGAGGGCCGCCATCTCTCTCAATATTTTTCTATTTTCTTTTGCTGGCGAACCGAAATAGACTTTGCCCCCTTCGAGTGATTTTGAGACGCCTGAAGTAGCCATTACTACGGCACCTTTACCGATGACGATATCTTTGGTTACTCCAACCTTACCCCAGAGAATTACATTGTCTTCTACCTTCGTTACCCCGGCAATCGCTACTTGGGCGGCGAAAATGCAGCGCTCGCCAACGATGGTATCATGACCAATATGTACCTGATTATCAAATTTAGTATAGGCACCGATAACGGTATCACCAGATACTCCTCGGTCGATGCTGCAATTTGCACCAAGCTCCACCCAGTCGTGTAAAACAACCCGTCCACAGGTATGCATCTTATTGAAATTGCTATAGTAAAAAGCATCAGAACCTATGCTACTATTGGCATGTATGATTACATT
The DNA here is from genome assembly GCA_964620355.1 of uncultured Burkholderiales bacterium. GTDB lineage: Bacteria > Bacteroidota > Bacteroidia > UBA8524 > UBA8524 > UBA8524. Next base: position 11,561 of record CAZUIT010000021.1, on the reverse strand, counting down.
ATCACCAATAATCGTTTCATCATATATCACCACATTGGGATAGATGAGGCAATTTTTTCCGATTTGCACATTGTTCCCAATCACCACCCCATGATGAATATTGGTTCCATCACCAATACGTACATTTTCGCCTTTGTCGAAGCGAGTATTGACGGGAAGCGGCGTGGGTCTAAAATATTTGGCCAAGAAAGTATAGTCACGAAATGGGTCCTCCGACACGAGCAAGGTTTTTCCTTCCGGGCACTCAACTTGTTTGTCGATAATAATGGTTGTGGCGGCGGAACCCAATGCCTTTGCATAATACTTCTCGACATTCACAAAGGTGATATCCCCTGATTCAACCATGTGAATTTCATTCAATCCGGTAACGAGGAAGTCGGTTGGGCCGATAAATTTTGCTTGAATAAGATCCGCAATCTCGCTCAGGCTGTAGTTTTTTGGGAATTTCATGTGTAAATCGTTTCAAATATCTTTAAAAAAGCATTGCGAAGCCGTATTTTTGACGCTAATTTATAAACCATGAATAGCGAAGGATTACAAACAACTGCACTTAGTGACTTACATATTTCTTTAGGGGCCAAGATGGTTCCATTTGCTGGATATTTAATGCCTGTACAATATACAAACCTGATTCAAGAGCATCTTCAGGTGCGCAAATCAGTAGGAGTATTTGATGTATCGCATATGGGTGAATTTTGGCTCGAAGGCGACAAGGCGCTAGACCTCATTCAACTTGTTACGTCGAATGATGCTTCTAAGCTTGTTGATGGAAAGGTTCAATACTCTTGCTTACCGAATGACAAAGGTGGAATAGTTGACGATCTATTGGTTTACCGTTTTAGCGAAACCAAATACCTATTGGTAGTCAATGCCTCTAATATTGAGAAAGATTGGAATTGGATTAGTAGTCATAATTCCTTTGGTGTGTCGATGACGAATGCTTCCGACGATTATTCTTTGCTTGCCGTACAGGGTCCAAATGCAACTGCCGCCTTGCAAAAGCTTACGGATACTGACTTGGCTTCGATGGAATATTATTCCTTTAAACTAGGCACTATCGCTGGTTTAAATGATGTCATTATTTCCGCAACGGGCTATACCGGTGCTGGCGGTTTTGAATTGTACGTAAATAATGCGGATGCCCAAAAGCTGTGGGACGCAGTATTCGAAGCTGGAAAAGAGTTTGAAATCATGCCTGTTGGGTTAGGTGCCCGTGATACTTTGCGTTTAGAAAAAGGATTCTGTCTGTATGGAAATGATATCAACGATGAGACTTCTCCGATAGAAGCAGGGTTGGGATGGATTACCAAATTCACCAAAGACTTTATCAAATCAGACCACCATCTAAGCCTAAAAGAAAATGGCGTGAGTAAAAAATTGGTAGGCTTTGAAATGATTGATAGAGGGATACCTCGTCAGCATTATAAAATCTGTGATGAGAACGGCAATACCATTGGTGAAGTTACCTCCGGAACGCAAAGTCCTAGCCTTGGAAAAGCCATTGGACTTGGTTACGTAAGCAAAGAATTCAGCAAGGCTGGAAATACAATCTTCATCGAAATTCGTGATAAACAGCTCAAAGCTGAGGTTAAAAAGATTCCTTTTCTATAAATTAGCAGAATGAAACGTTTGAATAAAGTTCTTATCCTTGCATTTGTTGTGACATTCGCGGGCGCTTGTACCAAATTACAAGAGAGCCCCGAGCCTGGTTCTTCAACCGGTGCAACCAATACTGGTGGCGGAAATACGGGTGACCCTGATGTTTATTTAGGTCTTTGGAAACAAACAGATAAAACATTGGATGGCGCCAGCATTTTTGATGCGGACAATACCTTCATCGTAAAACTCGACGCTGCGGCTACTGCTGAGTGGACTTATACCATTTTTGGCGCTGTTCAACCTGCAATACCAGATTCTTACATCTTGCAAGATGGCCCACCAGTGACTATTAATTTTACAGATGCGGGAACACGAGAAGTAATATCAAAAACAGGCTCACAAATCGTTTGGCAATACAATGACCCAAATGCAGCGGGTGCCTTGGTTGTTGAGACACTGACGAAACAATAGAAAAAATATATGTTATACTGAAAGCCTCTCCATTTGGAGGGGCTTTTTTATTGCTGCGGCCATTGCTATCCAGCTAGGCATTATGGAGGTGAGCGCTTGGCGCTCCTCTTTTGAGAAAGCCGCCTGATTGGTTCGCTGCACCACCCGATTTAACGATTCGGTCAATCCATCAGCTGTCGAATAAAAGCGAAGAAACTCTGAACTTAAAAAACCAGCATGCCCTTGCGGAAATCGCCCCATACTTTCTTTTCCAGACTCTAATAGAAAATCTTTAATATCCGAAAGGGGGACCTGATTAAGGTCTTGATAGAAGTGATCCAAAGCCTCAGGGAATTGCTCAATAATGAGTCGATCGAGCAATACTTCTGAGAGAATATGGGCCAAGAACCATTTGCGCTGTGCCAGGAGGAGTCCTTGAGATTGGAGTTTGACTAAATCCTTTTCAATTTCTTTCGTTGACTCATTAAAATAGCCGCAATCATGAAACCATCCATCTGCTTCATAATGCTTTTTGCAGCCCTCCCAAAGGCCAATAAACGGTGAGTATGATTGGGTTTTTCGTTCCCATTCTAACTTTCTTTTGCCTAGGGCGGAACGTGACCAATCAGGAAGAATTAAGCCCGTATTATGATAAGGATCATCCGAAGCGTAAAAGAAATGATGCGCAAGAAAATTCATAAAAAAACCCCGGTGATTAGCCGAGGTATATTTAGTTATTAAGCCATCTTCGCTTGAAGGTTGGCATCGAGTTTATCTAAGAAATCTTCTGTGTTCAGATATTTATCAGAAGAAACTTTATTTCCATGTATGCATACTGCCAAATCTTTGGTCATAAAACCAGACTCGACTGTTTCGATACAAACACGTTCAAGGCTTTCGCAGAAATTAATCAAGGCTTGGTTTCCATCTAATTTACCACGGAATGCTAAGCCACGAGTCCATGCAAAGATTGAGGCAATCGGATTTGTTGAGGTTGGTTTTCCATCTTGATGTTGACGGTAATGGCGTGTTACCGTTCCATGGGCCGCTTCCGCTTCCATCGTTTTGCCATCAGGCGTTATTAAGGTTGATGTCATCAATCCAAGAGATCCAAATCCTTGGGCCACCGTATCAGATTGTACATCCCCATCGTAGTTTTTACATGCCCAAACGAAATTTCCATTCCATTTCAAGGCCGCAGCTACCATATCATCGATCAAACGGTGCTCGTAGGTAATTCCTATTGCATCCATTTGAGGCTTATACTCCTCATATACCTCCGCAAAAATGTCTTTGAAACGACCATCATATTTTTTAAGGATGGTGTTTTTTGTGGAGAGATATAATGGCCATTTTTTGCTAATGGCTTGGTTGAAGCATGCATGGGCAAAGCCGCGAATAGACTCGTCGGTATTGTACATGGCTAAGGCAACTCCATCACCTTGGAAATTATATACTTCACGTTCGATTACCGTTCCATCTTCCCCTTCAAACTTGATGGTTAACTTCCCTTTTCCTTTGGTTACGAAATCGCTTGCACGGTATTGATCACCAAAAGCATGACGTCCGATACAGATTGGTGCCGTCCAGTTAGGAACCAGGCGTGGAACGTTTTTCATCACGATTGGCTCACGAAAAACCGTTCCATCCAAAATATTACGGATCGTCCCATTCGGAGACCTCCACATTTGCTTCAGTTTAAACTCGTCAACGCGTGCTTCGTCGGGGGTGATAGTCGCACACTTGATGCCTACATTGTACTTCTTTATTGCTTCTGCGGCGTCTACCGTGATTTGATCATCGGTTTCATCACGTTTCTCCATTCCAAGATCATAATATTTAATATCTAAATCGAGGTAAGGAAGAATCAATTTGTCTTTGATAAATTTCCAAATGACGCGCGTCATTTCGTCGCCGTCCAATTCTACAACTGGGTTGTCTACTTTAATTTTAGCCATTGCAATCTTTCATGAAAGAGGCAAAGATATAATTTGCAAGGGGTAACGTCCTAATCTGTCAACGCAACTTCTGGTATTCGCGTAATTTTTTATCAAAACGAATGACGGCTTCTTTGCGACTAACCAATCCATAATAGGTAGAAATATAGTAGGGGAAAGGTTCTTTCATCTGGTTGAACTGGTAATCGTAAATCACCAAGCCAAAGCCAGAAGAGGAGCCAAACGCTTCACTGTATGGGCTGGCAAATTCAGCAATGAGAATATCCGTGCTGTCACCTACCAAATCTTCGGCAATTGAACCGTCTTTATTCAAAAGTATTTCAGTGTATTTTTCATTCGCAATAGCCCTACTTACGGTATCATAAAAATAGCGCACTTCACAATAGGCAAAACCTTTTTCGAATGCTTCGATCGTGCCTTGATTCTCTGCTTGAACTTCTTCTAAAAGTTCATCTGCATCGCGGGTATACCCTCTATCTCGGTAGTATTTAATCTTCTTTGCTTCCGTTTTTAATCGCACCAGCACCACCATGTTTTTCTTTTGCAGGCGAAAAATTTCTTCTTTTTTGGCTGTTTCAATTTCCGACACTTTTGCATTCGGCTGATTAATTTGAAACCCAATGCCAATCGCGTATTGACTAAACCGTCCAGCGTTATACGCAGCGTTGGCCTCATTTGTGAATGAATACGTATACTCCGCCGAAATCATCCAACGAGGAGCTAACTTAAGACTGGCTCCAACATTGAGATTGAGGTCGAATCGACCAGGGGCAGATGGGTCAACCCCTAATCCATAGTAAGCAGGATTATCTTCCTTCTTATTCACTGACTTATTCAATAATAGACTAGGGGTTAGTCCGGCATAAAAGCCCCAAGTCCTTTCCGTTCGACTCGGATAGAAAAATACACTTAGCGGAACATCGAGATAATACTCACGAATTCGTTGAGTGAAAACCTCAAAACTATCCGTCGCGTTCCTAGAGTAAGCCACTGTATTCAGCTTTAAGCCAAAGCGTAGATCATACTTTGGTTTCAATCGGTAAGACGCAAATGCAGCAAACGCACCATGGGAGTTTGCGATATAAATATTCCGATGGGTAGGGATGCTCGAAAGATTAGCATAGGCAAAGGTCGTAAATGACCATTCCGGAGCCATCGTTTCGGTTTGCGCCGATACGGGACTTGTCATCCAAAAGCAAAAAGCCAGAATGAAAACTTTGAAGAAGCGGTTAAATTTCTGCACCTTGTGGCAAATATCCATAATTATTCAAGTGTGGTTATTAATTTAGCTGAAAATTTCTACCATGGCCTTTATAAAACGAATTCTTGTTCCGACCGATTTTTCTGAACCAGCAACAAATGCGTTGCGGTATGCTCAATTGCTTGCTGGATTGACCCAAGCTGAGGTTAAGGTACTTCATATATTTAATGTTCCTGTTGTTGACCCTTATATGCCCGGTGATACCCTTGAATTATTGATGCAAGAAGTAAAAGCCGCGAGCGATGCCAAGTTAAATGACTTACTCGAAGAGTTCCCAGGTATAACGGGAGAAACCATGCATGGGTTCGTTGTAGATGATATTAATCGTTATTCTGAGGAATGGCAGGCCGACCTAATCGTCATGGGAACCACTGGTGCAAGCGGCGCGAAGGAAGCTTTTTTCGGGAGTAATGCCTTTGGAGTCATGAGTCATAGTCCTATGAAAATGCTGAGCATTCCAGAAAACTATACGGATCATAAAGCACCCTCAAAATTGTGCTATGCCTCTGATTTTACAGGGAGAGAAGAACTTTCATTTCAGATATTCGTAGAACTTGCGAAAGCTTGGAATTGTTCCTTAGATATTCTTCATGTGGTGAGTGATGAGCTAGTTTATACCGCAGAAAAGGCCGAAACCATCTATAACAAAATTGCGAGCAACTGCAATTTTGACCGCATGCATTTCGAAGAAATTAATAGCAATGAAGTAACCGGAGCCATTGAGGCCTTTGTTCAAAGCAATGGCACAGATATCCTTGGAATGGCCATTCACCGCAGAAATTTACTCGAGCGATTATTCAGCAAAAGTAAAACCCGTGCCATTGCACATCATGCTCAGATTCCTTTGCTCTCTATCCGAAAGAACTAATCACGACGAAGCTTTTGCATTCAGCGGCTAGGGAGTAACTTTGCGGCACATGCTTACAAAAGATAAAGTTTTAGAGGCTTTGAGTCAGGTGATTGAGCCTGATTTAAGAAAAGACCTCGTTTCTTTAGGAATGATAGAGAATCTTTCTATTCAAGATAGAAAAGTTCGATTTACAATTGTCTTAACCACCCCGGCCTGTCCGCTTAAAGATTTTATGGCAAATGCCTGTGTGAATGCTATCACCTTAATGGTGGACAAAGGGGCAGAAATTGAAATTGATTTCATCTCTCGCGTTAATACTGTCCGTCACGAAAGTGATGTATTGAAGGGCGTTAAGAATATAATTGCCGTCGCATCTGGTAAAGGAGGGGTCGGCAAATCCACCATGGCGGCGAATCTAGCCTTGAGCCTTTCACAAGAAGGCGCCAAAGTAGGCCTACTTGATGCAGATATTTACGGTCCCTCAATTCCCACACTTTTTGGGGTAATGGAAGCACCGGAGATGCGGGATGAGAATGGGAAAACTCTTATGATTCCAATAGAACGTGCAGGAATAAAGCTGCTTTCCATTGGGTTTATGATGCAACCTGGGCAAGCTGTCGTTTGGCGTGGACCTATGATTTCATCGGCAATTCGCCAATTTATGAACGATGTAGCTTGGGGAGATTTAGATTATCTGATTATAGACCTACCACCTGGCACTGGAGACATTCACCTCACGCTAGCTCAGCAATTTCCGATAACAGGAGTTGTAATCGTGACCACACCGCAAGAAATGGCTTTGGCCGATGCAAGGAAAGCCGTTGGTATGTTTCGCATGCAAGGAGCTACCGTGCCGCTTATTGGTGTAGTGGAGAACATGAGCTATTTCAGTCCTGAGGATCAGCCAGACAAAAAATACTACTTATTTGGGCAAGGTGGCGGAGAAAAACTATCATCAGAAACAGAGCTGCCTCTTTTAGGTGAAATACCATTTATTGAGGCTGTTCGTGCGGCCAGCGATGCCGGAATAAATGCCTTGGTCAATAACAAGGAATATAGCGCCGCGTTTGCTAACTTTGCCGGAAACGTAGCCAGGCAAGTTGCCGTTAAAAATGCTGGAATTACACGTTAAAATAAAAGATGGAGACTACCGTGATTAAAGATAAAGTTGAAGAAGTGTTAGATACACTTCGCCCCTTTTTAAAGGCCGATGGTGGAGATGTCGAATTGGTTTCTATTGAAGACCAAACAGTAAGCTTGCGCCTCTTGGGTGCCTGCAGCAGTTGTTCCATGAGTAATATGACCATGAAGGCTGGAATTGAGGAGGGAATTAAAAAAGCCATCCCAGAAATTCTTCATGTGGTGGCAATCGACTAAGCAGCCTTGCCTAATTCATTTTCGTCCTTATTTTTGCTTTCCATAATTAAAAATCTTATACCATGATGCGTTTAGCATTTTATAGTTTTCTTGCCCTGTGTTTATTTAGTCAATCACTACAAGCACAAAAAAGTCCATTGCTTTTTACCTATGGATCCGATTCTGTTTTTCAGGATGAATTCGAACGGGTGTTTTTGAAGAACAATAAAAAAGAAGAGCAAACCGATTCTAGTGTCCGTGCTTATTTGAACCTTTATATCAACTTCAAGTTAAAGGTGAAGGAAGCAGAAACTTTAGGGATGGATAAAAATCCTGCGTTTCAACAAGAACTTGCTGGCTACCGTGAGCAACTTGCCCGATCGTACATGACCGACACATCGCTTACCTCGAAGCTGGTAGACGAAGCCTATGAACGCATGAAGTCCGAGGTAAACGCGTCACATATCCTGATCTTGGTTAGTCCGAATGCCTTGCCAAAAGACACCATGAGGGCTTATAATCGAATCAAAGATTTGCGCAAAAAAGCAATGGGAGGCATGGACTTCGATACCCTTGCCTATTACAACTCTGAAGATCCTTCTGCAAAAACCAATTATGGCGATTTGGGCTATTTTTCTGCTTTCGATATGATTTATCCCTTCGAAACACAGGCCTTCCAAACCGAAGCCGGAAATATCTCCCCAATATTTCGTACCGAATATGGCTACCATATTTTAAAAGTAAGCGACAAACGTCCTTACCGTGGTGAAGTGAAAGTGGCTCATTTGATGCTCCGCCTTAACACCAACCCCAAAGAAGCTGAAGTTCTTGAAGCCAAAAGAAAAATTGATTCCATTTATGTTCAATTGAAAAGTGGCGCTGAATGGACCTCGTTGGTTCGCAGTTATTCAGAAGATGGCAGCAGCAGTGGAAATGGAGGAGAGCTGAATTGGATTCGCACCAATTCGCCTGTTGCCAAACCATTCCGTGAAGCTGCATTTTCGATAGCCAATGTCAATGAATTCTCGGAGCCTGTATTAACCGAATTCGGCTGGCATATTATTAAACTCCTTGAAAAAAGGCCACTAGCTGCAAAGGAAGACATGATTGACCGTTTACGCATGCAAGTGAACCGTGAGCCAGAAAGAATGAAGATGAGCCAAGAAGCCTTAGCTACTCGCTTTAAAAATGAGAATGGCTTCAGTGAAAATACTGCGGGCCTTGGCAAAATCATCAGCAAAATGGACTCCAGCATTCTAAATGCTACATTCAAGGCGGATAGTGTGATAGCTAAAGAGATTGTTCTCTTCCAAATTGGCAATAAAAAAGTAACCAATAAGGACTTTTACAGCTATTTAGAAAAATCTCAAACCAAACAAGCTGACGTGAGCATTTCTGGAGCGGTTACGGGTATGTACAAGAGCTTTGTAACCTTAGAAGTGCTCCAATATCAAAAAGACCGTCTAGAAGAAAAGGAACCTGATTTCCGTCATTTGATGGAAGAATACCACGATGGAATCTTGCTCTTTAATTTGACTCAGGAGAAAGTATGGAACAAAGCGGTAGAAGACACCACTGGCTTGAAAGGCTACTATGAGCTTCATAAACAAGACTATGTTTGGACTCAGCGCGTAAATGCCAGCATTTATGAGTGCAGTGATAAAAAAGCATATAAGCTTACCAAGAAGCTGATCAAAAAAGGATTACCTGATGTCGAAATTTCTCAGCAGGTAAATGAAAAGAACCCATTAAGTCTCGTTATCAAACATTCCAAATTCGAAAAGGGCGAACACGCACAAGTTGACCAAGTAGACTGGAAAAAAGGCATCCACAAAGTAAAAACTGAGGATGGGAAATACTATATCATTCGCATAACCGAAGTGCTGCCGGAAGGACCGAAAGCATTTAAAGAAGTGAAAGGACTAATGACAGGTAAGTACCAGGACGAATTGGAAAAGCAGTGGATTGAGCACCTAAAAACCATTTATCCCGTTCAAGTGAATACCGATACCTTAAACGGAATTATCCAAGATTAATGAAAATACAGGCTACAGCGACACTTGTGATGTTGGTCATGCTCGCTGCCTGTTCATCACCAGAAACAAGCGCTGAGGAAGAAGGGGCACTCGCTCGGGTTTATGACCGTGTGCTTTTGATCGATGACCTGCCTTCTGACTTAAGGTCAAAGGCCAAAGGGAACGACAGTTTGTCTTTGCTGAAAGTTTATGTGAACAACTGGATTCGTCAACAGGTGTCATTGCACAAGGCCAAGGAAAACCTGACAGAAGAAATTCCAGATATTGAATCCAAGGTTCGTGACTATAGAAATAGTCTGGTCATTTACGAATATCAACGTGCGCTATTTGAACAGTTGCTCGATACAACCGTTGAAATGAAAGAGATTTCCGCGTATTATGAAAAAAATCAAAGAAATTTTGAACTAAAAAGGAATATTGTTCGTCTCAGGTATGTGAAGTTGCCTTTGGAAGCAGAAAACATGAGCAAAGCTAAAAAATGGTTTCTCTCGGATGATGCCTCTGATCAATTCAAATTGCTGGACTATTGCAATCAATTTGCGGTGAACACCTATTTGGATCAAGACTCTTGGTTGTCGTTTGAAGACTTGCTCAAAGAAATTCCTTTGAGTCAATACGACCAAGAACGTTTTCTTCGCACCAATAAGTTTGTGGAATTAAAGGACAATGACTTTGTGTATTGGCTCGATATACATGCCTTCAGAATAAAAAACAGTATTTCACCCTTGGAGATGGAATCGGAACGTATCCGCAGCATCATCATCAATAAGCGAAAACTGAAATTATTAGAAGAAGTGGAAGGGTCTTTGTTTAAAGAAGCAGAGTCGAAAAATGAAATACAATGGTTTATAGACTAATAATCACTTTTGGCCTTGCGCTCTGTTTGACACCGTTTCGGTTGCTTGCACAACCTGCGCCTCAGGTAATCGATGAGGTAGTGGCCGTGGTAGGCGATAATTATATTCTTCGCTCGGATATTGAAAAAGAATTTGAAACGCTGAAGGAACAAATGGGAAAAGACCAGGTGCACGACAGCTTGCGCGTAGATATTCTTGACCAATTGATTTCTAAAAAACTACTGCTTTACAAAGCCCAACTCGACTCAGTTGTTGTGGGCGACGAGCAAGTAGATGCCAAAATAGACGAAAAACTGGCCTATATCCTCAGTCATTTCGGTGGCGATGAAAAGGCCCTTGAAAAATATTTAGACATGACGGTGCCTGAATTCAAGGCGAAAACTCGTCCGAAAATGCGAGAGCAAATTCTCATTCAACAAATGCAGCAGCAAATCATCAGCGACGTAAAGGTTAGTCCGGCTGAGGTGCGTAAGTTCTTCCAAGAATTATCAAAAGATTCATTGCCTCCAGTTCCTGCTGAGGTTGAAATTGGTCAGATCATGATTGCACCTAAAGTGTCTGACTTCGCTTGGGAATTTGCTAAGATGGATGCTACGAATCTCCGTCAGCGTCTGATTGATGGAGATGATTTTTGTTTTCTTGCCCGCTCCTATTCTGATGATCCAGGAAGTTCAGGCAAGTGCGGAGAACTCGGCTTCTTCAAGCGGGGGAAAATGGTACCAGAGTTTGAGGCAGCAGCCTTCCGCCTAGAAAAGGATAGCTTTTCTCAAATTATCCGGAGTCAATTTGGCTATCATATTCTTCAACTTTTAGATCGCCGAGGGGAAAGTGTAAACGTGCGGCATATTTTGATTACTCCTGAAATGATGCCTGCAGATAATTTTGCGGCTAGGGAAAAATTAGATAGCATTCGCACCTTGATATTAACTGATCAAATTACTTTTGGCGAGGCTGCTCAATTGCATTCTGAAGATGAATATACCTCGAGCAAAGGAGGGAAACTGATGGATTATACAACAGGTGAAACCCGTATTCCCGTTGGTAGTTTAGACAAAGACGTATTTTTAAAGATTAAAGATTTAAAGGTCGGTGAGTTGAGCGAGGTCTATTCGGTCCGCGCTCAAGATGGCGCTGAAAGTTTTATCATATACAAACTCATCTCAGAAACAGCTCCCCATTTACCCAGTTTGAATA
>CAZUIT010000020.1:50821-53562 GCA_964620355.1 uncultured Burkholderiales bacterium | reverse complement strand
GAGGGTGAATAAGAAACCTATAAAACTACGGAGAGCATTTTTGAAAAGCAGTTGCACGCCTATACCATTACCCATGCGATTGACGACCGAAATGTCTTAAAATTTCATATCGACTATTTCAAGGGTGAAGGCACTGTGCAGGCCAAACCCGGAGAAGCAATTGCCCAAAAAGCGGTGGTAGAAGCCATCCTCGACAAGCATGATGCCGCTACCAATCATAGAAAGTTCAATGCCATCTTAGCAACGGCATCTATCAATAACGCCATTGAGTTTTACCAGCTTTTTAAAGCATTGCAAAGCCAACGACTAGCGCAGGATTCGGAATATAAACCGCTCAATATTGCCGTTGTGTTTTCTCCTCCCGCTGAGGGCAACAAAGACATCCAGCAGATTCAGGAAGATTTAGCCCAAGAAAATGCAGAATACACCATTCAGAAAGGTGAAGATGTTGAGAAGAAGAAAGCTGAAATTAAAAGAAAGAAATTAGCGCTAAAAGAAATTATAGCGGACTACAACACGCATTTCGGAACCAATCACGACATCACCAATTTTGATTTATACTACCAGGACATTCAAAGCCGTATAAAGGATCAGAAATACAGCAATAAGGACCTAGCACACCAAAACAAAATAGACCTGACTATTGTGGTGGATATGCTGCTTACTGGTTTTGATAGCAAGTACCTGAATACCTTATACGTGGATAAAAACCTGAAATACCACGGACTGATACAGGCCTTTTCACGCACCAATCGCGTATTGAACGATACCAAGCCTTATGGCAATATATTGGATTTCCGTTCCCAGCAGGAAGCGGTAAATCATGCCATAACACTCTTCTCAGGCGAAGAAGGCGGCAAAGCCAAAGAAATATGGATGGTGGATCCTGCTCCGGTGGTGATCGACAAATACCAAGAGGCCGTAGAGAAATTGGGTGACTTTATGCGGAAGCAAAACCTAGTAAACGAACCAGCCGAAGCTTATAACCTTAGAGGGGATGCCGCGCGGATTGCCTTTGTGAAAAACATCAAGGAAGTACAGCGGCTCAAAACCCAATTGGATCAATACACGGATTTAGTTCCCGAGCAAAAGGAGCAAATTGAGCATATCTTACCGAAAGACACCTTGCAAGAGTATAGAAGCTCCTACCTCGAAATAGCCAAGCAATTGCGGGCTGTGCAGCAAAAAGAAGGAGAAAATGCACCGGATGAAATTCAGCAATTAGATTTTGAGTTTGTGCTCTTTGCCTCTGCGGTGATTGATTATGATTATATCATGAGTCTGATTGCCGACAGCACCCAAATGAAGCCGTCGAAGCAAAAAATGACCAAGGCCCAGGTGATTAGTCTGCTTAAATCCAACGCCAACCTGATGGACGAAGAGGAAGATTTAACGGAGTATATCAACCAAGTAGACTGGAGCAAAGGGCAAAGTGCGGATGAGCTCAAGAAAAACTACGAAACCTATAAAGTAGAGAAGTACGATAAAGAACTGGCTGAAATAGCCAACAAAAACGGCTTGCAAACGGCAGACTTAAAAGCCTTTGTAGAACACATCATGAGTCGAATGATTTTTGACGGAGAGAAGCTCACCGACCTCATGGAGCCTTTAGAGCTGGGTTGGAAAGATCGAAGTAAAGCCGAAACGGCCCTTATGATTGACTTGGTTCCACAGTTGAAGAAACTAGCGCAAGGCAGAGAAATTAGCGGATTGGCGGCGTATGAGTAGTCGGGATTATGATTGCATGATTTAGTATGATAAAAACGGAATTTCAACATTCAGAATTAACAGCCAAGATTATTGGATGCGCAATGTCCGTTCATTCAGAGCTGGGTAATGGTTTTCAAGAAGTCATTTACCAGCGGGCACTGCAAATTGAGATGGCTGAAAATGGTATCGCGTTTAGTAGGGAACATGAAATGCCAGTCTACTATAAAAACCAGCAGATTGGTACAAGGCGGGTAGATTTTTTAGTGGAAGGCTCGGTATCTGTAGAATTGAAAGCAATTATTCAACTAGAAGATGTGCATTTAGCCCAAGCAATCAATTATTTGGAAGCCTACGATTTAGCAGTAGGGCTACTCATAAATTTCGGAGCTAAGTCCCTTCAGTTTAAAAGATTGTCTAACAAATCATTCAAGCAGAAGAACCAGGGCAATCCTCATGTCTGAACTATGATTATTGTGATTAAATGATTTAACATGATTGGAAAAAAGGGCAACACATTCAAGCGGGAAAAGTGTCTGAACTGTGATTTTTGTGATTAAATGATTTAACATGATTAGAAAAAAAGGACATTGCTTTCAAGCGGAAAACCAAGTGTCTGAACTATGATGAGTGTGACTAAATGATTTAACATGATTAGGAAAAAAGGGCAACACATTCAAGCGGGAAACCAAGTGTCTGAACTATGATGAGTGTGATTAAATGATTTAACATGATTAGGAAAAAAGGGCAACACTTTCAAGCGGGAAACCAAGTGTCTGAACTATGATGAGTGTGATTAAATGATTTAACATGATTAGGAAAAAAGGGCAACACTTTCAAGCGGAAAATCAAGTGTCTGAACTATGATGAGTGTGACTAAATGATTTAACATGATTAGGAAAAAAGGGCAACACATTCAAGCGGAAAACCAAGTGTCTGAACTATGATGAGTGTGATTGAATGATTTAACATGTTTAGAAAAAAAGGGCAACACATTCAAGCGGGAAACCAAGTGTCTGAACTATGATGAGTGT
>CAZUIT010000020.1:0-50721 GCA_964620355.1 uncultured Burkholderiales bacterium | reverse complement strand
GTGTCTGAACTATGATGAGTGTGATTAAATGATTTAACATGATTAGGAAAAAAGGAGACCACATTCAAGCGGAAAACCACGGCAAGCAAATGTCTGAACTATGATTATTGTGATTAGATGATTTAACATGATTAAAAAAAGGAGATCACATTCAAGCGGAAAACCAAGGAAACGCTCATATCTTAGCCAGATTGATACTGAGTAAAGAGATCAAAAAAAGGAAATCATATTCATCACATGAATCAAATAAATCACAGTTCAGACAATGAGTAAGCCGATGAAACTACTACCCGAGTTGAGGTTTCCTGAGTTTGAAGGGAATGTTTGGGAGCAAAAAAAGCTAGGTGAATTAGGTTGTTTTTTAGGTGGTGGAACTCCATCTAAGTCAAATCCAGAGTTTTGGGTTGGAGAGCTTCCTTGGATTTCAAGCTCTGATCTTAATGAAGATGATATTCATAGTATTTCTATCACACGTTATATAAATAGCAATGCCCTTAAAGAAACTGCAACAAAGTTAATTCCCATAGCAAGTGTAATTTTTGTATCAAGGGTTGGGGTGGGTAAATTGGCTATCAACAAACGCGAAGTGTGCACTAGCCAAGATTTCACAAGTTTCATTCCTGAGTCAATTGGTAGTTATTTTATCGGTTATTATTTTTCTTCCAACAAGAATCTGTTGCAATCTATGAATCAGGGAACGTCTATAAAAGGGTTCTCAAAAAGTGATTTGGAAAATTTCATGTTGCCATATCCTACTAACCCCCTCGAACAACAAAAAATCGCCTCCTGCCTTTCTTCTTTAGATGAGCTGTTAGCCGCCCACAAGGATAAGCTGGATGCGCTCAGGATACACAAAAAAGGCTTGATGCAAAACCTTTTCCCGCACCCTTCGGCAAGCTCAGGGACCGGGCGAAACGTGCCTCAGCTTCGTTTTGCGGAGTTTGAGGAGGATGGGGAGTGGGAACGAGTGGTTTTAGATAAAATATCGCATAAAATCATGGTCGGTATAGCCAGCGCAGCAACTCACGCCTATCGAAAATCTGGGATAATACTTTTTAGAAATCAGAATATAAAAGAAGGATATCTTGATGACCGCGATATTCTATACATCGATGAGGAATATGAAAAGGCGCATAAAAATAAACGATTGAAGGGTGGAGACTTATTAACTGCGCGAACGGGATACCCAGGAACGACTTGCATGGTGCCTGCGAAATATGAAGGCTCTCAAAGCTTCACCACTTTAATCACAAGACCAAATAATAAGTTTATCGACTCTTCTTTTTTGTGCTTTTACCTTAATTCTGAAACAGGACAAGCTTTTTTCAATTCAACAAAGATTGGTGGGGGTCAAAAAAATGTCAATGCTGGCTCACTTTCAGAAATGCCCATTCCCCATCCATCACAAAAAGAACAACAAAAAATCGCATCTTGTCTTTCGGCTTTGGATGAGTTAATTACTGCCCAAACAGAGAAAATAGAAGAATTACAGGCACATAAGAAGGGGTTGATGCAGGGTTTGTTCCCGAAAATTGAGGGTTAGTGATATGGAATATTGGATAGATACAGCCTTACAGCTTTTGCAAAGAAGTCTTGCTCCGATACCGCAAGAGTTGAATGAAATTGATTGGAAAAGCGGATTATCAGACAAATCTGATCGTTTAGCACAGCATATTAGTGCCTTCGCTAACCAGTCAAATGGCGGTTATCTGGCATATGGTATTAGCAATGATGGTGGTTCTAAAGAACTGAATAAAAACGAAATGGATGCTATTGTGCAGAAGTTGGGAAACATTGCACGAAACAATCTGGCACAACCTGTTGGGATAGAACATGCTGTTGCGGAGTTCAAAGGCCATCCCGTACTTTTTATTCGAATTCCGGAGCACCACGATAAACCGGTTTATTTAAGAGGAAGTGATATTTTTAGCAGCTATAAACGCAGCGCAGGTCAAAGTGTCAAGCTTTCCAGAAATGAAGTAAAGCAGCTAATTGCCCTATCTACAGGTTTAGATTTTGAGTCTCAAATTACGCGCTCAGGTGTTACTGAAGATGAGATTTTACAGCTACTTGATTATGACAGTTATTTCACGCTTCAAGAGAAACGTTTGCCAGATACCAAACAAGGCATTATTCAGGTGCTTGCAAGCGATGAATTGTTGAAAAAATCAGGTCAAAGTTGGGACATTACTAATCTTGGTGCTATTCTATTTGCCAAAAAACTAAGTAGCTTTAAAGAACTTAGCCGCAAAGCGTTGAGGGTAATTGTTTACCAGGAGACGAGCAAGATAAACGCGTCAAAAGAACAAGAAGGAGTCAAAGGCTACGCATCAGGCTTTGAGGGTTTGATTAGTTATATCTTGGATCAGCTACCGTCAAATGAGGTAATTGAAAATGCACTCCGTAAAAAGGTGAAGGTTTATCCGGAAGTGGCTTTGCGTGAATTTGTAGCAAATGCTTTAATACATCAAGATTTTTCAGTGACAGGAACAGGAGTAATGGTAGAAATATTTACCGACCGAATAGAAATTACAAATCCGGGTGTACCACTGGTCGACATTAATCGCTTTATTGATACGGCCCCCAAGTCAAGGAATGAAACCTTAGCCTCATTGATGAGACGATTAAATATTTGTGAAGAAAGGGGCAGTGGAGTTGATCGTGCAATTGCAGCGATTGAGTTCTATCAATTGCCAGCCCCAAAGTTTGTAAGAGGGGATGATTATACACGAGTGATATTATATGCACCAATGTCATTGACTAGGATGAATATAGAGGATCGATTAAGAGCCTGCTACCAGCATACCTGCCTGAATTATGTAAACAACCAAACCGTCAATAATCAATCTATTCGTAAGCGTTTTAAAATTGCTAAGAATAATGTTTCAAGTGCTTCTAAGATAATTGCAGATACCGTTAATGCCGGTCTGATAAAACCTTCTGATCCCGAAAATGTATCCAAGAAATTCGCATCCTATGTTCCATTTTGGGCATGAAGTTTATTTGTTTTCAAAGTATTCCATAAACACACTTGTCCCGCAATGTGTTGATAGTCAATGTTTTTTTATTTCGCTCGAATATCCCGATTACAATATCTAGTCAAACATGACACAAAAAGACCAACTACAACTCGGTAAAACACTTTGGGCAATAGCAGACCAGCTTCGTGGTGCTATGAATGCCGATGATTTTCGCGATTATATGCTTTCGTTCCTGTTCTTGCGCTACTTATCGCATAACTATGAGGAAGCGGCTAAAAAGGAATTAGGTTCCGATTATCCTTCTATAGATGATTCGGAAGGTAATACTCCACTTTCTCAGTGGTATCTGGTGAATGAGCCAGATATACCTGCTTACGAAACGCAAATGCGCAAGAAGGTGCATTATGTTATCAAACCCGAACACCTGTGGAATAATATTACGGAATTAGCGCGCACGCAGAACAGTGAGTTATTGATTACACTGGAAGAAGGCTTCCGCTATATCGAAAATGAATCTTTTGATAACTCCTTTCAGGGTTTGTTCTCTGAAATTAATCTCAATTCTGATAAGCTAGGCAGAACGCCAACCGAGAGAAATAAAAAACTCTGTACCATCATTCAAAAGATTTCGGAAGGCATTGCAGATTTCTCAACCGATTCAGATACACTAGGAGATGCCTATGAATATTTGATAGGCCAGTTTGCCGCCGGGTCGGGTAAAAAAGCAGGTGAATTTTATACACCGCAGCAAATGTCTACCATTCTTTCAGAGATAGTGACATTAGACGGCCAAGACCCATCTACAGGCAAAAAAGGCAAACTAGATAAGGTGCTGGATTTTGCATGCGGATCAGGCTCTTTGTTATTGAATGTACGGAAGCGAATCAAAGACAATGGCGGAACGGTAGGTAAGATCTACGGACAAGAAAGTAATATCACCACCTACAACTTGGCACGCATGAATATGCTCTTGCACGGCATGAAAGATACCGAGTTTGAAATCTATCATGGTGACAGCCTCAAGAACCAATGGGACATCCTAAATGAGATGAACCCCTCCAAGAAAACCGTATTTGATGCGATAGTCGCCAATCCGCCTTTTAGTCTGCGTTGGGAACCCAATGAAGCGATGGGAGAAGACTTTCGTTATAAAAGTTACGGTTTAGCACCTAAGTCCGCAGCTGATTTTGCCTTTCTATTGCATGGCTTCCATTTCTTATCCCAAGAAGGGACAATGGCAATCATTTTACCTCATGGAGTATTGTTCCGAGGCGGAGCTGAAGAGCGCATCAGAACCAAGCTATTAAAAGACAATCATATTGATACCGTCATTGGCTTGCCATCCAACTTGTTCTATTCAACAGGCATTCCAGTGTGTATTCTCGTCTTGAAAAAATGCAAGAAGCAAGACGATGTGCTATTCATCAACGCCAGCGAGCATTATGAAAAAGGCAAACGTCAGAATACCTTGAATGAAGGAAATATTGAAAGCATTGTAGAAACCTATAAATACCGCCAGGAGTCCGAACGTTATTCCCGTAAAGTCTCTATGGATGAAATTGAAAAGAACGGATACAACCTAAACATCTCCCGCTATATCAGTACCGCCGAAGACGAAGTACAAATTGACCTAAGCACGGTTCACGAAAATCTGGAGGATATTGAAAAGCGCATAACATCGGCTAGAGATAGGCATAATTCTTTTTTGAGGGAACTTGGATTGAAGGAGTTGAGCTAAGAATAGAATCCACATTGGCCGTGGCCTTTATTGCTTTCATTACTGGTTTAGCTTAACAAAATCCGCTCGTCCGAGATCATGACTACTGAAAATGATGGCGTTTGCATTTCTTCAAGGTGTTCAGAACTAAACCACAATAAAATGACTACTGGTCGCTTCTGGCTACGACAAAAAAAAAGGCAGATTACTCTGCCCTTCCGTTGCGTGTCGTTCTTGGAGTTAGCCGCGAAGCATTTGCAGTGAACCGAAGATAAGCTAATTTATAATTTAGGGATTCTCCATGATTCAGTTTTTCGAATTGGTCTGTCCCTAATCCGAACCCCTTTAGCCTAAATTGCATTTCATGCTCTAATTCAAAGTCCCTATATTGAATCCATGAAAAAATGGACAAGAACAAAGGCACCATTAAAACCTGGGGAAATGATAATAGGCGGTGATGTTCCAGCTGGCATCCAATCCGATTTCAGGAAAAAGCTTGGCGATCGGATTGAAAAGGAAGTATTAAAAGAAAAAGCGCGGTTGGCGAAAAAGAAGAACGATAGACAGTAGCGTTAATACATTCTATTTAAAGCTGCTTGCCGCGTAAAAACAACGCGCTATACACCAAGCTAACCCAAGGCTCATATTCATCCTTCGGCATGCTTCACCTGCGCTGAAAAAGCTCTGGCGCACGCGGTCAGGACAGGTTTTCCGAACCGAAGCAACTTCCCAAACACCGTTTTTAAATTGACGCAGCCGCTGAAGTAACCGCACTAGGTCAACGCTCAAAACCTTTGCCATTGATTGGGCAAAATATTCTAAATTCGCACCCTAGGCTTTTCACCTGGTGATTGGAAAAAACAGCTGTTCCCACTCATTTTACCTTTTCTAAAAACTCTCGACTATCTAGCAAGAAACTGTGAATCTAAAACGCAGAAAAAAACTTCTTCGATACATAAACACATTTGATAAACCTTCTCAGATAAAACCATTCGTATTCAATCGAATATTTTTACTCTGGACACTCCTTGGCCTATTCGGGGGCCTAATTGCAGGTACTTATTGGATTGTACTTGAATTTCTGATGCATGGATTGAGCGTGTTTACGGGATGGCAGGTTATTCCCTTAATGGCCATTTGTGGTTTCTTGGCAGGCTACGTGATTCACCGAATTGGTGACCCCGGAGAACTCAATTTGATTGTCAATAATATTCGCTTCAATAATGGTAAACTTGATCCAAAGAATAATAAGTCCATGATTCTTTCCTCCCTATTATGTGTGGCCTCGGGAGGAAGTCTTGGACCTGAGGCACCCCTTGTTCAGGTTACCGGATCTACAGGAACTTGGCTGGGAAGGATTTTCCGGTTAAAAGGTGAAGAGTTGAGGTCGATGAGTATTGCCGGAATGGCTTCTGGATTCACGGCATTATTCGGTGCACCCTTAGGAGGAAGTTTATTCTCCTTAGAAATTCTACATCATAAACATGCCGTTGAATACTATAAGGCAATCATTCCAGCCTTGGTCGCTAGCAGTTTCAGCTATATCCTTTTTGCATTGATTATCCATTTAGGCTTAGGACCCATTTGGGACCTCTCAGCCTACGAATACAGCGGCATCTTTGATTTTTCCTATGCCATTCTCTTTGCTATAATAGCGTCGAGCGTCGGTTGGTTTTTTATCCATTTAACAAAATTGCTTAAAGTACTGTTCGAGAAAAGAAAGCTGCCCATCTATATCAAAACCTGTATTGGCGGAATATTGCTTGGAACGATCGCCTACTTTGTGCCACTAACGCGGTATTTTGGACATCATGAAATTAATGTTCTCCTTACCGGAGCCTATACTCTGCCATTTCTGATTGCCCTTCTATTTTTAAAAATTGCTGCCATCTCCATAACCGTTACATCAGGCTGGAGAGGCGGATTTATCATTCCGCTATTTTTCGCTGGAGCCACTGTAGGCTTAATTATTCACCAGCTCGCGCCTTCAATAAATCCAACATTAGCCATTGTAAGCTGCATGGCTGCCATCAATGCCTGCGTAACACGTACACCGATGAGCACCACTATCTTACTAGCTAGCTTGACAGGGTTTGGCCATTTTATCCCTATTCTATTTGCAAGCCTTACGGGCTATTTTTTGGCACCACGAATGCCTTTTATTTCTTCGCAGATTAAGAATCAAAGCAAATAAAACGCAAACAATCGGCTTCGATACCGCATAACCTGCCTTCAAGTACATATTCGCAGCGATAATGGACAATTGGAAAAAGCCCACTTTTATCCCTAGGAGCTTAAAATTTTGAGAGAATGGAGTAATTTGTTGGCGGTTAAAAGGCAACCGGTATTCGCTTTTTTGTGGTTAAGGGGGATTAGGCGGAAATTGGAATAGTTAAACATATCATTGGCTTGATTTTCCCAACCTATAACCTCAGGCGAATATTCACTATCCTCCCGAAAGACACCCTCAACGCTTACCTGGAGAAGCTTTGTTCTACATTTTTGCCGAAAATGGCCATCCTAAAAGCACTTGGAACCCATTTGCCACCCCTAAACTTTCTTTAGTAAAAAGCTCCTTGCGTTTTATCTTTGCTTATACACCCTCCATAACGTCGGATTTTGATTTTGAAAGAGGGTTTTTAGACAAACTGAGGTTGTGTGTAATTAAAACCAACCAAAAAGTATACGACATTCGAAAATCTGTATAAGCAGCTTAACCTAACTCCATCTGACCTTTGTCTTATAATTTTTCACAAAAAGAATAGACAAAAATGGAAGCAAATCAATTTGGCAATAAAGGTTGGACACCTGATAGAATCGGAAATTTGAACGGAAAAGTTTTCGTAATAACTGGTACCACAAGCGGAACAGGATTTGAAGCGGCGAAAATCCTACTTTCAAAAGGTGCAAAAGTGGTAATGCTCAATAGAAACCTCAAAAAAGCGGCAGATACCATCGCAATATTGAAACAAGAATTGGGTAATGCTATTGAAGTAATCAACATTCAATTGGACTTATCGAAGCAAGCATCTGTGAAAAAAGCAGCGAATGAAGTATTAAAAACTATTCCTCATATAGATGCACTTATTTGTAATGCAGCAATTGCCCAAGTGCCAAAACAAACGCTAACTGCAGACGGTTGGGAAAGTCAAATGGGAACGAATTATTTTGGAAATTGGACCCTGCAGGCTTTATTGTTCCCACTTATTGAAAAGTCCAAAGGGCGAATTGTAACAGTCGGTAGTATGGGTTATGATATGGGAATCAAAACGATAAAATTTGATGACTTGAATTGGGAAAAAGACTACACGCCTAATAAAGCGTATAGTCAAAGTAAACTCGCACAGATAATGACCATTTACGAATTACAAGATAGATTGAAAGAAGCTGGAAAAACAGATACTAAAGCATATGCTTGTCATCCCGGTTCATCAAGAACAAACTTGATAAATACGAGTGGTAGTTTTATGATGAAACTCATCTTTAACCTGATGAAACTATCCCCACTAACACAATCTGCCGAGAGGGGTGCGTATCCCCAACTAATGTGTGCCACGGAGCTTAATCTTGACCAAAAAGGCTTTTACGGACCTACAGGAAGAAGTAATTGGGCAGGTCCAGTTGGAGCACACAAAATAGAACCGCACGCTAAAGATAAAACAGTAGCAAAACGACTATGGGAGGTTTCAGAAAAAGAAACAGGAGTAAAATGGAATATTTAAATTCGAGAAATGAAACACTTCAAAACCTTATCATCCTATCTAGAGTATTTGGAGTTGCCTAGTCCAGAACATCCAATGTTGAGCGTATTTAATTCAAAAGGCGATGGCTACCTACCTTGTCCAAAAGAAAGTTCACCACCCATTACCAATGATTGCTATACCATAAGTTTTAAAAAGTTTGTAGAGGGCAATTTAAACTATGGTCGCACTCAATATGATTTTACCAACGGTACATTATTTTTTATTTCACCAAGACAAGTCTTGCAATGGGATAACAATATAATTTTTAAACAAAAGGGCTTCTCAATAAACTTTCACGAGGATTTTCTTAGGGGGACGGAATTAGCACAACGCATAAAAAAATATGGTTTCTTCTCATATTCCGTAAATGAAGCTTTGCACCTTTCGCCTAAAGAAGAGAGGCAAATAGCGTCCATTGTAGAAAATATTGAAATTGAATATCAAAACAATCAGGACGAGTTTAGTAAAGATATCATCATTTCTCAATTAGACACCTTGCTCAAATACGCAAACCGTTTTTATGAAAGACAATTTTTGAATCGAAAAGAATTATCCAATGATTTATTGGAGCAGTTTAATCATTATTTGGACTCGTATTTTGAATCAGGAAAACTACAAGGAAATGGGATTCCGAACATAGAGCAGCTAGCAAACAAATTGTCAGTTTCACAACGATTTTTAAGTGATACGCTTAAAAAAGAAACAGGCAAGACCACGACTGAACATTTACACTTGTATCTAATCGATGAAGCTAAAAACATCTTACTGCAACCTAATAAAACGGTATCCGAGATTGCCTATGAATTAGGGTTTGAATATCCAGCATATTTTTCGAGACTGTTCAAGAAGAAAGAAGGAGTAAGTCCAACGGAATACAGAGAAAAATATAAACTAAACTAAAATGGAACTATTAAAATTAGCTACAGAATGGGCAAAAGCTGAAGTGTTTTCAACACGCTTTTTTATCTTTTTTGCGATTGGATTTTTAATCGCGAGTGTTGGATTTTGGCAGCTAGGAAAAACAGATTTAGCAAAGGCTTATATCATACCTACTTTAGTAGCAGGCATAATACTTTTGATAATTGGTAGCGGTCTTAACTACACCAACATTCAAAGAGTTAAACAGTTTGAAAAGGATTTTGATACGGATGCATCTGCTTTTTACCAATCCGAAATAGATCGTTCAGAAAGTACATTAAAAGAATATGCCGTCGTCTTTAGAGTAATTCCGATTTTAATTGTCGTAGCTGCATTACTAATTCTGTTTGTTAATACACCAACCTGGCGAGCAATTAGTATTACTATCATTGCAATGCTTGTGGTCATTTTATTAGTTGACGGGTCTGCACACTCAAGAATTGAAAATTATTACAAAGAATTGAATCTCTTGGATATTCAACATGAAAATGTTCGTCAGTAGATTAAAGGCAGCTATAGAATCATTCATCTCATCATTGATAAGGATTCAATTGATGTTCAAACCGTCCACCATGGATCACGATTAATTTCAACTATTGTTGGCGACACAAAAAAAAACTGGGCCCAGCAGCGCTAGCCCAACGCTAAGATTCGTTTTCACACTGAAGAATTCGACGCCACTCACGGTTAATAAATCCCTGTTTACGGGGAGAAGGAAAATTAAAAACATCTTCTATTTTTGTCAAAATCAAATGCTTGATTCTTTACCCAATCATCATCCTCTTTGGCTATACACTAGGCAAGAAAAACAAAAGCTAGCTGTCATTATGAAAAAAGTTCTAATTCTCCTCTTAAGCATTCTTTTTAGCCAATCGTCAAATGCCCAAAAAGTAGCCTATGTCGATTTTAATACAATTCTTACTAAGATGCCGGCCTATCAAAGTGCGGAATCGAAATTACTCCAATACCAAGCTCACCTAAAAGACTCCTTAAATGAAGCCACCACGCAATATGAGCATTTTCGTAATCGATGTGTTAATAAAAGTGAAACAGGGTATTATACCACACGACCTTCCGAAAAAGATGCGGATATTAAAAAACTAAACAGTTTAGAGAAGTCCCTAGAGACGCTGCAAAATAATTTAGAGGCCCTATTAGACAGAAAACAAATAGAACTGATTCAACCCATTGAAATCAAACTCATTGGCATAATTGAAACGTATGCTAAGGAAAATGGCTACAGCTATATTTTCATGCTCAACTCTGCGCTATATTCACAAAAAACAGTCCCCGATATCAGCGAGCAAATCATGCAGAAAATGGGCTTATAAATCTTCTGTTTACCCCACTCATGTTTGAATCGTCATTGCGCGCCATTCAATCGCATCGTCTAAAATAGTAAATTGCCGAATGCGCCTTTTACTCAGCTTTTTCCTCGCATGTGTCGTATCAATAGTAACGGCACAAAACCTTCAAACCGCCTATGAAAAATTGGGCAGTACCGGGCGGCGTTAATCTATTTTGGGAAGTACTTATAAATGTCTTTCCTATGAAGAAAGCGAAGAACAATAATGGTTTCTTCTTCTAGCACAAATCCTAACCTATAGTCACCGATTTTAATTCTGTAAAAACTTTCCTCACCTTTAAGTTTCTTGACCTGCTTTACTTGGTCTAAGGACTCTGTTTTAATTATTGATTCAAGGGAGTTTGCGACTTTGAGTCGAAGTGAATTGTCTTTGATTTTTTTCAAATCCTATTCAAAGGACCTGTCGATTAACAAATTCACTTTTTAAGATTTTTTATGAAAAGATTGGTATCTACTAGCTCACCAGTACGACCTTTTTTCATTGCGTTGGCCAATGAAATATCTTCAATGGCTTCTTCCGACAAGAAAGCACCTTCAATCCCGAGCTTTTTAGCAAGCTTAAGTAGCAGACTCAGGCTTTCTTTTGATTCGCTTTTTAAGATGATGGATTCCATTTTTCTAATCTTCTCTCAAAGATACAATTTCCGAATCAGAGTTAAAAAGCCGCCCAACCCAACCATCTCATTGTCTAACAGTCTATTTGAGTAAAATAGTAAATTGCCGCATGCGCATTATTCTAAGCCTTTTCCTCGCAGCGGCCTTATCAACCGCATCGGCCCAAAAGCTCCAAACCGCCTATGAAAAATCAGGTGGTACTAAAACCTTCACTTATGAAGAAGGCATCCGCTTCTGCGAACAGATCGATTCGATGTCAGAGTACTTCACCCTGCTTGAATATGGAAAAACCGATGCGGGATTTCCTTTGCATCTCCTCGTTTTTGATGCCGATAAAGACTTCAATCCATCAACAAGCAAAGAGGTTATTCTGATCAATAATGCCATTCATCCGGGTGAACCAGATGGTGTGGAAGCATCCTTAATGATGGCGCGTGATTTAGCTTATGATGCGAAACTAAGGGCAGCCTTTCGAGAAGCAAGAATTCTCATCATCCCCTTTTATAATATTGGAGGCGCACTGAACCGGAATACCCATAGTCGGGCCAATCAAGTAGGTCCAGAAGCCTACGGATTTCGTGGAAATGCCAAAAACTTAGACCTGAACCGTGACTTCATCAAAGCAGATGCACAAAACACCTTTGCCTTTTATAAGATTTTCCAAACTTGGAAACCGCATGTATTTGTCGATACCCACGTATCAAATGGCGCTGACTATCAATATACCATGACCTTGATTAACAGTCAGGAAGAAAAATACGGTGCCTATTCTGCCAAATTTTTAAAAGATGATTTTCTGCCTGCCCTCTATTCACGCATGAAAAAGAGACAGCAAGAAATGATTCCCTATGTGAACGTTCATGGCACAACACCCGATGCTGGAGTTACTGCTTTTATGGAAAGTCCGCGTTATTCAAATGGCTATACCAGTCTCTTCGATTGTTTCTCCTTTGTGAGTGAAACCCATATGCTGAAACCCTATAAACAGCGGGTTACCTCAACAAGAGAATTACTCGAGCAAATGGTTAAGCTGTCGATTGAATTACAACCTTCCTTGGTCATCAATAAAGACCGGCAAGTGCGTGCTAGTTTTAGAAATGAGGCTAGAATAGTCAATATTCCCTATGCCTGGGAAGCGAAGATGCCCTGCGACAGCCTCCTTTTTAAAGGGTATACCGCCAAGTACAAGCCGAGTGAAGTCAGTGGTCTCGACCGCCTCTATTACGACCGCAAAGCACCTTTCGAAAAGTATATTCCCTTTTGTGATGCCTTTGAGCCAACAGGATTTGGCAAAAGTGTGCGTGCCTATATTATTCCTCAGGCTTGGCAAGAAGTGATGAAACGTTTGGCGGCCAATGGCGTGCATATCGATACCTTAAAAAACGACGATAGTCTTATGATGGAAGTCGCTTATATCGAAACCTACGAAACGGTGGACGCGCCTTATGAAGGACATTACCTTCATAAAAATACCAAAGTAAGCTGGAAAAAGACCAAGATGCTGGTACACAAGGGCGATTACCTCATCATACCCAATGAACGCACAGAAATTTTCCTCGCCAACGTCTTACAACCAGAAGCCCCCGACTCCTATTTCAACTGGAACTTCTTTGATGCTATACTCCAGCAGAAAGAATGGTTTTCGGCCTATGTTTTTGAAGACATCGCTGCCGAAATGCTTAAAAATGACCCACAACTCAAAGCAGACCTTGAAGCCGAAAAAGCCAAGAACCCTGAATTCGCAGCGAGTGCCTTTGAACAGTTGTATTTTATCTATAAACGGAGTCCTTATTTCGAGCCGAGTTTTAAACGTTACCCGGTTTATGTTATGCCGTTTTAGCGAGATTGCGAGATTGCGAGATTTCGGTCCCTGAGCGGCCAGATGAATCGCTAATTAACTAAAATCGCTACGGCCTGTCGAAGGGCGACGGTGGGTGATTGGGTTATTGGGTTCAATAAAAAAGGGGGGGGTTATTTTGGGTTAAATTAAAAAGGGCAGATGGTTATCTGCCCCAACGAGGTTATTTAAATTCAAAATAAATCAAAAATCATAATTCATAAATCATAATTCATAATTCACAAATCATAATTCATAAATTAGCCTTTGCTCATCACCTCTTCATAGACCTTATCCAAGACCTTGGATAACTCATGGTCTTTGTCCGTAACCGTATTTCCAGCATCATGGGTGGTAAGTTTTACCATCACCTTATTATAGACATTCGTCCATTCAGGATGGTGGTCTAATTGTTCAATATACATGGCGGCATTTACCATAAAGGCAATGGCTGCAACGAAAGTTTTGAATTCATAGGTACGGTGCAAGGCATCCTTTTCTTCTTTCCACATACTTCAAAAGTACATTATCCCATAGGCATCGACCCACTCTTATTGGAGAAAACGAACTGAATTGTCAGCTTATGATATAAATCACTACTCAAACTTGTTGTAACTACTAAATTTGCCGCATGAGTATCTTCACAAAAAAATACATTCAAGACGCATTTACCTACGAGGAATACCGTCAATTGGGTAAAGACCTGCTTTCACAAGGCAAAACTACCGGAACAAATCACAGTGAAGAATACTTGAACTATAGCCGGCTGAACGATAAGCGAATGGATCGTTTGGATAAAACGCAAAGCTTAGCCGATTCTACCATCCAGGCAATGAAGGGAATTCTCGCTCCTCAGCATTGGGTAGTCATTACTGAATTATGGTGTGGAGATGCTGCCATAAACCTGCCTGTGATAGAACTGATGGCTGCTCAAAGTAAGCGCGTTCGACTTTCTATCATTTTAAGAGATGAGAATACGGAAGTGATGGATGAATACCTGACAGATGGCGCTCGCTCTATTCCTAAATTAATTATGATGGATATGGATTTCAATGAACTGGGCATTTGGGGACCAAGGCCTAAAGCTGCTCAAGACATCATGCATGAATGGAAAAAAACAGGTAATTCTGACAAGTCAGCCATGCTCGAAGCCGTGCAGCACTGGTATATGCGTGATAAGGGAGTTAGTGTGCAAGAAGAGCTAATTGCGCTTTTAGCGAAGTAAGATAAAATTCCCAGACAGGAGTTCGAATTCTTTGTCTACCCCGCGGTAATCTATCTTATAGACGTATACCCCAAGTGGTGCTTCTACCCCATCAATCTTACCATCCCAGCCTTCATCCATGCTATCGCTGCTAAATACCCGCTTGCCCCAGCGGTCGTAAATATCCATGTGAAATTCATAGATATACATTCCCTTGGCATAGAAGTGACTATTCTCTTTTATCCCGCCGAAAGGTCGGAATGCGTTGGGAACAAAAATTCTTGACTTCACAGGCGCACAGGCAATGCTCGAACGGGAGGTTTTTCCCCCATCGGCTGTGCTGCGGGCGGTAATTCGGTAGCAGTAGTCAGGACGTGTATTAGGCGCCGTTATATCATCGATGAAGCTTGTAGTTAATCCATCAACTGTGGCGACATATACGAAGGTATTGCCTTCATAAATTTCGATATCATAGAAATCGACTCCCTCGTCCCAATACTCATACTTGGACCAAGATAGCTGCGGCTGATCCAGGTCATCCACCGTGGCGGTTAACAGCATTGTTCTGCCATAGTTCGATGGCTCCGACTTAAAGCCACAGGTATCTTCGACAATGGTTCGGTAATAGTAGCTGCGGATGCTTGCACTATCGAGTCGGTCAAAATAGTAGCTCGTAAATGGGTCGAAACGATCCGCCTCGTTATAGTCAATCCCATTGCGCGAACGTTCGAGGATATAATACCGAACCGGTGCTCTTCCACCAGTACTCGACGACCATTTCACTAAGTTTTCTGAAGGTGCATCAATGGAAGCCGAAAACAACTCATTGGAAGGAACATAGGGAATATAGTTTGGGATGGCTCCGGATGTATCACTAAATGAAAGTTGAAAAGGGTTTGCCCCTACCGCCTGAACCTGGTAATAATAGCCCGTATTACAGGAGATATTTGAATCTGAAGTTTGGAATGTGTTTCCCCCAACTTCCTTCAATTTTTCGAAGCCAATGCCCGGATTCAATCTCCAAATTTCGTAACGCTGAACTGGGTATCCGGCATAGGGTGTCCATTCCAAATAACTGGCATCATCCGCTGTTGAAGCAGTAAGTTCTACCGTGGTATGCGGAATGATATTGGACGTATCGGTATAATAACCGCATAAATTTTTTGTGATAACCCGATACGAATACGGTGTTTTCAATGTGGGTACTGCGTCTAAAAACAGCGTATCTAAAGGATTGAGTCGTTGTGCTATGGA
Organism: uncultured Burkholderiales bacterium; assembly: GCA_964620355.1. GTDB lineage: Bacteria > Bacteroidota > Bacteroidia > UBA8524 > UBA8524 > UBA8524. Next base: position 35,086 of record CAZUIT010000020.1, on the reverse strand, counting down.
ATCAAACCTGCCGCTAGGCGACCAACGCTGGATAATGTATTTCTCGAAATCTATACTCTTATTTGCCTCGAACAAGGTAGAGGTCTGGAAGTTATCATCTACTGAAGAACGGTAGATGGAAGAAGTGACTGGAGCAAAATTATCCCCGATAAGCACGGTATCTTTTGGCAACACCTTGCCTCTACATCCATATTCATTTAAAAAGGTAAGGTTCGGAAGGTAATAGCCCTTGTTTAAATAGGCATGTTTTACAATGGAGTCTGTTCTGCTTTCGAACTTGCCATCATCATAATTCCATACCACATCAGTCACCTTCCCAATGCCAGTATTTACGAGCTCCAACTCAACCGAATCAGTTGCACAGGCAAAACCGGCAGGAAGCTTCAAATACCCTTGTGGATCTGAGATAAGTGCATTCACCGTTATGGTATCGACACATCCTTTGATGGAAGTTGCTTTCAATAAAACAGGGTTCTGGTCTATCGTCGCAAATACAAAAGACGGTTCAAAATCACTGCTACTATCTGTTGGACTGAAATACCAATCATAGCTAACTGTATCACCGTATTCATTACTTAGATTAATAAAAGCTGTTGGAATACCAAAGCAGCTTGGCACCACACTAAAGTTCGCATTTGGCGTTGGAGCTACTTTAATCGTATCCTTGGCTGTGAGCACGTATTGGCAACCTTTTACATCCTTTACAAATACGGAAGGAACAAAGTCTCCCGCTTTCGTGAATACATGGGTAAAATTCATCGAGTCGACCACTGCGCTTCCATCCCGCATGTTCCAGGCAATTTCCGCTTGTCCGAGTGCAACCGATGTTACATTAACGGAAAGTGGATTACACCCATAATTCGTATCAATCTCATAGTTTACCTTGATTCCTTGTAGTTCGATATAGGCCTTTTTATAGATGGAATCTGTGCAGCCAAGCGTGTCGGTTACTTTGAGTGAAATATCATAAACCCCGGGCTCAAGATAGGCTTTGATTGGGGCAGGCGCATTTCCAGCTATGCCGTCGCCTAAGGTCCAATTCCAGCTATTAATGCCATTATAGGTATTGGTTGAGCTATCAATAAACTTCACGACCAAGGGCGGACAAAGTTTAAATGTATCAGAAGCTACAAAAGCCGCCTTAATATTCCGCACATCGATATTTAATGTCTGAGTCACTGTATCCGAACAGCCAATACCATCATAGGCAATCAAATTTACCGTATAGGAGGAATCGTTTTTATAGGTATGATAGGTTGAGGTCGAATCGAATGTCTCACGGTATCCATCGCCATATTCCCATTGGAATTGGTAAGGTTGTGGGGAGCTAGAATCCAGCACCGTTGCCTCGAAATATTGGAGATCGCCCACACAGGTTGCCCTTCGCTCATGAACAAATGCAGCATCCGGCCGATACACCCGGAAGGTATCGAGGGCATAGTTAAAGCATCCAGCAGTATCGTAGGCGCTATAGCGAAATAGGTATACACTGTCTTGCGGTATGATGGGCTTATCAAAATAATAGGGAATGGTATCGGGAAAGCCCTTTCGAATCTCAATAAACTGATTGAAGGTCGATACCATTAAAGTGCTAGAATTTGGTTCAATCGGACGCTCGCCCCCAATTCGGGTGACGACATTCAGCAATTCAGGAGCACAAATTGGGTCGGAAGGAGAGAGCAAGTCGAACTGAGGCCCATAAATATGGACATAACTTTTCTTAATTGTCGTATAGCGACAGCCCTGTACAATGGCCGAATAGGTCACATCTTTCCAACCCGGTTGGTCGAAGTAAATCTGACAGTTTCTGGTGCTGCATATTTCTGCATCGCCCACCTTCCATATCCAACCGGTCGAGCCTGGGGTTTGATCAAAGAACCATACGGTCGATCGGGTACAGCCTACCGTATCCGACCTAAATTTAAGCACATCGGAGCTTTCTACAATAATGTCAATATCGGTTGTATCATAGCATCTCGAAAGGGTATCATACACAATCAATGAGGCATTAAAATTTCCAGGAGAGTAGATATGAGAGACGTCTATAAATGAATCCGTTTCAATCGAATCACCGTCTCCAAAGAACCAGCGAAAATTATGGCCACCGAAAGAAGTATTCTCGAAGAATACCGAATCATCATTACAGCCCCCTGACCCTTTTGTAAACTTGGCCGTAGGGTCCAATACCTGGATAAGATTTTGTTTTTCCATGCTATCCGGACAACCATGATGTGAGGCAACCAAAAGCACATCATAAAACCGAGATGCCGATGTAAATACAAAGTCGACAACTTCCCCTTTCAGTTTTACGCCCGTACCAGGAAACCATTCGAACCTATCGGCTTTAATATTTCCTTGGTTTGTGAGACTTGTAAATTTTACCTGCAGCAAGCCCCTGCACCCCACTGTGCTATCTACCATAAAATTGGCAGCAGGCTTCATGCCCACCGCAACGGTATCGTAAAATGCAGAGTCAGTACATCCATCATCGGTGGTCACATAGATCCAAGGAAGAAATACGCCTGTATCGTTATAGGTATGATTCGGGAAGCCTAAGTTTGAGCTATTTCCATCGCCAAACTTATAGGTGATGGAGGCCATTGGTGCATAGCTGATGGTATTATTCGAAAACCCAACTTTTAAAGGTGCACACCCCTCTTCTAAGGAAGGCTTAAAATCAACCCGAGGCGGACCCACCTTGATCATTTGCATACCGGTATGGGTTTCTGAACATCCATTGGTACCCGTAACCTTCAGTGAAACCGTAAATTTCCCGGTATCCAGATAGATTTTTTTGGGGTTGCGTTGTGTGGAGATGGTACCGTCGCCAAATACCCATTCCCATGTGGCCCCTGCGGTGCTAAATGAGGTGAAGTTAACCGTATGTGGCGCCCTGCAGCCTGTAGAATCATCCGCGCTAAACTTTGCATTCGGCGCTGGTGATACTTGAACGTGATTTGTTTTGATGATGGAGTCCTTGCAACCGTTTGGACTGGTAAATACCAGCTTCACAGTATAGTTCCCAGAATTATTAAACACCACCGAAGTATCCGCCGATATGCTACTTGCAACCGATCCAAAACTCCATTTAAAGTTTCCTCCTGCTGGTTGACTCGTATTGCTAAAGTTGGCCATTAAAGGAGGACATCCCACAACACTGGAGCTATTGAAACTCGCTTTGGGAACTTCCACCTTAATATAACTATTCTTAAACGCTGTGTCTTTGCACCCGAGGGCATTTGTTGCGATAAGGCGAACATTATAATTACTCGGAGCTTGATATACCGTAGTCGGAGCCCGCACTGTTGAATAGTTTCCATTTCCAAAGTCCCAAGCATAGGTAAGCGAACCCGTGGTGTTTGCCGTTGTGGTATTGATATAGGTAACCTGATGCGGGTAAGAGCAGCCAATTTGCTGGCCGGTAGTGAAATTGGCGGTAGGAATAGGCAATACATTCACCAAGGTTTTAATCTCCTTTACATCTTGGCAGCCATTCACATCTTCAATTACCAGCTTAACATCGAAAACACCATCTGTGCGATAGATATGTGTAGGGTTTTGAACGGTATCAGAAAATGTATTCCCAAAATCATAAAAGTAGCTCTTGATGCTACCCGAACCTTGGGTACTTTGATTGGTGAAGCTTACGGGTAAATCTTCGCAGCCCGAAGTATTGGTAGCCGTAAAATTCGCCGTTGGCTTTTTATAAACTGTAATATAATCCGTTTTGGTGGTTGTTATCTTGCCTCCTCCTGCAAAGGTTACCTCGAGTTTTACGGTATATACTCCTGCCGTGTAATAGGTATTGCTCGGGTCTTTTGAGGTTGATGTGTTGCCATCGCCAAAATCCCAACTCCAAGCCATGGGAGTAGGTGAACTTTGATCCGAAAAATTGAAGGTATGCGGTGCACAGCCAATAGTTGCTCCAACGGTAAAATCACTCGATTGTGCAAAAAGAGAACCCCCCAAACTGAAAAACAGCAGGTATGCTAGGAAAATTAATTTCCTGATTGGTATGGTTTTCTCTGGCAAGATGTACCAAAAATACACAATAATTCGCCGCAAAGCATTATCCTAAGCGGGAATTCATCGATAAAGCGAGAGAATAAACTAAGGAATTAGGCTTGTCTTAAAATTCTGGTAATCTGCGTCAAAGGTTCCAGAACCCGAACAGTTGAGTGTATTCTTTTGTTCTTCGATATTTTTTACGCGGTTATCCGGACTTGGATGGGTGCTAAACCATTCGAGCGAACCATTTCCTTCTCCGGCATCAATCAGCTTCTGAAAAAAGCCTGCCGCACCATCTGCTTTATAGTCGGTAGGACAAAGGTATTTCACCGAATATTCATCCGCCTCAGACTCTGCAGTTCTACTGAATTTTAGGCTCACCAAATTTGAGGCAATTGTAGCAAGGGTATTCGGATCATTTCCTAAAGCCACGCTGATTATCACAGATAAACCGTACTCTCTCGTCATTGCATCCGTCGAATGACGTCTGTCGGCATGTGCAATTTCGTGCCCCATTACTCCAGCAAGCTCATGTTCGGCTTCTAAGTATTTAATCAATCCGGTATAAACGAACATATAACCACCTGGTGTACAAAAGGCATTTAACACATTGTCATCTTGAATGATATACGTTTCCCAAGCAAATTCATCCTTGTAAAACACCTTATCTCCATCGAGTATTTTTTGCACAATTCCACGCAGGTAGGCATAGGCCTGTGGGTATTGTGTAGAGTCTAAAATAGGATACTCGCCTGGATTGCTGAATATCTCATTTTTAACTTGGAGCCCGAGTTTTTTATCATCTTCTAAGGTGAAGATATTGATGGTTTTATCATCCGGATTTTTCTTACACCCTTCGATAAGCAAAGGGAGTAGTGGAATGAACAGAAATAGAATAATTTTAACTTTTTTCATAACTGTGTTCTAAGGCCATTAGGGTACGAAAAGCAACAAATTTACCATCAAATAGTTTTTGTGTTTCTGCTTGAAGAGCCGGCGCATGATCGCGTTGATAGGTTTCGTAATCGTCCATGCTGGGAGAAAAGTATTGAATCGCATAGGTCATTCCTGTTTCATCCTCCTGCCGGTCAAGCAGGCGAAACATGTGGTAGCGCTCAAATTTACCGGTGGCCATCACCATTGGCAAATGCTCGTTTTTCATCCATTCCAACCACATATCATGACTGTCTTCTTCAATATTAATCGTTACGTTATAGATAATCATTTTCTGGTCTTCTAACTCTTTATTCTGCAACAAAATTACAAATCGTATTCGAGGAATTCATAAATCACCGCCCAACGAATCGACATTCTACTAAAAGCAGGGCCATTAGTTCATAAATCGATCGAACATAATTTGATTGTTCTCTCCCTCATCCAATTTGTCTCCACGCAAGAAACGATAACGTTTGCGCGCTTCCACCACATACAAACTTGCAGGATACTTGAGCAAGAGCTGTTCGTATAACTCCATTGCTTTTTGAGGGTCATTCTTTTGAAATTCATACAATTGAGCCTTCATGAATAGGGCATTATCCGCTAAAATATCAAATGCATATTTGCTCAGCAGCTGATCAAGAAAATAAATTGCGGTATCTGCATTATTACTTCGTAAGGCTGCTTTGGCCCGCGCATATAAAATTTCGTCTTGTAAGCTATGGTCTGGATAGCGATGCTCTATCTCGGAAAGCAAAGCCATGCCTTCTTTAATCTTGTTGCGGTAAATCAAAAGCTCAGCATCAGCATAAAGTTTCATCGGCTCTTCGGTGGTATCCATTCCCGTATTATCAAGAATAAGCAAACTCAAGTCGATGGCGTTATTGCTAATCAATTGGGTGGTTGCCGTTTTGAGCACTTCAAGGTAGGCATTGGAGCGTTCAAACTCGCCTTTGAAATAGAATAATCGCGCCATCCTAAACTTGGCTTCTTGTCCTAAAATATCTTCTTTAAAGTCTTTATCTACCTGACTATAGATCAGCTCAGCTTCCCATACATCGCCCATCATCAAATAGGCATCGCCAAGTTCTAATTTCACTTCTCCTCTAAAGTTTTTCCGGGCCCGTGGATTCTCGGCGATCCGCTTCAATATTTGAATAGCCGTATCGGGCTTATCCAGGTAAAACATGCTCAAATGCGCCAGTTGACGCTGTGCCTCGTCGGTTTCTATATAGGGTGAAAAATCACGAATAAAAACTTTGAACTCTTGTTCAGCTGCTAGCAAATCTTGAGGCGTATAGCGATGAAACTTCACAATCCGGGTATAGCGCACTTCAATCAAACCGTACTTAGCTTGGAAGAAAAACGGACCTCTTTCGCCAAGACTCACGACATAATCATAGGACTTCACCGCATTTTCAAAATCGCCATTATTCTGTGCGAGTTGCGCCAATTCCATCAAACGTTTACCCCCCAAGTTATTCCGTTTATCCATGGCCCGAAACTGGATAAATGCTGCGTCGAAATCCTTTTTTTGAACGAGGGTCCACATAAGAAGCTCGTTGCTTGCGGGATCTTCCACATTCTTTTGGAGATTGACCCGAAGTTTCTTGACGAGCAGCTCCCATTCCTCTTCATTTTTCAGATTATCTTGGAACAGGTATTCCATGCTCTCCAGGTTATTCGGATGAGCTTGTACATGGAGGACTCCCTCATCGACCATTTCCTTTTTTTTGCCCATTGCTGCATAAAGCTTGGCTAAGTCTCCGGCAAAGAGAAAAGGATCATTTTCTTTTTTTCGTCCTAGGATCAAGGCCTGTTCTGCCTCTTCGTTGAACATACGCCGGCCTAATGCGAACGCAGCGTTTAAGGCATCATCACCATTCTTGATATTTCGCGCAATTTCTCCCGCCAGTTTTTTGGCCTTTTCCGAATTTCCACCTTGCTGTATCACCCAGGCGCGGTCGACATGGTAAGTCGCTTCGTTGGGGAATCGCTTCTCCTGAGCACGAATCATTTGCTCTGCGCCGTCGAAATTCTTCATGGCGAGAAAGGTATTCAGGTAATTGGTATAAATATACGTGGAAGAAGGATTCTTATTCCAAAGCTGCTCATACAGCACGGCAGCCTTTTCAAACTCACCATTCATATAATACTGGGCGGCCAATTCCTCATCTTTCGATTGGGCACTGGCTAAGAGCGGTAAGAGGGTGAGGACTATTAGAAGAAATCTTGGCATGTTCATCAAAGGTAATTCGCTAGATGCATTCTCTGCAAAAAGAATGCAAAAGGCAATTGAATGTTATTACTTTGCAAAGGAATGAGCGGATTAAAACGATTGGCATCTGAAACGGCGATTTATGGCGTATCAACCATTGCCATGCGAATGCTCAATTATTTGCTTGTTCCGCTGTACACTAAAGTCTTTTTGCCTGAAGCGTATGGAGTGGTCACCTTACTCTACGCCATCCTTGCATTTTTTAATGTGCTATTGACCTATGGAATGGAAACGTCCTATTTCCGATTTTCGTCTGGATCGACCTTGGGAAAAACAATCACCTTTTTCAGTCGTTCAACTGAAGACAATAATAAGGTCTATAGCACTGCCCTCAATTCTATTATTGTCACTTCTTTTCTATTCCTTTTTGTTACCTGGTTTCAAAGTGATGCTATCGCCAATTTGCTCGAAATCAGCAATGCCGACAAGCTAATCGAATTCTGCTTACTAATTCTCGTATTTGATGCGATTAGCGCCCTACCATTTGCCTATTTGAGAAAAGAAGGCAAGGCCAAACGCTTTGCTATTTTACGCTCAGTCAATATCCTCATCAATGTATTATTAAACCTACTTTGCATTTATTACGCACCTAAATGGGTTGCTGACGGATGGAGTGGCTGGGGAATTTTTACTGCAATTCCTGAAATCAAATACATCTTCATCTCCGGACTAATTTCATCAGGAGTGAGTATGCTCTTGCTTGCCCCTGAAATTAAAAAACTCAACCACGGCATCGACTTTAAGCTTTGGCGAAAGATGATTTTATATGCATTACCTCTTGTATTGGTTGGCTTTGCCGGTATGGTGAACGAAACCTTCGACCGGATAATCATGAAGTTTATTCTTCCCTCGGATGTAGCCGACTACCAAATAGGAATTTACGGCGCTTGTTATAAGTTGAGCATCTTAATGTCGCTCTTCATACAAGCATTCCGTTTTGCTGCGGAGCCCTTTTTCTTTGCCCAAAAAGACAAAGGCGACCGTACCATCTACGCCCGAGCCACGCATTTTTTCTCCCTCTTTTGCTTTTGCATCTTTTTGATGGTTACCCTCTACCTCGATATCTTCAAGCTCCTATTGAGAAATGAGGCGTTTTGGGAAGGACTTCAAGTTGTACCCATTCTCCTTTTAGCGAACTTGTTTCTTGGCGTCTACTATAACCTAAGCATCTGGTATAAGCTTGCCGATAAAACCATAATTGGTGCTTATATCTCCATTGGTGGAGCACTTCTCACCATCACCTTGCTCTTTGCACTCATACCAAGTACCGGCTATATTGGTGCGGCTTGGGCTACTTTGATCGTTTATGCCGGGATGATGGTGGCTTCGTACTTAACCGGACAAAAACATTATCCCATCCCCTATAAGGTTAGAAGCTTCTTTCTATATATGATACTCACTTTGAGCATCTATCTGCTAGGAGAAATGCTCAATAATATTGAATCAGAAGCATGGAAGTACACTTGGAAAAGTCTTCTGTTTGCAGGCTTCATCGCCTTGGTCTTCTTCCTAGAAAAGCCAAGGAAAATTATAACTTCGCAGCAAAACCCCTAGAATTTTGATTCAAATAAAGGTTGTAAACAAATCTGAACATGAACTTCCTGCCCATCAGACCTCGGCATCAGCAGGTGTTGATCTCCGTGCAAATTTGGGTGAGGCCATTCTGCTTCAACCCATGGAAAGACAACTGATACCCACCGGTTTGTTTATGGAATTGCCTCTTGGCTATGAAGCGCAAATTCGCCCAAGAAGTGGATTGGCATATAAACACGGAATTACGGTATTAAACACGCCGGGGACGATTGATGCCGATTACCGCGGAGAAATTAAAGTACTCTTGATCAACCTCGGACAAGCGGCTTTTTCAATAGAAAACGGAGAACGTATAGCCCAAATGGTAATTGCTGCCCACGAACAAATTTCTTGGGAACTAGCAGCAGAATTAAGTGATTCAGAACGCAGCGCAGGCGGCTTCGGAAGCACAGGAAAAAATTAATAAGTCAATAAAAACAAAAACATGAATATTATCGTACCAATGGCCGGAATGGGAAAACGCATGCGTCCCCATACTTTAACAGTTCCAAAACCTTTGATTCCTGTTGCTGGAAAACCAATCGTTCAGCATCTCGTTGAAGACATTGCCGCAATGTGCACCGAAACCATCGATGAGGTGGCCTTTGTAATTGGCGATTTTGGAAAAGAAACGGAAGCTCGTTTGCTCGCCATTGCCGAAGGAATTGGAGCCAAAGGAAAAATATTCTACCAAGAAGAAGCACTAGGTACTGCCCATGCCGTTCATTGTGCAAAAGAATGCCTCCATGGAAATATCATCGTGGCTTTTGCGGATACCATCTTCCGTGCTGACTTCAAACTGGACGCAAGCAAAGACGGTGTTATTTGGGTCAACCAAGTCGCCAACCCGGAACAATTTGGTGTGATCAAGTTGGATGAAAACAATCATATTCTTGAATTCATTGAGAAGCCAAGCACCTTTATTTCCGACTTAGCCATCATCGGCATCTACTATTTCAAAGACGGCGAGAACCTCTGCAAAGAGATTGAATACCTGATCGATAATGATATCAAGGACAAAGGTGAATATCAATTGACCAATGCCTTGGAGAATATGAAAAACAAAGGCTTGAACTTTGAGCCAGGCAAGGTAACGGAATGGCTAGACTGCGGAAACAAAAATGCTACGGTACATACAAACCAGCGTGTATTAGAAATCAAAGCATCTAGCGCCCAGGTTGACCCATCTGCCACGCTTAACAATTGCACCATCATTCCCCCAGTGTTCATCGGAAAAAACGTGACGATTACCGATTCGGTAGTTGGACCACACGTATCCTTGGGTGATGGCACTTCGGTGGAACGCTCTTTGTTAAGTAATACAATCATTCAACAAAACGCGAAACTCTTCGGTGCACACGTTAGCAATAGCATGATCGGGAACTTTAGTATTGTTGAAGGCCAAGCGGATGAGTTGAGCATCAGCGATTATTCAAGCATCACTACATGATTTTTATCCAGAAACTTTTTTTCGCCTCCTCCCTACTTGCCCTTGTTTCTTGTGGAACAAAGAAGGCAGCAGTTCAGCAAGCCCCACCCAAAGGCAAAGAAATCGCCGATGAGCGCATTCGCCTTCGTTTTGATCAGGCCTATTTGAATGGAGAACGAGAAAAAGCTCTGGGAAATATCGACAATGCCTTAGACTATTACGAAGAGGCACTAAGCATCTATCCAGCCAGCAGCGCTGCAAACTATGCGATGGCCGACCTATTCCTGATCAAATCTCGGCCTGATCTTGCCTATACCTATATCAATCAGGCATTGGCTTTGGAAACGAACAATAGTTACTATTACGATCTCAAAGCACAAATTTGTCACCTGCTTTCTAAAAATACGGAAGCTGCTGCAGCGCTGAAGGAAGTAATACGCCTGAATCCTGGGAGTGTCGATGCTTATTTCGATGCGGCAAATGAGTATATCTACGCCAAAGATTATAAGTCTGCCCTCGCTATCTATGATCAGATGGAAGAACGCTTCGGGGTAGGCGAAGATTTGGTGCGTCAGAAGGAACAGATTTACCTGACCATGGGCAAGCCTGAAAAAGCGGTAGAAGAACTGAAAAAGCTAATTCAAGCGGCTCCGGGGGAAAATCGTTACCAAGGTATGTTGGCCGAGCTGTATTGGCAGATGGGCAAGAAAAAAGAGTCGGTAGAAATCTATGAGGGGATTTTAAAAAGCGAGCCGAGCAATGGGTTTGCGCATTTTGGAATGGCCGAATATTACCGTAGCGAAAACCAAAAGGAGGACATGCTGCGCGAATTGAATGAAGCATTTAAAGATAGCCGCATCAATGTGCAGGCGAAAATGAATGTGCTGTATTCCCTCATCCCGCTGATTGAAAACGATAGAAGCCTCAAGGACCCCATTTTTGAAATGGCAAAAACCGCGAGTCTCGCCCACCCAAACGATGCAATGGCTCATACCATTCTTGCCGACCTCTACTTGGCTGATAATCGGATAAAAGATGCTTTAGACGCCTATCAAGTGGCGATAGGGATTGACCCAGGAAATTTAGAGGTTTGGAAACAATACTGCAGCATCCTTATGGAACTTGGGAAAGTGGAAACACTTCAAAAAGAGTCGGAGAAAGCCATGGAATATTTTCCTGAACAGGCCATTCTATACTATTACCAAGCTACTGCTCTTTACCAATTAAAGGAGTATGAAAAAACAGCCAAAACAAGCAAAATGGGACTTGGCCTCTATGCTCCGGATGAAGAGATTAACCTCCAGCTCTATATTCTTCAGGGAGATGCCCTCAACAACCTAAAAGAGTATGAAGCGTCGGATAAATCATTCGATAAAGCTCTGGTACTCGATCCAGAAAACCGCTTTGTGCTGAATAATTATGCCTACTACTTGAGCATCAGAAAAACCAAGCTCGAAAAAGCAAAAAAGATGTCGGCAAAAACCCTTGAACTTTCCCCAAATGACGCTTCCTACTTGGATACCTACGGATGGATTCTTTTTCAAATGAATGACAAGGAAGGCGCCTTGAAATACATTGGGAAGTCATTGGAGCAAAACCCGAATAGCCCCGAGGTATTGGAACATATGGGTGATGTTCTTAAAAGTTTGGGCCGCCAAGAAGAAGCCATAAAATATTGGAAAAAAGCTTTGGAACTAAATCCCGATTCAATGGAACTTCCAAAGAAGCTAAATGGTAGCTATGAATTCTAATCTTAAACTGCTCAGTTTCCTCCTTATTGCTGGTCTATTTTTGCCCGCCTGCGCCCTGCGTAAAAAGCAAAACACGCTTGCTGCTGGTGTGATGAGCACGGATATCAAGTCCATCGAAAAAGCTGTGAAAGAAAACGCCTTCGACTTTGAATATCTGAGCTTCAAAGGTGCAGGACGCTTTGATGGAATGGGCATGCAACAGAATCTTACACTTCACTTTCGCATGAAACGTGATGAGGTGGTATGGATCTCGGTACAAGCAATACTCGGAATAGAGGTGGCCAGAGCACTCGTTACCAAAGACAGTGTATTTATCATCCAAAACTTACCGGAGAGAAATTACCGCGAATACAGCCTAGATTCTTTGTCGAACTTATTATCCGTGCCGCTCTCTGTTACCCAATTACAAGACCTATTTATAGGAAACCCACTATTGCCCTATGCCAAAGCACAAGTAGCGCTGCAGGGCGATTCTGTGGTGGTAGAAAAGCGAAGTAGCGACTTTATCCTGAAGGAATTTTTCGCCAATGGAATACCCAAGATTGCACGCAACCTATTACAAAGCACAGCACAGGAAGGAACAGCAGATGTGAATTACCTAGCTTTTGAAGAGGTGAATACTAAACAAATGCCTAGTAAAGTTAATATATTCGTGCAGCGTCCTGATTTTACCGTAAAACTTGATCTCAACTACTCGAACATATCGCTTGAACCTATTTCGCAATTCCCCTTCAGGAAACCGAATTAGCAAATTTGTACTTCTGTGTGGTTTGGTTACCCTCTTTTTAGCCGGACCAAGCATTGCCCAGAACAAGGGGCATGACAATAAGCGCAAGCAAAAGGAACTCGAACAACAGCGCAAGAAAAAAGAACAGGAAATTGCCCTCACTAAAAAATTACTCAGTCAAACCCAGAACGAGAAGAAAAAATCGCTGAATCAGCTGCGCATCCTGAATAAGCAAATTGGCATGCGAGAGGCGCTTATTCAGACCGTCAACCAAGAGCTTGAAGGGGTTGATATTCAAATTTTTTCAAAGCGAGAAGACGTGGAAGAAATTCTGCAAAATCTTGAGATTCGGAAACAAGAATACGCAGAGATGGTCTACCTCGCTTACAAAAGCAAACGCGTATTTGACCCCCTTACCTTTGTGCTTTCTGCTTCTTCATTCCATCAGGCAGCGCGACGCATTGAGTTTTTGCGAAGCCTAAGCGCCTCACGAACCGTTCAGATGGACTTAATTCGACAATCACAGCAAAAACTGGAAGCAGAACTTGCTCAGCTAGAAGCCATCCGCATTGAAAAATCGGATTTATTAAACAAGAAAGAAGTTGAAAAAACGGAGCTCGAAACCGATAAAAATGAGGAAAACGCGCTGGTTGGCAACCTTAAGAAAAAGGAGAAAGAGTTACGCAAAGACCTCGCGGCCAAGCAGAAAGCGGCAAGAAAACTGAATGAGGCCATCAACCGCATCATCAAAGAAGAGCTCGAACGTGCCCGCAAGGAAGAAGAAGAGCGTAGGAAAAGAGAGAATAAGGGCAAGAAAAAAACCACTGAGCTGGCCATGACTCCTGAGGCAGCAGCACTTTCAGCCAACTTCACCTCCAATAAAGGCAAACTCCCATGGCCGGTTGAGTCGGGCTTTGTTATCCGCAGCTTTGGCGAACACCGCCACCCCACCCTTCCCAATGTAAAAACCGTAAATAATGGGATTGATATCGTCACCTCCGACGGCGCCAATGCCCGCGCGGTATTCCAAGGAGAAGTGCGCGCCATCTTCAATGTTCCTGGCATGCAAAACGCGGTAATGATAAACCACGGTGAGTTCTTTACGGTATATACCCATCTTGAAACCGTGACGGTTAAAAAGGGCGATAAGGTAAGTACCAAACAGTCGCTGGGAAAGGTTTACAAAGACCCAGATGACGGGAAAAGCATCGTGCATTTTGAGCTATGGAAAGGCAATGCCAAGCAGGATCCAGAAACGTGGATTTACTCCAAATAAATCATGCGCAAAGCCGTTATTGATTTAGGAACAAATACCTTCCATCTGCTCATTGCAGATATCGAAGGCACACAAATCCAAGAAGTATATAAAAGTCAGGTTGCCGTAAAGCTCGGCGAGGGAGGCATCGATCAACACTTCATCACTGCCGATGCGTTCGCCCGTGGACAATCTGCTCTTGAAGCATTCCGCACAGAACTGGACAAATACGATTGCAAAGAAATTCGTGTAGTGGCCACCTCCGCAATTCGGAATGCCTCAAACGGTACTGAGTTCATCGAAGAGGCCTGGAAAAGGAGTCATATCCAAATTGAAACGATTAGCGGCCTAGAAGAGGCCGAATGGATTGCCAAGGGCGTGATGCATTCACTTCCCACCATGCCATCGCCCTATATAATTATGGATATTGGGGGAGGAAGCGTAGAGTTTATCCTGTGTAAGGGAAATAACATCCTTCATAAACAAAGCATAGATATTGGTGCTGCCAGGCTCCTTGCCAAGTTTAAACCTCAAGACCCTATCAGCAAAAGCGACCAAGGATTGCTTAAAAATTTCTTGGAAGAAATGCTATCAGGAATCATCCATCAATCCCAGCATTATCAAGCGCATATCCTTGTGGGATCAGCCGGTTCCTTTGAAAGTATTTTAGAATTGATAGAAGAGGTCAAAGGCAGCTTAAAGCCCATAAGCCCAGCTTGTTTTCCGATTGACCTGGCCGACTTTGCACATATTCATCAGCGCTTACTTCATTCCACAAAAGCGGAAAGGATGCGTATGAAAGGCTTAGCCGATTACCGCGTAGAGATGATGGTACTCGCAAGTATCCTCATAGATACGGTATTGCAGATGGGGAGAATCAGGGAAATGTATTGCTCTACTCATTCCCTAAAAGAGGGAGTATTACTTGGCTAGAAAGAGTTCCAGTTCGCCGACAAATCGAGCTACTGGAAAGCCTACTACATTTTGGTAGCAGCCTTCGATGCGCTCAACACCTCGGTAACCAATCCATTCCTGAATGCCATAGCCTCCTGCCTTGTCGTAGGGTTGATAGTTTTCAATATAATACCTGATTTCTTCCTCCGTCAAATCCCGAAAAACCACCTTGGTGCTTTCCACGAAAACATGCTTTTGCTCACCTTGTCGCAAACAAACACCGGTATGTACCCAGTGGGATTTACCCGACAATAGGGTCAACATAGACTTTGCCTCTTGAAAATCGGCTGGCTTGTTTAGCACTTCGTCATCCATACATACTACCGTATCTGCCGTGATGAGGCATTCATCCTTTTGTATGGATATAGCATCGGATTTAAAGCTCGCCAAATAGGCGGGAATTTCGCCACCCTTCAATACGGGAGAGAAGGACTCATCGGCATCAGCTGTTCGTAAAGTAAATTCGAAGCCGGCCTCACGGAGTAAGGATTGCCTCCTCGGTGATTTGGAGCCCAATATGAGAGGTGGAAGATTCATTCGTTACATTTTCCTCTGCCGAAAATAATCCAATTCCCCAATAAAGCATGCCAAGCACCAAGAGAATCTTCAGTTCATTTTGCAGGCGAAATAAAGAATGTTTCCCAATTCTTGCACGATATGTCACCACAGAAAGGTAACTGATTGGCAAAACAACCAAGCAAAACATTAGCGTAACAGCGATGAGTGTCTGCTCATCCATATTCACCATCATTTGCTTTCCATAGACAGAGAGAAAATAGACAAAGCCACCCACAAAGAGCAGGGTGGGAAGTAGGATTAACACCCACAATATACTCAAGCTAGTATCCTTGCCGAGCAGTACTGGAATGGATATCCGGCGATTGATGGTATCTCCCTTTACCGACCGAATATCACTGACTAATTCAATCAAAAAGAGAATATAAAACCCAATATAAACGACTGGCCAAGGATAATCATTCAGCGGCGCATCGAATATTTCTGGAACAATTAATATGGCATACACCACGACACCACTCATCAGAAAATTGCCAATGATTGGAAGTCGTTTTAAGACCACCATATTAAAAAACTGCAAAAGTTGAACGACGGTAAAAAGAAAATAAGCTTCTACCGATATCATAAAAGCAGCTACCGAAGACAAAAAAAATAGGGTCCAGTAGAGGTAACGTGCACCTTCGAGCGACAGTCTTTTCCCAATCCAGAGTCGTTCCGGCTCATTGATTTGATCGCTCTCATAATCTTTGATATCACGGATAATATGACCCGCAATCACGGTGATAGCTGAAGCAATAAGAAACCAGATTAAGTCCTCGGTTTTGGGTTCGAGGCTAAGATTATAGAGGGTGATGCCTTGAGCGGCTAAGACGCCAATAACATTCCAGGGGCGAACTACTTGGTTCACCATCTTTACTGAAGAAACCAGTCCGCTCATTTGGGTATAGATTTATTGATTATCACGCCATTCGTAGACCCAGCTACTCTGAACCATCTCAAGATGACCTTCGTTGCATTCTTCGCGGGTGCCCTTAAAGTTAGGGATTTCTAGTACCCATTCCAATAAATCAGTAAATCGGATGCGGTAAATCTGACTTTCGCCAAACTCGTCTCCAAACTTTTCATATAAGCCCATGGCGATATCCTCGTAATCATTCCAATGAATGGGCAGTGCAAATTCCTCGTTCATACTTGCTATATTAATGGTGGCCAATGATATCAGACTGGTCTGGAATGGTTACGCGAACGGTTCCTTCCTCTTCCATCACGCATTGACAGCCAAGACGTGAATTTAGCTTTGGGTTCCGAGCGCGGTCGATGAAATCTTCTTCTTTGTCGCTAATTTCTTGCAGCAAATCCATGCCTTCTTCTACATATACCTGACAAGTAGAACATGCACATACGCCTCCGCAGTTATGGTTCAGCTGTACGTCATTTTCTTCCGCTATATCGAGTACCGAATCGCCTTCTTCCATCTCATATTCAAGAGCGGGTTTCGACGTGTCTTCAAAATGAAAAATAATTTTTCCCATAATTATCTAGCAAAATTACGCTTTCTAACGCTGCATTAATAACCTCGGGCTGTTTTCCTTTTAACAAAGCCCGCAAGGATAACCAGCACAGCCAAGAAAGCCGACATACGTCCCAAATAATCACCACTTTGTGCATAGAAAGTCAACTCGTTTTTGGGATAGACATGCCCGATAATGGCGTCTTGAGTCCACCATTTCGACTCAGACATCACGTTCCCTTGCGGATCAATAAATCCGGAGACCCCCGTATTGGCACTTCTGGCCACATACATCCGGTTTTCAATCGCACGGAGTCTGGCATAGAGAAAATGTTGACGATATCCCGGTGTATCTTTCCACCAGCCATCATTGGTTATGATGCCTAAAATATTCGCTCCATTTTTGACATATTGACCCACATACTCACCAAATACCGATTCATAGCAAATGATAGGAGCAACGGTAAATCCATCTCCGGCAAAAACTACGGCAGAATCGCTTCTTCCTAATGAGCCACTTGTTCCGCCGAGATC
Organism: uncultured Burkholderiales bacterium; assembly: GCA_964620355.1. Taxonomy (GTDB): domain Bacteria; phylum Bacteroidota; class Bacteroidia; order UBA8524; family UBA8524; genus UBA8524. The sequence continues at coordinate 17,616 of CAZUIT010000020.1, read as the reverse complement.
TATGGCCATTGATTCCAAGAAACCAAAAATCTTCGGGTAGGGCATTTTTTCTACCCCCGGCACCAATTTCGACTTATGGTACAAACGCAAAGGTTCACCCGCTCGAAAAGCCAAGGCTGTATTATAGGAATCATAAAACACGCCTGGAGCACCCGATATTTCGCGGGAAGTACTGGTTCTCTTTTCCCCTTCACGGTAATAATGAATGGTGCTCGCCCCGGTTACAAATGTGAGTTTAGGATAATTATCAACCCAGCGCTGTAACTTACGAACCACCGATTCTTTTTCAATCATCCCCTCATCAAGGTATTCTGTCAAAGCAGTTTCCGGCCATAATACAAGCCGCGTTTCTTCACCTATTAAACTGTCGCTGAGGCGCATGAGGCGATCGAATTGCTCCTCCGGACTCATGCCATCAAACTTATCTGTATAGGGATCGATATTCGGTTGTATCACCAAAACTTCAATTGAACCCGGCTCTTCTGTTTTAGGGAGAGATTGCGACCAATACCAAGCCGAAAGAGCCAAGGGCCCAATTATCCAAAATACCGGTTTTATCCATGCCTTCCATCCCGTAAACCGAGTAAGGGCAAAAAAGAAGAGAATATTGATTCCATAAACCCATAAACTACCCCCCTGAATTCCGGTGAGTTCATACCATTGAACTGCCCAAGTTGCATTGGCAAATATGTTGCCCATATTGAGCCAAGGCCAAGCAATGTCCCAATTAAAATGCAAATATTCAATGGTTAATGAAAAGCCTACCAAAGCCGGATAAGCCAACTTATCGCCAAAAATTTTCCGAGTTCTATGGAACAATAGCCAGGGCAAAGATTGGAACTGTGCATTCAATAAAATGGCCGCGAGCGCACCTGAAGGTGAGGCGAACCAGGTCCAATACGTGGTAGCCGCATTCCACAAAGTAAGCGTGAGGGCAATTTGAAAATAGTACTGCAGCGGCCGATCTGCCACGCGATAATGATGGTCTTCCAAAAGAAGAAGTGGCACAAAAGCAAAAAACACTAAAAAGGGAACTGGCAAGGGAGGCCAGGCAATAAAAAGTAGAAATCCGCTCAGGAAAACATACCACCAAGGATTGATTCGTCGCAACATGCATTTCAAAAATATTACTTTTGACATAGCTTCCATGCCTTATGACCGATTCACGCAAAGAAATAACAGCAAATAAGATCCGAGTAACTGCCCTTCAGCTATTCAGTACCGAAGGATATTACAATACTTCTATCCGACAAATTGCAAGTCATGCAAACATTGCTTTGGGCCTGTTGTACAGTCACTATTCAGGAAAGGAAGCATTACTCCGGGAACTTTTTCAAGATGGCATATCCATGATACGAACGGAATTTCTGCATGAATCCAAGGGAAAGTCCATCGAAGAACAGATGTTACTGGCATATCAAATTCTGCATGAACGACGTGTTTATTGGCGCCTGCTTCATAGCGTAAGAATGCAAAAAGCGCTGTATGATTATCTTGCTCAAGAAATTGAAGACATAAATCTTTTCTTCATCGAACATTTCAGGACTGAACTCAAGACCCTAAAAGTAAAAGGACCACGAACCGAAGCTCGTATCATCTGGTCGTGCATTGATGGTGTATTTGCACAGCGTCAAATGCGGGAAGAATTTCCTGCGGAAAAAACGATTCAAACCTTGGCTGGGAGATATACGCTGTAAACAGTATGAGAAACAGTTTCACCTTCGCTGACCACGTGCATCGAAGCTTTTGCGAAGATGTAAAAAGCTTACTCCTTCGCAAACGCTAAGGCGGAGGCAGACGGAGAGTGAAGTGTGAAGTGTGAGTGTGAAGTGTGAAGTGTGAGTGCGAGTGTGAGTGCGAAGTGTGAAGTGTGAGTGCGAAGTGTGAGTGCGAAGTTATATTCTGAATGCTAGCCTTTTCCTGCAATTACAATTACCAACTCCCCCTTCGGAGCAGTCTCTTGGACTGATTGTATGACTTCTGCTAAAGTCCCTCTGCGTTTTTCTTCGAACTTCTTGCTGATTTCACGCACCAAACAAACCGGACGATCGGCTCCAAAAAATTCCTGCAATTGAATCAAGCATTTTTCAATGCGGTGGGGTGATTCATACAGCACGATGGTTCGTGTTTCTTCAGCCAATTCCTTGATGCGGGTTTGTCGGCCCTTCTTTAGTGGCAAAAAGCCTTCATACACAAAACGGTCAGACGGAAATCCTGAAGCCACCAAGGCAGGAACAAAAGCCGTTGCGCCAGGCAAACATATCACTTCTCCTCCTTTGGCAATTACCTCTCGCACCAGCAAATATCCTGGATCTGAAATGGCCGGAGTTCCAGCATCACTTATCAGGGCAATCTTTTCACCATCGGCAATACGTTGAGCAAAAGACTCGACCACTTTATGTTCATTGTGCAAATGGTAGGCACTCATTTTGCTCGAAATTTCAAAATGCTTCAGCAGAACTCCACTGGTGCGGGTATCTTCTGCAAGGATTAAATCTGCCTCTTTTAGAGCTGCAATGGCGCGAAAACTCATGTCTCCAAGATTACCAATTGGCGTAGGGACTACATATAAAATTCCTTGCATCGATGTCGCGTTTTAATTCTTGTTTCTCACTGCTTTAAATCATAAATAAGCCCATTGGATTTCACTCCATATTTGACAATATCCATAATTTAACATGCGCTTAAGCTCATCATAATATGTGCTTTGGAGCTTTGTTGCAAATATGGGAAAGAAAAAACTGGATATAGCAGTTATATCCGATGTGCATCTTGGAACTTATGGATGCCATGCGCGGGAGCTCAATCTCTACCTCAAATCAATCGACCCCGAAATTCTGATTCTGAATGGCGATATCATCGATATCTGGCAGTTTAACAAACGCTATTGGCCAGATAGTCATATGAAAATTGTGCAGCGCATTGTAAAGATGCTAAGCAATGGAACTACTGTTTATTATCTCACTGGCAATCATGATGAGATGCTCCGACGTTTCTCCGACTTTCAATTGAGCAACTTCCATGTCCTAGACAAGCTTGTTCTCCAAAAAGACGGTAAAAAGATGTGGTTCTTCCATGGCGATGTTTTTGATGTAACGATGCGACACAGTAAGTGGCTTGCCAAACTCGGCGGCTGGGGATACGATTTGTTGATCCTGTTGAATCGATTTATCAACTTCATTTCTCAAAAGATACTTCGTAAAGGAAAAATCTCCCTTTCTAAGAAAATCAAGAATGGAGTGAAGTCGGCCATCAAATTTATCGATGACTTTGAAGAAACAGCCATCGACCTGGCCATTGACAACGGATATGACTTTGTAGCCTGCGGACATATCCATCAGCCAGGCATGCAAAAGATTGAAAACGAAAAGGGAAGCGTTACCTACCTAAACTCTGGCGATTGGGTGGAGAATCTCACCGCCCTAGAGTATGCCAATGGTGCTTGGGAATTGTATAAATACCAGGAAGACCCATTGCAGAAACTGGAGGATGAGGAATTGAAGAGTGCCCCACAAATGCAGCATTTATATGAAGATATTATACGCCATTCAGGGAACCGGGAATGGGCATATCAGCCGGGCGCTTGAACTCATCCCTTCGCTTCAAAAAATTGCTGAGATAGACCTTCTTCTGAGCGGCACGCAGTCCGACATCCAATTGCCGTGGCCTGTAAAATATCAGTTTCACGGCATTAGCCTCGTCTTTGGCAACCGCGGAAACGTGTCGATTAGCAAGACCCTTATGGACCTTCGCTTGGTTCAATTTCTGCGCGACATCATCCGCTTGAACCTCGATGAATACGATTTAGTGATTAGTGACTTTGAGCCGGTTAGTGCCTGGACTTGCCTTTTGAAAAATAAGGCGTGTTTGGGGATTAGTCATCAGGCGGCATTTCGAAGCAAAAACGTCCCGCTTCCACGAAGAAAAAACCTCCTCGCAACATTGATCCTGAGGTACTATGCCTATACAAGCGATTATATTGGCTTTCACTTCAAATCCTACGACGCGACAATCTTAGCGCCAATCATTCGAAGAAAAATCCGAGAAGCCACCCGATCCGACCAGGGCCATATTACGGTTTACCTTCCTGCCTTTGCCGATAAGGTGCTCATTGAACAATTTGCTCAGCTACCCGATTTGCAGTGGCAGGTATTTTCGAAACACGCAACAGAAATGCACCAAGACCGAAATGTCTTAATCCATCCTATTGATGGAGAGGAATTTAGTAAAAGCCTCATTGCTTGTCATGGTTTGATAAGTGGTGGTGGTTTTGAAACGCCTGCAGAGGCCATGTATCTCGGAAAAAAAATTATGCTCATCCCCATGTCGAACCAATACGAACAAATCGCAAATGCGGTGGCCGCCAGGCAAATGGGCTGCATGGTGGTTCGAGAGATTAATACCCGATTTAGCTACCACCTCATGAATTGGCTCGAGTATTGGAAACCGGTCGATCATCTTTGGGAGGACCCTGTGGAATCCCTGCTAAAAAAAATTCAAGCTTACCCCTATCACAAACAATGCAAGTCAAAACTTAGCGGTTTTCAAGTACCAAAGGCGATTGATTAATGCTGAGCAGTGTGCAGAAAACGCGCACTTAGAACGAAAGAGAAAAAAAATATCAGCAAACATAGCAGATCACTTGCTTGCTAACTCGTTCCCAATATCTTTGTAGAATCGCATAAAAACGTATCAATTTGGCTTTTAGCACCGTAATAGTAGAGGACTCTCCCATTTACCTGAAGGTATTGGAAGAACTGGTTCGAGAAAATAAAGATTTAGAGTTAATCGCCAGCACCACAGACTTTGAGGAGGCGAAGGTTATACTTCAAACGATGATTCCAGACTTTATTCTCTTGGATGTTGAAATTGGAGAGATGACTTCGTTTGATCTTATTCCATTTATCAATCCGCAGAGCAAGCTGGTTTTTGTTACCTCTCATACAGAATATGCAGTAAAGGCCTTTGAAGTAAGTGCCATTGACTATATGGTGAAACCCATCACCAAACAAAGGCTTCAACAAGCCACCGAACGCTTTAAAGAAGCAACGGAAGGTAAAGCCACAGCGGGCGGCACATCAGAAAACGAAGAAACCTTTACGCTAGATCAGCGGATTATGGTCGCCGCCGACGACCGCTACGTGCTCATCGAAGTCTCGGAAATCATGTATATAGAAGCCTTGGGTAACTATGTGCAAATCTATACGGGCCCGGAAAAACGCCTAGTTACTTATGGCTCCATTAAAAACTGGAGCATGCGTTTGCCAGAAAAATTCTTCTTCCAAATTCACCGCTCATCCATCATTAATTTGGAATATTTAGAGCGAATTGAAAAGTATACCAATGACACTGGTCGTGCCTATTTGAAAGGCAAAGAGGAACCATTAGAAATCAGCCGCAACTTCTTCAGTTTGATGAAGAAGACCTATAAGGTTTAAGGATTTTTTTCCACATAGCATTCTCTATACCGCAGTTGAAATAAGCGGACCGCTGCTTGTATAAAAAAGCAGCCCAATGCTCACTACTTAAACTATTTTCGACCATCCTATAAACTAGGGGTTATGAAAAAACACGTTTATTCACTTCTAACTTTGTTGCTGCTTTTGGGTACGGCTTTCAGCCAGTCGGCCCAAGCACAGTCCTTACAGATGGACATTCGCAACCAACAGTATGTCGGAGACACTCTGTTCTTTGATGTTTACCTTGCAAGAAACGGCGGGTCTTCAGACTATTATATGGGTAACGCAGATTTTGCACTTACCTTTAATAATAGCAATTTTTCGTCGCCGACAATAGGTATGGTCGCCAATTCTTCAGTGTTTAAGAACCATTCGGGCGGAACAACCACCAGCTATGACGCAAACATTGCTACAGAGATTGGAACATCAAATCCAAATACCAATAAGATCTTGATTAACGTGCTTCAGCCAAGCTTCTCGAATCAAACACAATTCGAAGCAAATATCGCGCGTATCGATGCGGATGTGGAAACACACCGACTCGGCCGATTCTGGATAAAAGGTGTTTCTGACGTTACCCAGTCGCCTGATTTGGCATGGGTTACTTCGGGCGCAGGTACAAAAACCAAAGTCTATACCCTCAATACGAGCCAGCCTTGGAGATCTTCAAAAATCAATTCATATACAGCCAATGACCCAACAGTGGGCGCTGAACCAACCACCGCTCCTACTGCGCTGAGTATCTCTTCGAAAACAGATACAACCATGAGCTTAAGCTGGACCAGAGGAAATGGATCAGAAATACTCATCTTAGCAAAAGAAGGTTCTGCTGTAGGATCAAACTTCCCAACGGATGGAATGCTTTATAATGCAGTTGACACCTTCGAAAGTGGAAGCCAACTCGGAGCTACTGGAGTTTATGTAGTCTACCAAGGAACAGGAACAGCCTTAACCGTGTTAGGCCTAGACCCATCTACCCACTATTACTTCACCGCTTTAGAACTGAATGGTAGCGACGGATACAATGAAAACTATTATACCAGCTCTGTAGCCACAGTAAGCGATACAACCAAAGCTGGCGAACCAACGAATTCAGCAACCGACCTTCTCTTTACTGCTTTCTCTACCACCACTCTCGACCTATCCTGGACAAATGGTAATGGAGCAAATAGAATCGTTGTAGCAAAAGCAGGCTCAGCAGTTTCTGTTGATCCAACCGATGCTATTGCCTATACCGCCGATGCGGACTTTACTGCCGGTGAAGATCTTGGGTCAGGTAATATTGTTGTATATGATGGTTCTGGATCTTCTGTTCAAGTAACAGACCTCGACCCAGCCGTAGATTATTTCTTCGCTGTCTATGAATACAACGGAACAGCAGGATCACGAAACTATAAAGTAACTACGCCAGCTACAGGAAACCGTTCAACCCTTCAAGTGGAGCCAACGGCAATTGCTAGCAATGCAACTTTCTCAAACGTAGCAACAACCTCTATGACCTTCAGTTATAATGCTGGAAATGGTGGAAGAAGCATCATCTTAGTAAAAGAAGGCTCTGCAGTTGATAGTATCCCAAGTGATGGACGTGAGTATACCGCCAATGCAGCATTTAGCACAGGTGATGTATTAACCACCGACAACTACGTGGTTTATTTCTCTGATACCAATTATGTAGACCTCACTGGCTTAACTGCCAATACCACTTACCACTTCGCCGTGTTTAGCGTGAATGGTGCAGATGACTCAACCAATTATTTAACCTCATCGTACTTGGCGGCTAGCAAGGTTACCCTTCAAGCTGAACCTACAATTTCTGCTTCGAACTTGAAATTTGATACCTGGTCTATCAATAGCCTTGGACTTTCTTGGGACAATGGTGATGGAGCAAATCGTATCGTAGTAGCACGTGCCGGTTCTGCGGTTGACTTTGTGCCAACTGATACCAATGAATATACGGCCAACGCCTCATTTGGATCTGGCACCGGACTTGGAACAAGTTCTGATAACTATGTTATCTACAACGGTTCTGATACTTTAATTACCACAACCAACCTCGACCCAGCTACGGAATATTTCTTCGCTGTATACGAATACAATGGTGGAAGTGGTTCTGAAAACTACTTGACAACTACTCCTGCTACAGGAAACCGTTCTACGCTTCAAACAGAGCCAACAGCAATTGCTAGCAATGCAGCATTCACCAATGTGGCGACTACATCCATGACCTTCGCATTCAATGCAGGAAATGGTGGAAGAAACATGATCTTGGTGAAAGAAGCTTCTGCAGTAGATGGTACTCCAAGCGATGGAGAGACCTATACTGCCAATGCGGCTTTCGGATCGGGAGATGCAATAAACACCAACAACTACGTGGTATACTTCTCAGATACCAACTTTGTGAACGTAACAGGATTGTCGCCTAATACAACCTACCACTTCGAAGTATTTAGCGTAAATGGTGCCGATGATTCAACCAATTACTTGACTTCATCTAGCCTTACTGCTGACCAAATCACCCTTGAAGCTGAACCTACAATTGCTGCTTCGAACTTGAAATTTGATACCTGGTCTATCAATAGCCTCGGACTTTCTTGGGACAATGGTGATGGAGCTAACCGTATCGTGGTAGCACGTGCCGGTTCTGCAGTAGACTTTGTACCAAGCGATGAGGTAGCCTATACAGCGAACGCTTCTTTTGGTTCAGGTACTGGACTCGGAACAGGTTCTGATAACTATGTTGTCTACAACGGTTCTGATACTTTAATTACCACAACCAACCTCGACCCAGCTACGGAATATTTCTTCGCTGTATACGAATACAATGGTGGAAGTGGTTCTGAAAACTACTTGACAACTACTCCTGCTACAGGAAACCGTTCTACGCTTCAAACAGAGCCAACAGCAATTGCTAGCAATGCAGCATTCACCAATGTGGCGACTACATCCATGACCTTCGCATTCAATGCAGGAAATGGTGGAAGAAACATGATCTTGGTGAAAGAAGCTTCTGCAGTAGATGGTACTCCAAGCGATGGAGAGACCTATACTGCCAATGCGGCTTTCGGATCGGGAGATGCAATAAACACCAACAACTACGTGGTATACTTCTCAGATACCAACTTTGTGAACGTAACAGGATTGTCGCCTAATACAACCTACCACTTCGAAGTATTTAGCGTAAATGGTGCCGATGATTCAACCAATTACTTGACTTCATCTAGCCTTACTGCGAACGAAACAACGCTTGAGTCTGAGCCAACAATAGCTGCAAGCAACTTGATTATTTCTGATATTGGTACGAACTCAATGCAACTTGACTGGACCAATGGAAACGGAGCAAATCGTGTAGTTGTTGCCACAGCATTTAGTGCAGTAAGTTCAAATCCAACAGATGGATCCACTTATACCGCAAATAGCAGCTTCGGATCAGGAAGTACAACCGGTAGCGGACAGTATGTGATATACAATGGATCTGGTTCAAGTGTAAGCGTAAGCGGCCTGAATCAAGATACCCTGTACCACTTCGCCGTATATGAATACAACGGACCAACAGGTAGCGAAAACTACTTGACGTCTGGACCTGCAACTGGCAGCGAAAACACCGCATTCAAACTTAACCTGACTGTGCTCCTAGAAGGACCATATAACGGAACAGACATGGATACCTTGTTGAATGAAATAGATTCTATTCCACTCGCTCATCCTTATGGAGCTGCTCCTTGGAGTTTTACTGGAACTGCATCTGTTACCGCTGTGCCAATTGATGTTGTAGACTGGGTTTATGTTCAAATCAGAAATTCGAATGCCGCTGCTGACGCCACAAGCGATAGTATCGTAAGCGAACAAGCTGCCTTCCTATTAAGCGATGGACGCGTAGTAGATAGCAACTTGAATGTACTTGAGCTTAGACCTAGCAAAGTGGGTAACGGCCAAATGTACGTGGTGGTATACCATAGAAACCATATTGGGGTAATGTCGGCAACTGCGCTTTCATTTAATTCGGATAGTGCTGCATATTCATTCGACTTCACAAGTGGAGCCGCTCAGGCATATGGAACCGATGCCTTGGTACTTTCTGGAAGCCGCTATGTACTCTATGGAGGTAATTCAAACCCTTCAGGAACAGCAATTAACGGAGATGACCGTGACGATACTTGGGACGATAGAAATGGCTACGGTTATAGAGTAACTGATACGAATCTCGATGGGGTTGTAGACTCCGGTGATAGAAGTATCATTTATAATAATACTGGCCAGGACGAACAGATTCCATAGCTACGTAAAGTTTACTAACGAAGGGACGCCGAACAAGCGTCCCTTTTTTTGTTTTACGCCAAAAATCACCGAGCTCAAACCCGCTAAACACAACGCTTGAATGCAATTTGCCCCATTCAAATAACGCAAGCACCACTGAGATAAAACCGCTACAATAGCGCAAACATATTCTTCATCTTTGAGATTGATGAAAAAGGTAACTACTTTGGTTATTGCTCTATTGAGCCTGCTTAGCTTCAAAGCATCTGCGATCGACGTAGATGTGTTGGTGCGAAATCAGCGCTTCAATGCGGATACCTTTTTCTTCGATATCTACCTTGAAAGCACTGGCGGTTCAAATCTTTTTCTTTCGAACTCTGACTTCGCCTTAGAGTTTACTGAAGCCAACTTTTTAAATCCTACCCTAAACCTTTTATCAGGCAGTGTTGATCTTCAAAATGCCTACGGAAACCCGACTGCATTTTACGATACCAATATTGGCACAAGCATCCATACCGATGGACTAAATGCTTATAAACTGATGATTGTGGTGCAAATGCCGGTTTATAGCAATCAATCGCAATTTTTAGATCGAATTGCCCGAATCGATGCGCAGCCTTTGACCAATCGTTTGGGAACTTTCTATATCACTGGAGCAACTGCTTTAAATACCAACCCAGGCTTGAAATGGATTTCTGGCGGTAAAGGACTCAAGCTCTTGGTAAATCACCGCGATAGTGTGAGCTTGGAAAAAGCTTCTACCACTACCACTGGCATGAATCCAAGCATGAGCTCTGAACCAACTGTACAGGCCGATGGACTCAGCATTAGCAATATTGGAAATAGTAGCATGACGGTTACTTGGACTGCCGGAAATGGCGCCAACCGCATCTTGCTCATTCGTGAAGATACTGCGGTGAATGCATTTCCTGTGGATGGATTAACGTATATTGCAGATACTGTGTTTAAAAAGGGGGACCATATAGGCTCAAGCAACGTCTATGTTGCGTATAAAGGATCAGGCACAAGCGCCAGTATTAGCGGCCTCAGTACCAGTACTACCTATCATTTCGCTCTTCTTGAGTTAAATGGTGATGAAGGCTGGAGCGAAAACTATTTGAGTACCAACCCCGATACCATTTCTTCTTCTACCAATGACCCATATATTACTGCTAATGTGAAAGTGTTTTTGCAGGGGGCGTATAATACGGGTTCTGGAATGATGAGCACTGCCCTTCGAATGGGTAATAGCTATGGAAGCACTAACCTACTACCTTCTGCTCAACCCTATTCTGCTTCTCCATGGAGCTATACTGGGTCAGAAAATGTGGATACAGCCAACCATCCAAAAAATGCGGTTGACTGGATCTTAGTTGAACTTAGAAGCACCTATAATGGAGCACCTATTACCAACGGACAAGCAGCTGGATTCTTATTGGATGATGGAAGCATTGTAGATACCAATGGTGTTGACCCAATTCGTTTCTGGGGAGTTAATCCTGGATATTACTATGTAGTTTTAAAGCATAGGAATCACCTTCCAATTATGACCCGAGATAGCATCAGCTTGAACGGCTCCTCTGCCTTATATGATTTCACTAACTTAGGCCAAATTCAAGCCTATGGAACGGATACTACCACATTCCAAAATATGCCTATGTCAAGTTTAGCAACTGGTATCTATGGAATGCGCGGTGGTGATATGGGTGGAAATCCTTCTTATCAAGTTCGTTATAATGGTGGCGGGTTAAACGACCGAGTTTCACTGTTATTAGCAGTGGGTTCATCAACGAATTCAACTCCCATCACCAATACTTACAGCTCTCTAGACATTAACTTCGATCGTCAAGTGCGTTACAATGGTGGAGGATTAAATGATAGGGTTAGGCTTTTGCTTTGGGTAGGCACTTCTACCAATTCAAGTCCAATAGTTGTTTCAATTCCTAATCCATAAAACATGAAAAACCTTTTCTCCATACCACATAGATTAAAGCATCTGTTTTTCTTGATAATTCTTATCTTTCAATCAATGTCTTCAGTTGGGCAAGAATTTAATGAAAGACTAGTTGTTACTTCTTGCAGCACTTTTACTTTACAAATTCAGTGCGTTAACAGCAGCTACCTTCCAACTACTAGCCATTCCGTAATTTCGATGGACGTTTCACTCGCTTCTTCCTCGAGTTTTGACGTAAATGTTGGATCAAGTAGCAACGGCTTTTCAATCTCGTCAAAGGCTACCGCTACACAAAACGGCTACAACATAATAACATTCGGAGAAGTTGGCTATGGCAGCATTAGTACGAATTTCACTTTAAACACTTGGTATGACGTTGCAACATTTACAATTACGTCTGGTTCAACTAACATCTTTCTAACTAATACGAGTATAACTTCTCTTTATAGTAACGCATATGTCTCATCTGCATATCAGTTGTATAACGAATCAGGAATTTCTTCAAATTCAGGCACCCTAGCTAAAACTTGGGTAGGAGGAACTTCCACTGCTTGGGCAACTGATGCGAATTGGTGTCCTGCTACCGCACCAAGTAGTGGCGAAAGCGTTGAGATTCCGAATGTTACCAATGACCCAGTACTTTCTGCCACAACGGCGATTGGTTCTATGAACTTGGCTTCTGGAGCCACTCTTTCTCTTTCAGGAAATCAACTCACTATTGGAGGCGATATTTCAGGCACAGGAACCATCGTTGGTTCTAGCACCTCTTCGCTTATTATAAACGGGTCAACGGCGGGTACTCTGTACATGGATCAAACCACGACGGGAACCACCAATGTATTACAAAACCTTACTGTAAATAGAAGCGGCGGCCTTACTCTAGGCAATGCCCTTCGTATAACTGGAATACTTACACCGACTGCAGGAACCATTACCACTGGAGGAAACTTAACCCTGGCTGCTAGTGCGGCTTCAACGTATAGTCAAATTGCGGGTACCGGTACAGGTGGTTTCAGTGGCAATATTGTCATGGAAAAATTCCTAACGAATACCAATACAGGGTGGAGGCAATTTTCTCTTCCATTGGTAGGAGACCTTACAGGATTTGCGAATATTGATTTGCTTTATTCTACCCATAGTACTGCCAACGAAAGAAATGTATTCTATTGGGATGCCACCGATGCAGGTAGCAATGTTGCAGGCGGATGGAAAGAATCGGCTTCAAGTGGCAATCAAACACGCGGATATTCTATCTACTCCAATACATCGAATAATACCCATGATATCTCTCAAACCATTACCTATACCGGCAGCTATGATAAAACAGACCGGACTTACGCCATAAAAGCAACAGAGGACCCAGCATCTTCTACCACCCAAGCAACTGGCTGGAATTTTATAGGCAACCCCTATCCAAGTAATTACGACCTAAGCACCCTATTCACCAATTGGCCGACATCAGATATTACATATAAAGCAGTACACGTTTGGGACGCAACAAGTAACCAATATATGGCAGTCCTCGGATCAAGTGTGAGCATCATCAATTACAATACTGGGGCTACTGCATCATCAACCGTTTTGGCACCGATGCAAGGATTTTGGGTAAAGGCAAATAAAGATGTTTCTTTCACCATTCCAAATTCCTACCGCACAACAAGTGCAACCGGTTTGGGCACCTTTATGAAGAAGAATTATGATCTCGCTCGCCTTGATGTATACGATGCAGATAGCGCCTGGGATCAAACGGTGGTCTATTTTACAGAAGAAGCAACCTCAGGATTTGAAAACAACTACGATGGATATAAACTCGTTTCGATAGATGCAAATGTGCCTAGCTTATACTCTGTAAACCCAGATGGCATACTTTCCATCAGTGCTTTAAATAGCGATCCATCCATGCATACTGTACCCTTGGGATTCCGCAGTAAAAAACTGGGAAAAATGAGTTTCTCTTTGAACAAAACCGAGTTGGATGAGAAATGGTATGTATACTTAGAAGACAAAGACTTGGGTGTATTCTATAATATTAAAGACAAAGACTATACATTCAATCATACACATAACAGTGATTCACGCTTTGTATTGCATTTCCAAACCTATGGATTAAGCAATGGCAAACTCGTTGACAATGTAGAATCTATGACCATCAGTGGCGACGGGAATGAAGTGTATGCTTTTGTTCCATCTCATTTCAGAGCGCAACGTTACCACATGACGGTATATGATTTCTCAGGAAAACTAGTTTACGAATCAAACAGTTTAGATCTCCATTCAGGCATGAATACTTTGGATATTCCATTGAATCAGTCTGCCTATTATATCGTTCGTATCGAAGCCGCAGAAGGCCTAAGTACAGGTAAGGTATTCCTACGCTAAACATGAAACTCCTTCGCTCCATATTGTTTGCAACGTTTGTTGTGCTCGTGACCGTGTCTTTTGGTGCAACTCGGACATGGATAGGTGGAACAAGTACGGATTGGAATACAGCAAGCAACTGGTCATCAAATACCATCCCAGGTCAAGGCGATGATGTCATCATTGGCCCAATTGGGGTAGGGAAACATCAACCCAGCGTTGGCAACTTAGAAATGGGTCAATGGAATAAGCCATCTTCGCTAATTATTGATGGAAATGCCATTCTAACGATCACAGGTAATATCACCGTTGTTTCCTCAGCAAGTATAGAATTAACAGGAGGCGGAACAATCAATCATACAGGAAGTTCAGGCACCACCTTTCCTGGCTACGGCAGCGCAACATTAACCATCACCAATGGGTCGTTTATTACCAACGGAAATTTTCAATGCAATACTGCCCTGAGCATGAGCGCTGGAAGTATCACCGTTAATGGAGACTTTACCCCCAATAATACTTTTACTGCGAATGGCGCTGTAACGGTGACAGGTGCATTTGAAATAAAAGGAAACACAAGCATTACTACAGGGCCTGTTACTGTAGGTGGCAACTGTACCGTATATAGCGGGAAATCCTATTCCAATTCATCGAATAAGATGTATATCAACGGAAATTTGGCATTGAACAACAGCAATTCTGAATTTCATGCTGGAAATGACAGTGTCATAATTCAAGGAAGCCTAAATACGAATGGAAATGATTTTTATGGTGATACTGCCACCATTATTATTCATGGTTCAGGAACAAATAGCATCAATGGGAACTTCTATACCAATTCTGCTTCTATCCTATTCGATTCGGTGAGTTTCACAAATATTGGAAGCGGCGGACGTTTTTATGCAAATACCGGGACGGTTGTTTTCATAGACTCAGTTAAGATTGGAAATAATGGTAAATATTATGGAGGCGATGGAACAACCACCTTCAATAAAAGCCTGTTGGTTTCATCGAGTGGCGAAATCACACTTGAAACGGGTACGATGAACTTTATTGGGAACGCAACATTCTCAAATTCAGGAACCTTAAATGCTGGTTCAGGAAGCTTAAATTTTGGCGGAGACGTGTCGGTAGACAATAGTGGCGGTACCATTAATGCAGACAGTTCAACCATCAACATATCTGGGAACATTTCAAATAGTGGCAGTTTTAATGCTGGAACTTCTACAGTTAATTTAACAGGAACGAGTAACCAATCCATCTCAGATGACATAACATTTTATAATTTAACTGTTCAAACCCAAGGCACATTAACAGCAAATGGAAATGTAACCGTTCAGAATAATGGCACCATTGGCGGGAATTCAAATGTTGACCTCCCAGATAATAACGATCAATTTGAAGTAATTGGTGATTTGACTGACAGCACAGGTGGTTCTGGTGTAAGTACGAATAAGCCCTATGTTACCAGCATTACGGTAAATAGCAGCACAGAAATTATTGTCAACTTTAACGAAGCGGTAACGGCTGCTTCTGCCCAGAATGCATCAAACTCAACGTGGGCTGCACGCACCATTACTAGCCGCACCCTAATTGCACCCACTCAACTAAGAATTCAGTTTACTCCTGCCTTGGCGCAGAATGTTGAATATACGCTGAGCTTCCAGAATATTCAAAATACCCAAAACCCGGTGGGGACCATGACTTCCGGCCTTACAAAAAAATTCACCTGGACTGCACCAAGCCTTCCAACTACAGCGTCATCATCCCTGAATTACACGAACATATCCAGCAATTCCTATACAGTAAATTGGACCAAGGGAAATGGTACGAAACGTATCGTCATTGCCAGGGCAGGTTCGGCAGTCAATTTTGCACCAACGAATGGCACAGAGTACGCTGCCAATGCAAGCTTTGGATCTGGAACCAACCTGAATAGTGGAAACTACGTGGTATACCAAGGCACTGGAGAAACCTTTGCGCTTACTGGACTCAGTGCGGGCGTGACCTATCATTTTTCAATTTACGAATACAATGGATCAGGTGCGACCACTGTTTACCAAAGTATAACAGCGCTTGTCGGATCTCAGATAGCTTCGTATGAAGTTCCCACCACACAACCCTCTTCTTTTAGTGTTGCCGGCTCATCAGACAGCTCCATTACATTGAGTTGGATAGCAGGAGATGGATCTTCCCGAATTGTTATTGCACGGGCTTCATCTACCATTAACAGCTTACCGAGCGACAATTCAAGTTATACCGGAAATTCTGAATTCGGCTTAGGCTCAGAGATTGGCAGCAATAATTATGTCGTGTACTCCGGCAGTGGCACGAGTGTAACGGTAACGGGTCTCCTAAGCAATAAAAAATACTATTTCACAATCTTGGAATACAATGGTACAGGAGGCCTAGAGCAGTATCTATCGACCTCCAACCCGATAATTGCCACCAATACATATATCCGTATCAATGTTAAAGTGTTCTTAGAAGGACCATTCAATGGCACGGATATGAACGCATCGGATACAAGTCTATTGCCAAAGACGCAAGTTTATTCCGGCGCTCCTTTTAGTTATGCTGGAACCGAGTCGGTGAGCAGTATTCCAAATACAAATATCGTAGACTGGGTATTGGTTGAACTACGTGAAGCAAGTAGTATTAATTATGCTTCTGATACGAGCGTAGTAGGCCGTAGAGCTGGATTTTTACTAAAAGACGGCAGCATTGTCGATTTAGATGGCATTTCTCCTCTGTATATCCAAACAAATCGATCTGGGAACATGTATGCTGTGGTTTATCACCGCACCCATATAGCAGTTCAAAGCAGCGATACACTCAGCCGCGGAACACAGGTCTTCAATTTTGACTTTACCACTTCAGGAAGCACTGCTTTTGGGAATAATGACCCTCTGAATGAAGTAAGTACCGGCATTTATGCCATGTACTGTGGCCGCGTAGCTACGAATACCGGTTCAAGTGTCGGTTCATCAGACGCTACCGCTGCATGGAATGCGCGAAATGGCACTGGCTACCTTCCAGAGGATGTTAACCTCGATGGCGTGGTCGATGCCGACGACCGTTCTAGTATTTACAATAATCAGGGAGCAGCCTCCGAAATCGTCCAATAAGACTCTGTTCCAGAGTATGCACAATTACACGTTTCTAGCAGAGCAAGTTTTCGCCATTCGACTCGGTGAAAAGCCCCGCTAACCCTTCGATTAAAAAGCTTGAGCTTTCGCTTCCAACGTCAACTTCAGCCCACGCGGTCAGGATGATCGATCACATGTTAGAGATAATAAGATGAAGATGAAAGGTTGAGGAGAAACTTAGCCTCTTAATCCGGCGAAAGCACTTGTTTTGCGTCTCCTCGCCAAATAAGCCACGCAAAAACATCCACGGAACAACAAAACACTCCGCGCCTCCGCGCCTCCGCGTCAAATAAGCCGAGCAAAAACATCGACGGAACAACAAAACACTCCGCGCCTCCTCGCCAAATAAGCTGAGCAAAAACATCCACGGAACAACAAAACACTTTGCGTCTCCGCGCCTCCGCGTCAAATAAGCCGAGCAAAAACATCCACGGAACAACAAAAC
>CAZUIT010000019.1:47520-54649 GCA_964620355.1 uncultured Burkholderiales bacterium | reverse complement strand
TTCAAAATCCAGAAAGTTCAGTTAAAGGAGCAAACTTGCGGATTTTAGGAGCTATCGGAATTGGAATTTGGAGCTTGGAGTTTTTAGACTAAGTGTTACGTTATATGCGATTTTAAAAAAATCCAACCCGACAGACAAAAGGAATATATAGGACTTTGTTTCACTTTAGGGAAACATTTGTAACTTTGTACAGTGGACAAAAATCAGAAGCATAGAAAGATAACGTTTTATAAGAACCACTTTCAAGACTTCTTTTCCAAACAAAACAAAAAAGTCAAAGCAAAGATTGTTTGGACTTTAAACTTGATTGAAGACTTACAAAGAGTTCCTGACACGTATCTGAAACACATAGAGAACACGGATGGGCTTTATGAAATTCGAGTCCAACTTGCTAGCGACATTTTTAGAATTTTCTGTTTTTTTGACCAAGGACAAATAATTGTCTTAGCGAACGGATTTCAAAAGAAAACGCAAAAGACACCTAAAAAGGAAATTGAAATGGCACTTAAAATAAAAGCAGAATATGAAAGCGAAAAATAAAAACTTAATGACTCTAGAAGAGTTCAAAGAAAAAAACTACGGCAAACGTGGCACAAAAGAACGTGACGAACTTGAATCAGGTTATGAAGCGTTTAAAATTGGTGCGTTGATTCACGACACTCGCATAGAAATGGGAATGACACAAGAACAACTTGCAGAAAAAGTTGGGACAACTAAATCCTACATTTCAAAAATTGAGAACAATCTAAAGGAAGCTCGCATTTCGACACTTCAAAAAATCATTGAACTTGGGTTTGGTGGACGACTTGAACTGAATGTAAAAATCTTACCGACTACTTGACCATGAAAAGAAAAACGCATTTAACATCTTGCTAGCCCAATGCTCCATTCCTATTTCTAACATGACTATCCGTTTAATAAATTCCACCTCGTAGTTTTAATTCTGATAGTTATCGGAATTGGAATTTGGAGCTTCTGGACTAAGTAGTAAGTTTACGAACAAACATGTCACCCATCTCTATGAAGTTCATGGACATCCCACTCAGCAATCACTTCGGACTCAAGGCCGCCAATGCCGATTCAGGTTATGTTCTCTATTTGGATGAAACCCCCGAACTCCTAAACCACCTCGGACAACTCCACGCAGCAGTACTATTCGGAATAGTAGAAACCAGCAGCGCCCATTACCTGCAAAGCATCTTTGGCGAAATCGAAGCAGGACTCATCCCCGTGATTCGTCATGTCGACATCAAGTTCAGCAAACCAGGTCATGGACGGATCTATTCAAAAGTTGTCTTACTCGGGGAGGCGACCTCCATCATAGCAACCTATAAAACCAGCGGACGAGTAAGCTTAGAAACCGAGGTGAAATTGGTGAATGAAGTGGGAGAGGTGCTTGTAATTGCAAAGGTGCAGTGGTTTTTTAAGCGGGTTTAAAATTTCCATTAACTCAGCCCGTCACTCCGAGCGATAGCCTGAGTGGTAATCTCTTCGCCTGGCAAAAAGGCATAATAGTAAATGAAAGGCCTGGTTTTAGTCACTTCGACCGCGTAGACCGAAGCTTTTTTAGCGAAGGATTAACTTGTCGAGAAGCGGGAACTAATTAGCCCTGCGAAGATTAGGGTCTCGACAGGCTCGACCTGACTGCTAATATTGGAGCAGCTAAAAACCAACGGTCTCTGGTAGCTTGCTGAGGGGCGAGGGCTAGCAGCAACTTCCAATAAGTCTTTACTTTAATCGCGTTTTGACATTCATTCGTTGATGTAAAATTCTGACAATCTCAACAATGTCATTTTCGCCTTTCCTATAGAATATCAGGTGGGACTTTACTTGAGTGACTCTGTAATTCTTCCTCGGCAGTTCAACAGTCTTTCCGAGCATAAAATTTTCAGATAGATATTCAATTTCTCCGATTAGTAGATTGTAATATCTATCAGCCTGTTCCCGTGACCATTTTATATGCGCATACAACCATATATCCTCCAAGTCTTCAATTGCCTTTTGACTTATTCGGTATTTGATTGAATTCATAGATGTTTGCTATGAAGTTTTTCTAAATTTTTAGTCGGATTGAAATTTTCAACAAACCCACTATTTTCTCCCGTCTCCAGTGCTTTTATTAGTTCACGTTCTTTTTTCTCTTCGTTTTCTAACAGCCGCAGAGCTGAACGAATTACTTCACTTACAGAGCTGTATCGGCCAGATTTCACCTCTTCTTGGATAAAATCTTCAAAGTAGTCACCAAGTGATATGGATGTGTTTTTTGCCATTTCGAATACTTTTATCAAATATACCAAACTTTGGTAACGACTACAATTTCAAAATTACCGAGGACTCCGTTTTACTAATGCACTCTCCGCTTAATCACAATAAACAATAGAGAATCTCCAGTTGCACTGCGGAGGTAGTGAGCTTCGGTCATTCTCAAGAGGCCACTCACTCGGGTATAATAGTAGTCTTCCTTTTTATGTTGGTAAGGTGGAAGCCTTCCGTCGTTTGTACTTGAATCTCTGCCAGCATGATGAGCCAATTGTGATTTTCCTTTATGTTCCACAGAAACTACACCTCGGTAACTGCGCGTAAGAATGCTTTTTTTCGCACCATTACCTTTTTCGCTGAACCGGCTGCTTGAGAGGCTATCTTCTGGATAATAATTGTCATTTCTAGCTTCTACAAAAAATAGGTCAACGGTCTGTCCAGTGTTATCTATAATCTCTCGTTTGTATCCAAAATTCGGACTATGATCCGAGACAATAAATTTACCTCCTGATGAATCATAGGCATATTGTCGATAAACGGAATATTCGAAATAATGGGTTTTGCCAAGCTGAAATCCCTTATTCAGGTACCAATTCTCCGTTCCAATTTTTTGGCCGGTCATTGAATCGAATACGTCGTAGAACATTTCGTAATCGCGAATGCTATCAATTAATGGGAATTTGTGCCTCGGACTACCTTCCGCAAGAACTTCTTCCTTGAATTGGCATGAACTCATAAAAGCAGCCATCAATGCAGTTAAAAAGATGAATTTTCTAAAAGTCATAGGTATATCTTAATCCAGCCTTAATGCCGATGATGGTAGTTGAAAAGTAATAGGCATAGCTTTGGTCATTCACCTGAACAACCGCTCTAACAGGGGCAAATTCAGTTCTATTTGAAAACTGAGGACTAGCAAAATAGGAAGCAGAAATGCCAATAGTATGCCTTGCATATAGTCGATAATCAGCTCCTAATCCAAACGTGGAAAAATTACACAGCCTATGTGTATTGATTATTAATCCAGACACTAAAACCTCCGGATTCAATTGGTCATTTCCTTTTGCAGTGGTCATTTGGTATTCCAAAGAGGGCCGAAGCATATACATGATGCCGCTCCCCAATTCAGCGTGGATGGTAATCCGCTTCAATGTTTTCTGTACAATCAGTTCAGGGTAAGCAAAAAGAGCGAGCTGATTAACCGTCATGCTCCCAGTTGGAATCGCTTCCTTATCCTTATTGTTATAGATGAAATTAAATTCTGTAGTTCGTGAAAAGTTTTGCATTCCAGTTTTAAATCCAATCGAAAAGAGGGACGATTTAATTTGCCTTAATCCTCCGATTGAGATGGAAATTCCTTTGGCCGTTTTCGTGTTTTCTCCCCAATTAAAGTCTTTGTTTTTGCCCAAGTAGTTTACTGAACTTAACTCAACTTTTAGGGCCTTAGAGCTCTTATATTCTTTCTTATTTGGATTGGATGACTTGAATTGATTTAAATAAAGGGCAAACTTGAGTGAAAGAGCATAAGCGGAAAAGCGACTGCTAAAATCATAATGATACGATTGATCATTAATTTGAATGTTATCTTGAATTGGCGTTAACCCCGAACGCTCCAGATGGCCAAAATTCCGCATATAGGATAAGCCAATTGAAGCACTGTACTTATCCTTAAACATCTTACCAAAACTGGCTTCCAATGTGGAGAGTAAACTAAGCCTATTGGTTTCATTTAGAGATATTTTATGGATGATTTCTGGAGAAAAAACGTTGGGGGTCATAATCTTAAGTGAACCATGAAATTGTGGTTCTCCTTGAAATAGTCCGCCTAGTCCAATAGTGGTTTCTATGAAATATGATTTATGAAGTATTCGTCTATAGGACAGCTCAAAACAGCCTGAATAGAGTCGCTGATAAGTATAAATGGTTCCAGACGGGATTTCTTCTTTCGCAGAATTGTTCAAACTGTACTCGGGGGTTATATTACTTTCAAACCTAAAAGTGCCAAAACTGACCCCATAATGAAGACCCTTTATAGCGCTTCGTCTCTTGACAGATAGGAATAGGGTCGCGTAATTATCAGTCAGGTATTTAGAACCATAAGGTAGGGAAGCATTCCCCAATTGCGTATTTCGATAAATGCCAGATTTGATGCCTATCTCAAATTTGGGAATAGCCACTTCCTCCTGTCCAGAAACGCTTGCCGCGAAAAGGAAAATAAAGATTCCGGTGAGAGAAAGTGCAGATTTTAAGTTTGACATGACTTAAGCGAATATATGTATTTGCTCCGAAAATACTTACCCCGTTTTTTGTGATTTACGATGAGATATGGACATTGCTTCCCTTGCCAAGTTATAAGCCATTGCATCCAGCAATGATTGTTAATGTGGATTGTGGCTTCAATGCAAAAATTGAGGTGCGATATTGGGAGTTTCGTTCAACTTCCCTTGCTTGAGCTTGTTTTCATACACCTCAATTTCTTTGAGAATACGTGGCATTTCATTCAAAAACCGCTTTTCTAATGCGAGAATATAAGCATCTTGAATTTTATCCTTATCCTGACTCATATCTCGAAGATACGACTCAAATTTTACTTGAACTGCAATGGCTCCGCTCCAAATGGTGGTTGAATGTGAATTAGCTGCAGAGATTCGGTTTACGGTTAGCGGTCACAGGTTAGGGTAGCTCTTTGAGAAGTAAGGGGAAATAGCGCCTCTATTCTGGCGAAAGCAAAATTTTACTCAGGCGAAAGCAACACCCTCCGCGTCCTTTTTTTATTCCGCGACAAAAATCTAAGCCTCGACAAACTCCTAATCTATGACGAACAAACTGCGCCTTTACTCTGGCGAAAGCAACACCCTCCGCGGCTCCGCGTCTCCGCGTCCTTTTTTACTCTGCGACAAACACTTAAGCTACGACGAATACTTTGCCTTTTATTCTGGCGAAAGCAACACCCTCCGCGTCCTAGCGCCTTCCGTCTGCGTCCGCCGACCGCGTACGCCGAAGCTGATCCCGATGGCTATGCGGGAGAAGCGTAGGTTTAAGCTTTTTCAGCGAAGGTGGAGTCAAATTGGGCCGAGACAAGTTAGGCTGCAACAAATGAAGTCCTACTCAAACCTCAAACTCTCAATCGGATCCAGCTTCGCGGCTTTCCGAGCAGGATAGAAGCCAGCAGCAACGCCTACAATAAAGCAGACCGTTACGCCAAGAAGCATCCATGCCCAAGGGATAATGAATCCACCCCCAACTGCGCTGGAAACGGCGTTTCCGGCTAGAATGCCACCGATGATTCCAAGGATTCCACCGACTTGGCAAATGAGAATCGCTTCTATGAGAAACTGATACATGATAACCTTCGGCGTGGCTCCCAATGCCTTGCGGGTTCCAATTTCGCGGGTACGTTCGGTTACCGAAACGAGCATGATATTCAATAAACCAATGGCTGCTCCAACGAGGGTGATAAAGGCTATGACAGTCGCTGCGATGGTTAAGAAACGTAGGTTACTTATAAGCTCATTTGCCATAGAATCGCTTTTTACCACCTCAAAATTGTCTAGTTCCTTGATGTTTTGTTTTCTTATCCGACGCATCATGGCCGTGGCTTCACCAATCGCAGGTTCCAGCAAGTCCGGGGTTTTAACACCAACATTGATGGAATAGGAGGTGCGGGATTTGAGGTATTTCTCTTTGGCCACGGAAACCGGAATGCATACCATACGGTCCGTTCCAGAACCAATGGAGCTTCCTTTTTCTTTCATTACCCCAATCACGCGGTAGGCAGCAGATCCTACCAAGACGTTTTGCCCTATGGCATTTGTGTTTTTAAAGAGTCTTAGCGCTACATCACTTCCAATAATCACGAAATTATTGTTCAAACGGATATCGCTGATGCTAAAGTTTCTTCCCTTGTCGACGGTATATCCTGCTACATCGAGGTAGTTCTCATCAATCCCCAAAACGGAAACATTCGGGTCGGTTTTATTGGATTCAAATTTTACCGTTGAAGCCCCAGAAGCATCGGCATAGATGCTCACCATAGAAGGGAACTTGAACTGCTCCTTAAAAGCAGTCGCCTCGCGGTATAGGATGGGGGTATATTCTATTTTCTGACGGCGATTTCCTCCATCATATCGAGCAGAACCTTGTCGGTCCATAATCGTAAAGGAATTCGCACCAATCTCAGCAAACTTTTGATTGATAGAGCTTTTGATGCCATCCACCGAAGTGAGTACGCCCACTAATGCGACAATCCCCAAAGCAATGATTAAGCTCGTAATAATAGAACGCACCAAATTGGCCCGAATGGAGTCTAATGCGATGAGGATTTGTTCGCGGAGTTTCACAGTGCAATGCTAAATGAATTGACGGGTATTTCGTTACCGTTTCGCTGATTGCGCTAAAATTATCGGTGAAAGGGGCTCTTGAAACGTTAGTACTAAATTTAAGTTTGTAGTAGAGCCCGGTGCTGGCCCTTCGACTCGGCGAAAAGCCTCGCTCAGGATGACGGGTTACAGGTTAGGGCAGTTTGTGATGAGGGGTGATGAGTTCCGCCGTCGCCTCCTACGTCGGCTATGGCGGACGGGGAAGGAGAAAAATCACTGCGCCACTATTCTGGCGAAAGCAACTGTTTTGCGCCTCCGTCACCGTCCGCCGACTGCGTACGCTGCAGCTGACATAGGAAGCGTAAGTGTGAGCTTTTTCAGCGTAGGTGGAGCTTCCGCGTCCTTTTTTACACTGCGACGAAAACCTAAGCTTCGACAAACTCCTAAGCTACGACGAACAAATCGCGCCTTTACTCCGGCGAAAGCAATTGTCTTGCGCCTCCGCGTCAAATTTCTCTGCGACAAACTCCTAAGCCGAGTCTAAATCCTGCGCT
>CAZUIT010000019.1:0-47420 GCA_964620355.1 uncultured Burkholderiales bacterium | reverse complement strand
CAAATTTCTCTGCGACAAACTCCTAAGCCGAGTCTAAATCCTGCGCTACGACGAAAAAATCGCGCCTTTACTCCGGCGAAAGCAATTGTCTTGCGCCTCCGCGTCTCCGCGTCAAATTTCTCTGCGACAAACTCCTAAGCCGAGTCTAATTCCTGCGCTATGACGAACAAATCGCGCCTATTTGAATAAAAAGCCCTTGCTATTTCCTTCTTCGAGGTAGTCTACTTCCATGCCGGCCACGTACAAGCTCTCGCCCTTGCGGATCACAAATTGGATATCTTCCACCTCAAAGACCTCGTCATTGTCTGTTTTTTGGTCGAAGCCGAGGAGTTTTTCTACTACCATACATCCCTTTCCTCCCTTCACGCCAATACGCAGGTAGGTTTCTTCGTTCAAGTTCATGGATGCCCGTAATTTGCGGATTTGATCGAGGGCGCGTGGAGTAAATTGAATGGGAACTGACATTATGCTGCAAATTTAAACATTAATCGCCCGTCTTTTTGTTCATTTGCAGAAGCGATTTTTTCAAGATAAATAGAGAATTTATGGATTGGATGAGTTTTGTACTGGAGATTTTTAAGCTAACCCTGCCGGCCTTAGCTGTATTCTTGGTCACCTATTATGTGCTGAAGCAGTATCTAGACAACGATTACCAAAAGCGTTTGCTGGATTCAAAACGCGATAGTGCCGGACAAATTACCCCCGTGAAAATGCAGGCCTACGAAAGGATGATCCTCTTCCTAGAGCGGATCAACCCAAGCGAATTGGTGGTGCGTTTAACGACTGCTGATATGAGCTCCGGACAGTTAAAAGGACAACTTACCCATGCGATCAATGAGGAATTTAGTCATAACGTGGCGCAACAACTGTATGTTTCTCCGCAGTCATGGAAACTCATTCGCATTGTAAAAGATCAGTTGATTATGATCATCAATCAATGTTACGTGGAAGTTGGTCCGGATGCATCGGGTGTTGATTTGAGTCGGGCGATTTTGGATACGATGATCCGTAATGAAGAAGTGCCTACCGATAAGGCCATTGACTTCCTCAAAAAAGAGTTTAAATTAATCTTCGACTAAGCAAAGCAGGTTTTGAGCAGCACCTACGTAAACGATACCTATACCGACTGGTCGGAGAGAGCGACCAAAGAACTTAAAGGAAAGGCCTTGGAGAGTCTGAACTGGACTTCATCCACAGGACTATCCATAAAACCGTATTACAGCGCAGAAGAACTCAAGCGGAGATACCCAGTGATATTCGGCAGAGAAACAGAAGAGTGGAGTGTTTATGACGCCATTCATGTGGTTACCGCTTCTGCAGCCAATACACTTGCGCTCGATGCCCTGAATGCTGGAGCCAGTGCATTGACCTTTATATGGATGGAGCCAGACCTCGGTCAACTTCCGACCCTTTTAAAGGAAATCGGACTCCCTTATATCGAGTGTTGCTTTGTCCTCCCAATTGCTCATCATACAGCATTTGCTAAGGCCTTGAATCAATTCGTCCAATTGGCGGGTTTTGATTTGAAGGACTGCAAAGGGTCTATCCATATGGATTTGAGTGGCAGTCAATCGGCTACTGACTTGGCCAATCACTTGGAGCAACTTAATACCCAATCAGCAGCTATTCAAGCTTTACTTCCTGGGTTTCGCTCTATAACGATAGATGCGGCCGTTTTTGCCAATGCAGGACTCCCAGCCGAACAAGAACTCGGATTAGCGCTAGCCTGGTATCAAGAACTGAACAATAAGAATAACGTTCAGCTCAACTTGAGTAGCGGACGAGAATACTATACTGAACTCTGTAAATTCCGCATTGCCTTGCATTTGATGCATTTGGTGGATGATAGCGCACCAAGTCCTTATTTAATGGGCATGTCGAGCGAAACCTATTTGAGTGAATTAGACCGTTATTCCAATGTGTTGCGATTAAGCACGTCTGCGATGTCGGCCATACTCGGGGGAAGTGCAGGAATTCAGCTGACAGACTTCAGCTCAAACGAAAAAGATTCGGCTGCTTTTGTGGCCCGTATTACCCGAAATATTCAATTGGTCTTATTGAATGAAACAGGAATTGCCTCTGTGCGCGACGCGGCTGCTGGTTCTTATTTCCTTGAAGAGATGAGTTTCCTTCTGGCGGAACAAGCTTGGAGTTATTTCATCCATATACAAGACCAAGGAGGTTTCTTTGAATTTGTGCGTTCAGGCCAATTAGAGGAAGCTTTGGATGAAGGTCGGACGAAGATTTTGGGTGAAGTAAAAAACAGAAAACGCTTCTTCCTAGGTGTGAATCAATATCCATCTACATTAGAACAGACTCCCGCACTCAGCCCAGAACAAGAAGGATTTATGCGTCCGCTTCACGCTTCGCATATTTTCCATGCATTGAAGAATACCGGTCATTTGAAGAAGGCCATCTTATTGAAGTTCGGCAACCTCGCCATGCGCAATGCCCGTGCTGGATTTATCGATAATTTCCTACGCTGCGGCAATTGGGAGATAGAAGAAATGGTCTGGGAAGGAAAGGATTTGCCGAAAGCCAACTTATATGTACTCTGTGCCTCGGATGAAGATTATGCCAACCTGGTATTGCCCGATAAAGCAAGCCTGGCCTCATCTGGAAATAAGGATTTACGCTTTGCATTGGCTGGAGCGCCGGGAGAACTCGAAGATGCCTTGAGAGCAAAAGGAGTGACCCGATTTATCCATGCACGCAGTCCTTTATACAATACCTTAAAAGAATTGGAGGGACTTACTCATGACTAAGAAATTCACTATGGACGACCTTCACTTCGAAGGAGCATCCATCCATAAAGGAAATAGCCAAACCAAGTCATTTGCCCATATCGGAGCAGGAGCAGGGAAGGCGCCGTATTTACGCGGACCTTATGCCTCCATGTACGCAATTCGTCCTTGGACGATTCGTCAATATGCGGGCTTCTCGACTGCGGAAGAATCCAATGCCTTTTATAGAAGAAACTTAGCGGCGGGTCAGAAAGGACTTTCCGTTGCCTTCGACTTAGCCACCCACCGCGGATATGATTCGGACCACGAGCGGGTTTCAGGCGATGTAGGTAAAGCAGGAGTAGCCATCGATTCAGTGGAAGACATGAAATTGCTCTTCGACCAGATTCCATTGGGAGAGATGTCCGTTTCCATGACCATGAACGGTGCGGTATTGCCCATCTTGGCCTTTTATATTGTAGCAGCTGAAGAACAAGGCGTCGGTCCGGAGGCGCTTACAGGAACCATCCAGAACGATATCCTGAAAGAGTTTATGGTTCGGAATACCTATATCTATCCGCCAGCTCCTTCCATGCGCATCATTGCCGATATCTTTGAATATACCTCGCAGAAGATGCCGAAGTTCAATAGCATCTCCATCTCGGGCTACCACATGCACGAAGCAGGGGCAACGGCAGAGATAGAATTGGCTTATACCTTAGCCGATGGATTGGAATACCTCCGCAAAGGAATCGAAGCAGGACTTGATGTGGATGCCTTCGCACCCCGCCTTTCTTTTTTCTGGGCCATTGGCATGAACCATTTTGTCGAAATCGCGAAAATGCGTGCCGGACGAGTGCTTTGGGCCGAAATGGTGAGCAAGTTCAATCCTAAAAATGCCAAGTCGCTTGCATTAAGGACGCATTGTCAGACTTCCGGTTACAGTCTCACCGAACAAGATCCGTTTAATAATATTACCCGAACTTGTGTTGAAGCCTTGGCAGCAGCCTTTGGTGGAACCCAGAGTTTGCATACCAATGCCTTGGATGAGGCGATTGCTTTGCCTACCGACTTCTCAGCTCGTATTGCACGGAATACCCAAATCTATCTCCAAGAAGAAACAGGAATTACCAAAGAAGTAGATCCTTGGGGAGGTTCAGACCATGTCGAACAACTCACTGCCGAGCTCATCGAAAAAGCGCGTATGCTGATGGATGAGGTGGAAGAGCTAGGAGGTATGACCAAAGCCATAGAAACAGGACTCCCTAAAATGCGTATCGAAGAAGCGGCGGCCAAAAAGCAAGCACGCATCGATGCTCAGAAAGAAATTATTGTTGGCGTAAACCGCTATCAAGTGGAGTCGGATTCCGAATTGGATATCCGCGACGTAGACAATGCTAAGGTGCGCGACGGACAAATCCAGCGTCTGCAAGCCATGCGTGATTCTCGTGATGAAGCAGCCGTACAACAAGCACTTAAAGCGCTAGAAGACGCAGCCCGCGGAGAAGGCAACCTCTTAGAAATGGCTGTAAATGCCGCCCGACTCCGTGCGAGTTTGGGTGAAATATCCTTGGCCATGGAAAAGGTATATGGTCGCTACCAGGCTACCATTCGCTCGATTTCTGGGGTCTATTCAAAAGAAATTCAAATGGACGAGCACTTTTTAGAAGCCCGCGCCAAAGCCGATGCCTTTGAAACCAAAGAAGGCCGACGCCCACGGATTATGGTGGCGAAAATGGGACAAGACGGTCATGATCGTGGTGCAAAAGTGATTGCTACTAGCTTTGCCGACTTAGGCTTTGATGTAGATATTGGTCCGCTTTTCCAAACCCCAGCCGAAGCCGCTATGCAAGCCGCGGAGAACGATGTGGATGTTTTGGGCGTGAGCAGTTTGGCAGCCGGACATAAAACCTTGGTGCCAGAAGTGGTTGCTGAGTTGAAAAAGCTAGGCCGCGAAGACATGATGGTGGTTGTTGGAGGGGTGATTCCGCAACAGGATTATCCTTACCTCTTCGAACAAGGCGTAAGTCATGTATTTGGTCCGGGTACAGTTATAGCAACTGCCGCGGCAAAAATTCTAGATGATTTGATAGCACGCGGGTGAGCAAAAGACTGAGCATAGCCGAATACCGCGACGGACTCCTGTCTGGCGACCGCGTTATGCTTGCGCGTGCCATCACCTTGGTTGAAAGTAAGCTCGATTCAGACCAAGCGCTTGCCGAAGCTTTATTATCTGAAATCCTTCCTCATGCTGGGAAATCTATCCGAGTTGGAATAAGCGGAGTTCCAGGTGTGGGCAAGAGCACCTTTATAGAAGCCTTTGGAACCTATTTAACCGAACAAGGACATAAGGTGGCTGTATTGGCCATCGATCCAAGTTCATCCTTGAGCAAGGGTAGCATCTTGGGCGATAAGACCCGCATGAATAAGCTGTCGGTGAATCCGAAGGCCTTTATTCGTCCGAGTTCATCAGGCGGAACCCTCGGAGGAGTCGCTTCCAAAACCCGCGAAAGTATTCTCCTCTGTGAAGCAGCGGGTTATGATTGGATTTTAGTGGAGACCGTAGGAGTGGGGCAGAGTGAGACTTTGGTCCGCGATATGGTCGACTTTTTCCTCTTACTCATGTTAGCAGGTGCAGGAGATGAATTACAAGGAATCAAACGAGGCATCATGGAAATCTGCGATGCACTCCTTATTAATAAGTCAGATGGCGACAATGCCAAACCTGCCAAACGAGCCGCCGCTGATTACCGAAATGCCTTACACTTATTCCGTGAACAAGAATCGGGTTGGATCCCGAAAGTAGAAACCATTTCTTCTTTATTGATGGAAGGCATGGATGCGACCTATAAAATGCTCCAAGCTTATCAATTGCATACCACGACCAATGGCTTTTTCGAAAAGAACCGGCATAATCAAGACGTGGCTTGGTTGATGGAGATGGTAAGAGAGGAATTGCTCCGCGACTTCAAAAACTTCCAAATGAATCATGAAGTATGGAAGAAAGAAATGGATGACCTAAAAATGGGGATAAGTCCAGTTCGAACTGTCTTCCGAAGTCTTATGAAAGCTTATCGGAGCTAGTTTCCCACATTTATTTCATGTTTTTTTAGCAAGGCAATCAAGCACTTAGCTATCTTTATCCATATTTTTAGAAATCCAAATATTTCTCATTGAATGTTTTTGGTTTATTTGCACCCCCCTGTTGAAAAATGAAGCAAAATTCAGTTAAATATCTCTTGTTGTTTATTGTCCTATTCGGACAAGCATGCAGCAGCTGGAATCTTCAATCCATTGAGCCAACGTATTACAAAATTGACAGCTTAGGCGTTGATTCATCCATCCAAGCAATGACCCTTCCATACAAACAGCATATTGATTCTGTGATGGATGTGAAGCTTGTGGATTTGCCGTTGGATTTAACCAAGAACAAGCCAAATGGAAATCTTGGACTATGGATGGCTGATGCTTGCAGGGCCAATGCAGCGCGTAAGCTAAATAGATCGGTAGATGTGGCTTTGTTGAATCATGGAGGAATTCGTCGTCCATACCTAAAAAAGGGTCCTGTGACCTTGGGTATGATGTACGAGTTAATGCCATTCGATAACCTGATGGTGGTGCTGACTGTAAAGGGAAGGCTATTGAAGGATATTCTCGAAATCGCCGAAGAAAGAGGAGGAGAGCCACTTTCAGGAGCTATTGTGAGCGTTAAAGAAGGAATTAGTCAGATATCTATAGACGGAGCTGACTTGGACTTAAATAAAGAATATACCCTCGTAGCCAACGACTACATGTATAATGGAGGCGATGGATACGCGGTTTTGCAAAATGGATCGAAACCAGAATACCTGGGATTGATTCGCGATGCTTTAGTAGAGGAGATTAATTTAACAGCTGAATTTCCTAGTTCTGGAACTTTAAGGTGGATAGGACATGAGTAAGAATCGCCGGAATTTCATCAAACAAGCTTCATTGCTTGGAATGGGCATGGGAATGCTGCCGCTAACTGCATGGGCAAAGTCGGAGGAGAAACGCCTGGTGATTTTGCATACCAACGATTGGCATAGTCGCATTGAGCCCTTTCCTATGGATGGGGGTCGATTGCAAGGTCAGGGTGGTGCTGCCAAAAGAGCCAAGCTGATTCAGCAAATCCGTGAAGAAGGACATGAGGTGCTTTTATTGGATTGTGGCGACATCTTTCAAGGAACACCCTATTTTAATGTTTATGGAGGAGAACTCGAGTTTAAACTCATGAGTGAAATGGGCTATGATGCGGCAACTTTGGGAAACCATGATTTTGATGGAGGATTGAATGGATTGAAAAAACAATTGCCACATGCAAAGTTTCCAATCTTATGCGCCAACTACGATTTTTCAGAAACGGAATTGGCTGGAAAATTTGCTCCGTATAAAATTGTGGATAAAGGTCAGTGGAAAGTGGGAATCTTGGGGATTGGTATTGAGCTTGATGGATTGGTCCCAGAAGCACTTTATGGAGCAACAAAATACCAAGACCCAATTGAAGCTGCAAATAAATATGCTGCCCTTTTAAAGCAAGAAAAGAACTGTGATCTCGTTATCTGTTTATCGCACCTTGGGTACAAGTACTCAGGAAATAAAATTTCTGATCAGGTATTAGCGAGCCAATCAGAAAATATCGACATAATATTGGGTGGGCACACCCATACATTTATGGAGAAACCGGATGAAATTAAGAACAAAATACAGTCACCAGTTACCATTAATCAGGCCGGTTGGGGAGGTGTCATTTTGGGACGACTGGACCTAATTTGGACGAAAGGAAAAACGGCCGCAAAGGCCCATAACTCTATGTTAAAAGTTTCTTAATATTCAACCGCTTTTAATTTTTTTTATAATTTTTTTAAGAACAATTTTACGAACAGAATACTGAATATGTCTACTCAAATGGAAATGACCTGTGAAACCGTCTGGCAGAACTGCCTGAAGCTTATAAAAGACAACGTAAATCCGCAAAGCTTCAAGACTTGGTTTGAACCGATCAAGCCCATCAAACTAGAAAATAAGGTGCTGACCATTCAGGTCCCTAGCCAATTCTTTTACGAGTGGTTGGAGGAACATTACGTTACACTTTTACGCAAAACTTTAAAGCAAGAATTAGGACCAGCTTCTCGTTTGGAATACAATATCATTGTGGAGAACGGAAGTGGAGGAAACAAACCCTATACCATCAATGTTCCAACCAATAGTGCGGCGCGTGCGGAACAAAATGAAGTAGGACTTCCATTGAATATCAGCACCAATATTAAAAACCCATTTATCATCCCTGGGTTAAAGAAGATTAATATTGATGCGCAGCTTAATCCGAATTACACGTTTGAAAACTTTATTGAAGGAGATTGCAACCGTTTGGCTCGTTCTGCAGGATTTGCAGTGGCGAATAAGCCAGGAGGAACAGCCTTTAATCCTTTGATGGTTTTTGGTGGAACAGGTTTGGGAAAAACCCATTTGGTTCATGCGATTGGAAATCACATTAAGCAGGTAAACAAAAACAAGGTGGTACTTTATGTATCGGCCGAGAAATTCATGAGTCAGTTTATCGACTCCGTGAAAAATAACAACAATAACGACTTTGTCAATTTCTATCAATACCTCGATGTATTGATTATTGATGATGTACATTTCTTTGCAAAGAAGGAAAAGACCCAAGAGATCTTCTTCCAAATTTTCAACCACCTCCACCAGAGCGGAAAACAATTGATTCTTACCTCTGATCGGGCACCGAAGGATTTGAAAGATATGGATGAGCGTTTGCTCTCTCGTTTCAAATGGGGCCTAAGTGCTGATTTGCAAATTCCTGATTTCGAAACACGTGTGGCGATCTTGGAGCATAAAATGTATACCGATGGCATTACCCTAAATAGGGAAGTGGTGGAGTATGTTGCCCATAGCATTGATACCAATGTTCGTGAATTGGAAGGTGCCTTGATTTCCCTATTGGCTCAAGCTTCGTTAAACCGAAAAGAAATTGACCTCGATTTGGCCAAGCAGATTCTAAAGAACTTCGTGAAAAACGTGTCGAAGGAAATCTCTATCGAGTATATCCAGAAATTGGTTTGCGACTATTTCGGAATCAGCATCGATATGGTGAAAAGCAAAACACGGAAACGTGAGATTGTTCAAGCCCGCCAGATTTCAATGTACTTCGCGAAAGATTTGACCAAGTCGTCCTTGAAAACAATCGGAATGCACTTCGGAGGAAGGGATCACTCTACCGTGATTCACGCGTGTCAAACGGTGAACGACCTCATGGAAACCGACAAGAAATTCAAACTCGACGTCGACGAACTTTCAAAACGAATCAAGATCAATACCCTTTAATTTTTACAAACGCATAGAAAAAAGGACTGTCGACATACTGTTGTGAGTCCTTTTTAACGTTATTCTCTAACAATTGGATAACAATTTGCTTACTTGTACCACCATGCAACGCGGTATCGCTTTTATTTTACTTCTACTTTTCTTTATCTCTACCAAATCAGGTGGGGACAGTGAAGGGGATGGTGAATTTCTCATCGCCCAACTTGATTACCAAAGACAACAAGAATCGCATCAAAT
The DNA here is from genome assembly GCA_964620355.1 of uncultured Burkholderiales bacterium. Taxonomy (GTDB): domain Bacteria; phylum Bacteroidota; class Bacteroidia; order UBA8524; family UBA8524; genus UBA8524. Next base: position 38,100 of record CAZUIT010000019.1, on the reverse strand, counting down.
TGATTCTTTTATTAAGGCACTTCATACAAGAGGCTTATTCAACGGAACATTGCTCGTAGCAAGACGTGGGGACATAGTCTACCACCAATCGATGGGAGTGGCCAACCGGGTAACGGGGGATACAATTACCAACGATATGCCGTATCAGATGGCTTCAGTGAGTAAACCAATTACTGCATCAGCCATCATGCTATTGGTTCAACAAGGTGAAATCAGCACCGAAGATAAGATCACAAAGTACTTTCCCGAATTGATGCAATTCAATAAGGTAAAGATCAAACACCTACTTACACATACTTCTGGCATTCCCGATTATATCTACCGCTTGCAGTTAGAATGGGAAAAGCAGAAGAATGATTATTATATGAGCAACGAAGATTTGGTGAGCTTTTACTCCATCAAAAAATACCGCTGCATGTATACCCCAGGCTACCGCTACGATTATAGCAATACCAATTATGCCTTGCTTGCCTCCATCGTTGAACGCGTTACCGAACAAAGGTTCAGTGACTTTGTAAAAGCAGAAATCTTCGATCCATTGGGCATGTGCAATACCCATGTATTTAATCCAGCAACCGATAGTGCAAATGGTCCTACCCCAATTTTAGGCTATAGATGGACAGGCCGTTCTTGGTTGGAATACGGAACAGATTATCGCAACGGTATTGCCGGGGATAAGGGCGTTTACTCAACAGCAGACGATATGATGCGTTTCTCCAAAGGTTTTGATGCGGATCATCTCTGGTGCAACGAAACATGCGACGATATCTTTAAAACCACTTATACACGAGGACGTGGCCAATCAGAATATGGGTATGGATGGAGAATGCGGGAATGGGATAGCATGCCAGTTGTCTTGCATTACGGCTTTTGGAATAGCTTTCGCACCGGTTTGATTGAATTCCCTGAATCTGACGTAACCTTTGTAATCCTCAATAACTTCACTGGTTCATCAGGCGGACGTGTAAACAACCGAGATCTCATCATCCGCGAATTGATGAAAATTATGTTCCCCGACGAGCCGATCTTATTGCAACAAGCCAAGATTGAAGACCATAACGACGAGGGTACAGAAACCGAAGGCGGCGGCGAACCAACCGACGAGACCCCCGCTGATTCTACCGAAGACTAGCAATCTATTTATGAATTGTGATTTATGAATTGTGATTTGTGAATTGTGAATTGTTATTTTTGTATTACATCTTATCATCTCTCGTCTTACATCTCACCCTCTCACGTCTTACATCTCAAATCTCATCGTCTCACGTCTTAATAATCAATGTTAATCGTTGCGTTTCTGCTGTTTTAGCTGCATTTTTGAGAATATTTTTTACACACTATGGGAAGAGCATTTGAATTCCGCAAAGGCAGGAAGATGAAGCGTTGGGACGCGATGGCAAAAGGCTTTACGCGTTTAGGGAAAGAGATCGCATTAGCAGTAAAAACCGGTGGTCCTGATCCATCGAATAATGCGCGATTGCGCGTGGCGATGCAAAATGCCAAAGGAATCAATATGCCCAAAGACCGAATTGAAGCGGCCATCAAACGAGCTTCATCCAAAGATGAATCAGGGTATGAAGAGGTGGTATATGAAGGATACGGACCAGGTGGTGTGGCAATCTTGGCCGAATGTGCAACAGACAATATCAATAGAACCGTAGCGAATATTCGTAGTCATTACAATAAATGCGGTGGTTCACTCGGTAAAACGGGCTCCCTCGATTTTATCTTCACCCGTAAAGGAGTGTTTAAAATCAATCCAGAAGGACGAGACATCGAAGAACTCGAATTGGAATTGATTGATTTTGGACTAGAAGAAATTCAACAAGACGAAGACGAGGAAGTTTGGTATATCTATACCCCATTTGAGGAATTCGGAAATATGTCAAAAGGACTCGAAACCTTAGGTATCGAACCAATCACTTCTGAGTTGCAACGTATCGCCCTATCTGAGATGGAAGTCCCTGAAGAATTGGTGGAAGATGTAATCAAGCTCATTGAACGTATCGAAGAAGATGATGACGTACAAAACGTGTATCATAATATGAAATGATAAAAGACATGAGAGGGTGAGATTTGAGAGGGTGAGACAAAATTGATTTAGCATCAATACAAGAAGTCACTTCGACCGCGTAATCCATAGCTTTTTGAGCGAAGGATTAGCTTGTCGAGAAGCTGTGACTATTCGAGCCTTCTGATGGCCAGGGTCTCGACCCTTCGATATGCTCAGGACAGGCCAAGCTCTACCTGACTACAATGTTATTTATTTAGCGGCTAAAAGTCAACTTTCAATGGTCCCTTGCCGAAGGACGACGAAACCTAAGCACCCATAAATCACTCAAGGTTATTTCGTAGTCATATTTTTATATTTTTTACTATATTGAAAGTCACTATTTCAATCAGACTATTCGTTCTGCTTCTTCCAATGGCTCCAATATGACCTTCAAATCAATTTCTGTTTGCCTGATTTTCTTTGCGCTTCTAGGTCAAGCTAGTTTCGCACAGAAACTGGAAACACGCCAAGTAGGAATATTTCCTGAATTGTCAGTTTTTCAATATGGTCCTGCAGGCAATGATTTGATATCGTTTTACCACGATGAATTGTATTGGCTTCATTCCAATGGTCGCCCTATGCAACTCGATAATGATTCCTTGGATTTGTTTGTTTTGAAAGATTCCAACTTGGAGTATGTTCAAACCCTTCAAGTTCCTGTGGATCGCAACCTCTCGAAACTCACTGGGTTTGGATTAACCGATTCTTTTTTATTCGTAACAGATTATAACATCGTTTTGGTCTATGTAAAAACGAATTCGAAATATGAGCTATTCGAAGTGATTGACGCTGTGAACGGTGTTACAACGATGACTGGGAAGTATGGGAGTTTTGAAGATTGGGTAGAAACGAAGGACTTCATTTATACCACCGATTTTCATGTTGATAATACATGTGAGGGTGGCTGTAAGGACATGTTTATTGGGAAAATTGACAAAAAGAGTTTACTGCTCGTTGATAGTTTTACCCTAAAAACCTGTGGAAATATCATGGCACAGATTAATAGTCATAAGCCTTTTGATTTTTCGCCCTCTGGAAATTTAATGGCAAGGGTTGATCTACCGAGTAATAGGTTAGAAATTTATAAACCAGCTCTTCATGCATTGAGCCTATTCTCAACCTGCGATAGGGACTCGTTATATCCAAATGCCATTCATGCAGATTCTATTTCAATCTGGACTGATGTCTATCAATTCGGGCCTCAAAAAATACATCAAGATTATTGGAGAAAAATCACAAGTGATGTCATACAGTCAGACCAAATCATGGGTATTAAGTTTCTTTCAGATAGCCTACTATTGATACGAAGAGTTCAAAATACAGTCCTTCATTTTGATCTTTTGAATGTGTATAGTGAGGCTTATTTTTATTTAGAAACGCCAACACAATTAATTGGTCAGAAATGGGAAAATCATATGATGTGTGTTCATGACGGTAAGCTGTACGTTTTATTTCCAAATAAAGTAATTGAAGATCAACAAGGAGTTTGGAAAGAGCAAGGTCACACAATAAATTCAATTCAAGGGTGGAGACTTGTAGAAGTATCCATCCATGAATAAGACATAAAAAAAATCCCGAAGCAGCAGCTCCGGGATTTTTTAATGCATTGTGCTCGGGGATTATTTTCCTCCAGCAAGTGCAGCAGCGTCGTTCGCAGCTTGACGTGTAGCGCGTGTGGCTTCAACGGTCAAGATTGCAACGTTAGGTGCGTGCAATAATTCAATTTTTGGAATATTGATATGTTCCACTTTGATAGATTTACCAAGCTCAATAGCGCTGATATCTACCTCAATCGCATCTGGTAGGTCTGACAACATACCTTTGATACGTACTTTTTTCAATTTAAGGGCTAGACGTCCACCGGCTCTAACACCAGGAGAGTTTCCTTTTACAATAGTTGGAACAGACAGTACAACTGGCTTATCCTCCTTAACTTCGAGGAAGTCAACGTGAATGAGGGTATCATTCACTGGATGGAATTGCACTTCTTGAACGATTGCTTTAAAGGTTTTATCACCCACTTCAATTTTCACCAAATAGGTGTTCGGAGTGTAGATAAGGTTTTTAAAGTCATCGCTGTAAACTGCAAAGTTCAATTGCGTTTCACCACCATACAGTACACAAGGTACCATACCAGCTTCACGCGTTGCTCTTGCAGAAGTGGTTCCAACTGCTTCTCTTTCAAGGCCTTTCAGCAGAATTGTTTTCATTTCTTAATTTTCTTTGGGCTGCAAATTTAGCGAAGGTTGGTAAGAATTACTAATCTTAAATAAATTACTAATAGATCCGTATTCTACCACATTACGAATGGCATCAGCAAATAGAGGAGCAGTACTCAAAACGCGAATTTTTGCCGACTCTTTTTTCAATGGAATGGTATCACAAACCACCAATTCATCCAATTCTGAATTCTCGATGTTTTCGTAAGCTTTACCAGATAAAACTGGATGTGTACAAAAAGCACGAACCGAACGTGCACCACGCTCTTTCATCATTTTCGCTGCAAGGCATAATGTTCCACCGGTGTCAACCAAATCGTCGACGATAATCACATCAGCGCCTTGCACATCTCCGATTACGGTCATACCTGCAATCTCATTGGCTTTTTTGCGCTCTTTATTACATACCACCAAATCGCAATTGAGCATATTACTGAAGTAACGGGCTCTTGGCGTACCCCCCATATCTGGTGCAGCAATGGTTAGGTTTTCTAGTTTAAGGTTGGTGATATACGGAATGAAGATTACCGAAGCATCCAAATGGTCTACCGGAATATCAAAAAATCCTTGAATTTGTGCCGCGTGCAAATCCATTGTCATCACACGATGCGCGCCTACGGCCATCAAAATATCGGCAACCATTTTGGCGCCAATGGCAACACGAGGTTTGTCTTTACGATCTTGGCGGGCCAATCCGTAATAAGGAATCACCGCAGTGATATAATGTGCCGAAGCACGTTTGGCAGCATCAATCATCAACAAAAGTTCCATCAAGTTATCTGAAGGAGCAAAAGTGGATTGAACCAAAAAGACATCACAACCACGTACACTCTCAACAAAGTTGGCGTGCAGCTCACCATCGCTGAAACGACTAAGGCTGATTTCTCCCAATTCTTGTCCGAAATGGTCGGCAATTTTGGTAGCAATGTATTCAGAACTTGTTCCTGAAAAGATCTTGACGGGGTTTTTATAAGCGCTATTCACGGCAATGATTTTTAAGACTTTGCAAAGGTAGCTAAACAGGGTATAGTATCGGGCAATGTGAATAAAATGTTAAAGGTCGACTTAGCGAGAGACAATGAGTTTGTTAGATGGTTAGATGGATGAATATTTTTTAGTCAGCGGTCACTGAGCGGCCAATAGAAACGAAGGGTTACTACAATAATCACGGTCAGTCGAAGTGATGAGAGATTATGAGATGGTTAGAGTTTTCGAGATTTAGGCAAATTGCAGTGGATCAACAAGGCAGTCGACTGTGGACTAAAAGTGAAACCATTCAATGGGATTTCTTATTTTTACCCAATTTGAACCTGCATTCAATACATGAAAAACATCCCTATACTGCTTTTTTTGGTTTACCTGATTGGACTAACTGCCAATTCAGCGCAGGCACAAAATGCTTTGGAGTTTGGAGTATCTGTTGGTGCACAGAATGCCTACTCTGGTGGTCTGATTCCGCCTATTCCAATTCCAGCGGGGTACAATCGTCCTTTAGGATTATTGATATCCGCTTCCTCTTCCAAAAAAACTATTGGCTTACCATTTCACCTAAAAGGAGGACTTGCCTATGCCTATCGTCAAAATTTGGATATTCAATCTCATTTATTGGCTCTGCCGCTCGGAATTGAATTTGTCGGTAAGAAAAAATGGCATCCTCGAATGGGTTTAGGACTTCGGCCAGCACTCGTTTTGGCTGAGCATATTAATGAAGAGAGCAGGTACCTGACATCGCGCGCTGTCCTTTCAAGCACCTTCAATTTAGCGGTTGGTTATCGCTTCTCTGAAAAGGAATGCTTTTCCATCGGCCTGTTAGGCGTCAGCGATTTGAGTAATTATTACGAGGAGCGAGGTCAATTAGCAGGTGGAGGCTCCATTACAGTAGGTTCAATTCATGGATTCGAAACGCATATTCGGGTGAGGTATATTCGACGGATTTAGACTGGTCGAGAATTCGAAGTTTCGAGATTTCGAATTGCTGCTGCGGATCAACAAAACCATGGTCTATGGTCCATCGTCTATGGTCATTTTTGCCGTGGTCTGTCGACAGTCGACCGTGGACTCCCTCTCAAGGCAAAAAAAAATCCCTCCAGTAAACTGAAAGGATTTTTAGCGTTGTCCGACTAGGGCTCGAACCTAGACTCTTCTGGACCAAAACCAGACGTGTTGCCAGTTACACCATCGGACATCGTCCCCTAAGGGGATGCAAAAATAAGAAGAATCTTAATTCATACAAGCATAGAAATGAAAATTTGAAAGAAAGATTGTTGAATTTGTTTTTGTTCTACACAGGTTGCTCATTATGTGTACTTTGTAGATCAACGTATTTATGTCCCGATTGCTATCGGGATATGATTTGCCTGCCCGCCGAAGCTTATTCAGTGTAGGAGGGTGATTTGCGAATTATGGTTTGAGGAAAGATTTATTCTATTATGCCATTTTTGCCTTAATGCAGCCTAATTTGACTCCACCTTTGCTAATGGCTAAGGCGGACGCATACGGAAGACGCAAATAAATTCGCCTCACCGGGCCACTAAACGCCGTTACCAAAAATCTTGAAACCTAATCATCACGAGCAAACAGCCGCAGTCCGTGGACTGCCGACAGTGGACTCTACTCCATCGGAACAACAAGCCATGGTCTATGGTCCCTCGACTATGGACTAGTTAGCCATGTCAGAGATAAACTGAATTCGCATCAACTGCATTTCTTCGAAGCTGTATTCGCCATCGAATTCATCCACGGCGGCATCAATAGAATCGAGTTCGGTTTCTTTGAAATAATCAAAAATCTCTTCTTGGCGCTCTTCATCAAGCATGTCATTGATATAATAATGCAGGTTGAGCTTTGTTCCGCTGTACACGATATTCTCAATCTCTCGCATTAAATCTTCATTGGTCATGCCATTGTTCTTGCTAATCACATCCAAGCCGATTTTCTTATCGATGTTTTGGATGATGGCGATTTTTTTTCCGGACTTATTCGGAACGGAGCGAACTACAATGTCAGAAGGACGTTCAATCTCGTTTTCCTTCACATATTGACCAATCATTTCAACGAAGGGTTTTCCAAACTTGATCACCTTATTCTTACCAACGCCTACAATATTCTCCATCTCTTCCATGGAGATAGGATATTTCGTAGCCATATCTTCCAATGAAGGTTCCTGGAAAATCACGTAAGGAGGGAGGTTCTTTTGCTTGGCAACTTTCTTGCAAAGCTCTTTCAACATAGCGAAGAGTGTCTCGTCGAAGATGTTTTCCATCTGTGCGTTGTCGAACTCATCTTCATTGACTTTCGCGAAGCTATTGTCGATTGACATTTCAAGCTTGAAAGCGTTGTTGAGGTATTCTTTTCCTTTATCGGTTACGCTGAGTAATCCGTAGTTTTCAATGCTTTTATAAAGAAGTCCGTTAAGCAAACCCAAACGTACCACGCCTTTCCAGAAGATTGGTTCTTGGTCAGCACCTTTTCCGAAATACACACTTTGGTCGTTACCGTAATCAGCTACCTCGGAGCTTTTTACTCCTTTTAATACCTCAACAATATGCTTAAGGTTGTGTTTTGGACCGAGTGACTGAATGGCTTCAATTACCAAGGTCATTTCATTGCTCACATCGAATCTTTCTTTCGGATGGCGGCAATTGTCGCACATTTTATTGCAATCGTCTTCATTGAAGCTTTCTCCGAAATAGTGGAGGAGCATTTTACGTCGGCATTGCGAAGATTCGGCGTAGGAGGAGGTTTCAAATAAAAGCTGGGAGCCAATTTCTCTTTCCGAAACGGGCTTGTCTTTCATGAATTTCTCCAGTTTCTCAATATCTCCGGGGTTATAGAAGAGAAGGCATTCACCGTCTAATCCATCTCTACCGGCTCTACCAGTTTCTTGGTAATATCCTTCGAGAGATTTAGGAATATCATAATGGATTACAAATCGCACATCGGGTTTATCGATCCCCATACCAAAGGCAATGGTGGCTACTATAACATCGACATCTTCCATCAAAAACTTGTCCTGATGAGAAGCACGGGTTTTTGCATCCATCCCAGCATGATATGGAAGGGCATTGATCCCGTTCACTACCAACATTTGGGCGATTTCCTCTACCTTTTTGCGACTGAGGCAATAGATGATACCCGATTTGCCATTGCGGTTTTTGATGAAGGAAACGATGTCTTTCATCACTCGCTCTTTTTTGTCTTTCGGACGAACCTCATAGTAAAGGTTAGAGCGATTAAATGAAGATTTAAAGACCGTGGCGTCGTTCATTCCAAGGTTCTTTTGGATATCGGCTTGCACTTTTGGTGTAGCGGTAGCCGTAAGCGCCATCATCGGTACGTCACTTATTTCTTTAACAATCTTTTTGATATTGCGGTATTCCGGACGGAAGTCGTGTCCCCATTCTGAGATACAATGTGCCTCATCGACCGCCACAAAGGAGATGTTTATTTGCCTTAAGAATTCAACCGTATCCTCCTTTTTCAAGGTTTCGGGTGCGACAAATAGCAATTTTGTATTGCCTTCTAGGATATCGGCACGTACTTTTTGCGTCTCCGCTTTGGTAAGCGAACTATTCATGAAATGGGCCACCGCATCGGTGCTACCAAATCCACGAATGGAGTCAACCTGATTTTTCATCAGGGCAATTAGTGGAGAGATTACGATTGCCGTACCTTCCAAAATCAGAGCAGGTAACTGATAACACAGTGATTTCCCCGCCCCAGTTGGCATGATGACAAAACAATCTTTTCCTTCCATCACCGATTGGATGACGACTTCTTGATTGCCTTTGAAAGCATCAAACCCGAAGAACTCTTTGAGGGCCCCCTTCAAATCAATAGATTCTACCATGGTTATAAGCGCTAAGCCTTATGCTAAATTAAAACAAAACCGGTCTAAAAAACAAGTCTAAAACGACTCATTTGACTAAATTTGCAACCGATTAAAATAGTAGGGGTCTAAACTATAGGCATCTTTGAATTTAACGCGAATTTAACACATTATGCATCAAAAGCACAAGTATGCTATAATCATGGCAGGAGGGGTAGGAAGTCGGTTCTGGCCAGTGAGCACAAAAAAGAATCCAAAACAGTTTATAGATATACTAGGCACGGGGAAATCTCTGTTGCGACAGACCTATGAACGCTTCCGAAAAATTGTTCCAGCGGAAAATATTTTTATCGTTACCAATGAGATGTATGTCGATTTAGTTCGTCAACATATCCCTGAAATGGACTTGAGTCAGATTGTAGCGGAGCCTTTTGCAAAAAATACAGCTCCTTGCATTGCTTATGCCAACCAACGCATTCAAAAACTAGATCCGGAGGCAGTTTGTATTGTTGCTCCGAGCGATCACCTAATTCTGCAAGAGGATGCATTCTTAACGATTTGTAATGATGGGATGAAATTTGCTCAAGAAAACGATGCCTTATTATGTATTGGAATTAAACCACATCGTCCAGATACAGGGTATGGTTATATTCAGCATAAGGAAGCAATGGTGTCTGAAAATATCCATCAAGTAAAGACTTTCACCGAAAAACCAACACTCGAATTAGCGCAAACCTTTATGGATAGCGGTGATTTTTTATGGAATGCGGGAATTTTTATTTGGAACCTGCAGAGTATTCAATCGGCCTTTGAGGCGCATTTACCAGAAATTAATCAGCTGTTTGCAAATGCTGCTTATTCTATTGGGACGGAAAAAGAGGCGGAAACTATTGCCAATACCTATCAATTGTGTACGAATATCTCAATAGATTATGGTGTATTGGAGAAAGCAGAGAATGCCTTCGTTTATCCAGGTGATTTTGGTTGGTCGGATTTAGGGACTTGGTCTTCTTTGTACGATGTGTATGATAAGGATGAGCAAGGAAATGCGGTGAATGGATTGCTAGTCAATGCAGTTGAGTCGGGCGGAAACATGATTTGTGTGCCCGAAGATAAGCTAGTGGTCGTGAATGGAGTGAATAACCTAATCATTGTAGAATCAGACAAGGTATTGCTCATTACTGATCGCAGCCGAGAGCAGGAGGTAAAACAGATTGTTTCCGATATGAAGCTCAAGTACGGAGATAAATACCTCTAAGCCTAGCGGCTAAATTCCAATATAAAAATTCCAAATTCCAAGTTCTTCAATGAAGTTTTCTTTGGAATTTGGAATTTGAATTTTGTAAACTCCGTTTGGGAGTTTATACGAAGTTTTCTTTATTCTTCATCGCATAAACGAGCAAGCTATTGGTGCCTTTGAGGTTCAATTTCTTGCAAATATTTGCACGATGGTTATTGATAGTTTTTACGCTAATCCGCATTTTCTTCGCAATATCATTGCTTGTATGCCCTTCGGCAATCATGCGCATCACGTATTTCTCGGTCTTCGTAAGACGGCGACCTTTTACTTCAATATCAGCTTGGGAAGCTCGAGCCGTACGATTTAATAAGAATCCAGAAACAGAAGCCGAGAAGAAGAAGTTTCCACTCAATACTGTTTTAATGCCTTCCGATAAATCGTTAATGGAGTTTTCTTTTAGTATATAACCATGGACTCCAGCCTCAAGCGCTTGGTTGAAGATGTCTTCATCCTTATGCACCGTTAAAGCTATTACTTTCGTAAAGAGATTTTCCGCTCTAACTTTTTCGCATAGGTCGAGTCCCGACATGTCGGGCATTTCAATATCCAATAAAGCAATGTCGGGTTTTTTGTTTTTGATGAGGTCCCATGCTTGGTTTCCATTCTCTGCTACACCGATCAAATCAAATTCGTCGGTCATTTTTTCGAGCACAGACTTCAGTCCAAGCAAGAATATAGGATGGTCATCAGCAATGACTACCGTAGGTGTTTTTGCCATAATATGTTTGGTTTATATCCGTGATTTCCAGGGGAAGGGTTAGGTCCACCTTTCAATCGGTCAACAAGATAAACGAATTTTCATCAATATAACTAAGTTTTTGAATTGATTTTATTTAAAAAATTAGTCAATGGTGCTTAGAAGCCTTTAAAATGGGCATTTCTCTTCTGTAAAAATGCTTGGGTACCTTCTTTGAAGTCTTCTGTTCCGAAACTAGCACCAAATTCTTTAATCTCTTTTTCGAATCCGTCTTGATCAAAAGCATAATTCGCATTGACACATTCAATCACTCGCGCTATGGCAAGTGGAGATTTACTACTCAGCTTGGTAGCAAAGGCTTCTCCTGCAGTATAAAGTTCTTCAATTGAAACTACTTTATTCACCAGCCCCAAAGCAAGTGCTTGGTCTGCTTTAATTGCATCGCCGCTCATTAATAATTCAAGGGCTTTTCCCTTTCCGATGATTTGACAAAGGCGTTGGGTTCCTCCATATCCTGGGATAAGTCCTAGGTTCACTTCGGGTTGTCCGAAACGTGCGTTTTCTGAAGCGATACGAAGGTGACAGGCCATTGCCAATTCACATCCTCCACCTAAGGTGAATCCATTTACTAAGGCAATTACTGGCTTAGTTGACTGCTCAATGCTGTCCATCACTGAATGTCCATCGGCGGCCATCTTCGTTCCTTCAGCCACACTAAATGAAGCAAATTCGGCAATGTCAGCCCCTGCTGCAAAGGCTTTTTGTCCGACTCCTGTGAGAAATATAACTTGAACAGCAGCATTCTTATTGGCCTCTTCAACTGCCAGTTTAATTTCTCTTAACGTATCAATATTGAGCGCATTCATTTTATCTGCTCGATTGATACTGATCCAATAATTACTTCCTTTTATTTCAGTGAGAAGGTTCGTATACATGTTTTTTGATTTAGGGATAGGTGTAGATTTAAAGATTGTTGGTTCTGAAATCGTATATAAGTTCCAAGTGGGCTGTTTTTTTTGGAATTTAATGATTGGAATTTATTTAAACATGGACCCCAATGCACCAAGTCCTCCAGGGAGCATGTCTTTGGCAATTGCCGACATCTCGCTCTCTGCCACTTTGTCGGCTTGCTCCAACGCACGGTTCATCGCTTGAATTAATTCTGTTTTGGATTCGATGCTGTTCATATCACAGTTGCCAGATTGAATGTCGAGCACTCGCCGACCTCCAGAAACCACTACCTTAATGTTGCCGTCATCCGATTGTCCCATTACAGAGACCTGTTCCAATCGCTCCTTAATTTCTGCGGCTTTTTGTTTTGCTTCTGCTAATTTTCCAAACATTTCCTGACAATTTGCCGACAAAAGTAGGGATAGGCCCGCTTTTAGCAAAACCCTTACTAGAATGAACAAAGAAAGAAGAGATTTTGTCCAGGCCCTATTGCCACCAATTTTACTAGTGGTGGTGATGTGGCTTGCCTTTATCTTGGAGTACTTTGGAGGCTATCGTTGGGGAGTATATGGGGTTCATCCGCTGCATATAGAGGGTTTGCGTGGAATTTTGTTTAGCCCCTTTCTGCACGGTGATTGGGAGCATCTGATTTCAAATAGCATTCCTATTTTGGTGCTCGGAACTGCTTTGTTTTATTTCTTTCGGAAAATTGCCTGGGAACTTGTTTTTTGGCAATTGTTGATGAATGGATTGTGGCTTTGGACGATTGGTAGACCTAGCTCTTACCATATTGGAGCAAGTGGCTTGGTTTATTCACTGGCTTTTTTCTTGCTGGCCAGCGGTTTTGTTAGAAAGAATAAGGGGCTTACTATGATTTCCTTCGGAGTGATTACCCTTTATGGTTCACTGGTTTGGGGCATGTTTCCGGTACAGCCTGGGGTCAGTTGGGAAGGCCATTTTGCGGGATTCTTAAGCGGATTGGTTTTGGCATTTGTCTTCCGTAAAGAAGGTCCAAAAGATGATCAAAAAAAGGTTTGGGATGATTCTGACTTGGACGGCATAGCGCCTTATTGGGAGGTGGATGAGCAGGGAGAGCCTAAAATTGCAGAAGAAGCGCGGCCTATTATTTACCGCTATCATTTTGTAAAGAAATCAGAAAAGCCCAAGGAAGACGGACCCTAAATTTGGTTCAGCTACCTCAATAACCCGCCCAATCTCCTTATCCCCATCATACACAATAATGGTTGGCACATATTCAATCTTATCGGATTGTTCTGTTGCAGCTGGTGATTTTTTATCAATATCGAGAGAGAAATAGCGAATATGTGAAGAAGGAATGGAAAACTCTGCCCGTATCGCTTCAAATTCAGGGATAAGTTTTCTACTATCACTACACCAGCAGCCGAGGTAAACTTTATAGCGGTACTTTTCCGGGTGCATTATACGCAATTGCTCTTTTAGCTCAGGATCCAAAGTAGCAACAGGTTGATTAAGCCACAAACATTCTTTGTTGTTGGTAAGATTGCTAAATTCCTGTTCTCCAAAAATATTAGATTGCATTTTCGTTGATCTACAAGCGATGAAAAGAAAAAAGAGTCCCAATGGCCAATGCCAAAAGCGTTTCAAGATGTTATTTTGTACAGCCACTATTTTTCGAATATAGAATTTGCAACGGAGTTTTTATCATATTCTCGGACTTCCGGACTACGCTAACCTGACAGACGTTCGCCGTGCTTTCAGGCAATTGGCAGTTCGTTTTCATCCGGATAAAAATCCTGGGAATAAACAAGCTGAGGAGCGCTTTAAAGAAATAAGCAATGCCTATAATGTGCTAGGAGAGACCGATACGAAGCGGGAGTATGATCTTCGGCTATCGGGCATGAATATCCTGGTAAAGGATGAAGATCCAGCCAAGGAGAAGGAGGCCAAACGTAAGAAGATGCGGGAGGAACTTATCCGTCGCAGAAAGCGGGAGGCTGAAGAGAAAATTATAAGTGACTGGAATAAGTTGAACTCTGGAACACCACTTTGGCTCCGGCATTCACTCAATATTGCAATTATTGCTACCGGTTCAATTCTCATCTTTCGTAATTGGTTCTATACCATGGATAGCTTTTCTCCGGCTCGTTTAATTCTTGCCATCCTCCTAATCCTAATTGGCAATGTGCGTGAACAAAACCTTTGGTATACGCGCTATCTGTATCAAGAGTTGAAGGGAAAGATCAAATTCAAAATCTCTAGCAGGGTTATGCGGAACTTGATTCTGAGTATGACCTTTTCGATCTTAGCAGGAATTGCGGCGGCCAACCTTATGCAGGCCTATCATTTCGCCAATTATTCTGCGGTTACTTCTGGAGATATTGAAGTGAGGTACCAAGGGAATTATATCGTTTACTACAAGTACAAGGTAGGAGGAAAAACATACAAAAAAATCATGTCAGTAGAGAGTTTATACGATTTGCCTCGTTCGAGGAAGGTGATGGTTCGCTACTCTACGGTAAACCCTATTTATGCTGAAATCGTTACAGAGTAGCCTCGTACATCTGATAGACCGTTTCTTCCATACCTAGTTTTTCATAAACGGTTTGCGCGGTTTGGTTTTCCTTTTCTACATAGAGGCGAATTGTGTCTACCAGTGCCAAGCGGGCTTCTTTTTTCACTTCTTCATATAGCGCTTTATACAGGCCTTTCCCGCGAAATGTTTCTTCCACATAAACACTTTGAATCCACCAAATGGTATTGTTTCTCCAATCGCTCCATTCGTAGGTTATCATAAGCTGACCACGAATGATTCCTTCCTCTTCAGCGACAAAATATCGGCCTTTTACTGCGTCTTTAAGTATGGCTTCAACACCTGGGATTATCAGAGAGTCGGCTAGGATTTTATTCTCCGTTTCGAGGGCCATTTTTTGGTTGAACTTTGCAATTAATGCGGTGTCGGCAAGGGTAGCACTGCGTATTTTCATGAGGATGAGTTTAGGGCAAATTAAGAAAACCGAGGTGTTTTCTATTCTCCCTCTTCATTAAATCGGAAATAGCTTCCCATTAAATCAGCAAAACGTGCTCCTGCTTCTATGCTCTCTCGGTTGAGACGGGAGTATTCTGATAGTCCGAATAATACAAATTCCATCCAAAGCATTTCATCTGTATCGCGTTCTTTAGCAGCTATATAAGACTTCAGACCTTGCACAGAATTTAAAGATTTTTCAAACTCTTTTTGGGTCATGCTATACATTAGGTCGATTTGATTTCCATCTGCAAACCAGGATTCGATTTCCAATGTTGGACTTTTATCCGTCTTCTTTTTCAAACGTTCCGGGTCGCCAAAATATTCGGCGTACAAGGATCGAATTGCCTGTCCGATTAACTTTTGTGCCACAATACCCGCACCTTCTTGTTCGCCTTCATAAACGAGCTCCACCTTGCCTGTTATTGCCGGAATCAGGGCTTGGAAATCGCTGATGCGTATCTGTGTGCTTTCTTCTTTATTGAGCAACATGCGCCGCTCTGCGGCACTAACTAAATTTTCCAATGCAGAGATACTCAGTCTTGCTGAAACTCCACTTTTAGCGTCGACATATTCACTCTTTCTGGCTTCGATGCTGATTTGTTCGATGAGGTCAAGTGCCAATTCGGGCAAAGCAATATGGGCACGCTGGGCATGAGTTAATGCTGCTTCTTGGGCTGTAATCTGACGTGCAATTTCCCGTGTTTTTGGGTAATGTGTGATAATTTGTGAACCAATTCGATCTTTTAATGGCGTTACAATCGAACCTCGGTTCGTATAATCTTCCGGATTTGCTGTGAAAACAAAGAGTATGTCTAAAGGAATTCGAAGTTTAAAACCTCGAATCTGCATGTCTCCCTCCTGAAGAAGATTGAATAAGGCAACTTGAATCCTTGGCTGTAAATCGGGAATTTCGTTGATCACAAAGATTCCTCTATTCGAACGGGGTATGATGCCATAATGGATCACCTCTTCATCGGCATAACTCAGCCGGAGATTGGCAGCCTTAATGGGGTCGATATCCCCAATTAAATCTGCAGTGCTCACATCTGGTGTCGCTAATTTCTCTCCATAGCGTTCACTTCTGTGCATCCAAGAAATCGGTGCTTTATCTCCTTTTTCTTCGATGATGCGTTTGCCTTCTGAAGAAATGGGATGGAAGGGGTCTTCATTCATCGCGGTACCTTCAAGTATGGGAATCCATTCATCCAATAGGTCGATCATTCCACGTGCGATACGGGTTTTGGCCTGTCCGCGTAATCCTAGTAGGTTGATATTATGTCCACTTAAAATCGCTCGTTCGAGATCAGGGATGACCGTATCGTCATAGCCAATAATGCCTGAAAATCGCTCTTGACCTTCGCGGAGGTGTTGGATGAGATTGTCTCTTAATTCTTCACGGATGCTTCGTGTGATATAGCCTTGCTTTTTTAATTCGCCAAGGGTTTTAATTTCGGGTGCGTTCATGCTTAATAGCGTCGTTTTTTATTGCGTGCGTAATCGTGTAAAATCATTTCGCCTAGTCCACCTAAACCTGTGAAAAAGGCTTTGCCTCCATTGGCTTCTGTAAACTCTTGAATAAAGGCTTGCAGGTAGGCGTCTTGGGCAATCATAAAAGTTGTAATAGGAATTTTTAATCGTTTGGCTGCTGAGGCCATATTCAAACAACGGTTTACAATTTTTCTATCCAGACCGAAGGAATTTTGGTAATAGCCCCCATTTTCTTTCAAACAGCTAGGCTTTCCATCAGTGATCATAAAGATCTGCTTATTTGGGTTTTTTCTTCGGCGCAGCAAATCCATAGCTAATTCTAGGCCTGCAACCGTATTGGTGTGATATGGACCCACCTGTAAATAGGGAAGGTCTTTGATTTCTATTTGCCATGCATCATCGCCAAATACGAGAATATCTAAGGTGTCTTTTGGATAACGTGTGGTAATTAATTCAGCCAAAGCCATGGCGACTTTCTTTGCTGGCGTGATACGGTCTTCACCATAGAGAATCATGGAGTGCGAAATGTCAATCATCAAGACAGTTGACATCTGTGTTTTTAGCTCAGTTTCCTGCACCACGAGATCATTTTCGGTGAGTCCAAATCCACTGTTGCCTCGCACATGGGCATTGCGTAATGATTCGGTCATGTCAATTTGTTCAGGTAAATCGCCAAATTGGTAAGGACGAAGATTGCCTGAGGTTTCATCTCCTTTGCCAGGGAGGCGTGTACCATGTTGTCCACTTAATCCTTTCTTCAATTTGCCAAAAATTTGCTCTAAAGCATCATTTCGAAGCATTTTTTCAGTTTTCGGACTTGGGAGCAAAATTCCCGATTCTGGATTTTCTTCTTGCAGGTAGCCCTTGCGTTTTAAGTCTTCAATAAAATCGCCTATACCATACTCTTTGCTCGTCAATTGGTATTCTTTGTCTAGCTCAGTGAGCCAGTTGATGGCCTCATCAACATCGCCAGAGGTGAACACCAGCAGTTCTTTGAAGATATCAAAAAGCATATCAAAAGTCGATTTTCCTTTGGGAGCTTTGAAGTCACTAAATCGAAATCCTTGCATGGCTTAATGGAAACAATATGAATTGTAAATGGTTTAGTAATTTTGGAACCTGATTTGATGTAGCAACATCAATCATACCTCAATTCGTTACAATGGTTAATAAAGTTTCTGACACAGAATTTAGTGAAATAATTAGTTCTAAGGATAAAGTGGTGGTGAAGTTCTATGCCGACTGGTGTGGTAACTGCCGCTTATTTGCTCCCAAGTTTAGCCGCATGTCTGAAAACCCTGAATATGAAGGGATCACTTTTTTAGACGTCAATGCAGAACAAAGCCCACAAGCCCGGCAGTTAGCAGGGGTGAGCAATTTGCCCTTCTTCGCTACTTTTAAAGATGGGAAATTGTTGGCTTCCGACTTCACCTCCAAGGAAGAAGTGGTTGAACGCTTAATTAATGGAATGAACTAACATGAAGATCCCAAGCGTTAAAAAATTAGTAGAGATCTATTCGCTCGAGGAGGTGTCCTTGGCTGAGGCCGCAATTCTTGATGGAGAAAAACCTAAGATAGAAATAGAAGGGGATGATGAAGGAGAGCAACTCACCCATGCTTATGCAGCCAAATATATTCTTGAGATGATGGCTGGTGGGATGGACTTTAAAGCAGCGCTGCGCGAATTCACTCAAAAAGTTCGCAATAGCATTAGCTAGTTAAACGCAATGCTTTTAGCATTTCTGCGCAAGTTTTTTTCGTTTTCGGATCGAGAAAGTCTGGAGCAATTTCATTTAAAAGCACAAGCGTAAACATACGCTCAGCAATTAAAGGGTGGGGAATGGTTAAAGTTTCCGTTTCTATCACCCAAGCTTCAGCATATAGAATATCGATGTCCAGCGTTCGAGGGCCCCATTTTACATCGCGGGTGCGCTCCAAGGCCTCTTCAATATCATGTATGACATCGAGCATTTCTTGAGGCTCTAAATCCGACTCCAATAAAAGCACTTGATTGATGAAATCAGCTTGATCGATATTCCCCCAGGCCTTGCTTTCTTGAATGGAACTCGCTCCTAAAAGTCGGCCGTATTTTTCCAAAAGTTTAGTTCCAGCAGCTAGATAACGTCTTCTATCGCCAAGATTGCTTCCTAAAAGCAGGGTATAGATGATTTTTTGTTCCAAATTATGCCTTACATTTGATGACAAGTATATGGAATTTAAAATCCTTTTCTACGTTGTTGGTCTGATTATTTACTTGGTCGTGTCTGCAAGGAAAGCGGCGAAGAAGCGACAAGATGCGCAGTCAAGATCAAATCCGGATGTCAATCCCACGCCTGAGAAAAAATCATGGGAGGAAGAATTGCAAGAAATTCTAAAACGAAATTTAGAAGGTCAAAGCAAGGAAAAGACAATTCTTTATGAGGAAGAAGAAGTTAAACCAGCTCCCGTGCCCAAACGAAAATACGAGCAAGCTATCGATCATGTACCTGAAGTTTCAGCTAGAAGCAGCTACGAGGCACAAAAAGAATTTGATTGGAGTGAGCATTTGAATCAAGAATCATACAGCGTTGAAACGGATGACACTCCTTTGGAAACCCATATACAAGAACTAGAGGCAGCAATGCAAAAAAAGGAAGAGCCAGCTTCAGTTGGGAAAGAAATTCTTGAAGAGGAAGGTTTTGATGCCCGAAAGGCGTTTATCTATTCGGAAATTTTCCGCGCCAAATACGTTGAAGAAGGAATTTAAGCTTCTGCAGCCAAGAGTTGAAGTACTTTTGCTCCTCTTTGCTCCAACCACACTTTTCGTGTTCCCAAGAGTTTTTGGAGATCTACATTTTCGTAGTTACGCACCGTAATTAATTGAGTATTTCGCTCAGAATGCACTTGATAATCCGTAGATAAGGCCTTTAATAAGGCATCTACTCGTAAGGGATCATCGTTCACCACAAGTGAGAAACTGATGGCTGAATTTTGCATCACATTGGCGCGTACATTGAATTCACTCATCAAAGCAAATATATGGGTCAGGTGTTCTTCAGCGATGAATGAAAAGTCTTTGGATGATATGCGGATATAAGCCTGATCATCTTTGAATATATAGAACGGGGTGGTGTTTTCCTCTTGGATGAAGGTGCTTACTTCCGTGCCCGGCGCTTCAGGATTCATAAAAGACCGTACATACAAGGGGATTCCTTTGCTTTGCAGCGGCTGAATCGTTTTCGGGTGAATAACCGTGGCACCATAATACGCAAGCTCAATGGCGACCGTATAATTCAACCCATCAATCTTCACGGCTTCAGGCATTCGTTTTGGATCGGCATTCATCACTCCGGCCACGTCCTTCCATATGGTAACCGATTCAGCATCGAGTCCATAGGCAAAGATGGCTGCCGAATAATCCGAACCTTCTCTTCCTAATGTGCTCGTTTGTTTGTCTGGAGTTTGACCGATAAAGCCCTGGGTCACTACCTTTTGCTTTTGTACAATTGGCTTTAATTTCCGACCGATTATTGTAGACGTTAGCTCCCAGTCTACCTTGCCCTCACGGTAATGATTATCGGTTTGAATAAAGTTACGTGAATCAATCCAGCGGTTAGCAATATCTGATTCTTTTAGATAGGTGCTGAGGATGCGGCTGGAAAAGATCTCCCCATAACTGACAATCTGGTCATAATTATAATCATAGCTTCCTTCGGCCTGTGTTTCTAACAAGCATTCAAGTTCGATGAACAAGTTTTCAATATCATCGTAGGCATGACTATCTGCTCTTTTTAATAAGCCGGCAATGATTTCGTTATGGAAATCCTTGACTTCGTCGTAGATGCGCTGCATGGCAGCAGAATCGTGGTCAACATAGGCCTTTACTAAGCGCTCTAGGCCATTGGTGGTCTTTCCCATAGCGGAGACCACGATGAGCAGAGATTCTCCCTCAAAATGCCGCAAGACAGCCGCTACATTTTTTACAGCTTCTGCATTTTTTACAGAGGCTCCACCAAATTTAAAAACTTTCATTGTGCTTGTGATTCTCCAGCGAGAAGTGCCTCAAGTTGCAATACCATTTCTTCAGAACCCATCAAAATAGGGGAGCGTTGGTGAAGCTGAGTCGGCACAAGGTCCAAGATACGTTTACCGTATCCGTTAGTGGCCCGTCCGCCTGCTTGTTCAATGATATACGCCATCGGATTGCATTCGTAGAGGAGGCGCAATTTACCCTCTGGCTTTTTGGAAGTCATTGGATAAATGAAAATACCACCTTTCAACAAGTTTCTATGTACATCGGCCACCATGGAGCCAATGTAACGGCTCGAATACGGACGGTTGGTTTCTTTGTCGAGCTGCTGACACCAGTCGATATAGGTTTTAAGTCCTTCTGGAAAATCGGCTCTGTTTCCTTCGTTTACGGAGTATATTTTCCCCGTTTTAGGTGTCACAATTTTCGGGTGGGATAAACAGAATTCTCCGATAGATGGATCAAGAGTAAATCCATTCACTCCATTTCCCGTAGTATATACCAGCATGGTTGAGGTACCATAAATCATATAGCCTGCAGCCAAACATTTATTTCCAGCTTGATAGAAATCGGCATCAGTAGGAGCCGTGCCAACAGGACTTACACGTTCAAATATGGAAAAAATAGTTCCGATACTTACATTCACATCAATATTGCTCGATCCGTCGAGTGGGTCCATCATCACCACGTATTTGGCATCTTTGGCTTGTGGAGTGGTGATAGGTATGATATGTTCGTCCTCTTCCGAAGCTACCGCACAGCATTCGCCTCCTTTGCTCAAGCAATCAATCATGAGGTTATTGGCGATGATGTCTAATTTCTTTACATCTTCACCTTGCACGTTTTCATTCCCGGTTTCGCCAAGAATTTCAGCGAGTCCGGCTTTGTTCACTTCACGGCTAATGATTTTGGCTGCGATGCCAATATCACGCAATAAACGCGAAAATTCTCCCTTAACACCTGGAATTTCCGATTGGCGTTCGATGATAAATTGACCTAATGTAGTTACTTGAAATCCTGACATAGTGCTTGATTTTTCAGGCGGCAAAGATAAGTAGATTTCGAAAAGGGCCGTTACTCGTCGAAAGTTTTCGCAGAATCAGCCACCAATCGGTTGATTTCATTCATCTCTTTGGCAGTAAGGTACCGCCATTTGCCAATGCCCAAGTCTAGTTTTACATTCATAATGCGGACGCGCCTCAGTTTGGTGACTTCATAGCCTAGGTATTCACACATGCGCCGAATTTGGCGGTTTAATCCTTGTGTTAGCACGATGCGAAAGCTATTAGCGCTGGTTTGCTCGACCACACATTTTCGTGTGACCGTATCTAATATTGGGATTCCATTGCCCATTTTTTGCACAAAGGCAGCGTTGATTGGTTTGTTTACCGTAACATGGTATTCTTTCTCATGGTTATTTCTTGCCCTTAATATCTTATTGACGATATCGCCATCATTGGTGAGAAAGATGAGTCCTTCGCTTGGTTTGTCGAGCCGCCCAATAGGGAATATGCGCTTTGGGTATCCAATAAAATCAAGGATATTATTCTTTTCTCTTTTGGTATCGGTAGTACACACAATTCCCACAGGCTTATTGAACGCGAGGTAAACAAATTCTTCTTTGGGTGGGGAAACAAGTTTACCATTAACCTTCACTTGATCTCCTGGTTGAACCTTGGTGCCCATTTCAGGAACCTTGCCATTGATGGTTACCTTTCGTTCTTCAATGAGGGTGTCTGCCGCCCTACGCGAGCAGAAGCCCACCTCACTCAGGTATTTATTGATACGAACTCCTGCTGTTTCACTCATAAGATAGGGAAGCCATTCTAGGCGCAAATTTAATCAAGTCGATGAAAGGCTTGCACTTCTTGTCAAGATTACCAGCGTGTTTTCAATAAATCCATCAATTCCTTTTTTCGACTGCGACTCACAGGTAAGACTTCTCCCGAACGCAGGTTAATTTCGGCATTTGAGCCAGATCCAATTCCAGCAATTTCTTCGATATTAACGATATGGCTCTGGTGTACCCGGCAGAATTTTTTAGGATTTAAAGTTTCTTCAATTTCGCGCAAAGTTTTGGCAACTACATAGTGTATATCTGATTTTAGAATCACTTTTGCATAGTTTCGATCGCCTTCTACGCGGCGAATATTCTCTACTTTCACGATTTCATACCCCTTCTTTATGGGCACGAGTATCTTATCAGGAAATGATACCGTACGATCTTTTAAAACATTTTTTAAAAAATCTAAACGTTCCTCAGCATGTTCAAAACGTTGACTGCTTTCTTTGGCACGATTTACGGCAGCGATGAGTTCGTTAGGACTAATCGGTTTGAGTAAATAATGACTTGCACTGACGGTAAATGCTTTGAGTGCATATTGATCATAGGCTGTGGTGAAAATTACATGCGACTTGGATAAATCGGCCTCATCAAAAAGCTTGAAGCCATCTTTACCTGGCATACGGATATCAAGAAATATAAGATTAGGGTTGGTGCTTTTCAATAGGGAAGCGGCATCATCCACGGAATTCGCTTTTGCGATAACTTCAACATTTGGACAATAATTGTTGAGCATCAATTCGAGCGTTTCTACAGCTGGATTTTCATCGTCAATTAAAAGTGCACTTAGTTTCATTGCAGGATGTTTAGTGGAATAATTAATTCAACAGTAGTTCCGTTTTCATTTCGGAAATTTAATACAATCTGTGTCTCGTACATCGCATTCATGGCTGCAATTCGGTCTTTAATTAGCTTGATTCCTTTAGAGGAACTTCGTTCAATTTCATCAATATCGAAACCCGGACCGGTGTCTTTAACCAGAATAATCATGTTCTGATTGACGCGTATAAAATTTAGCTGTATGAGGTTTTTATCGCCTTTCAATCCATGCCATATCGCATTTTCGAGAAAAGGTTGCAAAATCATGGAAGGAAAACTGATGGAGTATGGATTGATGACTTGCTCTACATTTATTTCAAAATCGAAGCGTTTGTCGGTACGAATTTGTTCCAGCTCAAGGTAGAGTTCGAGGCGTTCCAATTCTTCATGCAGACTTACAAATAATTCGTCCGAATGATTTAGAATACTGCGCATCAATTTGGCGAATTTCCCAAGGTATTCTTGTCCGTCGTAGGCACGGTCTTTTAGAAAAAAATGCTGAATTGAGTTAAGTACGTTGAAAAGAAAATGTGGGTTTATCTGCGCCCGAAACGCCTTTTGGCGGAGTTCAGAAATTTCCAATACTTGTGCTGCCCGCCGCTTGTTTCGTTTGACAAATTCATTGAATATCAAAAATAGCAGAGCAAGGGATAGAAGCAATACGCTAAGCTGTACGCTGGTGCGGTTAAACCAGGCAGGAATAATGGAAAGCTCTACTAAAACTGAATCACTCGTTTGTAAGTAGTTGTCGCAACGAAACTCAAGAGTATAGGAGCCGGCAGACAGGGGGCCGAGGTTCATTTCAGGTCCCTGAAAACTCATCCATGCCCCACCGTTGATGCGGTATTCGTATTTCAGACGCCCATCTGGAATAAAGGAAACTGGAATAAGGCTCACTTGAAGCTGATTTTCTTGATGGGACAGTTCGTTCAATGCTGAAGCGCTGGATTCTGAACCATTTATGGAAATAGATCGAATAAATAAGGCGGGTTTTTCTGAGGAAAAACGTTGTTGGGCAGATTGAAGATATGCTCCAGTGAGTCCGGCCATGTATATTTTATTATTTGCTCCTAAAACCAGTGCATTACAGCTTGATAAAGGGTAACGTAATAAAAGGGAATGGGTACCGTCCTCCTCAATAAACAGATCAAATACTCCTTGATCATTGGCTACCATCAAGTGATTTGGTTCGATAAAAATGAGTTCATTTACGGAAGGAAGTGCAGGCAGTACTTGGGTGAGGATTTTATTGTCTTTTATAATATATAAGCCTTCAGAAACGGTTCCAATAGCAAGTACCTCACCCATTGAGGCAATGGATGTAATGCGCGACTTAATGCTAGGGAAAATCCGGCGGCCAACATGGTTTTTGTATTGAAATAATCCACTATTTGTACCAATGTATAAACTGGATTGGAAGTACTCTATCGTCTTGCACCATTCATTGGCTATTAATGGATTATGGATTTGAGCCGATAAATCATCATGGAGCCATTCTGATTTCATTTCATAGAATAGACCGGTACCTTTTGCTAGATAAAAGGTGTCCTGGACTCGAACCATATCACGCACTCCCGATTGCCGTGTTCTTGGAAGGAATTTGCCATTTAGGTAAAGTAGGCTGAACTTACCACTGCCTAAAAGCAAGGTGTCTTTGCCTAGTTCATTGATGTGATAAACCACATTGTTTTTGCCGTATGAGTCTGGTAGTGGGATGGATTCGGTATTTCCATTATGTGGAGTATGACGAAAAATTTTATCCCTTGCGCCAAACCAAAGCACTGTGCTATCTCTAGAAAGAGTAACCGTCCGAATGGTTTCAGAAAGAATTTGCTCAGTGATGTTTTTCTCTGGGAAATAGAATAAACCATGTTGTAAGGTGCTGTAGTAGGTAATTCCGTTTGTCGATTTCAGACGCATCGATACTTGCTTGCCGTCTAGCTTTTTATCGATTATAGCAAAAGTGTTTTTATCAAGAATATAGAGCCCATCTACTGTGCCAATATAAAGTAGATCGGCATCTTCTTGCTGAAAATAGACTTGGTCTGCATCAAAAGGCATTTTAATCAGTTGGCTCTGGTTCTTTTTTATGCTGATTTGCTTGCGGAAGTTCCCGTTCATATTGGCGAAAAAACGCCAGCTATTGTGTGATTTGATTCCGGTATTCGTATGAATCGAATATTGTGTGGTTTGAAAGAGCGTATCTATATCAATTTGGTCATTTTTGAAGGTGATTTCTAGTAAGTACGAAATTTTCCCATCTGAAGCAGCCATGACCATTTTTTCTCCTTCAGGAAACATTTGATTGATCTGAATCCGTGGTAAAAAGTGAAAATGTGCTCCTTCTGTGTTGAGAATGAATAAGCCATCTTGGAATGTTTGGAAATAGAGATTCCCAAGGGAGTCTTCGGCGATGGTCTTTATGAAGGAGGAATTTTCTAATACGGGTAGCGCACTGTTCGCTGCAGTGTGAAATTTTTCATCCTGAAAATAGCAGAGCTGTCCATTGAATGAACCAAACCAAATACGGCCCTTGCTATCTTCAAAAAAGCTGAATATTTCATTATCTGGCAAACCGTCTTCAACGGTAAATACTTCGAGCTCAAGTCCATTATACCGACATACTCCTCGATCTGAAGTTAACCAAATGAAACCACGCTGGTCTTCATTCACCGAGTAGACAGTCATGGTGGGCAAGCCTTGTTCCCGTCCAATATATTGTGCCCTTTGCGCATTAGTTCCGATGGCTCTGAGCACACAAAGCACAAGTAGAATTCGACGAAGCAGATTCATTTGCTTCGAAAATAGGGTGATTTTTTTTAGTGGATTCCGAATTTGTCGGTCAGATTTGAGTCAAAAGACTCCTATCATACCAATTATCCTACTATTCGAGCAAATTGATAAAAGAACTGACATTTTATAGGAAATCCAGGCATTCATGTTGAATTTTACACTTCCAATGAAAAAGTCATTTATTAAACAATTGATTGCACTTGTTTGCATTCTTAGTTTGAGTCCTGCGTGGGCTACTTTAACTACGCCCCAATTGGATTACCCAGGAAGTGGCGATACGGCAATAGAACAAAGTCCGAGGTTAAAGCTTCAGTATCAGTCACAAAAATATATTTATGAATTTGAGTTGGCAGACAATGCCGCATTTACTAATTCAACCTTATATAGTTCCACAAATTACTATACATATCTAACAGCTCCCTTGGCTTTTTCGAAAACCTATTATTGGAGAGCCCGAGTAAGGAATACCAATGATTCTTCTTCGTGGACCACTGTATGGAGTTTTAAAACAAGTGCCAATTTGCATTTAATGTATCCTTCTCCTACAGATCATGATTGGTTTGTTGGTGATTATTTTTCGCATAGCAAAACCACTCATGGCTATTTTTTATATGAGTTTGATACAGTGAATACGTTCAATTCTGGTGAGAAACAGGTGGTGATTCTGCCTGATACGGCTTCAAACTATTATGGAGAATACCTGAATAGTCAACTTTTATTCGGCAAGACTTACTATTGGCGTGGGCGTTCTTTTTCTGGAACCGATAGCAGTGGCTGGAGTGAGGTTAGGTGGGGGATTACAAGAGATTCCATTACACTTTCGGCACCTAACCCCATCTATGTTCACCCAACCACTGTCGAATTAAAATACAGCGGTGGAGGAAATGTGTATTTTATCATAGAAGTGGATGTGAGCAATCAGTTTCAAAGCAGCGAACTCAGGCGAGATACCGTTTTTGGCATTGGTAGAATAGATGTGGAATACCTGAAATACAATACGAACTACTTTTGGCGAGTTCGGATGTTAACCAACCGAGATACCAGTCGTTGGTCGCAGGTATGGGAATTTAAGACGGTGAAATACGATGGAAAAAGTATGATTGTTTACCGAGACCCGGATCCTGAAATCATTGTCCGCAAACCAGAGCTAGACTTTGTCGAGTATTATGCATTTGAGTATGATACGGTGAATACCTTTGATAGCCCACGTCTCGTTCAACGCGAATCGGTAGGACAAGACACCTTGCGTAATTTACATTTTGGCGATACTTATTATCTTCGATTTAGGGCAATCCACCAAAAAGACACGAGTGAATGGTGCCGTGTGAGGGGGGTAAGCATTAGCCGGTATCCCAACACTTATAGGCCTTCTATCAATAAAACAGATATTCCCATTCATGATAGCCTTAGCTGGGATTACTTTGTTTTTGGTGTAACTGGATTCCAGATTCAATGTGACACGTCACCTGCTTATAATTCGCCTTTAGCCTTAGACTCGGTAATGGATGCTGCTAGTGCCATAGCTGCTAAAGGTATTATTGACGGAAATAACTGGCTTTTTAATCAGCGGTACTACTGGCGTGTGCGCATGTGGCACGATGAAGATACCAGCGATTGGTCTGATGTGCTTCAACAGAAAACCTTTACGACAATTGCCAAACCTAATTTGGTAAAACCCTATAATGGGCCATTGTTGCCCCCGGGAACAGACCCTTTATTTACGTGGGATCCAATTCCAGCAGTGCCATATTACCGGGTTCAGTTAGACACAAATCAAAACCTTAATTCTGCTCATAATATAGATACGCTGGTGCCTGCTTCTTCTCTCGGCACTTGGTACCAGCGTTATCTCTTATTTGGCACGCGTTATTACTGGAGAGTGAAGGCGATTGAAACCTATGATTCTTCCGAATGGTCAGATACCTGGTCTTTTGATGTTCGAGATAAAGTGAAACAAACCTATCCCAAAAATAATGCTGTCAATTATTCTCCTGGGAATACCTTGGACTGGGCTTCGCAATCTGGAACTGAGGGCTATATCTTACGGTTAAGCGAAGATTCTACCTTCCAAACGTATTTAGAAGTAAGCGACACAGTGAAAAATCCATTTTTTGCCTATCCTGGTCCAAGCGCCTATAAATTCAGCACTCCCTACTTTTGGAAGGTAAAGGTATTCCATGCGAAAGATACAGGCGAATGGTCTGAGATTTGGAAATTCACAACGAGAGATCGTATTGCTCCTACTTTATTAAGTCCAACGAATGGGGCCGCTGCTGTTTCAAATTCAGAAAAACTGACATGGAAAAGTTATTCTGGTGCAGCTTCTTACCGCTATGAGTTGGCTACAGATAGTTTGTTTACTCAAATCATCCATAATCAAGCAATAGCAAATACCACTAGTTATGCTTTATCGCTGCAGCCTTCTACAAGGTATTTTTGGCGTGTAATTGGCCGTAACTCTAGTGGAGCAGAATTTGGAGAGTTTTCAGAAACTTGGACTTTCACTACGGATTCAGGGTTCAAAGCACCAACCTTGATTTCCCCTGCCAATTCTTCTATACTGAACATTGTCTCAACGAAATTTACTTGGTCGGGTGATGGTGGAACCTATGTGTTAGAAGTGGCAGAAAGTCCGTCGATGGTCAACCCAACAACCGCTACTACGAGCAACGAAGTATATACCCTCACCTCATTGAAGTTTGGAAAAAACTATTGGTGGAGAGTGCGCTCTAAGAACGCTAGCTATTCAGGTCCGTGGAGTGATATCTGGACCTTCACCTTGCAAGACCCAAATGGCTTAGAAACACCAGGTCAATCTAATCGGCTCTACCCAAATCCATCTTCGGGATCTTTCACTATTGAGCATTGTAGCGGCTTTGGTGGATTAACCATGCTGAATGCATTGGGACAAGAAATTCCTGTACGTATTGAGGAAGACGGCGAATCCATTCATGTATCCTACGGAGCATGTTCTCCGGGGATTTATTGGGTGAACTGGACGGACGATAAGGGAGTTCACCGAGAAAAAATCAGTGTAGTTGGTCCTACTAAATGAGCACTGCAAATAGCTGAAGAGCAAAGCCTAAACTGAAGAGCACAGCTCCAATCAGCAAGGCCAATTTTCGGGTATGATTATTATGGATAAGCTTGTCGGTTAATGGCAGGGCTAATTTTCTATCGAGCCAACTTAAAATGCGTTTATAGAAAAGTATCGAGATGAAATAGAGCAGACTGGCGGTGCCTAAAACCCAAAAAAAGCGGTACATCTCTGCCTCTTCTATACCGTGTTTTGCTGCGTCCAAACCTTTCATCAAACCGATGACTGCAAAGAGGAAGGCGTAGGCCATTACTCCAAGCATAAATAGAAGGATAGGAATTCTGCCGATAAATTTACGAAGTCCTGATTCAAAACGTTTTAAGGTCGATTCGCCGAGTAGCTCAGGCGCTGCAAACCAAAAAGCAAGGAATTGGAGGATAAGTCCACTGGCATTAATCCACTTCATACTGGGAATATACAGCGGAGGCTTGAGAGAGGAGCTATGATTTGCGGACTTTTTTCTTCAGGAAGTCTACCATAGAGGCCGGGTCGGTTTCTTCGATATCGCTCAAGTGAATTTCTACCGACTCGGTGCTTTTCCAAATTTCTACCAAGGAGAGAATAAGTGAGATAACAAAACAAACCATGCTCGTTGCAAAAGAATAATGAGCGGCATCCATATTTCCCAAATAGATAAAATACATGCTAGCGAGTGCAATCAGAAAGCTTAGAACACCGAACAATTGCATCTGCCGTACCAATCGAAGCCTAAAACGTAGGTTCCGAATTTGAGCGGCGATACTGCTTTTATTATCCGGGAGGTATTGGTCATGCAGGTTTCTGGCAACGGATGCCAAGGCCAAATAGCGGTTTGTATAGGCCAGCATAACTAAGCTAATTGCTGGGAATAAGAGGGCAGGAGTATTAATGCTAATGTCCATGGAATTGATTTGTGCAAAATTGGGTGGTGTCTTTGGACTAAGCAAGGAAATAAATTCCTCAGACGAAGCCTTGGATACCCTGCAATTTGATATTAACCTAACATAGAATTACTGAGATGAAACCTATCTTAGCGCCATGAAACGTGGTTTTTTCTTTCTATTTCTTGCACTTGGTAGTTTGCTTACCATTCAGGCCCAACCTAAAGTTATGGTGGGTATTGTTGTCGATCAGATGCGCTATGATTTTTTAGCGCGTTATGGAGATCGTTTCTGTGATAGTGGTTTTAAACGACTCATGAACGAGGGCTTTACTTACACCAATGCCCAATACAATTACGTGCCTACCTATACCGGCCCTGGTCATGCAAGCATTTACACTGGAACCACTCCCTCGAACCACGGAATCGTAGCGAACGACTGGTTTGATCGTTCTAAAGGAGACTTAATGTACTGTTCGGAAGATACGGGTGTGGATGGGGTAGGTAGCACAAGCAAAGGGATGTCACCAAAAAATTTATATGTTATAACCCTAACAGATCAATTGGCCTTATCGACTTCAGGACGTAGCAAGATCATTGGCATAAGTGTAAAGGATAGAAGCGCTATTTTTCCAGCCGGACATGCTGCCACTGGTGCTTATTGGTTCGACCCGAAGGTGGGTAAGCTCGTTAGTAGTACTTGGTATAGGAATAAATTACCCGATTGGATGACTTCCTTCAATAAACAAGGAAAGGCCTTAAGTTACCTCGATCAAACTTGGAATACCCTCTATCCAATCGATACGTATACTGCTTCAGCCCCAGATAATAATCCGTATGAAGGACAGCTGAATAAAGGTAATCCGCCCGTATTTCCTTATGATTTAAACACATTACAAAAGGACTGGGGCTACAAACTTTTGAGCTTTACGCCCTACAGCAACAGTTATTTGGTGGATGCAGCTTTAGCCGCTCTTGAGGGAGAGAAAATGGGGGAGGATGCCTACTGTGATTTCCTTTGTCTCAGTTTTTCAGCCACGGACTATGCGGGTCACTTTTTTGGTCCTCAAGCGGTGGAGGTGGAAGATATGTACCTACGTTTGGATTTAGAAATTGCTCGCTTATTATCCGCCATGGATGCGAAATTTGGGAAAGGCAATTACAGTGTTTTTCTAACTGCCGATCATGGAGCGAATGAAGTGCCAAAGCTACTCAACGACTACGGTATGCCGGGGGGCGTATTTCGCACAGATTCTATAAAAAGCATACTTGAACTGGCTCTTACTGCAAAATTCGGAAGCAATTTAATTCTAGGTATCTATAATGAGCAGGTCTATTTTGATCATGCAAAAATCATTGAACTAAAATTAACCGAAAACGAGGTAGCCTTATTTTGTCAAGATATTTTACAAGAAGAAATTGAAGTATATCGTGCGTGGACACTCGAAGAGGTGATGAACGGACGGACAGAATACCTGGAGTTGATTCGAAATGGCTATCATCCCAAAAGATCAGGAGACCTATTTATTCAAACAATGCCTGGATGGATGGAAAATTGGTCTTATGGCACCACTCATGGCAGTGGGTATTCTTACGATACGCATGTGCCAATTCTGTTCTTTGGATATGGGATTGAAGCCGGCAAGAGCAGTCGGAAGGTATCGATTACAGATATTGCTCCAAGCATGAGTGAAGTGCTTGGAATTCAGTATCCAAATGCCTGTACCGGCCAGGTGTTATTTGAGGCTGTCGGGTACTGAATGTATTATCAGACCATTCAACAATCAGGATAGACCACTCAGCAGAGCAGGGAATATGCATTGCAACTCTTTATTAGCTTTGATATGCTAATGGTAGATTATATCCTTTGGTTCGGATTGGAGTAATCCATCAATTTATTAAACCGGCTTTCCCCTAAAGCCGGTTTTTATTTTTCTAAACTAGGGATATATCAGCAAACGTTGGATTCGAACATGACCATCTAACGCTACTTGAACCAAATAGATACCCGGTTCGAGCTTGGCAGACAAAGCACTTGATTTTTTCCAGATACCTTCATAATGGCTTTTTCCTGTATAGTCCATAATGTTCACCTGAATATCGGTATTAAGATTGTGATATACCGCATTCTGACTAGGGTTGGGATAGATGGAAAATGATTGGTCGAAATCTGTGGCTAGATGGGTAGGTAAGCTAGTATGACTTGTGGAGCGTGCAGCTTGCTCATAGGAACCCATTTCATCATAGAGCACCGCAGCGGCATATAAAGAGGCATCTTCTAAGTCACTAAGCGGAGCAAGAACGAGTTCAAAGGTTTCTGTATTTCCAACAATAGTCGGTAAGCTTAAGTCGCTAATTTCCATGCTCCCACCTCGAAATACGTGAGGCGGGTTTTCTTCTCCATTTTTACTTTCCATAAAAACGGTGTCTTGAAATAGGCCGATATATATCTTACCCTTTGTTTGACTGTTGCTGGATTCCAGTTTAACTGATACATTGATTCGTATGGAATCGGATGGACCAGTTTGAGACCATGAGACGTTTAGCGAATAGTCGCTCATTTCACCCTTTATGTCATCGATAAACTGAGAACTGGTTATATCTGTTTGAGGGGCCAAAGCAACGCCATTTGCAACAACCCTTGGGGTGGATCCATAAACCGAATAGTAATTAGCGCGCTTGTCGTTTCCATCCTTGTTGTATTGGTTCAAGGGACACTGTTTATAAGGAGAACTCGGGTGGTAGCTTAAATGCAGTGCATCTGGAAAATTAGCCAAATTGCCAAATAAACCGGGATTTCGACTTGCACAAACACTGCAATAGGTATTCGTAAAATGTTCAACCAAGATGGTCTTAGGTACTTGGGCCAAGCTGAATCCTGTGAAAAATAGAAGCGGAATAAGTAAATGTTTTCTCATTTTTGTTGAAATTAAATTGGGAGTTGTTTTCGGTGCAGCACGCCAAGCATAGCACAGCTTGAAAATACAACTAAAGCATATATAAACAATAATCCACCGTCATTATTAATTTCTATACCGAGGCTTGTTAGATGAAAGAAAATGGCGCCACTGATGATTCCAAGTCCGATTAATGCGCCATAAACCCGTGTTTTAGGAAGGATGAGTAGAACTGCTGCGATAAGTTCTGAAATGCCACTAGCATAGCGTCCCCATGGCTCCATACCTACAGTATTGAAGATATAGATACTTTCTTCCGCGCCACTGAATTAATAGAAAAGTGTTTAAAGCATAATCAGGGATGCGACGATGGATAAAACCCAAGAGAAAATAGATTTGACAAGCATAAATCAGGGTTTAAGAAAGATCCAATTTAGGGAGTCTATATTTCGAGAATGCTCAGACTGAGGCGGCAATGGACTTCCTTTTTTCAGGCTCTTTGTGCCGTCTGTTAGAAGCAGGTTGATATGGAGAGTGACTTCATCGCTCATGATGAAACTT
The DNA here is from genome assembly GCA_964620355.1 of uncultured Burkholderiales bacterium. GTDB lineage: Bacteria > Bacteroidota > Bacteroidia > UBA8524 > UBA8524 > UBA8524. The sequence continues at coordinate 4,676 of CAZUIT010000019.1, read as the reverse complement.
TTTCCACCTACGCCAAAGTCGCGACGGTTAATCGTAAAATCGCCTTTAATTCGAAAGTGGTCGCCTTCTTTTGCCACTGTAAATGGCATGGTGATGTCTTGACTAACCCCTTTTAGTGTTAGGGTAAAGTATCCTCTAAATGCGTTGTCTTCCGTGGCTTTTCCGAAAAATCGAGATTTGAGACGAATACTTGGGAATTTTGCGATATCAAAGTATTCTGCTTTTTTTAATTTCGCGTCACGTGCACCGATTCCTGTATTTATCGTGGCGCTCGGTACACTCACGTTGACGATAGATTTTGGATAATTCGCCGGATCAAATTCAATCGTTCCTGCGAGTTGACTAAAGGAGCCTTCCACTGTTACTCCTGCATTTTTAATTTCGAAGCGAATGGAGCTTTCTATGATTTCTTGCTGGCCGGCATAGCTGCTTAGTACAAGCAGACTACAGAGGACAAATGGCAGTATACGCATGGGTGTTTGATTGAAAATTTGGTAATGAACAAAAGGATTAATAATCCAGTTAAAGGTTCTGGTTTTAGGTTAGAGCAAAGCATTCCACGAACCAGTGACCTACAACCCGATACCCCTAAATGGGTTATAGCTTATCCCAATCATTCCCATGAGGGCTTTATTTCGGAATCGATCATTGTCGAGGTAGAGTTTGTTGTTTGTGGTATATTCAGCAAAGATGAAGGTGGCACCGGCTTTTATTGACCATGTAGGTTTAAACCAATAACGCGCCATCAATTCGGAATTCAGACTCCCAATATCGTTGTCGCTGGTCAATAGTAGATTTAAACTGGTGGGTGAAGCAGGTTGAACTTCGCCAAAGCCTGTGTTTTTGTTGCTTTCATACTTGGTATCTTGTTTTTTACCAAAACTAACTCCAACAGCATCAATATTAAATTCAACTTCCCATTTCGTTTTTATGCGGTAGTTTAAGTGAATGCTCAGATTGAAACTACCTACCGAATACTTTGAAAATGTAAGTGTATCAAAATTTTCTGGAATGTAGTCTGAAAAAAGCACTCCCAATCCAGTTTGTCCGCTTGTTAATTCAGCGGGTGCTGTAACAAAAGTTGTATTCGACCCGAAATTCTGGGAATAACGAATTCCATAGCCAATTCGGAAGTTTTTCTTCTTTCCGAGTCCATGTAAATGGCTCCACCCAAGGGATAGTGCTGTTTGAGAACCATTGCTAGAAAATGCAAGATCTATCGCCTGATTGGAGCTTTTTAAATACTGGGCATCTGCTAGAAGAGCGTTAACAAGAAAAGACAATAGTAGTAAGAACTTTTTCATAGAATGAGAGATAAATTCCGGTTAATAGCGAAGCATATTTGTATATGAGATTGTCGCAGCGGGTGCTGTTTCCTGACATGTTGCTATAGAAAAAGCGCTTTGATAGCGACCCAAAGTCCTATCAATACAAGGATGGCGCCGATGATACGGTCCATGGTTCCAAGGTTTTTGATTCGTCCTGATCTGAAAAGTAGGGAGCCAATTTGCATAGCGAAAAGTTGTAAGAGAAAGGCGCCGAATGTGGCACCCAATGCGAATGCAAGGCCTTCCGTCAGGGTGAGTGTTTTATAGCCAAGCCAAACCAAAATCCCTGACCAAAAGAAAATAAGCTGCGGATTTAAGGAGGCTAAAATAAATCCAATGAGTAGAGGAGAACGTTTCACTTGATAGGTTTCCACCCGCAAGTCTTTAGCCTGCTTGAAAATCAATCTCAAACCAAGCCCAAAAATCACAACGATAAAAAACCAAGCAAAAATGGAACGAAGTCCGGGTACAAGCTGAAGGTGTTGAATCAAATAGGCCGCTGCAAGTGCATAAGGAATTTCTGGCAAGGAGCCACCAATGCCAACCAATAGGGCTTCTTTTTTACGTCCTCGAATGGCAAAGCGAAGCACTTCACTGTTTACTGGTCCAAGCTGGAGTGAGCCTAGAAAACTGATACCGGTGGCAATAAGAAAAAGTGCAACTAAGCCCATTGTTTTGCTTCGATGGATGTCGAAGTACGGGCTTTTTTAGGGAAAAAGTGATTCCATACCGTGCTCGTAAACTCTTTGAAGGGCGAATAGGCGATGCCACGTCTATGGTTGGCTAGACCAATGGTATAAATGAGTTTCATTTGTGAAAAAATTACCCGGTACGCATTCCATACTCCAAAGCCCTTGCTATAGATATGGCCCGCTTCAGAGGTTGTTCCATTTACTTCCATAATATGTAGAAATTCACCTGTTTCCAGGTCGATTTCTCGTTTGGCTTTTAGGTCGAATCTTCCGAAATAAAAACCATCCATCCTGTCGGCAATGCGCGTGAATTGTTCACTTACCCTTTCATTGATTAGATGATTTTCATTGGTAAATTCGGTGCCTCGGCAATGGTTACCAATGGGTTCGAGCAGGAGCTTATTTCCAATTGGCAGTACCTCTTCCAAATTCCGCTGCGTCGACAATCGCTCGATTTGCAAGGAATAGCGGTAGTTCGTTTCCATCAACTGGCGAATGCTTTTCACTCCGTCGCCAGTTATTTCCATGAATTTTTTACCGGTGATGGAAATTACATGTCCCTTTTTTTCATTCGGCATGCGGTAGAATAACACTCCGTATTCATGCGTATAATTGGAGAATTCCTGGAGCAAGTAACTTTCATTTTTGTTCTTCAGAAATGCGATGAGTGCATCTTCATTCGGCATTACTTCGACGCCATTTCCGCGCTCTCCAATATTCGGTTTAGCTACCAATGGATAGGAAGGTCCGTAGCGACGATGTTTATCCAGCCAAGTGGATGACTTTGGATTAATATGAATGGTTTTTGGTTTGTAGGCCTCAGGCACCAAGTCTAGAATGGCCGACTTCGACTCACCAAAGAACCCACCTAGTTCAATGCCAGGGTTAGCAGCTGTCATATAGAATAATGCACGTGCACGAAAAGCGAAATATGCCCAAACGAAAAGCGTAGGGATATAGACCAACCAAACAGGCCAGTATTCGAATTGAACCTTATATCGCCAATTATTGAACATGAATGCCTCCTTGTAGGTGGAATGCTTTATTCTCCATTAAATCCAGATAGGAAATTTCGCGTACTCCTGCCTTCATTTCTAGAGAAGTGATAGACAGGGTTTGCAAGATTCCGTTTCTTTCCATTACTAAATCAATAGATTTATCACCTTCCCCAGAAAATTGATGGAAGGCCAGAATTTCTTCTTGAGTAGGGAAAGGCTTTTCAGAAAGAAACTGCCTAAACCACTCCTTACGTTTCTGACGTACTTGCTGCGGGTATAAAGTGGCCGATGACCAAATCTGAGCTTGATCTGTCGTCAATTCACGCAGAAAGGCATGTTCTCCGTCCCAACGCAATTCTTGAAGTCGGCGTCCCATTTTTGTATCGACAGCAACAAGGGTGAATGGCTCGATCCCAGCAAAGGAATAGTCGTGGTAAAAAGTGTTGATGTCTGGAAATCCGAAAACATCCAAAAGCACGATACCCCTTGACAAGCGATATGGCGGATTGGGAATATGTCGTTCAAATCCTCCATTCAAGAGGCAAAGCTGCAGATTTTCACCGCTTGCAAACCAGGTACCTCCGGCCGCACCATCTTTAGGGAAGATGATATCTTGACCATGTAAGCTATAGGACGCAGGAGGCAAGGCCATAGCACGCAGCTTTTTCTCGTCGCGGTTACTCGTAAAGAGGAAGCCTTTTTCGCTAGGGATATAAGTGAGCGTACACATGCTTTATTTCTGCTGATGTTGAACGGTGGAAAAAGCTAGACCAAAGTTTTCTGGAACCAAGGAGTCGAGTCCAATGCTTGTGGCCGCTAGTCGTATGATGGCCATATGATGGATCATGTGTTCCATATTGTATAAAAGTTCTCTGCCAATGCTTGTATGAAGTTGTTCTTGAGCTATTTGACCTGGAAAAGGTTCGTGTGTTACATGAATGATGCGGTGCAAATCGTAGGAAGCCAGGGTATCAATCAGTTCATCCATACGTTGCAAAAAAGCCCGTTCATCAATTTCATAGACCAGTTGACGTTTTCGATTTTCGTAGTTGATTTCTTGATGTTCCTTGGCTGGAAGCAAGGCTTCTAATCCTTCAAGAATATGACGGCAGTGTTTGCCAATCGTATTTTGGTGCAGCAGATCCAAGGGTTGTGCATAGGTATCAGAGGGAAGGGCCAGAAGGAAGGTTTTAAGCTGAGAATGAATTTGAATGATTCCCGTCTTTACGCTTGAGCTTTGATTCATTTGGGACTATTTAATAGGAATATACGCAGAATTTGAAAATCCCGATTTATTCGATTCCTTACTATGACGGGTTTGCCGATGCGTCCTGACAATTTTTTCAAAAAATTAAAATTGTTTTTGGATTGTATTTTCTTTTCTTACATTTGCAGCCCCGATGCGGGATATTTTTAGAAAAATCGCTCTAAGAATCGCATCAACAAGGGACTCGGGGTGTAGCGTAGCCCGGTATCGCGCCTGCTTTGGGAGCAGGAGGTCGTAGGTTCGAATCCTGCCACCCCGACACTAAGTAATCAAGGCCTCTGTCAAAAACAGAGGCTTTTTTTATGCCCTAATTTTATGGATGGTGTAACAATGGATGGATCAAGTCAAAAAGTTGTGGGCTATGCATATAATTTAGCTAGTCTAAAAAGGA